>DASZOZ010000029.1:0-37227 GCA_035550515.1 Allostellaceae bacterium
TTCCGCCGCCGGGCCCGGCGCGGTCGCGCCCGCCGCGGGTTTGGCCGGGGTCTGCGCCGTGCTCTGCGTCGGCGGCGCCGGATGCGGCAGATAGCGTTCGAAGACGAACTGGAACGCGAACAGGATTCCAACCGAGAGCACGATCGCGACGAGGAGGTTCTTTTGGTCCATCATGCGGGGGTGTCTTTATCGCGTCGCGGCGGCTTCGCTGTCGGGGACCGGATCATACCCGCTGCCGCCCCACGGATGGCAGCGGCATAACCGGCATAGCGCGAGCCGGCCGCCATGCACCGGGCCGTGCCGGGCGATCGCCTCCGCGGCGTAATGCGAGCAGCTCGGCCAATAACGGCAGGACGGCGGCAGCACCGGCGCGAGCAGCAGCTGGTAGGCGCGAATCCCCGCCCGCAGCAGCAACCCGACACCTGTCGCGACATGGCCGGCAACGGCCATTTCATCTCTCCTCGGCCCGCGCCGGACGGGGCCGCGCGACCTGCCGCAGCGCCCCTTCCAGATCGGCCAGCAGCGCGGCGTATGGCCGCCTCCCGGTCCCGTCGCGTGCGATCAGCACGTAGTCCATCCCCGGTTTGCCGCAACGCGGCAAAAGCGCCGCCGCCGCGGCGCGCAGCCGGCGCTTGGCGCGGTTGCGCTGCACCGCGCCGCCGACCCGCCGGCTCGCGGTATAGCCGACCCGCAACGGCGCGGGGGTCGCGGCGGGCTGCGGCGCCGCCTGCAGCACGAGGCCGGGGCGCGCCGCCCGCACGCGGCTCGCGGCGACACGCAGGAAATCGCCGCGCGTCTTGAGCCGGGTCAGGCGAGCGGTCATATCGATCCTCGGATCGGGCGCTCAGCGCCGCCGCAACGCGCCCGGCCTGTGGCTGAACGACCCGGCAGGACGGGGCGGCTCAGGCGGATAGGCGCTTGCGGCCCTTGGCGCGGCGCGCGGCCAGGGCCCGGCGACCGCCCGTCGTCGCCATCCGCGCACGGAAGCCATGCCGACGCTTGCGAATTAACCTGCTGGGCTGGTAAGTGCGCTTCACGGCGCCAACTCCGACGGCAAATGCCTTGTTTCGGCGGAGGGCGCTGTATACGGGAGCGGTTGTATCAAGTCAACGGCACGCGGCCGCGTCGCGGCATCATCGCCAGGGGGCCGCGGCATCATCGCCGAGGGAAGGTAGACCTTGACCGATCAAGCAACCATCGACGCGGCCGAGATCGCGTTCCGCCACTGGTCGGCGCCAGTGAACGGGCGCATCGTGCCGGGGAGCGACGCGCACAAGGCGGCCTTCTGCCGGATGCTGCTCGAGACGCACAACCCCTACAAGCCGGCGGTCATCGCCTGGCCCAAGCTCGACGACGCGGCGCGCGACCGGCTGACCGCGCTGCCGATCTGGAACATCGCGGTGCAGACCGAGGGCAAGGCCAAGATCCGCGCGCAGACCTATGCCGAAATGATGACTGACCCGCTGCTGCGCCAGGCGATCACGCTCGACGGGTTCGAGGAGGGGCGGCACAAGGAGGTGCTGTCGAAGCTCGTCGCCGCGTACGGCATCGCGCTCGACCCCGAGCCGGAGTACCGCCGGCCGCGCCGCCCCGAATGGGCATGGTTGACATTGGGGTTCAGCGAATGCATCGACAGCTTCTTCGCGTTCGGGCTGTTCGCGGTCGCCAAGCAATCCGCCTTCTTCCCGGCCGAGTTGGTCGAGACCTTCGAGCCGGTGATCCAGGAAGAGGCGCGGCACATCATGTTTTTCGTGAACTGGGTGTCCTGGCACTACCGCAACCTGCCGTGGTGGCGGAAGCCGTGGTTCTGGGTTCAGTGGGTCGCGGTGTGGATCCGCCTGGTGCGGGAGCGGATCGGCATGGCCCGCGGCATCGGCGCGGGCAAGGACGAAAAGCCGCAGGACAACAACTTCACCGTCACCGGCAGCAAGGCGGTCGCGGATGTCGACCTGCCGCTGCCGCTGCTGATCGACATCTGCCTGGCCGAGAACGACCGCCGCATGGCCGGCTATGACCGGCGGCTGCTGCGCCCGCTGGCGGTCCCGCGCCTGGTGCGTTTCGCGCGCCGCTTTATGCCGACGCCCCGGCCGGCGGCCGCCTGATGCGCATCGGATCCGAGGCGCATAAGGCGCGCTTCTGCCGGCAGTTCATCGACAGCCACCAGCGCTTCGATCCCGAGACGCTGCCCTGGCCGGAGCTCGACGCGGCGGCGCTCGGGCGCATGCGCGCGGTGCCGTTCTGGCAGGAGGTGCTGCATACCGAGCGGCGCGCCGGCGCGATCGTCCGCGCCTTTGCCGAAACCATCACCGACCCGCTGGTGCGCGAGGCGGTGGACCTCCAGGGGGTCGAGGAGGAGCGGCACGCGCAGCTGCTCGGCGTGATGATCCGGCGCTACGGCCTGCCGGCCGAGGAGCGGCCGCTGGAGGCGATCGGCCCGGACCTGCACACCGCCTTCGCCGATTTCGGCTATGGCGAGTGCATCGATTCGTTTCTCGGCTTCGGGGTGTTCAAGATCGCCCGGCAATCCGCGTTCCTGCCCGATGAGCTGTTCCGGATCTTCGACACGCTGATGCTCGAGGAGACCCGGCACATCGTGTTTTTCGTCAACTGGATGGCGTGGCAGGAAACGATGCGCGGGCGCGGCGCCCGGCTGTGGCGGGGGCTGGTATCGGCGCGCTATTACGGGCGCGCGATCCGCCGCCTGGTCGACACCATCCGGCAAGGCCAGAAAGCCAATGACGGCAAGGACTTCTCGGCGACGCAGGCGGGCGTGTTTCTCGACGGCTTCACCTTCCGCCGCTTTGTCGAGGAATGCTACGCCGAGAACGCCCGGCGCATGGCCGAGTTCGAGGCCGACCTGCTGCGGCCGCGCTTCCTGCCGTCCTTGGCGCGCATGGCGCTGTCGGGCCTGCGACTGATGCCGAACCGACCCGCGAGCGCCGCGCGCTGATGAAAAAAGCCCTGTCGGTTTTGCTGATCGCCGCGGGCATCGCGGCGATGGCGGGGCTGGTGCTGCATTTCGGCGCGGCCGCGGTGGGGGCGGCGCTGCTCGCGGTCGGCTTTGCCGGGTTTGCCGGCGTCACGCTGCTGCACACCGCGCTGATCGCGGTGATGGGGCTGGCCTGGGCCGTGCTGCTGCCGCGCACAAAACCCTGGGTCGCCGTCTGGGGGCGTTTTGTCCGCGACGCCGGCTCCGAGGTCCTGCCGCTGTCGCAGGTCGGCGGCTACGTGCTGGGAACCCGCGCGGTCGCGCTGGCCGGCGTGCCGGCGACGCAGGGCGCCGCCAGCACCATCGTCGACGTCACGCTGGAGTTCGTCGGCCAGCTCGCCTATGTCGCGCTCGGCCTCGCTTGGCTGCTGCATGTGCATGCCGAGGCGATCGCCCCCCAGCTCATCGTCGCGGGGCTCGTCGTGGCGAGCTTTCTGGCGCTCGCTTTTATCGTCGCGCAGCGCCGCGGCATGCGCTACGCCGACCGCATCACGGGGTTTCTCGGCCAGGGCTGGGCGGAAAAGACCGCCACCGGCGCGGCCGCGCTGCATCGCGCGCTGGAGGCGATCTATCAGCGCCCCGGCCGCGTCGGGCTGAGCGCCGCGCTGCATTTCGCCACCTGGGTGGCGAGCGCGAGCGAAATCTCGGTGGCGCTGTGGTTTGCCGGCCAACCGATCCCGTTCGGCAGCGTCATGGTGATCGAAAGCCTGGTCTACGCGATCCGCAGCACCGCCTTCATCGTGCCCAACTCGATGGGCGTACAGGAAGGCGCCTACGTGCTGCTGGGCAGCGCGTTCGGTCTCACGCCCGAAATGGCGCTGGCGCTGTCGTTCGTGAAACGGGCACGCGACCTCGCGATCGGCCTGCCGGTCATCGCGCTGTGGCAGACCATCGAGGGCGGCCGGCTGATGCGCCGGGCCGCGGTCAAGGCAACGGTGCCGGTGCCGGGTCCCGATTAGGATCATAACGCCGTGAGGAGATGGCGTCGCGCCAGGCATTGGCCTAATCTCGCGATCGCGATGATCGCGCGACGCGACAGACGGGTGCGCCGGGTCGGCATGCTGCTTGCCGGGATGGCGCTCTACCTGCAGCTTGCCCTTGCAAGCTCGGGCATATTGGCGTCGGCGACACCGGCCTCGCCGGCCGATGCGTTCGGCGGTCATGCCTTGTGCCTGGCCGGCGGCAACAACATCGCGCCGCCGGCGCCGGATGTCCCCGTCCCGACGCCGCCGCATGATCACGGCGCGCTGTGCTGCTTGTGGCACGCGTTGCTTGGTGTCGCGCCGCACGCGGTGCCGGCGCCGGTTCCGGTAGCCTACAGTGCAATTGCGCACAGCGACGGCCGCCCCACGGTCCTGCAAACGCGGCCCTCTCGCACTCCGGTCGAACCGCGCGCGCCGCCAATCGCTTGAGTTGAGACCAGTCCCGCGCGGAGCGCGGCCGCAAACAGTGCGGCGGCGCCCCGCTGTCGATACTCATGCGAATTGGAACGTCATCATGTACCGCCATCTATGCGGGTTGGGCGTGGCGATGCTGGCATCGGCATCCGCCGCCGGCCTCGCCCGCGGTCAGTCCGCACCATCACCGATCACCTTGCCGACCGTCAGCGTTACCGCGCCGACCCTGGGGGCGGGCTTTCTGCCACCGCCCTACGACGCGTCGGCGCATGCGGTGGGCCAGACGGTCACGACGATCGATCCGGCCCTGACCGCCGACCAGCCCGCGTTTCAGATCGGCGACACCTTGCGCTATGCGCCGGGGATTTCGCTCAAGCAAGGCAACGGGCCGCGCGACCAGGGCATCTCGATCCGCGGTTCGAATGCCCGCAACGGGTTCGGGATCCGCAACATCCAGGTCTATGAGGACGGCTTCCCGGTCACCCAGCCGGACGGGCTGTCGCGCACCGACATCACCGACCCGCATGCCTACGGCGATATCGACGTCTATCGCGGGCCGTCATCGGCGATGTTCGGGAATTACGCGACCGGCGGCGCGATCAACTTCCACATGCGGCCGGGCGGCGCCATCCAGGGCATCGAGATCGGCAGCGACGCCGGCAGCTTCGGCTATGTCAACGAGTACGGCGTGTTTGGCGGCCAGGACGACAATACCGAGGCCACCGGCCTGGTGAGCCATGTCCGCGGCGAGGGTTTTCAGCCCAATCAGGGGTTCAGCACGACGACGGGGGACATCCTCGCCAGCTATCGGCTCACCGATGCCGACAAGCTGACCGTCAAGCTGATCGAAAATTATGTCGGCGCGGCGCTACCCGTCCGCCTCTCGCTCAACCAGTTCCACCGCAACCCGTTCCAGCAGGGCTGCCCGTTCATCAACGCGGCGACGACCGCCGCCGGCTGCGCCGGCGTCAACCTGTTCGTCAACGGCGTCTCGGGGCCGACCGTGGCCCAGACGCCGAGCCAGGCGGGGCTCGGCCGGCATGACCTGCGCTCGATCGGCGGCGGCCGCTGGGAGCATGATTTCGACGCCGATACGGTCTGGCGCGTGCAGCTGGTCTACGACAACAAGGACATCAACCAGCCGACCGGCACGACCTCCGCCGTCGGCGACCAGCCCGCGTTTAACCTGCTGACCGACCTGACCCGGCACGGCACGCTGCTCGGCATGGAGGCGACCCATTTCGCCCAATTCTCGTTCAACACCGTGCATATCGCCAACGACACCTACAACGTCGCACCGGGCGGCGGTGCGCGGCTCGGTGCACTGACCGCTGCCAATTACGGCACGCAGTCCAATCTCGGGGGGCGCGTGCGCGAGGAGGTGCGGCTGCTGCCGCAGGTGGTGGGCGAGATCGGCTTTGGCGTCGAAACCACCGATCTCGACGCGACCGACCTCATCTACGCCTACCCGGCCGCAGGCGGTGCCCCGACGGTCTCGACGATCGCGGTCGCCCGCAATTTCCTCAACACCGCGCCGGAAGCCTCGCTGCGCTATCGGCCGAGCGAGGCATGGCAGCTGCGCGGCCGCATCGGCACCGGCTACGGCACTCCGCAGGCGGGCAACCTGTTCGTCACGCCCGCCGGCGTTCCCGGCAACAACACGCAATTGAAGACGCAGAGCAATGTCGGGGGCGACCTCGGCGCCGACTGGACGCCGAGCCCCGACCTGTCGATCAGCGCCACCGGGTTTTACGAGTCGTTCCACGACGAACTCGTCAGCCAATCGCCCGGCGCCGGCTTGCAAAGCTTCACCTTCAACGTTCCGCGGTCGGAGCATCACGGGGCGGAGGTCGCAGCCGATTGGCGGCCCGCCCCCGGCTGGCGGGCGACGCTGGCCTATCTGCATGACGACCAGTTCTATCAGCAATACACCGAGCAGCTCAGCGCAGGCACCAAGACCGCCAGCTTCAATCGCGCGGGGAACCGCATCCCCGGCGTCGAGCCGAACAATCTGCTGGTCCGCATCGGCTACGACCAGCCGAGCGGACCGCTGGCGGGTCTCGGCGGCTTTGTCGAAACCTACTGGCGGGACTCCTACTTCCTCGACAACGCCAACCTGATCAAGGCCCCCGCCTATGCGATCGTGAACCTCAACATCCATTACGACCCCGGCGTCGCGCTCGCCTACACGCAAGGGATCATGCTGTTCCTGTCGGTGCAGAACCTGTTCGACAAGACCTACGCGGCATCCGCGAACAACGTGTCGGATTCGCTCGACGCGACGACCGGGCTGCAAAACAACGCCGCAGTGATCGCGAATAGCGGCGGCTCCATCTATGCCGGGGCGCCGTGCACCGTGATCGGCGGCATCAAGGTGAAGTTTTGACCAGGCGCCAGGAAAGGATCACCCGCATGAACCGATACCTGCTCCCTGCCCTGGCGGCCGTCGTCAGCCTGGGGGCCGCCAGCCTATGGGCATCTGCGGCGCCGGCGCAGCAGATGCACATGCACGCCGCGGCGGCCGCCTGCACCGGCAACGACATCGCCTGCGCGAAGGTCGCGACACCGGCTTTCGCGCCGGACGGCAGCCTGTGGCTGGCCTGGGCTGCCGGCGGCAAGGTGATGGTCGTCCGCTCGACCGACCTGGGGAAAACCTTTGGTGCCGCCGTCGCCGTCAACGCCGAACCCGCCAAGCTCGACAGCGGCCCCGATGCGCGGCCCAAGATCGTCGTCGACAGCGGCGGAGCGATCGACATCGCCTACGCCGTGTTCCAGGACGAGCACTACGACGGCCGCGTCTATTTCAGCCGCTCCGAGGATCAGGGTGCGCACTTTGCCGCCGCCCAGCCGATCACCGGCGACACGACGAGCCAACGCTTCGAAACATTGGCGCTCGACCCCGGCGGCGGCCTGTTCGCCGCGTGGCTCGACAAGCGCGACGCGGCCGCCGCGCGCCGGCAAGGCCAGACCTATCCCGGCGCGGCCTTGGCCTATGCCTGGGCCGGGCCGGACGGCGGCAGCTTCAGCCCGGCGCGGATCGCGGTCGATGATACCTGCGAATGCTGCCGGCTCGCCGTGGCGTTTGCCGGACCGCACCGTCCCGTCGTGCTGTTCCGCGATATTTTCGACAAGACGACACGCGATCATGCCGTCGTCACCTTTACCGACGCCGAGACGCCCGGCCCAGTCAGCCGGGTCAGCGTCGACGATTGGAAGACCAATGTCTGTCCGCACCAGGGGCCGACGCTCGCGATCGGCCGAGACGGCACCTACCACGCCGCCTGGTTCACCGACGGGCAGGCGCGCAAGGGCCTGTTCTATGCCCGCTCGCGCGACGGCGGTGCGACATTCACCACGCCGATGGCGGTCGGCTCGTTCGAGCGCCACGCGGCGCGGCCCTATCTGTGGACCGAGGGCGAGAAGGTCTGGCTGGTGTGGAAGGAATTCGACGGCGAAAACACCGCCGTCAAACTGATCGCGTCCGGCGATGACGGCGCGACCTGGTCCGCGCCCGCGACAATCGCCAGCACCGCCGACGCGTCCGACCATCCGCTGCTGATCGCCCGACGCGGCGTGGTCTACCTGTCATGGCTGACGCGCCGCGAAGGCTATCGGCTGATGCCGCTGGAGGACCCGGAATGAAGCGCGCCCTTGCGCTCCTCATGCTGCTTGTTTCCGGGACGGCGCTTGCCGCGACGCCGCAGCCATTGGGCCGGGGCGACTGGGATGCGCTGCTGAAAGCGCATCGCGGGCAGGCGACGATCGTCCATTTCTGGGGCCTGACCTGCGGCCCCTGTCTCGCCGAACTGCCGGCCTGGCACGACTTCGCCCTGCAGCGGCGCGACATCGCGCTGGTGCTGGTCGATGCCGACCCGGTCACCGTCGCGCCCGAGGACCTCGCCGCAATGCTCGACAAGTCCGGGCTCGGCAAGGCCGAAAGCTGGCGGTTTGCCGACGGGTTTACCGAGCGGCTCGAATACGAAATCGACCCGGCCTGGCACGGCGAGCTGCCCTACACGCTGTTCATCAAGCCGGACGGGACGGTCGAGCGGCAGCTCGGCGCGGTCGATTTCGGGGCGCTGCGGCACTGGAGCGAAAATTAACGCAAGCTTCTTGCGGAAATGCCGTGAGCGGAATAGCCTGGAGGCATGGCCCGCAAACCGGTGGTGTCGAACGCGATCCTGGCGCTGCTGCGGCAGCGCCACCACCACGCCTGGACGCTGGAGGATTTGCAGGCCGGGCTCGGCGTCGCGGCAGACTTTTCCTCGGTGTTCCGCGCCGTCGAAAAGCTCGCCGGCGAGGGCACGCTGCGCAAGGTGGTGCTCGATGACGGCCGCGCCCGGTTCGAGCTGAGCGAGCCGCATCACGACCACCTGTTCTGCAACAAATGCGGCGAGCTCGTGCCGGTGCCGTGCCTGATCGCGCCGGGCGATTTCGCCGCGCTGGAGCGCGAGACCGGCATCGCGGTGGTCGATCATCATCTCGTGCTGCGCGGGCTTTGCCGCGACTGCCGCGAAACATGACGGCCGGGCGCGTCTTCGCGGCGAGGCTCGGCCTGGTCGCGGTGCTGTTCCAGGCCATCCTGTTCGGCTGGCATCACCATGACCTGACGTTCGCCGGCCGGCTGCCGGCGCCGGCCGTGGAAAACCATTCGGCCGCACCGCAGATCGCCGACGACGAAGACGGCTGCGAGATCTGCCAGGTCCTCCACCACCAGATCGCGGTCACGCCCGATTTCCCGCCCGCGCCGACGCCGTCCGCCATCGCCGCCGGCCTCGACGCGGGCGATGCCCCGTTCATCCCGCGCTCCCCGGCGCTGGCCTTTCGCGCCAGGGCCCCGCCTTCACTTGACGCTGCCGGCGGCTGACTGACGAGCCGCTGATCCTGCCCGCGGCAAATCCCGCGCAGGCGTCGCTTCAAGTCGAGGTGCTTCATGGCAAGGCTCCCGAAGACGGGCCGGCACGGCGCTGCCGTTGCAAGGCGCGTCGCCGTTACCGTTGTTTGCGGTCTGACGCTCGCCTGTTGCGTGCCGCCGCCGCAAATCCGCTCGGTCTGGCATGAGTACCTGATGACGCAGGCGGCCTATGACGGCTGTCGGACGCGGCGGCATGACTGCGACGCCGAGCGCGCGGCCTACGAGACGGCGCGGGACGCCTATCGCGCCGCCGAGGCCGCCCACCCCTGGATATCAATCGACGGCGCTCGCTGACCTGCCGCAGCGCCGCCATGAGGTCTTACCATGCCAAACCCACATCATTTGCGCGTGGGCGCGACGCTGGCCGCGTGCCTGCTGTCGTCCCCTGCGCTCGCGGCCGACCCGAACGGCGATCCCAACCTGGTCGCCGGGGCATCGTTGGAAATCGACGTCATCGCCAAGGCGCTCGACCTTGCGCGCGGACAGATCCAGCCCAGCCTCGGCGCCACGGTCTACCAGTTTCAAAAGCCGACCATCGCCGCCCAGGCGCAAGGCTACAACCAGCCGCTCAACCAGGTGCTGCTCCAGGCCCCCGGCGTGGTGCAGGATTCCTTTGGGCAGCTCCATGTGCGCGGCGACCATAACGGGCTGCAATTCCGCATCGACGGCGTGCAGCTGCCCGAGGGCATCAACGTCTTCGGCCAGGCGCTGCCGACGCGCCTCGCCGAGTCGATCGCGCTGATCACCGGCGCCCTGCCGGCGCAATACGGTTACCGCACGGCGGCGGTGATCGACATCCACACGAAAACCGGGCTGCTCGATCCGGGCGGCTCGGTCTCGATGTATGGCGGGCAGCGCGACTGGCTGCAGCCTAGCTTCGAGCTGGGCGGGCATGTCGGCCAGGTGAACTATTTCTTTACCGGCGACTTCCTGCACAACGCGATCGGCATCGAGAACCCGACCGGCGGCTTCAACGCGATCCATGACGCGACCGACCAGGAGCGCGGGTTCGCCTATCTGTCGGGAATCGTCGACCCGACGACGCGGGTCACGGCGATCCTCGGCACGTCGCGCGGGCAGTATCAGATCCCGAACAATCCCGGGCAAAGCCCCGGCCTCGGGCTGACCGTCAACGGGACGACCGACTTCAACTCCGCGCTGCTCGACGAAAACCAGCGCCAGATCACGCATTACGGCATCCTGACGCTGCAAAAGAAGCTCGACGACATCGATTTCCAGGTCTCGGGCTTCAACCGCTATTCGAGCATCTACTTCAGCCCCGACCCGCTGCTCGGCGACCTGTTGTTCAACGGCATCTCGCAGACCGCCTACCGGCGCAGCATCGCCACCGGCAGCCAAGGCGACGGGAGCTGGCGCATCTCCGAAGACCACACCTTGCGCGCCGGCTATTTCATCCAGGGCGAGCGTTCGATCGCGCAAAGCACCTCGCAGGTCATCGCGTTCAACGACGACGGGTCGCAGGTCTCGGACATCCCGGTCTCGATCTTCGACTCCGCCGGCAAGACCGGCTGGCTCTACGGCGTCTACCTGCAGGACGAATGGAAGATCTGGCCGCGCGTGACGCTCAATTTCGGCGCCCGTTTCGACCTGGTCGACCAATACACCCACGAGAACCAGCTCAGCCCGCGCGTCAACGTGGTGTGGGAGCCGACCGACTCGACCACGGTCAAGCTCGGCTATGCGCGCTATTTCCAGCCGCCGCCGTTCGAGTTGGTCGCGCCGACCGACATCGCGCCGTTCGCCAATACCAGCGCCGCGCCCGCGGTCACCCAGGACAACGTCGCCAAGGCCGAGCGCGACCATTATTTCGACATCGGCGCGACGCAGATCATCCTGCCGGGGCTCAAGGCCGGGATCGACGGCTATTACAAGATCGCCACCAACCTGCTCGACGAAGGGCAGTTCGGCGCGCCGATCGTGCTGACGCCGTTCAATTACGCCAAGGGCTGGGCGCGCGGCATCGAATTGTCGGCGAGCTACGACGTCGACAACTGGTCGTTCTACGGCAATTTCGCCGCGTCCCAGGCGGAGGGCAAAAACATCAACTCCGCGCAGTTCAACTTCGACCCCGACGAACTGGCCTATATCGCCGGCCACTACATCCATCTCGACCACGATCAGACGTACACGGCATCGGCCGGGATCGCGTATACCTTACCAAGGACGAATACCCGGATTTCGACCGATCTGCTCTACGGCAGCGGGCTGCGCGCCGACGGCGACCATCCGAACGGCAGCAGCCTGCCCGATTACCACCAGGTCAATCTGAGCATCGTGCAGAAGATCGAGACCGGATGGTGGAAAGGCGCGGAATTGCGGCTCGACGTGCTCAACCTGTTCGACGAGGTTTATGAAATCCGCAACGGCACCGGGGTCGGGGTCGGGGCGCCGCAATTCGGGCCGCGGCGCACGCTGCTCGCGGGATTGACGCAATACTTCTAGGATGGGCGGGTGAGGTTCTCGTTCCCTCTGTCCGTCGCGGTCCACGCGGCGCTGATCGGCCTGCTGCTTCTGCTGCCGGCGGTGGTACCACCGCCGCCGAAAGTCGACCTGGCGAACGCGATCGCCGTCGTCTTCGCCCCGCCGCCTCCCCCGCCCGCCCCGCCGGCGCCGGTGACGCCGCCCCCACCACCGCCGCCCGAGCCGGTCGTCCAGCCGCAGCCGCCCGAACCGGAGCCGCCGCCACCGCCGCCGCAAATCGTCGAGCAGCCGCCGCCACCGCCGGCACCGGTCGCCGAGGTGCCGCCGCCGCCACCGCCAAAGCCGGTGGCGAAACAGGAGCCGAGGCCGCCGCCGAAGCCGCGCCCGCGGCCGCAACCGGTGCAGCAGGCCGAGGAGCCGATGCCGCAGCTGCCTCTGCCGTTGCCGGCGGCACCCGGCGCGCCGCGGCAGATGGCCTCGATCCCCAACCCGGCGCCGGCGCCGCCGACCATCAGCCCCGACTATCGTTCGCTGTTGAGCGGCTGGCTCGAAAGCCACAAGCGCTATCCGGAAGATGCGCGGCAGCGCGGCGAGGAAGGGCGGGCGGTGTTGCGGTTCCGGGTCGACCGCTATGGGCGGGTGCTCGATTACGCGGTGGTCAGCAGCACCGGCTATGCCGATCTCGACCGGTCGGTCGAGGCGATGATGCGCGGGGCGACGATGCCGCCCTTCCCGCCCAGCATGACGATGCCCGAGATCGAGGTGTCGGTGACCATCCGCTTTGGCCTGTCGCGCTGAAGTCACGCGAAAATGAGGCGCGAACGCGCGCAATCGGTGGCATTTCCGGCGCGATCGTCCCAACAATGAGACCATGGCCGACCGCAGCGTGCGCACCCCGTCCTGGCGCCGACTGATCCCGCTCGCGCTGCTGTTCTTCGCTGCCGCGGTGTTTATGCTGAGCGGCGGCCGGCGCTATCTGAGCTTCGCGCAGCTCGCGGAGCACCGTGCGTTCCTGTGCGACCTGGCGGCCCGCGGCGGCTTTCTGGCGCTGTTTGGATACACCATGGTTTATGCCGGGCTCACGGCGCTGTCGGTGCCGGGAGCGATGCTGATGACGCTGGCGGGCGGGTTCCTGTTCGGACCCTGGATCGGCGCGCTCTGCGCGCTGTGCGGGGCGACGCTCGGCGCCGGCGCGGTGTTCCTCGCCGCCCGCGCCGGGCTCGCGGGGCTCGCCGAACGCGCCGGTCCCCGCGTGCAGCGCCTCAAGGCCGGGTTCCGCGAAGACGCGTTCAGCTATCTGCTGTGCCTGCGGCTGATCCCGATCTTTCCGTTCTGCCTGGTCAATCTCGTCGCCGGCGCGACGGGCATGTCGCTGCCGGTCTACATCGCCGCCAGCTTTATCGGGATGATCCCGGGGACGCTGGTCTATGCCGGGATCGGCAACAGCGTCGGCGCGCTGATCGAGACCGGCGGCCACCCCGACCATTATGCGATCTTTCGCCCCAACATCCTGTTGCCGCTGATCGGGCTGGCGCTGCTCGCGCTGCTCCCGGTGGTGTACAAGCAGTGGACCGGCCGGCGCCCCGCGGCGCGATGAGCGTCCTCAGCCCCGATCTTTGCGTCATCGGCGGCGGCGCGGCGGGGCTTGCGGTCGCCGCCGGCGCGGTGCAGATGGGCGCCAGCGTGGTCCTCGCCGAGCGCGGCGCGATGGGCGGCGAATGCCTCAACGCCGGCTGCGTGCCGTCGAAATCGCTGATCGCTGCGGCGAACCTGGTGCATCGGGCGTCGCAGGGCAACGAAATGGGGCTCGCCTTTGCGGCCCCGCATATCGATGCCGCCGGCGTCGCGGACAGCGTCGCGCAGGTGATTTCGCGCCTCGCCCCCCATGACTCGATTGAACGATTCCAGAGCCTTGGGGTCACAGTGCTGAAAGCCGAAGCGAGGTTCGGCGACGCCGCGACCGTGATCGCCGGCGAGCACGAAATCCGCGCGCGGCGGTTTGTCGTCGCCACCGGCTCGACGCCTTCGATCCCGGCGATCCCCGGCCTCGACCGGGTCGCGTATTTCACCAACGAGACGATCTTCGCCAACCGCTCGCCGCTGCGCCATCTGATCGTCGTCGGCGGCGGCGCGGTCGGGGTCGAGCTCGGCCAGGCCTGCCGGCGGCTCGGCGCCGCGGTGACGATCATCGACGCCCGGCCGCTGCTCTGGCAGGAGGACCCCGAGCTCGCCGCGATGCTGAGCGCGGCGCTGCGGGCGGAAGGCATCGCGCTGCGACCGTCGGTGGCGGTTGCCGCGGTCGAACGCGACGGCGACCGCGTCGCGGTGACGCTCGCCGACGGCGAGCGCGTTGCCGGCTCGCATCTGCTGGTGGCGGCGGGACGGACACCCAATATCGCCGCTCTCCGCCTCGATGCCGCCGGCATCGCCGCGACCCGGCACGGCATCACCGTGGACGCTCGGCTGCGAACCACCAACCGCCGGGTCTATGCGATCGGCGACGCGGCCGGCGGCCCGCAGTTCACCCATGCGGCGCTGCATCAGGCCGGGGTGGTGATCCGCAACGCGCTGTTCCGCCTGCCGGCGACGGTCGATTACCGCGCCCTCCCCCGGGTGGTCTACAGCGATCCCGATCTGGCGGCGGTCGGCATGAGCGAAGCGACCGCACGCGACGCCTATGGCGATGCGATCCGGGTGCTGCGCTGGAGCTTCGCGGAGAATGACCGCGCCCACACCGAGCGCGACACCGTCGGCATGGTCAAAATCGTCACGCGCGCCAACGGGCGCATCGTCGGCGCGGCGATCCTCGGCGCGGGCGCCGGCGACCAGATCACGACCTGGGCGCTGGCCATCGCGCAGCGGCTCAAGATCGGCGCGATCGCCAACCTCATCATGCCGTACCCGACGCGCAGCGAAGCCGGCAAACGCGCCGCCGGCGCCTTCTACACGCCAACCCTGTTCTCCCCGCGCACCCGGCGGCTGGTCCGCCTGCTCGCGCGCTTCGGCTGAGGGAGTGAGAACCGATGGTCCTGCGCAGCCTGTCCGCCCGCCTGCTGGTGCTGACGATCTTCTTTGTGATGCTGGGCGAGGTGCTGATCTTCGTGCCGTCGGTCGCGCGGTTTCGCATGACCTATTTCGAGGATCACCTCGCCGCCGCCCATGTCGCGACCCTGGCGCTGATCGCCAGCCCGACCGGCAAGCTCGACCAGGCGCTGACCGACGAGCTCCTGGCCGAAGTCGGCGTGCATTCGATCACGCTGCACCGGGCGAACGGCATGGTGCAGATGCTCGACGGGCCGGTATTGGCCAAACCCGACATCAGCTTCACGGTGGGCGGCGGCAATGTGCCGATCTGGATCCAGCGCTCGTTCGAGACGCTGTTCTCGAAGGGCAACCGGGTCATGCGGGTGATCGGCACCTCACCGTTCGAGCCCGACACCAAGGTCGAGATCCTGCTCGACGAGCAGCCGCTGCGCGAGGCGATGTGGCAGTTCGGCGGCCGCATCTTTCAGCTCTCGATCATCCTGTCGGTGATGGCGGCGGTGCTGGTCTATCTGAGCCTGCAATGGCTGCTGGTGCGGCCGATGCGCCGGATCACCGCCAGCATGGCCTCGTTCAGCCTCGACCCCGAGGATGCCTCGCGGGTCATCGTGCCGCGCGGCGGGCGCGACGAGATCGGCCAGGCCGAGAACGAGCTGGCGGCGATGCAGGAGACGGTGCGCCAGGCGCTCGGCCAGCGCGCCCGGCTCGCCGCGCTGGGCACCGCGGTCACCAAGATCAACCACGATTTGCGCAACATCCTGGCGACCGCGCGGCTGGTGACCGACGGGCTGACGACGAGCGCCGCACCCGAGGTGCGCCGCGTCGCGCCCCGCCTGCTCGACGCGATCGACCGGGCCATCGCGCTGTGCGGCCGCACCCTCGATTTCTCGCGCGAGGGCGCGCCGCCGGTATCGCTCAGCCGCTTTGCGTTGCGCCCACTGATCGAGGAGATCGGCCCGGCCCTGCTGGCGGAGGACGAGGAGACCTCGATCGAGCTCGACATGCCGCGCGACCTCGCGGTCGAGGCCGACCGCGACCAGATCTACCGCGTCTTTTTCAATCTCGTGCGCAATTCGCTCGAGGCCGGAGCGCATCGCGTGCGCATCACCGCGTCGCGCGAGGACGCGATGGCGCTCATCGACATCATCGACGACGGCCCCGGCCTGCCGCCGCGGGCTCGGGAAAACCTGTTCCGGCCGTTTGCCGGCTCCGCGCGGCCGGGCGGCAGCGGGCTCGGCCTGGCGATCGCCCGCGAATTGATGCGGGTGCATGGCGGCGACGTCCTGCTGATCGCCTCGACCGGCGCCGGCACGACGTTCCGCGTCATCATGCCGACCGCCAAGCGCGCAGCGGCCAAGCCGCCGCCCCAGGCGAAGGAAACCGCAAAGTGACCGGCTAATCCACGGCCAGGGCCAGCGATTTGAGATAGGCGGTTTCCGGCAGTGCCATATGCACCGGATGGTCCGGCCCGGCGCCGGCGTCGCGCAGGATGCGCGCGGTGCGGCCGGCATCGGCGAGCCCGCGCCGTACCGCCTCGGCGAAATCCGCGGCCGGGACGTTGTGCGAGCAGGAGGCGATGAAGAGGATGCCGCCGGGCGCCGCCAGAGCGGCCGCCAGCCGCGCCAGCTTGCGGTAGCCGCGCAGGGCGGCCGGCACGTCGCGGCGCGAGCGCGCGAAGGCCGGCGGGTCGGCGATCACCATATCGAAGCGCTGCCCCGCCGAGGCCAGCGCCGCGGCCTCGGCAAAAACCTCGGCGCGGCGAAACTCGCAGAGGCCGGCCACGCCGTTGCGGTCGGCGGCCTGCGCCGCGAGGCCCAGCGCGGCTTCCGAACGGTCGATCGCGGTGACCGCGACGGCCCCGCCGCGCGCCGCAGCGATCGCAAACCCGCCGGAATAGCAGTAAAGGTCGATGACCCGGCCGCCGTGCGCCAAGCCGCCGACAAAGGCACGGTTGTCGCGCTGGTCGAAGAACCAACCGGTCTTCTGCCCCGCCAGCACATCGGCGAGAAACATCACGCCGTCTTCCTCGACCGCGACGGGGCCGTCGATGGCACCGACGGCGACCCGCACCTCCTTCGGCAGTCCTTCCAGCGTCCGCGCCGGGCTGTCGTTGCGCAGCACGATCGCCGCCGGCGACAGCAGCGTCTGCAAGGCCTCGACCACAAGCGGCTGCAAAGCCTCCATCCCGGCGGCGTTGCTTTGCAGCGCGAGGACATCGCCGAACCGGTCGACCACCAACCCGGGAAGGCCGTCGGCCTCGGCATGCACCAACCGGTAATAGGGCGTGCGGTAGAGCTTTTCACGCAATGCCAGCGCGCGCTGCAATTGCCGTTGCAGAAACCGCCGGCCGATCGGCCGCGCCGCGTCGCGGTCGAGCAGGCGGGCGGCGAGCAGCGTATGCGGGTTGAACATCGCCACGCCGAGCGGGCGGCCGTCGGCGCGCTTGACGGTGACGAGGCGGCCCGGCGCCAGCGCCTTGGCCGCCGCATCCATCTGCATTTCGTTCGAGTAGATCCACGGGTGGCCGCCCTCGGCCCGGCGGTGGCCCGCGGGCAGCAGCGTCACCACCGGCCGCGTGCCCGGATCGTCATCCACCGTCATGCCCGCCATTGTCGTCATAAAAAACCGCTGCCCGCCCATCCGCAAACCCGCCCGCGCCGCCGATATAAACGAGCGTCCCCAGTCGAGGACAAACAATAAAGCCTGTTCCCCAACGGCGGCGACCGCTTTGGCGTGATGCGCCCGATCGCCATCAGCCTTGCCGCCGTTAGCCTTGCCGCCGTTAGCCTTGCCGAGGAGGACCGATGGCGCTCATCGCCGAGCACCAACCGCCAAGCCGCCTGCGCCGCACACGCGCGATGGCGACCGGGATGCTGCTGTTGATGGCGACGATCTTTGTCGCCAGCCTCACCGTGCCGGGACCGCCCGCCGCGATGCTGTTTGTCAGGGCGGTCAGCGAGGCGGCGCTGGTCGGCGGTCTGGCCGACTGGTTCGCGATCACGGCGTTGTTCCGCCGGCCGCTCGGGCTGCCGATCCCGCACACCGCGATCCTGCCGGCCAACCGCGACCGGATCGGCGAGGGCCTGGCACGGTTTCTCGACCGGCATTTTCTCACGCCCGAGCATCTGGTGCCCGAATTGCGCTCGCTGCGGATCGGCGAAAGCCTCGCCGGGTGGCTGGCCGACCGGCGGCATGCGGCCGCCTTGGCGGGCGAGATCACCCGCGCCCTGCCCCATGTGCTGCGCTCGGTCGACGACCGCCAGGTCTTGGCCTTCCTGCGGCGCGCCTTGGGGCCGCAACTGCGCAACGCCTCCTTGGCGCCGCTGTTGGGACAGGTGGTCAAGGTTCTGACCGCATCCGGCTATCACCAGGCGGTGCTGGACCGCACGCTCGATTTCGCCCGCGATTTCCTGGCGCAAAACGAAAGCCAGCTGCTCGAGGCGGTGAGCGAGCGGCGGCGGAGCTGGATCCCGCGGGCCATCAACCGCGAAATCGCCCGCGCCGTGCTGCGCGGTGCGGCCGAGCTGATCGAGGACCTGCGCCGGCCGGGCGGCGTGGCGCGGCAGCGCTTGCTGGCCGCCATCGACCGGTTGGGCCACGACATGAGCACCGCCCCCCTGCCATCGGCCGGCGGGCCGGGCTGGTTGAACGACCCTCAGCTCAAGGCGTGGATTGCCTCGTCCTGGCGGCACGGCCGCGACCTTTTGCTCGCCGCCATGGCGGGGCCGTCGTCGCGGGTCGAACGGACGGTGGCGCTGATGATCGCCTCGATCGGCGACACGCTGCGCCGGGATGCCGAGATGCGCGAACGGATCGATGGCGCCGTCGCGGCATTGGCCGTCGAGGCGCTGCCGTGGCGCGAAGAAGTGATCCGCTTTGTCCGGTCGGTCGTGCATCAATGGGAGCCGCGGAGCTTTGCCGCCCGTCTCGAAACCGCCGTCGGGGCGGACCTGCACTATATCCGGATGAACGGGACGATTGTCGGCGGGCTGGTCGGCGGCGCGCTCTACCTGGTGTCGGCGGTGCTCGGATGAGCGGCGGCTTTTCGGGAGGTTGGCGGTGATGAGCTTGACACGCAGGGATTTCGGCATGGCCGTGGCGGCGGCCGTCGGCTTGGCCGGGCGCGGGGCCGCGGCGCAACCGGTCATGCCCATGGTGGAACTGCCCGACGGCGGCCGCGTCCCGGCCCTCGGCCAGGGATCGTGGCATCTCGCTCAGGGCCGGCATCCGCTCGCGGAGGAAGAGGAAGCGCTGCGGACCGGCATCGCGTTGGGGCTGAGCCTGATCGACACCGCGGAACTCTATGGCGGCGGCCGTGCCGAGCAGATGATCGGCCGCGTCATCGCCGGGCAGCGGGACAAGGTGTTTCTGGTCTCCAAAGTGCTGCCCGACCACGCCACCGCGAGCGGCATTCGCCAGGCCTGCGCGGCGAGCCTGGCGCGGCTCGGCACCGACCGTCTCGACCTTTACCTGCTGCATTGGCGCGGCGGGTCCGACCTCGGCGTCGTGGTGAGCAGTTTCGAAGGCCTGCGCGCCGAGGGGCGCATCCGCCGCTGGGGCGTGTCGAACTTCACGGTCGCCGACATGGAGGCTCTGTACCGCGTCCGTGACGGCGACCGCTGCGCCACCAATCAGGTGAAGTACAACCTCGATGATCGGCGGGTCGAACGCGATCTGCTGCCCTGGTGCGAGCGGCACCGGCTGCCCATCATGGCTTATTCGCCGCTCGGCCAGGGCGGCGGGCTGCTGCGCAACGCGGCCCTGGGGCGCGTCGCCGAGCGGCACCAAAGCAGCCCCGCGGCGGTCGCGCTTGCCTGGACCATACGCGGTGGCCGCGTCATCGCCATCCCGGAATCCGGTTCGCCGGACCACGTGCGGCAGAACGCCACCGCAGCGACGCTGCGGTTGACCGATCAGGACCTCGGCGAACTGGAACACGGCTTCGCGGCATAGCCGCCGCCCGCCCCGTCGGGCGGCGGCAGGCGTGGTGAGCCCGTCGGGATTCGAACCCGAGACCTACTGATTAAAAGCAAAAGGGTAAGCGACTTCAAGCGCTGCCAGGCGCTATCCGATCGGCTTCAATTCCACTATCATTCAACTGGTTACGAGAAAACGATACGGGGTGGTATACCACCCGATATCACCGGTTACCGCGTTGTCGCGTTACCCATGCGTTACCCAAACGGACCCACTGACTGCTTGAGCGGGAGCCACAGATTTGCCGACACTCAAACTAACGCAGGCCGCGGTCGATCGGCTACGCCCGCCGACAACGGGTCGCGCCGAGTATTTTGACACCCAACTGCCCGCCTTCGGTTTACGGATATCCGCGACCGGTCGAAAGAGTTGGATCGTCATGTACCGGGTTAGCGGAAAGCTCGTGCGCGAGACACTCGGACCCTTCGCGCGAATTCCCAAGGTGGATAAGGCGCGCGAGCTCGCCCGCGAGAGCATGCGGCAAGCGCAGGCCGGCGTGCACCCCGTCGAAGCGAGGCGAGCGGCCAAGAGCGCCGTCAGGGAAGCACCGGACACCTTCGGTGCGGTCGCCGATCTTTTTGTCGAACGATACGCAAGACGAAATACGCGTCCGCTGACCTGTGCGGAGACGCAGCGACTGATCGAGCGCGAGCTCAAGCCCATGTGGGGCGATAAGCCGATACGCGACATTGGCCGCAAAGACGTAATTGCGCTCCTCGACAACATCGTTGACCGCGGCTCGCCGGTCATGGCGAACCGCGCCCTCGCGCATACACGTCGTCTGTTCAACTGGGCGCGAGAGCGAGCCATCGTGGAAACCAATCCGGCCGCCGGTCTCTCGAAGCCGACACCTGAGGTGCAGCGCGACCGTATCCTCTCTGACCGCGAGATACGTCTCTTTTGGCGCGCCTGCGGCGACATCGGCTGGCCATTTGGCCCGCTCTTTCGGCTACTGCTTGTGACGGCGCAGCGTCGGAGCGAGGTTGCTGGGCTACTCTGGCCGGAGTTGCATCTCGCGGACCGGCAGTGGGTGATCCCGCGCGAGCGGGCGAAGAATGACCGCGAGCATGTCGTGTATCTCTCCGATCTGGCGCTCGGAATCATTGGAAGACTGCCGCGGTTTGAGCAGGCATCACGCGATGGGGAAGAGCGCCCGCAAGCAGCGGACCTGGTATTCACGACAACAGGCGAGACGGCCGTCTCCGGCATCAGCAAGGCCAAGGAACGGCTCGATGCGAAGATGCTTGAACTGCTGCGCAAGGAGTTGATGGATGCCGGAGAGGACCCCAACAATGCGCTGGTAGGGAAGTGGGTATTGCACGATTTGCGGCGCACCGCCGCGACCGGCATGGCGGCACTCAACGTGGCGCCGCACGTTGTTGATCGCATTTTGAACCACGTCTCTGGCACTATTCGGGGTGTGGCGGCAGTGTATAACCGGCATGCCTACCTTGAAGAGCGAAAGGCAGGTCTGGAGGCGTGGGGAGGTCATCTGATCCGCCTCGTCCGTGCCTAAATAGGAATACTGTCGTCCATCGGTCGTCCGATGCGCGAGGCGATCGAGGTCGTGTCCCGGAGGGTGGTGTAGGAGCTGTGGTTAAGTAGCCCGCCGCAGCGACCGCCGAGAGTCTGGCGGCGACGGGCTACTTATCCACGGCGGGGGTCATCGCGGGTCTTCGGTAGGGTTTTGGTCGCACCCCACAACGCGAACCAAGGACCCGACGATGACCGACGAGATGATGAGCCTTCAGGCGCTTTTGGAGAAGAGTTCAGATATCGATCTGCTGCGCGAGATGATCGGGTTCGCTGCGCAGCGCTTGATGGAGCTCGATGTCGAAGGGCGGACTGGTGCCGGTCATGGCGAACGCAGCGCCGACCGGATCACCCAGCGCAACGGGTATCGCGACCGCGATTGGGAGACCCGCGCCGGGACGGTCGAGCTGCGCATCCCGAAACTGCGCAAGGGCAGCTACTTTCCGGGCTTCCTGGAACCGCGTCGGATGGCGGAGAAGGCGCTGACCGCGGTGATCCAGGAAGCCTACATCCAGGGCGTTTCGACGCGCTCGGTCGACGAGCTGGTCAAGGCCATGGGAATGACCGGCATCTCCAAGAGCCAGGTCAGCCGGCTGTGTGGTGAGATCGACGATAAGATCGCGGCCTTCCTCGACCGGCCCCTGGAAGGTGAGTGGCCGTATATCTGGCTGGACGCGACCTATGTGAAGGCGCGTCGCGATGGTCGCATCGTCTCGGTCGCGGTGATCGTCGCGGTCGGCGTCAATAACGATGGCCGGCGCGAAGTACTGGGTCTGGCAATCGGCGCGTCGGAGGCCGAAACCTTCTGGACCGACTTCCTGCGCAAGCTCGCCCGGCGGGGTCTGCGAGGCGTCAAGCTCGTCGTCTCGGATGCCCATGAAGGACTGAAGGCCGCCATCGCCAAGGTCCTGAACTCGTCGTGGCAGCGCTGCCGCGTTCACTTCATGCGCAATGTGCTGGCCCATGCCGGCAAACAGGGCCGGCGCGTCGTCTCGGCCTTTATCGGCACCGCCTTTGCCCAGGACGATGCTGAAGCCGCCAGGACCCAGTGGCGACAGGTCGCCGATCAGTTACGTCCGAGGGTCAAAAAGCTCGCCGAGTTGATGGACGAGGCCGAGAGCGACGTGCTTGCCTATATGAGCTTCCCGCCGGCGCACCGCCCGAAATTACACTCAACGAATCCAATCGAGCGGCTGAACGGCGAGATCAAGCGCCGCACCGAAGTCGTCGGCATCTTTCCCAATGACGAGGCCGTGATCCGGCTCGTCGGCGCCATCCTACTCGAACAACACGACGAGTGAGCCGTTCAACGCGCCCGCTACATGACCCTGGAAACAATCGCGGGTTTGAGTGACGATCCCTTCGTCAGGCTGCCCGCCGTGGTTGCATGACCTAACCGGCCAACCTGCCGGAGCCCGGAGCGATCCCCTACGCTCCTACACCACCACCAGGGGGCACGATCGCGGTCGAGAAGTGGGAGGGGTATCTGGCGAGCCTTCGATCCTAGGTTCACAGCGCACTTACCCGAGCTTCATGCCGCTAGCCCCGATTCGGCCTTTACCTATCGCAAGGCACTCGGATCGCCTAAAACCTGACACTGCTCCTCCAGTGTTGAGGAGCCGCTGACGCGTTTGCCGGCGTGATCGAGGTAATCGACGTTTCTCTTTCTGCTAAAAGTTGGCCCCGCGCTACCATAGCTTCACCCGCGCGAAGGGTGATCAAAAGGAACAAATCAAGGGGTCGACCATGGCGGACGTAGTCGGCGTAGACGCCATAACGAGTCTTCAGGGGGCCAGTCGCTCGGCGCGCTCGTATGCGTTCCTTTACGCCGCTTTTAAGGGGGCAACTAGCACGGATGCAGCGATTCGGGATGTAGTTGACTGCCTAATACCGTTTATAGCTGCATACACCAACCAGATACCTGGCCGGCAAGTCGAGCTGACAAATGTCCAAGATTTCTTGCGAAACACTTTCGGATTTGACATTCCATTGTACGCACTTGAGCAATTAATACCTTCGCTGCGAGCTCAAGGGTACATCGAATACAAGCCCGGAGTGAAAATATATACGGCTATTGCGAAGTCGGACGGCTTTGCTGTCGCACGAGAGGAAATTGAAACTGATTTCGACGAGATTGCACGTCTCCTCAATGAGTATGCGGAGGAAGTGGGTTTCGCCGAATCACCTCCCTCGGGCTCCTGGGAAGAAGCCATCATCAGATTTCTCAAGCCAGATGAGGTGACGCCTCGGGCCAAATTTATAAATTTGCGGAATGTATTACTCGATCCGCGGGACATAGAAACTCGAATCGTTGCGGCGTTCATACAGCGGATGGAGGCAATGCAGCCTGAACGCTACAACAAGATCGTCAAGATATTTATGGGAATCTTGGTTGAGGATTTTCTGTCTGGTGTCTCGGAGGTCGGGGAGATTGACCGTCGATATCCTCTAATCATGTTTTATGACACGAGCGTGTTGCTCAGGGGTCTTGGTTGCTCCGGCCGTCTGCTGCGTACCGCATCAGACGAGTTAACGCGCTATCTCCAGGATATCGGCTGCGCAATTCATTTCCTGCCCGGCAACGAAGCGGAAGTAGACGGCGTTTTATCCACAATAGTAAATGTTAAAGATAGCGGCGGAGAACTCGAAGGTGAGACGGCTGACGCGATCTCTCGTGGGGAAGTTTCTTTTGACGCGATTCGGCTCTTGTGTAGCAACTTCGTTAATCGTCTAGCACAACAAAACATTTTCGAATTTACTCAGAACACATTTTCGGGAACGTCAAAACATCAAATCAATGAACGAGCATTTTCTAAGTACCTTCTCGACGAGTCGCAACGCCGCGGACGCCGATACGGTCAGCAAAACAGAGATAACGACGCAAGCTATTTGGGGACGATAGTCCGGTTGCGGGGCGATACGCGCGCACGAGATTTTGCGGCGTCAAAGTACGTGTTCGTAACAGCCAATAGATTTCTTGCAATCGCGTCCAGAGAGTTTCCTGGTGAAAGAGGGCCAACTGACGCGCGCACAGTGCCCACCAATTCTCCACGTTACGCAAGTAGCCACGATTGCATGGTTGCTGAAAGATCAAAAGATATCACCTGACATTGCAGCGCGGGAGTTGTTGATCAATTGCTACGCCGCGGCTCGGCCAGACGCTGAATGGTTCAAATCTTTTCGGGAAGGAATTCAAGAGGTAGTGGGGGACTTTGAAGCGTTTGGTCGTGATCCGGATAATAGCTTGGTCCTTCAAGCAGCAAGGCGGATCGCCCAGGAGAGGAGCTTCAGCAACGCGGCGATAATGCGTGAGTTAAATGCCGCGGAAATTATAGACCTCTCGCGGCAGGAGGCCGAACGACAACAACAACAATTGGCAGCGCAGTTTGCGGCCCAGCATCAGGAGCAGACCGAAGCGGCCGAAGCGGAGCGGCGGCGGGTGAGTGCGCAACATGACGCGGAAATTGCGCGATTAGCTGAAGAGCATGAAGCACACCTCGCCGATCGAGAACGTGAATCTCGTGAGGTTACAGAAAGTAGTGCACGTACCGGGCTGCATGCGAGAATTGAATCCTGGAGCCAGGCGTATGCGAAGAATATGGTTATAGCCGTGCAGATTGGTCTTTTCATTGCCTTTGCTATAGCTTTGTTTTCGGATATTTTCGAATTAATCCATGAGCACCCTATTGTTGGTTTCTTGCTTAAGGTCATTCTCGGGGTGATTGCGACAATCCATTTCCTCGATTTGATAGGGGTGAAGATCGTGTCGCGTAGATTTGACGCGCTGCGGAACGTCATACGGCGGCGACACGCGCGTAAGCTGCTGAGGAGGCTTGGGAGCGAGAACGACAACCCTATCGGCACTGAGAGACAGGAACCGAAATTTCGTGTCTAAGGCGTTGGCGCGTGAAGCCTTCTTGCATCATCAGTTTATAGAGCATCTTGGCAAGCCGCGGCTGAGCAACTTCGTTTCTTGTTTATTGTGCGAGGTGGGGAATATGGCCTAGGTAAGCCGTATTTTCCCTCTCATTGGAACTGAGTATAATTTTACTAATACTCGTTAGGAAAAGTCGATACGGCTCGAAGCGAGGCCACCCTGCTGGTCGCTCCGCCAGAGTACTCCGATTAGCCATCCTTGAGAGCTGCTCGACCGAAGCGGGGCGCCTACAACAGTTCCTACGCCAAATTTTGCTACGTAGCGCCGATCTCTGTCGTTGCCGAGCCATATTTGATAAGCAGCTTGCGCTATGCTCTCCGCTTGTTCATGGATCAAAGCGGTCTTGTTGTAACCTCGGACGAGGCGCAAACAATTATCGTTGCCTTCGCTGAGAAATAGCTGCAAAGGCGTTATTTCTGGCACCCGTAGCCTAAACGCGATATGAGACACATCAAATATTTTGGGGCCGGCGAGAATTGCATTTGCAAGGCCAGGCAGCCGTGATTTCCGGAGATATTGGACAACCTCCTCCGCAGGCATTAGAAGGTTAGCGGCAAATTGGTCGCACCACTTTTCGACCATTGCTGATGCTGATTCTTTGTGTTGATGGGTCCTTGATAGGACCCAGTGACCTAGCTCGTGCGCGAGCGTAAATCTCTGCCGCCGGGGGCGATCTGATTTCCGTATTAGGATTTCGCCCCCTCTTGATCCCAAGTCGACAAAATAACCGGGACCATCAATATCTTCCAGTGACACTCGTAAATCCGGCCACAGCCGTACCACGGCGTTGAGGTCTACAGGGAGACGGTGCCTTCCTGCCCGAGCCCAAATCTCAGACGCGACACTCGTCGCGTTCATTGATCACTCATCGCGGTCAAGGGAATCGATCACACGGTAAAGGACGCGTCTAAGTATTCGGTTGCGATCCCTATTTGTGATGCCCGCAAACCTTGCGGCTTCCCTACCGGCCATCCATTCATTCAACATGCCCACTAACCGCTCGGAAAGGTCGGGTTCGACAAGGTCTGCGACTGTAGTGCTCAATGCTGCTGCAAGAGCGCGCAAATGGGTGAGCGATGGATTGCTAGTCTTATCTGTGGACTCCTCAATCTGCTGTAGAACGTCAATAGTTATGTATCTAGTCGCGTTTGCAACATCCTCTCGGGTGATGCCGCGAGCCTCCCGAAGGCGTCGTATGTTTTCTCCAACTATATTCGCATCATACTTACTGAAGGCGAGTTTACGTTCTTCCAGGACGGGACGTATTTCTGCAAGGCGATCTCGAAGCTCCGCTCGTAATTGTTCCGGTTCAGTATAAGTAATGTGAAGCTTCATTGACGGAATGCCGGAGATCATCCTGCTTACGCGTGTCTCTCCATGAGACACCAGAATTATTGGTACCAGCGCCGTGTGTGCGAAATCTAACTCCTCTCCCGACCCGGTGCTAGGAAAGTGGCAAAGGTGGATTACGAGGTCACTATTTAGGACGCGCTCCCTGTCAGTTCGAAATACTTCAGCGTCAGAAACCTCAGCATGGTGCACAGGGTCCGTTTTTTTTCGAGGTTCGTACAGCTCTATGCCAAGGTCTTTACAAATGACCGCAATAGCGTCCGAAATCTGAAAGATGAGATTTCGCTGATCTCCTGTTAGGCCAGTAAGCGCGGAGGCCAAATAGGCATCAAGCGGCAGCGGGGCCGCATGCGGCTGGAACAAGACTAATTGGGTCATGCCAACCTCGTCACGTGCTTGAGGAAGATCAGCTGAGGTGTTGATGTCGGGGCAATAGCGTTCCAAGCGCTTGCGGAATTCATCGTCACCGACTTCGCGGAAGTGCTGTAACAACTCGTTTAAAGATGTATTTTGCAAATTCCTTGGCATGTCAGACATCCATTTTTTCGAGCCAGACATGCCTAATTACGGCTAAGTCTCTAACTGCGATTTCCACGTGTGCCCTGTCAATAAGGGCGGAATTAGGAAATAATGGCCGTCCTTCTGAAAAGGCCGCTCTAACACTACGTATGTGTATACCCTTTTCTGCTAGCACGCCGGCAGAGTAGTTGATCACCGCACGGTCTAACCTGTGAGCGCCCGCAGATTGCCTCGGAAGCGGGAGATTAGCCGCCTTGAGCTTTTTCACGAACTCGTCATGCACTTCGGTCAAGGTCGAACACCACTCGATGTCCAAGAGGTCCATGCAGTTGATAAGCTCGATATCTGCGCCGACGATAGCAGCCTCTGGGCCATGTAGCTCGCGCGCCCATTCGAACGCGCGGCGAGGGGCATCCTGAAAAAAATAGGCGCCATCACCAAGCCAGTCATACTCATTTGCGCTGGGGACGAATCCCTCCGCAGTTATTTTCCTAGCGGCCACCAGATTAGTTCCGTGAAAACCCCTGACAAGCATTCGGTGCTTCCCTGAGGGCAGGGCGTCATCGTCTCACCCGCAGGCTACGGCCTAATGGGATGAGATTACAGCAACGTATGCCCTTCACTTCAATGCCGTAGAATGACTATGGCCTTCGGGTTAAAATATGAGTGAATCCAATGAGCTCGATGGGCGGAGCGGGGTTTACATGTAGCGGCGAGCCACATGCAGGCCCCGTCCCGTCTATGGAGGAGGAAGATGGATTCTGAGAAGCCACTCGCGACCAGCGCCGGGCAACTGCCACGCCTGATGAAATCCCATGCAACGTGCGGAGCCATCCTTGCGGACCTGGATGAGCAGGCTGAACTGGGAGGTCTAGCGGCTACAGACTGCACCCTTATGATGGCCGCCACTGATCTCTCCAAGTCATTGGAAGCATTACTGACCTTTATCAAGGTAAGTGGAAAAAGACCCAGCAGCTAGCTCTTTCGATATTACTCAGCCCCGCGTTTACGCGGGGCTTTGTACATCAAGCATAGCGCCGTCCAGCCAGCCCTTGCTCCGACTTAATCCAAGAGCCGGTGCTGTTCGCCGGCCGCATCCACCAACGGGTAGTCGAGCCAATCGTCAGCGCGGCTGAGGCCCGCGCGATCGGCGAAGAGGAAAAATTTCGGTGAGACGAGCGTGTTCGCGTGCTCGCGGTACGCCGCGATGATATTGCCGATGCGCTGTCGGCCGGGCGTGACGGTGAGCACTCGGACATTGGGCAGGCCATAGCGCTTCGTGTGCAGGTCGCGACGGTAGGTCTCGGCGTAGCCGACGATTTTCCGCAATATGCTGGTTTTATCGAGCGACCGCCGTGCGGTCGGCATGGTGCCCCGGTCAGCCTCCAGGAACAGAAATTTGGTGTTGCGGCCTTCCGAGCGCTCCAGGTCGCGGATACCGAAGATGCGGTCAGGGGTCGGGTGAAGCACGATGTCACTTCCCTTCCAGCGGACGGCAACCGGCCACTGGTACGGTCGCCGTGATTTGCGCGTCTCCTCGGGTGCCAGCGTGGCAAGGATTTCGTCCAGGTGGATGATTTGCAGAGTTCCGCGGCGATGGCAGGCGATCTCCAGCTCCACCATAAACTCGGTGATTTCGAGGGCGTGGTCGATCTCGCCACGGACCGCCGTGCGCGCCTTTGCCGTCCAGTCCACGGACGCACGACGGAAGCCATAGATGGCGGCGAGGTGGTCGATGCCTCTGTTGCCGAGCGCGTATACGATCGGCCGCGAACCGCCGCCGGCTTTATAGGTGTCGACCTGGGCTTTCGGCCGGGACAGGTGGCCGGCGTGAAAGAGATATTGCAGGCGCCGGAGCACCTGTTGCCGGCTCGCGTCCGGGAACAGGGCCATGATAAGGCTGATGATCTGCGCCGATGTCGCGAAGCGGTGCCGCGCGATAATTTTCAGGATTTCCTCATCGCGCTCGGTCAGCTCAAACGAAGGGATATCACGCGGGCGCCGGACGAAGCGCGGCAGGCGCTCCGTTACGGCAGTGACGGTGGTAGGTGACATTGCTGACATTGTAGCAATAGTCATCCCCACCCCTCGTCCTTGAGGGGTGGGGGCGGAGCGCTAGGAGCGGGTTCCTCTATCAGTCGCGAGAGCCGTCGACGGCGTTCGGTGATGACGGCCTCGGCAGCGGTAACGGTTAGCAGATAGGGACTTCTATCCCCCACTGACTTGCGGAAGCGCGCGAGCGCTCGCGGCAATTTCAGGACGTTGCGCACTTCGGGCGTTTCGATACGTACGGCAGACAAGCCGCGACGCTTCACGATCGCGGTGCGGTCGGGAAGATTCCGGAGCGCGACCTGCGCCAAGTGAAGACCCTCCTCCAGCGAATAGAGAGTCGTCGGGCGCTCCTCTCGAATTGACTTCAACGCCTCGGCGCTGCCACGAGAGCGGGCGTATCCATGCGAGTACCCCTCCGTCGTCGCGAAGCCCTCAGCGATGGTTCGGCTCGCAATCTCGCTTATGGCCTCAGCAAGCGCCCATTGCTCAGGCGTCTCTCCCTCCGCGGCGGTATAGGTCGTGGTAGCGCCCGACGCGGTGGCGCTGCCGTCGGTCGTCACGATTGTTCGTGTGGGCGAGCTGTTGGTCGTCGAGGTCTCGGTCGTGCTCTCGGAATTGAGCGTGATTGTTTCTTCACCCACCACAACCGGAGCGGTGAGTGCCCATTTCGGACGCTCCAGCTCAATTTCGGCTCGCATGATTTCGCGCGCCATGATCTCGGCGTCGTCGTCGGAAAGGCCGCCGAGCACGATCTTTGTCTGGGTCCCGCCCATCACCGCGTTGTAGATGTCCTCGCCGCGTTCCTTGAGCTGGCCGATGCGCTGGTGGGCAAGAACGGCATGAAGGCCAAACTTTCGTGTCTGATCGAGAATGCGCTCGATGTCCCCGGACAGGAAGTCGTAGGCCTCGTCAATGTAGAGCGTGAATGGGCGTCGTTTCGCGATCTGCTCCTCTCGGCGCAGCGCTGACAGGAAAAGGTCATTGATGAGCATCGCGCCGAGAACACGGGCGTTCTCGTAAGAGAAGGCACCACGCGATCCGAGATGGACCAGCACCACCTCGGAATTGTCCATCGCGTTCTTGAAGTCGACCCCGGCGCTTGTTTGTCCGACCACAAGCCGCATCGCCGGCGCCGTCAGAAAACGCGACAATCGCGTGACGGTGCTTTCGACATGCTCGGCAAACTCCTTTCGTGGGAGCTCGTTGAGCTCGTTCCATGTCGTCTGAAAAACAGGGTCTGGTAGGCCGCACGAAAGCCGGCGGCGCAAGCCGTCTGGATCGCTTGCGCGAAGAAAGTCAGGGCCTTCGGCAAGGGTCAAATCACGCACTGCCAAGGCGTACAAGGTCGCGCGCAAGATTTTCTCAAGCCGCGGCGTCTGGCCCATATCGCGTACGCCCCAAACCTGCGCAAACGCGGCGACAACGGCGTCTATACGGACGGATAGCTCCTCTCCGGGCGCCATCCGCAACGCGTTGAAGCCGGGGACATAGGTGGCGTCGCCCGACGGATGCGGCCAAAGCCGCTCGCCGTGCACCAGGCCTCGATGCCGTCGACCAGGGTGCCGTGCGGATCGATGAGGCAAAGGCCACGACCGATCGCGATGTCCTGCCGGATCATTCCTTCGAGAAGTTTCGATTTGCCAGTGCCGATCGCACCGAGCACGTGTATATGCCGCGCTCGCTCCTTATCGGTCAGAACGACAGGGCTGCCGTCGTTCGCATGGCCGACCTTCAGCATCACAGGGTTCCTTCGCCGCTCTTTTTCGACATGAAGGCGTGAAGCATCGCGTCGAGCATTTCGCAGGTTTGGCTCTGCGCTTCAGATAAGTTTTGTTCGCCGCCGGCCTGCTTGACGATTTGTTCCTTCGCGGCAGAAACGGCCTGCACGACCTCCGGCATCTTGCGGAGATCGTCCATGAACGCCGTGAAGTCGTCAGGCGTTGCACTTTTGGTTGACTGTGGCTCGGCGCCTAGTGTGGGCGCAGACTGAGCCCGCCTGGCGCGCCGTTCGGCAATCTGGTCCTCCAACTCCATCCGTTCCAATTCGCGGCGGAGCTTCGCCACCCCGATGGCGTGGCTGATCCGCTCGCCTTCCTCCTCGCGGAGTTCGTCGAGATGCCGAAGCTGTTCACGAGCGACCTCGCGACGTGCCATAGCCGGGGGTATAGCTGCTTCGGCGAGGATCGCCGACTCCTGAGCGCGCAGTGCTCGCTCGTATTGCTCGATGACGCGCCGGATGGCGTTGAAGCGCGCGGCGCCCAGAATTGCGACGCCAAACGGCGTTCCCGCCGGCATGCGAACACCGCGGCTTTCGGGAGGTATTATTTCGGGGAAGATGCGGCTGTCCGCGTTCGACACGGCCTGTTCTCCCTCCCTATGGTGCTTTGCTTGCCGCGTGCGCAGCCTTGGCTCGCTCCAGCGCGACGGCGGCAAGGGCGATGGCTGCCTGGATGTCAACCGCCGCTGCCCGGGCGTTGTCGGCACGGGCATCGCGGAGTGTCTCCTCGATCGTCCGCTCGCTCACCTGCCGCATTTGGGCGACCAACTGATCGCCTTGGGCGATCCGGACATCGCGCAATACGCGGTTGTCAGGTGGAAGGTCGCCGAGAATGGCGGCAAGGCGGTCGCCGTCTAAGCGGGTGCCTTGAGATAATGCCGATCGGATGAGCGGCTCGGCCGGATGTGGGTGGAAGGTGAAGTAGTACCAGCGGGCGATGCCTTCCCGCTCACGAATGAGGACGAACAACAGCCAGCAGGCTAATGCTGCTGCAAGTACCAGCAGGATGTAGGGGAATAGCCACAGGAAGACCTGTATCGAAAACCAAATCGCGATAAAGCCGAAGAGCAGCGGAAGGAGGGCTTCGAGAGCTTCCATGGCCGGCCAGCTCTCTAAGCGCTCTCGTGAGAAGGTTGCGCTTCGTGGCGCCGGTCGCGCTCGGCAGCGCGCTCGGCACACCAAGTCTCGACCTCGGTCTCGATCCATGCGACCGAGTTAGGGCTGAGTTGGACTCGGCGCGGGAAGCTTCCATCTCTCTCACGACGCCAAATAGTCATAGGCGAGAGACTGACGCGGCTGATTACTTGGGGGAGCCGCAGGTAACGAATCATCGCGTTATCCTTGGAAATGGCGGCGTGCCGTAGATCGACGGAGCCGATGAGTTCCGAACTGGGGCGCATGAAGCTGATTGTGAGCCTCCGCAACTTCTGCGATTGCCGCCTTGACGGCGGCATCAGCTCGCATTTGATCCCGCAGCTCCGCCAGCTTTCCGAACCCTTCGGATAAAGGGGGATTTGAAAGCACCGGGAGCGTATAAGTCCGCACTTGACCAACACCAGGGTAGGTGCGGCGATTTCGGGATGTCACGCGCGCCGATTTAATGATCTCCCGCCTTACACCCATCTCACGCCGCAGGTCGGAGACCGCATTTTCAATGACGCGCCGATCCGAAGGCGTACCCGAGAACGGTACGGTGATTGTGCGGCCCTCCGAATTCAAAGATGAGCTTGGGATGCTTCCCCGTGCCCCTCTTGACCTCGTGGGAAGTAACACCGTGTTCCTCAATCTCATGAATCAGTGCAGAAAGCAGCTCCGAATTCTTCATCAAAAGGTCCTCCCCATCGCGTTAACACGAGGGAACATAATTTTTCCAGCAGCCCGATCAAGATTTGGCCACAATATTTTTGAATACAGTTACAAACTTTTTGGATTCCTGTTGTTTCATTTTTCTTTCGGGTGATCGATTATAAAATAGAACGACCGGTTCAAAAGAGCCTTGCGCTGAAGAAATTTCGAATATGTTCTTAAATCCGCGGCGGGCGAGACCGATTCCTCGATGAGGTTTGATTTTTCAAAAACTGATTGGAAATCTCGGAGGCGCAATTTAAGGTAGCGCCATTCGAATTCAATTGTAGAGCCCAAGTTAGAATTGCCCTGTCGAATTCAAAATGGGGCGCCGCTTTCCAAACAAGAAAGCGAAGGGACCCCGGGGAGGCACAGAACATGAACCATGCACCCGAGCCTCGGCGGCATACCTACACTCCGGAGAAGATGCTTGAACTCGGGTGGATATTTTATAATAACATGAAAGATATATCTGAGGGAGTGTCTTTTGATGATAGGAGAATAAGCCCTCTTGCTACTTTTTTCTCTTTATCGGCGGCGTTGGTTGAAATTAACGATTTGCCAATGACCGAGATAAAGCAAGAGGATGTTGTCACTCGCGTCCTCGACACGATGTTCAGAGGTCAATCTAAAGATGTAGCTGACTGTCTCAATGCTATGAAACGTGCTGAATTGGTCGAGATGAAGGATGCAAAGAGAACAAAATATAAAAAAGTCACTTGCCTATTTACAGATCTTTTTTGCGAGAGGCTGCGTGCGTATACGGAGGACTCTTGTGAAGCTATTACCGGCCACAAAGTTAGTTTTGGAGGCAACACCAACTGGGTTCCGATAGCTCGCGCCATATTTGACTACTTCGTGTACCGCTACACGCCAGAATGGTACCTGCTGCTGCGGCGTATTCTGCAGTCATCGGGTCTGCCTGAAGAGGCGAAAGAAGAACTCTATGATGAGGTTTTTTCGAGCGCAAAATCATGGAGCATAATTAATCGATATCTGACTTGGCGTCACAACACCCCGCCTGAAGAGCGGACACTAAGGGCGTTCAAGGCTCATTTAGAAGAAGTAGAAAATATTGTAAACTCTGAACCGAATGATCTTATATATCATCTTACTAAAATTGGCATGTGTGAAGTCTCAGGACCCGTATTCATTATCAAACTAAAGCTGACCGAGGACGTGGCCGAATTTGAGGAGAAAACGCTACGAGACTACGAGTCGTTCGCCGACACAGTACATGCGATGATCGCAGATATACATCCGACAGTAGCCGCTGCATAAGCAAACGCCCGTCCCTGGAAGGACGAGCGTTTAGGCATGATTTAATCGGGCACCTCCATAGTGAGAGTGATCGTGCGGCGAGTGACGCGGGGATCGGCAGGATTTGCGGATGGTGCGTCGGACCACCGGTCGAGGTAGTTGATCTGCCACACTACCGTGACGCCCTCAACCTTGACCGTGCCGCAGTTGCGTTCGGCATCGCCAAGCTCAAATTCCTGATAGGTGCGAATAGCCTGCCATACCTTGGTCAAGATACGACGAGCCTTGCTCTGGGCAGCGGTCTGTACCGGAGTGTCGCCGTCTGAGTAATTCCAGCCGGCATCGCGTCGGTAGCAATCGTTCAGTTTCCCAATGAGCGATATCTGGCTATTGTTATCCACTTCAAGTCCTCCGTTGTGTGACGCCAACATCGCAAATACGGTGCTGGCGGGCACAACCGAAGTTGATTTTTGTGGACACTCTCCAACATCCTAATAATAAGGTTATCATTACATGTGAATCTTGTCAAGGTATCCTAAGGACAACGTCCTTCTCGAAGACATATTTCTATAAAGTCGACAACTCTACATCCGCGATCTACGACAAGCAGCTCCGTTCATAGCCCACTGCGCCAGGCGCGCCTCCACCACCTCCCGCCGTCCCCCCCACCGTCGCCGGCTCTGCTCGATAACCTTCCCTCGGCTCGCGTAGCGCCAGCCCACCTCGGCGATCGTGCTGCCGAGAAAGGGCGCGCTCGTCGTGCCGTCCGCGACCGTTCTGACGACCACCTCTCCTCTGCTAAAGCCGGTCAGCACATCCGTCCCGTATGGCGTGAATTCTCCGGCAAGCGCTTCGGCATCGTCGTAGCCGACCTGGAAGGCTACCAGCGTCCCGACATTGCCGAACACCGCGGCGCGGATCGGGGGTGATACCTGCGCGAGATACTGGTGCCCCAAGATGAGCGAGAGTCGGTATTTTCGCGCTTCCGCGAGGATCGCGGCGAAGGCGTCCGTGGTGAAGTTGTGGAACTCGTCGAGATAGACGGCGAAGTCCACCCGGTCCTCCTCCGCGATGGTCGCGCGCCGCATGGCGGCGAGCTGCACGGCCGTCACGAGCAGTGACCCTACGAGGTTGGTCGCCGCTTCTCCAAGCTGCCCCTTGGATAGGTTCGCGATGACGATGCGGCGGTTGTCCATCGCCTCGGCGATATCAAGCGTGCTCGTCGCTTGCCCTAGCATGTTGCGGATCGCCGGCGCCGCCAGCAGCGCGCCGATCTTGTTCTGCACCGGGCTCACGACTTCCGTCGCGAACTGCGAGCTGTAGCCGGCGAATTCCTCGGTCCAAAAGGCGCGCACCCGCTGATCCTGTATTTCCTTTACGACGCGGGCGCGATAGTCCGCGTCGGTGAACATGCGCGGCACGCCAAGAAGTGATACGCCGCCGCGCGACGGCGGAAAATCAAGCAACGCGCCGATCGTGTTGTAGAGCACGTATTCGAGCCGCGGCCCCCAGCTGTCGCGCCAGATATGCTTGAAGGTCGCGACGACATTCGCGGCGATGAGCGGCCGGTCATCCGGCGGCGCGTGCTGAAGCACGTTGAACCCGATCGGATAGGCCAGGTCGGCCGGTGCAAGGTAGACCACCTCCTCGATGCGCCGCGAGGGGATGTAATCGAGGAGCTCGTCGGCGAGGTCGCCGTGCGGGTCGAGTAGCATGAGCCCGCGCCCGGCCTCGATGTCCTGCACGATGAGGTTGCGCAGCAACGTCGATTTGCCGGAGCCGGTCTTGCCGATCACATAAAGGTGCCGACGGCGGTCCGCGACGGAAAGGCCGAACGGAACGCGCGCCGTGATGATCCCGTATTCCGGGTCGTGTGCGATCCCGTCGCGCAACCCGATCACCAGTTCCATACCCCGGAGCCAGCCCCGTCCGCACCGGCTGGCGCATCGGCGTGGCCGAGCCGGGACATGGCCGGCCCGCCGAGGCCGGCCCGGAATCTATCACCACGCGTTTGGGTGCCGCTTGGGCGATATGGGGGCGGGGCTGGCTCGGAGGTACGGCCGGAGGCTGTCATTCATGAAGTGTACTGCGGCCATCCTGCCCCGGCGTGCAAATATCCGCAAGTTATGGCATGATGAATTGCGGCCTGTTTCCGGATTAGATCGGAGAAGTACATGTCGCAGTACATCGATTTCGCGTTCGTCAAAGAGAACGCTTCATTCGAGCGCGTGCTCGAACACTATAAGCTCGTGCTCCGTGGCCGGGGGGCGCAGCGCTCCGCGCTCTGCCCGTTCCACCCCGATAAGCGCCCGTCGCTGCGCGTCGAACTCGACAAAGGCCTGTTCCACTGCTTCGCCTGCGAAGCCAAGGGCAATATGCTCGAATTTGTCGCGCGGTCGGAAGGTGTGCCGGATGATCTGCGCGCGGCGGCGGAAAAGATCGCGGACATTTGCAAAATTCCGCTCGCTCCGCCACGGGGCAATAAACCGGCGGCAAAACCGGCTGCTACCGCTGCCGCCCCCAAAGGCCGGCGTCCGGCAGAGCCCGCACCGGCCCCGGCAGCGGATACGCCGGTTGAGCCGGTCGCACCGATCAACGTGCCGCTGACCTTCACGCTCAAACTCGATCCATCCCACCCGTATCTCGTTGAGCGCGGCCTCTCGGCCGAACAGATTGCCGAGTTCGGCCTTGGGTATTGCAGCCGCGGCTCCATGGCCGGCCGCATCTGCTTCCCGATCCACAACGAGGCCGGCGCGCTCGTCGCCTATGCCGGCCGGTGGGCCGCAGATGAGGTGCCGGAGGATGTGGAGAAATACAAGCTGCCGGCCAAATTCGAGAAGCACCGCGTCCTGTACAATTTGCATCGCGTTCGCGATGCCGAGCACGTTGTGGCGGTCGAGGGCTATTGGTCCTCGATCCGCCTCCACGCTTTAGGCGTGCCCGTTGTGGGACTAATGGGCTGGTCGGTGTCGCCCGAGCAGATCGCGCTCTTGCGCGATCGTGGCACCAAATACCTCACCCTGCTGTGGGATGGCGATGCCGCAGGCGAGCGTGCGCGAGAGCGGGTATTGCCCGCCCTCGCGAGCGCGTTCTTCGTACGCGCGCCGGTTCTTCCCGATGGGGAGAAACCGGACACGCTCGCCGAGGCGGAGCTCAAACGGCTCATCGCTCTCCCCTAGCGCTTGTCGGTCG
>DASZOZ010000030.1:0-15336 GCA_035550515.1 Allostellaceae bacterium
GCGGGATAGGAGGGCCCGCATCGCGGCCGCGGTTTCGGCGAGCGGGTAGGTGCGGGCGATGCGCGGCTTCAGCTTGCCTGCCTCCCACCAGCGCAGCAGCTCGACGAGCTGCGTGCTGATCACCCCGGCATCGCGCTCGCCTTCCAGGCCCCAGGCGACCCCGACGATCGAAATGTTCTTCACCAGGACGAGGTTGGCCGGCACGGCTTGGATCCGGCCCGCCGCAAAGCCGACGACCAGCATCCGCGCTTTCCAATTGACCGCGCGGATCGCCTGGTCGAACGCATCGCCGCCGACGGGATCGAAGACGACGTCGGCCCCGAGCCCGCCGGTCAGCGCGCGCACCCGGTCGCGCACGCTCTCACGCGCGTAGTCGATCAGGTCATCGGCGCCGTGTGCGCGCGCGATCGCGAGCTTCTCGGGGCTGCCGGCCGCGGCGATGACACGGGCGCCCATCGCCTTGCCGATCTCGACCGCCGTCAGCCCGACGCCGCCGGCGGCCCCGAGCACCAGCAACGTTTCGCCGCGGCATAGCGCACCCCGTTCCGCAAGCGCCCAGTGCGAGGTGCCGTAGGCGACGGGGAATGCCGCCGCGGTGGTGTAATCCATCGCTGCGGGGATCGGCACGGCGGCGACGGCCGGGACGATCACCTCCTCGGCGAAGGCATTGCCATGCGTCGGCGCCATGACGCGCGTGCCAGGCTTAAGCCCGTGCACCGCCTCGCCAACGCCGGCGATCTCGCCCGCAACTTCGAGGCCGGGCGTAAACGGGAAGGGCGGCCTGACCTGGTACTTGCCGGCGATCTGCAGCGTGTCGGCGAAGTTGACGCCGCTGGCCCGCACGCGGATGCGCACCTCGTCGGGCGCGAGCGGACGGCTCGGCACGTCGCCGATCACCAGGCTTTCAGGATCGCCCCATTCCCGGCAGAGCACGGCCCTCATCGGCTTGTCCTTTGCTGTCGCGGCTCGGTCGAAAATGAAAAGTGGCACGCTCCGCCGAGAATTACCCGAACGAATAAAAAAGCGGCGATACCGGCGGCCGAAATCTGGCGCTTCGCAACGACCGCGGCTATCACCCCGGCTCAGGGGGGCGCCTTCGCGAAGGAAGCAAGTTATGCGCACGGAACTGGTTTCGATCGCGACCGACACCTTGCCGCTCGACGGGGCTTTCCACCTGCCGGACGGCGATCCGGTTTCCGGTGCGGTGATGCTGTTTCACGGCAATACGATGAACTTCTACGTCGGCGCGCCGCGGTTTCTGCCGCCCGTGCTGACCCGGCTCGGTTTCGCCTGTCTCGCCTTCAACCGGCGCGGACACGATATTCTCGGCATCCGGGACAGCCGCGCCGCCGAGGGCGCCGCCTTCCAGCTCACGCGAGAGGGGATCGAAGACAACAACTACGCCGCGGCGTGGATGGCGCAACGCGGCTTTCCCCACCCGTCATCATCGGACACAGCAATGGCGGCATGCTCGCCGTCAAGCACGTGTCCGATCACCCCGAAACCCCGGCGATGGTGCTGCTGTCGGCGCATGGCGGCGGGCATGGCGGCGTGCAGCGGACCTCGCGCGCCGGCATGCTCGCCGGCGACCGCTTGGAGGAGATCACGGCGCAAGCCTGCGAATTGGTCGGTGCCGGCCGCGGCCGCGAGCTGATGCTGGTGCCCGGCTGGTGGTACGTCATCAGCGCCGAAAGCTTTCTCGACCGCATGACCGAGGCGCCGGATGTGCTGGAGCTCGCGCCGCGCGTAAGCTGTCCGACGCTCTTTATCCGCGGTGACGAGGAGAACCCGGACAACTACCCGGCCGAGCGCTTCAAGGAACGCTCAGGCGGCCCATGCGGCGTGGAGATCGTCAAGAATTGCAATCACTTCTATGTCGGCCGCGAGGCCGTTGTTTCGGACGTCGTTTCGCATTGGCTGGCAAAGACGCTCGATGTTGACCGGACGGCGTGATCCGCGACCGCTCGCGCTTCCCGAAGGGACTGGGTTGATGCCGCATATACTAATTGCCGAGGGGACGCCTGCCGCGTGGCAGGCCGAGCGGGCAAATTCGGGGCTCCCGTCGAACTTTTCGCTCTGCGCCGACGCCCTCCGTTTGCACCGGTCGGAGATGGACTGCCTCGGCCTCAATATCGCCGACGGGCAATCCCTGCCGCGCGGCGTCGCGCTTACCGATTTTGCCGGCGTGATGATCCCGGGTTCGCCCCTTCACATCTATGATCCGACGCCTTTCGTCACCCGGCAGATCGAGTTTGCGCGCTCGGCCTTCGCCGCCGGCATTCCGGTCTGGGGCAGCTGCTGGGGATTTCAGCTCGCGGCGGTGGCGCTTGGCGGCACGGTGCGGCGCAACCCGCGGGGACGCGAACTGGCGATCGCGCGGGCGATCACGATCACCGAGGCCGGTCGCGGTCACCCATTGCTGGCGTCTCGGCCGCCGGTGTTCGACGCGCTGTGTTCGCACCTCGACGAGGTCGAGACGCTGCCGCCGAATGCCGAAATCCTCGCCGCAAACGAAGTCTCCGCCATTCAGGCGATGGCGGTGCGAACGCCGAGCGGGGGCAGCTTCTTCGGGACGCAGTACCACCCCGAACATACGCTGGCGGTTTCGGCGGCTCTCATCGAAATGCGGGTTTCGGAACTTGTCGCCGAAGGCCTTGGCAACGGTCCCTCAGAAATCCTGGCCATGGCGGCCGATTATCGCGCCCTCGCCGCGGAACCGGCGCGCCGAGACCTGATTTGGCGATACGGGATCGCCGGCGAGATCATCGACCCAATTCGCCGCACGACCGAGATCGGCAACTGGCTGCGCATGGTCGTCGAGCCGCGGCGGCGGCTCGTGGCCTAGTTGTCGAAGCGAAGAAGGTTGTTCAGCCTTGTGACGAGTGGTTGTCCGGCGAGGGCTGAGTGTGGTCGGGCATGGTTGTAATTGGTGATCCAGGGTTTCATGGCCTGACCTCGCTCGGCGGAGGATTGGCGGGCACGGGCATAGGTCCATTCGCGCAAGGACGTCTGGATGAAGCGCCCGGCCTTGCCGTTGGTCTTTGGCGCGTAGGGCCGGGTGCGGAGGTGGCGGACACCGGCCTGGAGGCGTTGGCGGAAGGCATGACGGCGATAAGCCGAGCCATTGTCGGTCATGACCCGCTCAACAGCGACGCCGAGCTGGGCGAACCAGGCCAGCGCTCGGTCGAGGAAGGCGATGGCGCTTTCTTTCTTCTCGCCGGGCAAGAGTTCGGTGTCGGCGAGGCGGGAGTGGTCGCCGATCGCAACGTGCAGCATTTCTCAGCCGATGCCGCGGTTCTTCACCATGCCGCTATGTTGACCGGTGATGCGGTGGCCGACGCCGTCGATGCGGCCGAGCTTCTTGGTGTCGAGGTGCAACAGCTCGCCCGGCCGCCGGCGCTCATAGCGCACCACGGGAACGGGCGGGTCGAGCGCCTTCAGCCGCCCCAACCGAGCCGGCGCAGCACCGCGCCGACCGTCGAGCGCGGCAGGCCGCGCTGGCGGGCGATCCGGTCGCCGGTCCAGCGCTCGCGCCGCAAGCTTCCGATCGCAGCATCCCGTTCGCGCGCTGGCGGGTCGCGGTATCGCGCGGGTGTCGAGCTTCGATCTCGCAGCGCGCTCGCGCCGCCCGCCCGATACCGCTTGAGCCATTCAGCGGCATCCAACAGCGGGATCAAGCGGCGGACTGCCGGATGTCCAATCTACGAGGCGCCGACCACCGCCGTATTGCTTTGGCCGTCGATTGGCGCGCCTTGACGAGCTGACCGGCGAGGTCATCGACGGCCTCGTCGTTGGCTCCGTCGCAGGCGGCTTCGAGGGCACGGGAGACGCGGTGGATGCGTGTCGCCCCCATGTTGCCGGCTGAGCCGGCGAGCGTGTGAGCCTCGCGCTTGATGGCGGGCCAGTCGGATGCCGCCGCAAGGGCCGCGATCCGCGGCACCTGCTCATCGAGCTGAGCAAGGAAAAGCAGCAGCAATTCACGGATGCGCGCTTCGGGGAGGTGCTGCGCCAGTTCCGCGAGCTTGTCCTCGTCGAGATCGGCGTTTGCTGAAACGGCGCGCGGTACGCCCACTGTTTCGCCCGGCTGGTTCTCCTGCGGAGCGTGACCGACCTCGTCGAGCACACGAAGCAGGGCGGCCGGGTCCAGCGGCTTGGAGAGATAGCCGTCCATGCCGGCGGCGAGGTATCGCTCGCGGGCACCGGCCATCGCATGCGCGGTTACCGCGATGATCGGCACCGCGTTCTTGGGCGCGGGGAGGTTGCGGATGCGATCCGCCGCCTCGATGCCGTCGAGCACCGGCATCTGCACGTCCATCAGGACGACGTCATATTCGCCGGCCTCCACCGCAGCGACCGCGGCAGCCCCGTTCTCTACGATATCCACAAGGTAGCCGGCTTTTTTGAGCAACATCGCCGTCAGTTGCTGATTGATCTTGTTGTCCTCGGCGACGAGCACGCGCAATGCCCTGGAAGCCCGCGGCGTCTCGGCCGGTTCGGCCAACTTTGGGGATCGGCGACCGATCGCCGCGTCGGGCGATGTGACATGGCGAAGCGCTTCCGGCTTCTCGGCGCACTGCAGCGGCACGTAAAACCAGAAAATGCTCCCACGACCCAACTTGCTTTTGACCCCGATCCGCCCGCCCATCATCTCGACAAGCTGTTTGGAGATCGCCAGTCCGAGCCCGGTGCCGCCAAAGCGGCGGGTAATCGATGTGTCGGCCTGGTGAAATTTCTGGAACAAGGCGGCCGCCGCTTCCGCCGACAGGCCGATGCCGGTATCCGCGATGTCAAACCGTAACCGCGTGACCCCGCGACGCGTGAGGGGGCGTGCCGCGACATTGACGGACACGGACCCACGCTCGGTGAACTTGACCGCGTTGCCCACAAGATTGAGCAATATCTGGCGCAGCCGAGCGGGGTCGCCGCGAAAGGCCGATTGGGCGTGCGGCTCGATCGACACGCGAAGATCGATCCCCTTGTCGCGTGCGGCCGGCGCCACCAGCGCGACCGAAGCGTCGACGACCTGGACCAGATCGAAATCGATCGCCTCGAGCTCGACCTTGCCGGCTTCGAGCTTGGAAACGTCCAGAATGTCGTTGATGAGGCTGAGCAGCGCCTCGGCACTATCGCGAACGGCAACGGCGCACTGACGCTGCTCGACGCTCAACTCGCTCTGCAGCAGCAGAGCATTCATCCCGAGGATGCCGTTCATCGGGGTGCGGATTTCATGAGACATGTTGGCGAGGAAATCCGACTTTGCGCGACTCGCCGCCTCGGCCGCATCGCGCGCCGCCGCGAGATCGGTCGCCATGGCGGTCAGGTCTTCCCGCAGCCGCTCCAGCCGTGCCTGCGCCGCTTCGAGGTCACTGACCTTGCGGGTCAGCGCCGCCTCGGCATTCTTGGTTTCGGTGATGTCGGTGCGCAGGCCGACGATCCCGCCGTCAGTGGTGCGGCGTTCGATCAGGCGGACCCAGGTGCCGTCCTGGAGCTGACGCTCCATCGCCGCACCGCAGGCGCGGTGCCACGCCATGTTTCGCTGCAGCCAGCCTTCGGGATCGTCGCCGACATCGTGGATGCCGCTGGCGACGGCTGCCCGGAGCATCGTTTCATAGCTTGTCCCGGCCGCGAAATACTGGAGCAGATGGGGATACCGGTCGCGGTATTTGCTGTTGGTCAGGACGTAGCGATCGTCCTTGTCGAACAGGACAAAGCTCTCCGAGATCGATTCGATCGCGTCGATCAACTGCTGCCGGGCAGCCTTCAGGTCCTCCTCGGCGCGTTTGCGCTCGGTGATGTCGGTGCGGATGCCGACGATACCGCCGTCCCGGGTACGGCGTTCGGCGAGCCGCATCCAGCGCCGTCGCTCAGCTGGCGCTCCTGCGGCTCGTGGGTCGCGCGATGCCAGGCGGTAATCTGGCGAAGCCACGCTTCGCGATCCCCGTCGACGACCCAGAGGTTGCGCTGCAAGCCGACCCGCAGCATGTCTTCGTAGCGGGTGCCCGGCGCGAACATGTCGACCATTGTCGGGTACATTTCCCGATATTTTGAATTGGTCATCACGTAGCGGTCGTCTTTGTCGAACAGCACAAAGCCTTCCGAAATCGCCTCGATCGCCTCTTCGAGCTGCTCCCGCGCCGCCCTCAATGCCTGTTCGGTGTGCTTGCGCTCGGTGATGTCGGCGCGGATGCCGACGACGCCCCCGTCGCGCGTGCGCCGCTCGGCGATGAGCAGCCAGCGGCCATCACGCAGTTTCCGCTCGTCGGGCTGACCGCAGGCCTGATGCCACGCGGCGGTGCGCCGGACGTAGTCGTCGATGTCCTCGTCGCCGATGTCGAGAACGCCGCGCTCGACCGCGACGCGCGACACCGTTTCGAACGGCGTCCCCGGAACCAGAACATCGTCGAGCAGCGGCCATAATCGGCGGAAGTTGCCGTTGGCGAGGACAAAACGATCGTCCTTGTCCCACAGCACGAACCCTTCCGAGATCGCTTCGATCGCGTCGACCAGTTGCTGCTGCGCATCCTTTAGCGAGGCTTCCGCCGCTTTCCGTTCCGTGATGTCGCGGACCGTCCCGAGCAGTTCGGACCAGATCCCCGCCGCGTCGTATCGCGGGCTGACATCGACATGGACCCAGCGAATATCGCCGTCCGGCCGTACCCAGCGGTGCTCGCAGCTGCGTGTCTGCCCGGTACGGACGGCCTCTTTGATGACGGCTGCAAAGGCTGGAAGATCGTCCGGGTGGATCGGCGCCTGCGCTTCACTCACCGACATCGCCGGCACTGAAGGAATGCCGGCAATTTCAAAGATCTGCGGTGACCAAATCACCGTCCGTGTCGTGTTGCGGGAGATCCAATGCCCGATCTGGCCGACGCGCTCGACGTCCACGAGCTGACGGCGAACCTCGTCGGCTTGCGCCTCCGCCCGCCGCAAGGCTGCCCTTGCGCGCGCACGCGTCTGAACGAGAAGACCGCAGCAAAGAAGCGCGGCAAGCGCGCTGCCGGTAGCCACCATGTATGGCAGGAGCCAGCCGTGATTCCACGCGAGCAAAAAGGCGCCGCTGACCGCCAGCGCTAGGAACACGCCGGCGGTCAGCGCGCGGCATGAACCAGAGGGCGAGAGGCGGTCGGTTCCCTGTGCGGCACGCATCAATCAATGCGTCCATTCGTCTTGGTCGGCGGGGGGCGCCGGGTGATCAAAGCTCGCATCGTCCGCTTAACAAGCCGTGAATCGATCCACCTCAACTTCGAAAGGATCGGCAGACTCTCCACCGCGGGACCGGAGACGACTTGCTCCAAGGGCTGGGACCTTGTGACGCTCGCGGACAATCGGGAGGTCGCCCGCTGGGTCGGCACCATGCCGCATCCTTACACCGAAGCGGCCGGCAGGATTGGGAGCGCGCCGCGCCGCGTTGTTGTCGCACTCAGAAACGACGACCGGCTGATCGGCGGCATCGGTCTCGATGGCAGCACCGGAGACGCAGCACGGAGCTGGGCCAGCGCTATTGGGGCAACGAATACGCATGAGGCCGCTGCCGCCGTGGTCGACTACGGCTTCCGAGCCCTCGGTCACGAGAGGATCCGCGCCTACACCGGCCCCAGCAATGCGCGCTCCCAGAAGGTGCTGCTACACTGCGGCCTCAGGCGGGTCGGGGAGATCGCCCTGCTTACACCGACACGGCATGTGGGGCGCTACGCGCGCCACTATTCCCGCATTCGCAACCAAGACGGCGTGGGCGAGGATTCCGGATCAGCCGCATGACCTGGATGATTTCCACTACCGGCGGGTGATCGGCCTTCCGCGAAATGTGGAGGCTTCTGCGCGGCAATCGCCGCCCCGCATCATCCACCGAACCTGCCGTGTGCTGGCGCTAAAGCCGAAACTGCGCTGAAGGCATGGCAAAAACAAAAAACTCCGCGGGAGTATCCCGGGAGGGTTCGATCAATCTTGCGATCATGATGCGGGTAGTCTTCCCCGCCCGAACTCCTTCCAGGGCCGCCGCAGTTCCGCGAATTTTCTGGCATGGAATGCCCGAACGCGCTTGCGAGGAACGGCAGCCGCTGGCCTGGCTTGAGGCACAACGTACCGCTCCGCGACGCGGCGGAGACTTGCGTTGCGGTTGCGGTCTTAATCATGGAGTGCGGCTCCTCACAACTATCTGCTGCCCATCAAGAGGAATTTCAGCCGCGCTCAAAATAGCCGATACCGCCGTCGCGTAAGGTTTCGGCTGACAACCCGGTCAAGCTGGTGGACCGAGATACTACAACTTGCGTTGCTCTACGGCAGGTTTCAACGGCCGCTTTGAGAGCAACCGGAAGCAGCTGGTCCCCAAGGTGAGCTTCCGGTTAGCGCCGCTTCCGGTCATTCCAGGACGACGATCGGTCGGCTTAAGCTCGGACCATCGAGGGGAGTTATCATCGACGGGTGACGAGCCCCTGCAAGATCAGGACGATAGCGCGGAGCGTGTGGCGGACGCGATCGTATTGACGAGAAGCATCGTCACCGTCATCGGACCGACACCGCCCGGAACCGGTGTTACATGCGACGCCTTCTCCCGAATGCCTTCAAAGTCGATGTCGCCGACAAGCTGGCCCGTCGGCAGGCGGTTGATGCCGACATCGATGACAACCGCTCCGGTTCGCACCATCTGGGGCCGGATGAGATTTGGATGACCGGCTGCAACCACCAGCACATCCGCAAGCATCGTGAATTGAGCGAGGTCGCGGGTCTTCGCATGGCAAATCGACACCGTCGCATCGCGCTGCATGAGCATCAGCGCCATCGGCTTCCCGACGACGTTGCTGGCGCCTACCACCACCACGTTCTTTCCTTCAAGGCCGATGCCCTCGTATTCCAGCATTTTCATCACGCCGTAGGGCGTGCACGGCGGAAAGACGGCGTTGCCGGTGATCAACGCTCCAACGTTGTAAAGGTGAAACCCGTCAACATCCTTTCCGCTGTCGATGGCGTGCAGCACGGCAGGCATATCGAACTGGGGAGGAAGCGGTAACTGCACAAGAATGCCGTGAACCTTCGGGTCCGCGTTAAGAGCCTTGATCTTTTGCAGAACGGTCTGCGGTTCTATCTCCTGCGGGTATTCGAATTTGAAGGACGTAATGCCGACTTCCTGGCACGCGCGAACCTTGTTGCGCACATAAATGGCGGAAGCCGGATTATTGCCCACCAGGATAACTGCAAGGCCGGGCGAAACGCCCGTTCTCCGGTATAGTTCTTGAACGTCCAAACGGCATTGCGCCCGGATCGACTTCGCGATCGCGACTCCGTCGATGATTTTGGCCGTCATGCGTCGCGCCTACCCACGTTATCACCCAACGCGGTGACGGATCGTGTCGATAACCACAGCCCACACGGGAGCGATTGGCGGCAGGGCGGTGTCTAGCCGTGCCACCTGGCCTGCTAACTAAGCCGCCTTTGCCCATAGCTGCGCTGAGGCCAGGCGGGCGCCTTCGGCGAGCGATTGTAGCTTGAGCCAGACGATCTTGGTGTCGACCTGCACGCGGCCTGCAAAGGTTCCGAAACCGCAATCGACCCCAGCGATGACGTTTTCGCGCCCGACAACGTTGGCAAAATTCAGGATGCGATCGGCGACGACCTCCGGATGCTCCACGGTGTTCACCGTCGAATCGATAACGCCCGGAATGATCGCCTTTCCGGCCGGCAACTTCACCTCGCGCCAGATCTTCCACTCGTGCTCGTGCCGCCCATTGGCGGCCGGGAACGACACCGCCGTCGGCTTTGCCGAAAGCACGATGTCGATGATGTCCTTGAGGGGCACGTCGGTGTGACGCGGTGCCATGGTCGAGCCCCAGCACACGTGCATGCGCATTCGGTCAGCGGGAATATCGGCAACCGCGTGATTGAGGGCAGCGACATTCACCGCAATGATCTCGCGGAAATCGGCAAGGCTCTTGTCGAGATACACGGTGTGACGAAGCATCGCCAGGTCGGGACAATCAAGCTGCAGGATAAAGCCCGCGTCGACGATCGCCTTGTATTCACGCTTCATCGTATCCGCAAGCGCGTACACGTAGGCCTCTTCGGTTTCGTAGTGCTTGTTCTTGAGATAGCGGGCGATCTGTCCGGGTGACGGCGCCGTCATGAACAATTCGGTGGCGTTTGCGCCGCGCATCACTTCCTTGGACAAATCGATGTCGGCTTGCGCGGCGGCCCAGTCCTTCCAAATCACCTCGCCGGTGCAGGACGGTCGATACTGGAACGGCGAGGCGAACTGCGCAAGCAACTGGGCGAGCTCGGGAAATTCTGCGTCGCCGGTGCCGAGGGGCGGCGTGCTCTCGCCATCGAACCCGGCGAGCCGGTCGAGCACGTGCACGGTATAGTCAGTGCGGCCCTGTTCGCCGTCGTTGATGACATCGACGCCGCTTTCGATCTGCTTCTGCACCACATGCGCGATCGCCTCGCCGACCGCGGCCTTGAGCTCGCTCGTGCGCGCGCCAGGATTTTGCCGTTCGGCGAGCAGGAGTTCGACCACCTGGGCGGTGCGCGGCAGACTGCCGGTATGCGTCGTGAGAATCCGGTCGGTGCTGCGTTTCATGTGATTTCGATCTCCGCCAGCCGTGTCCACTTAGGCCCGTCCCTTGGGCCAAAACCGACACGGATCATCGTGACTTTCCAGCCGGCCGACAAGCAAGTAGCGCGCTTGCGGAACCGCTTGCGCCCAGTTTAGCAGACCTCTGCCAGACGGCTGGCGAGCGGGTGGGTGCGCCGAAGGCCGCCACCTGCGTCCGTCACACGGCCGCGGCGCTGGCCTACCAGCGTGGTGGACGAGCATTGCGCCACGCGCGCCGCCTCGACAATCGGTGACGCCTATGTCGTTTGTGGGTGGGAGCGCAATGATCGGCCGCCGTCTCAGTTCCCGACTTCGGCGAGGAACGCGGCGAACGCATCGGCGACCGGCTGCGGCGTCTGGACCGCCATAAAGTGACCGGTCTCGAGGACCCGGTAACGCGCGCCGGGGATCGCGGAGGCGATCCGCTCCACCGCCTCGGGCGGACGCAGTCGGTCGTGGGTCCCGGCGATGACCAGCGTCGGGCAGCGGACCCGGGCGAAGTCGCCGTCCATCTCCGCATTGGCGATCATCCGGTTGATCGCGGCGAAGCTGCCCGGATCGTTGCCGAGCCAACGCGCGCGGAAGGCGCGGTAACGCGCTTCGTCACCGCGCAAGATCGGCGGATAGGAGGCGGCGAGGCTGGCTTCGACGACCGCGCGCATGCCGTCCCGCTCGACAGTGTCGGCCCGTTGCAGTCCGGCGGCACGGCGCTCGCCGGCGAGCCCGGTCGCCGGGCTCGTCACGATCAGCGCGGCAGCGCGATCGGGGAAGCGCGCGGCAAAGTGGATCGCGATCGCCGCGCCGACGGCGCACCCGGCGAGCGCGACCGGCCCGTTGATGCCGAGGGCATCGAGCAGGGCCGCGAGATCGTCGACCATCGTATCGAGGCCAAGGACGCCGCGCACTTTTTCCGACTGCCCGGCGCCGCGCGTGTCGTAGCGCAACACCCGCCGCCCGACGGAAAGCGTCGGCAGCACCTGGTCCCAGCTGTCGAGGCTGCCGCCCATCTCGTGCACCAGCACCAGCGTTTTGGCGCCGTCGCCGGCAAGGTCATAGCGAAGCCCGACCCCGTTAGCCTCGAGAAAATCCATCAGTACTCTCCTTCGCATCATGACGGGCCGCCGTATGCCGCCAGACTACGGCTCAACAGCGATCTGCCGTGCTGTTGCACGCGCCGCGAAAGCGGAGCAACGTGATAATACCGCGCCAACGCGCCTGTCACGTCGGTCGGTTGAACCGGCGCTAACGCCACTATGGGAGGCATGGACGCCAGATGAACGCCCTCAAAGACGCCATCAAGTCAGGTAGAACCGTCGTCGGGACCACCGTGACACCGGACATCGACGTGTCGGTCCCGGCAACCGCCGGATACGACTTCCTGCTGTTCGATACGCAGCACTCCGCCTGGGAGATCAAGCAGCTGCGGCCGTCGATCGAGACGATGCGCGGCAAACAGGCGGCGCCGCTGGTGCGCGTCGCCGCGAACCAGGCTCATCTGATCTGCTTCGCACTCGACGCCGGGGCACGCGGCATCATCGTGCCGATGGTCAACACCCGCGCGGAAGCGGAGGCTGCCGTGCGCGCCTGCCGCTATTTTCCCGCGGGCAATCGCAGCAACGCCGGGGTGCGCGGCGAGTGGGGCGAGTTCAAGACTTACCGCGATTACATGGATGCCGTGAACAACGAGCTCGTTATCGTGCCGATGATCGAGACGAACCAGGCGCTGGAGAACCTCGATACCATCGCCTCGGTCCCGGGCGTCGATGTCCTGTTGGTGGGCCCGTCCGATCTTTCGATCGAGCTGGGGGTGCCGCTCGACTATCAGTGCGACCATTATCAGCGAGCGCTCGATAAAATCGCGGCGGCCGCCGCGAAGCACGGCATCACCGCCGCGATGTATTTCATCCCGCCCGGGATGGACCCGAACTTCTACGTCGAGAAGGGGTTCAAGTTCTTCACCATGCCGTGGGCGCCCTGGGCGACGGCCGGGATCCAGAACGGCCTGTCCGCGATCAAGCGCTAACGACGGTCGATGCGCGGATCAATCGCGAGCTCGATACCGTCGAGCGTTTGCCGCTCGTCCATCAGGCCGAGGCCATCATGGAGCAGGACCCACCGCTGCTACCGGTCACTTGAGAGCGGATCAATGGTCTGATAAACCATGTTAAAGGGCTCAATTCCGACGTCCGCCATTTGCCATTGGGGCTTGCCCTCGCCAGCCTGACCGTTCAGAGCGAGATGCGGGTCTGTCTGGGTTTGCCGTAAATCGGTCCGCTCTGGAGCGCGAGGAGCCGCCCGTCCTCCTGAACCGAGGGACTGCTGTGCCTGACTAAGGCGACCTTTGCCGATGGGCCGTCCCGCGGCTGAGACGCGCCGACAGCGGACATGGGGTGCGGCTGCGTTAACGAACCAATGGCGCATCGGCCCTTCCCGCAAGTCCGGCGCTCTTACTGGACGTTAGATAGCAAATGCTGCCGATTCGAAGTCTGAGCATGCCGATCTGGCGGCGGCCGAGCAAAGGCTTGATGTGGGACTCGATTCGGCCGCGGTCCATCGCCAGGGGCGAGGCTTTGATCGGCCGGCGACGACGGCCGAGGATGCGGCCTGCTTCGGCTTTCGTGAGATACCAGTCGCAAACTTCAGCAACGGTCGGAAGGCCGGCTGCCTTCGCTTCCTCGGCGACAGGGTCGATACCCTTGGAGACGGCAACCAGCTTCTCATGGGCGAACTGACGCGCCTCCTCGACTGTCATCAGCCCGTAGCGTCCGATGACCACGCGGCGGGGGCGACCGTCCGAGGTGCGATAATGGATGACGAAGCCCTTGAGCCCAACGGCATGACTTGCACGCCGAAGCCGCACAGCTCTCTACCCCAGGCGAAACTCTCCCGAACCTTGACCTTCGAAGGCTCGGAACCTTCAGCGCGTCGACGACGCGCTTTGCGAGCTTTTCCTTAGTCATATCACTGGGGTTCAGCCACACTGCGGCCTTTCGGTGGCTGTTCTTCAAGCTCTGATAATAGGAAAGTCACGCTTGGATGGCAAGGTGGCAGTTGGTGTCATGCCATTAACCCGCGGCGATTTAACTTTCCGAACATCCTTTTCAGCCGGCCACCTCCCCGGCCACTTCCAACGATTCCTGCGGTTGCCGCTGCCGGCCGCGTCGCGGATGCGGCACGACGGCGCGGCCGTCGAGAATATCGGCCATCTCCTGGGCAACACGGTCGGGGGCCATCTGGAGCGCCCATCGATATGGACGTAGCGCTGAGTCACGCCACGCGCGGCATGACCGAGCAAGGCCGCAATGGTCAGCTCGGAAAAATCGAGATTGCCGGCCAGGCTGGCGAAGGTGTGGCGCAGCGTATGCGGCGTGACATCTGCCAGGCCGGCTAGCTTGCAGACGCGGTCGAGAACTCGGACCAGGCCGATAAAATGTCCGTCGCCCCAATCGGCCGGAAAGAAGAAGGGCGACTTCGTCTTCGGCTGTTCCAGGAGAAGGGCGATGGCGGCCTCGCCGATCACGCGGGTCTGCGGGCCGGTCTTGGTATCGGGAAAACGGATCGCTCCCTCTTCCTCGTCAAGCCAAGGGTGTTTGAGGCCCAACCCTTCCATGCGGCGGAAACCCGTCAGCAGAAGAAAGCGGATCGCCGCCAAACCTGTCGGATGCTCCCCCTATTTCGCGGCGAGGCGCAGGGTCTTGCCGAGACGGTCGATTTCGGCGTGGCTGAGCCGCCGTTCGCGCGGCGTACTGGCGAGCCGTCGGACAACCCCTGGCGGGATTGGTTTCAATGAGGCCAACGCGCGCCGCATGTTCGAAGATCGCGTGCAGCGTGGAGAGGGTTCGCGCAGCGACACCTTCGCCGCCGGTGGTCGCGCCGCCGCGGCTGCCCTGACATATCTTTTGCGGTCTTTCCGGCGGCGATGTCGGCCTGAGCGGCTTCGATGTCGCCGAGCAATCACTTGCTGGAAATCTCTTCTTAGAATCCTCCAACACACTCACATCGGAGCTGATTTCAAGCATTTGGCGTCAGGTTAGCGGGTGGTTTTTGGATAGGTGCTTCGGCTTTGGTATGAACTAAGTTACTGATCTGTCGTATTATATCGTGCAATATCGAAGGCGATCGTAGAATGGCGAAAGCGGTTGGGTCGCGTTGCCAAGGTTGGGGTCGAGGGTTCGAATCCCTTTGCCCGCTCCAATTTTCGAATATATCAGCAAGTTGTTGGGGGAACACTAGCCTCCCAACCTGCTTCCATGCCTGTCGCTGGTAGGGAATGGAAGTGCAATGGAATTTGATGGAAGAACGGCGGATACCCTGGCGGCTGGCGATTGTCCCGATCATCCCACCTAGATACCGCCCAATGGGGCCGCAACATCGCCTGCCGTGGGGCGCTTCCCGCCGCAATTGATTGCCCACTAGCCGGCGACGCAGCTGCACAGCCAACTCGATTTCGGGGCGACCAGACTCGCGACAAGAGTACTACAGCATCGGGATCGACAGCACCGTATTGACGCGCGCCGCTGACGAGGCCGGTACCGGAGGGGGCACGGATGTGCCCCTGCATCAGGCGAGCTGTGATAGACTGGGCCATGGCGAGGCTGACGCTGCGCATCGATTTCGACGGCGACCGGCAGATCGGGCCGGGCAAGATCCGCTTGCTGGAGCTGATCGAGTCGACCGGGTCGATCTCGGCGGCCGGGCGGCAGATGGGCATGTCGTACCGCCGCGCCTGGCTCCTGGTCGATGACCTCAAC
>DASZOZ010000031.1:0-92683 GCA_035550515.1 Allostellaceae bacterium
CGGACGCGGGCGAACGGCGCGGACGGGAACGACGGCGGCACCTTCCGCCCGGTGCTGCGGGTGGCGACGCGCGCGGCGGGGGACGCGGTCGAGGTCCGGGTGCGCGACAACGGCACCGGCATCCCGGCGGCGATCCGGGACAAGCTGTTCCAGCCGTTCTTCACGACCAAGCCGACCGGCGAGGGGACGGGGCTGGGGCTGTCGATCAGCTACGACATCGTGACGCAGCAGCATGGCGGCACGATCGCGGTCGACAGCGAGGAAGGGTCGTTCACCGAATTCACCATCCGCCTGCCGCGGCGCGCGGCGCGAGCGGCGGCGAGGAACGGGGCTGGGGCATGAGCGTGAGCATTCTGGTGGTGGACGACGAGCCGGACGTGCCGGAGCTGTTTCGCCAGCGCTTTCGGCGGGAGGCGCGGCAGGGGACGTATGTGCTGCATTTTGCGGCGTCGGGGGAGGCGGCGCTGGACCGGCTGACGGACGGGGTGGAGCCTGAGCTGATCGTGATCCTGTCGGACATCAACATGCCGGGGATGGACGGGCTGGAGCTGCTGCGCGCGGTGAAGGCGCGGCGGCCGGAGCTGCCGGTGATGATGGTGACCGCCTATGGCGACGACGAGCGGCGGCGCCGGGCGCGCGAATACGGCGCCGTCGAGTTCGTCACCAAGCCGGTCGATTTCGACCGCCTCAAGGAACAGCTCAGACAGTTACCGACCGCCGCGGCTTAGACGAGGCGTCAGCCCCGCAGCCGGCCGCCGGTGGCCTTTTCGACGGCGGCGACGAATTTGGCCGAGAAGGCCTCGATCTCGGCGTCGGTCAGGGTGGCGTCTTGCGGCTGGAGCGTCACCGCGACGGCCAGCGATTTCTTGCCGTCGGGCAGGCCCTTGCCCTGGTAGACGTCGAACAGGCGGATGTCGGTGACGAGCTTGCGGTCGACGCCGCGCGCCGCGCGCAGCAGTGTCTCGGCCGGCACGTCGCCATCGACGACAAAGGCGAAATCGCGCTCGACCGGCTGGAACACCGACAGCTTCAGCAAGGGCCGGGTGCGGCCACCGCGCGGCAGGGCGACGGCGTCGAGGAAGACCTCGAACGCCGCGACCGGCCCTTTGACGTCGAACGCCTCGAGGATTTCCGGGTGCAGCTCGCCGAACTGGCCGAGCACGGCCGGCCCGAGCCGCAGCACCCCGGCGCGGCCGGGATGGAACCAGCCGGGCGGCTCGCCGGAGACTTGCAGGTTGTCGATCGGCGCCCCGGCGGCGGCGAGCGCCGAAAGCGCGTCTTCCTTCGCGGTGAACAGGTCGGGGGCGCCGGGCTTGACGCGCCAGTCGCGCGGGCCGAGCGCGCCGGCGCGCAGACCGCCGGCGACGTTGGCCTGCCCCTCGGGCGTGTCGTCGCGGTACAGCGGCCCCAGCTCGTAGAGCGCGATGTCCGGCGAGCCGCGATCGGCGTTGCGCCGCGCGGCCTCGAGCAGGTTGGGCAGCACCGAGGGGCGCATCTGGTCGAGGTCGGCGCTGATCGGGTTGACCAGCCGCAGGCTGGGCTGGCCGCCGCCAAAGCGCTGCGCGGCGGCGACGGAAAGGAACGAGAAGGTCACCGCCTCGGTCAGCCCGCGCGCGGCGAGCGTGCGCCGCACCAGTTCGGCGCGGCGGCGGCGCGGCGCGATCGCGGCGCGGGAAACGACCGTCTCGCGCGGCAGCGGCACGGGCGCGATCGCGTCGTAGCCTTTGACGCGCAGCACCTCCTCGACCAGGTCGGCCTCGCCGATCACATCGCCGCGCCAGGGCGGCGGATCGACCGCCAGCGCATCCGTGCCCGGTTCGACGGCAAAGCCCAATGTCTTGAGAATCGATGTCGACTCCGCGGGCGTCACCGCCAGGCCGCCGAGCTCGGCGATGCGCGTATCGCGCAGCGTGTAGCGGCGCCGCCATTCGGGGACGGCGCCGGCGACGACCACCTCCGACGCCTCGCCGCCGCACAGTTCGAGGATGAGGCGGGTGGCGATTTCGAGACCAGGCGCGGTGAATTCCGGGTCGATGCCGCGCTCGAAGCGGTAGCGCGCATCGCTGGTGATGTCGAGCCGCCGCCCGGTCGCGGCGGTCCGGACGGGATCGAACAGCGCCGCCTCGACAAAGACCTCGGTCGTGGCTTCGGTGCAGCCGGTCGGCGCGCCGCCCATGACGCCGCCGAGGCTCTGCACCCCGTTATCGTCGGCGATCGCGGTGATTTCGGGGTCGAGCCGGTATTCCCGGCCGTTGAGCGCCAGCAGCGTTTCGCCGGCCGCGGCGAAACGGACGACGAGGCCGCCCTTGACCTTGCCGGCGTCAAAGACGTGCAGCGGCCGGTTGAGGTCGAAGGTCAGGAAGTTGGTGATGTCGACCAGCGCCGAGATCGGCCTGAGGCCGATCGACTCCAGCCGGCGCTTGAGCCAGTCCGGGCTCTGGCCGTTGCGCAGGCCGCGGATATGGCGGCCGAGAAACAGCGGGCAGGCCTTGAGGTCGGTCAGCCGGATGGCGATCGGCGACTTGAAGGCGCCGGGGACCGCTGTCGTGTCGAGCGGCTTCAGCGTGCCGACGCCGGCGGCGGCGAGGTCGCGCGCGAGCCCGCGCATACCGAGACAGTCGGCGCGGTTCGGCGTCACCTTGATGTCGATGACCGGGTCGCCGAGCCCGGCGTAATCGATGTAGCGCGTGCCGACCGGCGCATCCTCGGGCAGGTCGATGATGCCGTCATGGTCGTCCGACAGCGCCAGCTCCCAGGCCGACATCAGCATGCCGCGCGACGCGACCCCGCGGATGGTGCTTTCCTCGAGCTTCTTGGCGGTCCGCGGCACGACGATCCCGGCGCGGCCGAACACCCCCTTCATGCCGGTGCGCGCGTTGGACGCCCCGCACACGACCTGGATCTCCCCGTCGCCGGCATCGACGACACAGACCCGCAGCCGGTCGGCGTTCGGGTGCTTCTCGGCCGACACCACGCGCGCGACCGTGAAGTCGGCGAGCGCCTTGGCGGGGTCGTCGACGCCATCGACATCGTGGCCGAGCATGACCAGCCGGGCAACGATCTCGTCGATCCCGGCCGGCGTGTCGAGATGCGTCTTGAGCCAGGAGAGCGAGGTCTTCATGGCGCGCCCCGCACCGGCGAGGGGATGTCGAGCGGCAGGAAACCGTAATGCCGCAGCCAGCGGATGTCGCTGTCGTACATCGTGCGCAGGTCGGGGATGCCGTATTTCAGCATCGCCACCCGCTCGATGCCCATGCCGAACGCAAAGCCCTGGTACTGGTCGGGGTCGATGCCGCAGTTGCGCAGCACTTGCGGGTGCACCATGCCGCTGCCGAGGATTTCGAGCCAATCCGCTCCGGCGCCGATCTTCAGCTCGCCGCCGGCGCGCGAGCAGCCGATATCGACCTCGGCGGACGGTTCGGTGAACGGGAAATAGCTCGGCCGGAAGCGCACCGGCAGGTCGTCGACATCGAAAAAGGCGCGGCAGAACTCGATCAGACAGCCTTTGAGGTGGCCCATATGGGTGGTGCGGTCGATCACCAGCCCCTCGACCTGGTGGAACATCGGCGAATGCGTTGCGTCATGGTCGCAGCGGAAGGTGCGGCCGGGGACGATGATGCGGATCGGCGGCTTCTGCTGCAGCATCGTGCGCACCTGCACCGGCGAGGTGTGCGTGCGCAGCACCAGCCGCGAGCCGTCGGCGCGCTCGGGAAGGTAGAACGTATCGTGCTCCTGCCGCGCGGGATGCTCGGGGGGGATGTTGAGCGCGGTGAAATTGTAGAAATCGTCCTCGATATGCGGCCCCTCGGCGACGGCGAACCCCATCTCGCCAAAGATCGCGATGATCTCGTCGATGGTCTGGCTGATCGGGTGGATGCGGCCCGGCGCCGACGGGAACGCCGGTAGCGTGGCGTCGGCGCGCTCGGCGGCGAGCCGCTTCGACAGCGCGGCGCGGTTCAGTTCGCCGGCGCGGGTCTCGATCGCCGCGGTGATCCGGTCCTTCAGCGCGTTGAACCGGGCGCCGGCGTCGCGCCGCTCTGCGGCGGGGAGCGTGCCGAGACCGCGCATCAACCCGCTCACCACACCCTGGCGGCCGAGATACTTGATGCGGACGGCTTCGAGCGCTTCGGGTGAGCCGGCGGCGCCGATCTCGCCGAGCCCGGCCTCTTGTATTTGTTGCGGATCGTCCATGACCAATCCTCACACACCAATAAAAAAGGGGCCGACTGCGGCCCCTTCGTGACTCAATATCCGAGCGCGCGGGCCTAGCGGACGGACCCGCGCGTAAATCGCCCCTTCAGACCACTCCGGCGCAGGCCGGGGTCCGTCCCTGCCGTGGGTCCCGGCCTTCGCCGGGATGGCGCCAAGGGGAGCATCGCGTCTTACTCCGCAGCCGCCGCTGGGGCTTGTTCGAGGGCGGATTTCGCGGTCGTGACGACGCCGGCGAAGGCTTCCGGCTCGCGGACCGCGAGGTCGGAGAGCACCTTGCGATCGAGTTCGAGCCCGGCGAGCTTCAGCCCGTGGATGAATTGCGAATAGGTCAGCCCGTGCTCGCGCACGCCGGCATTGATCCGCTGGATCCACAGCCCGCGAAAATCGCGCTTGCGGTTGCGCCGGTCGCGATAGGCGTAGCGCAGCGCCTTCTCGACCTTTTCGAGGGCGATGCGATAAGCCTTGCTGTTGCGCCCGCGATAGCCCTTGGCGAGATCGAGAACCTTCTTATGCCGGGCATGGGCAGTGACGCCCCGTTTGACGCGCGCCATGGCTCAGCCTCGCAGATACGGCATATAGGTGAGCACGAGGTTGGCGTCGCCCGGCTGCAGGGTCACCTTGCCACGCGCCTTCCGCTTCATCGATTTCGGCTTCGAGATCAGGCGATGCCGCTTATGCGCGACATTCATCGTGATCTTGCCGGTCGCGGTGCGGCCAAAGCGCTTTTTGGCGCCGCTCTTGGTCTTCAACTTGGGCATTTCGGGTTCCTGTCGACTGTGGCGGCCAGGCATGCCCTCATCGCGCCCCCTTGGCCATAAGACCGGGCGCGGGCCCGCCGCCGATTGAGCGGCGGGTTATAGCGATGCGCCTGGATTAAAGCAAGGCGGGCCTGGCATATGATCCGCCGCCATGCCTTGCGTCAGCTATGTCGTCACCGTCTACAACAAGGTGCCGGTTCTGCCCTTCCTGCTCGCCGGACTCGCCGCGCAGCAGGGCGATTTCAGCCGCGAATTCATCTTTGTCGACGACGGCTCCACCGACGATAGCGGCGCGCTGCTGCGCCGCCTGACCGCCGGCTGGCAGGCGGTGACGATCGTCAGCCAGGCGAATGGCGGGCCGGCGGTGGCGTTCAACGCCGGCCTGCGGCGTGCCCGCGGCGACTATATCAAGCCGATGGATGCCGACGACGTGCTGTTGCCGTGGGGGACGCGGCGGCTGCTCGACGCGATCGAGGCGACCGGCTGCGCGGTGGCGTTCGGGCTGCCGACGCCGACTTACGACATCGCGTCCACACCGGAGGCGGTGCTCTCCGTATTCCCGCACCGGCCGGGGCCGGTCGAGCGCTGTGACAATATGATCCGCCGCTCGCTGCGCGGGGCGCAGACCAACCCGTCGACCTGGCTCGCGCGGGCCGATGCCGTGCGCCGCAGCGGCGGCTGCGACGAGCGCGTGTTCATCCAGGATTATTCGCTCGAGCTGCGCCTCGCGGCGCTGGGCGGTTTCGCCTGCTTGCACGAGATGATCGTGCGCGGGCCGGCCGCGGCCCCCGGCCGGCTCAACGACAACCAGGCGCAAATCCTGCACGATGTGAACCGGGCGCTGGCGTATTTCATCGCCGATCACCCCGGTCTGCCGCCGGGTCTCGCGCGGCGCGCCTTTGCGCGTGCCGCCTCGCGGGCCTGGCGCTGGGCGCGGCGGCACGGCGGCAAGGGGCTTGCGTCGCCCGAGTTTCGCCGGTTTTGCGGGGCGCGGCTGGGGCTGCTGGCAGCGACCCACGCCAACCTGCTGGCGACCTGCGGCGCGTTTGCCGAGACAAATACCATTCGCGTCCCGGCGGTCGCCCGCACGATACTGGCCTGATGGCGATCCTCTTTAAATCGACCCCGGCCGCCACCGCGCGCTGGCGGCCTTACCTGGCCGCGGCATGGCCCGGTCGCGACCTGCGCTTCTGGCCGGAGACCGGCGACAAGACCGCGATCGAGTACGCGCTGGTCTGGCATCCCGAGCCGGGGCTGCTGGCGGGCCTGCCCCGGCTCAGGCTCATCGTCTCGCTCGGCGCCGGCGTCGACCACATCCTGCATGACCTGACGCTGCCCGCCGGGGTGCCGATCCTGCGCCTGGTCGACCCTTACATGACCCAGGCGATGAGCGAATACGTCGTGCTTCAGGTGCTGCGGCTGCACCGCCTGGATTTCGACTACCGCGCCCAGCAGGCCGCAGCGGAATGGCGCGAGCATGCGCAAAAGAACGCGTCCGAGCGCACCGTCGGCATTCTCGGCTTCGGGCAGCTCGGACAGGACGCCGGGCACAAGCTCAAGGCCCTGGGCTTTGACGTCGCCGGCTGGAGCCGGTCGGCCAAGGATATCCCCGGCTTGCCGACCTTTGCCGGGCCGCACGGCCTCGACGCGCTACTGGCGCGCAGCGAGATCCTCGTCTCGCTGCTGCCGATGACCGCCGAGACCGAAAACATCCTCGACGCCCGCCTGTTCGCGCGCTTGCCGCGCGGTGCCGGCATCGTCAATGCCGGGCGCGGACGCCAGCTGGTCGAGGCCGACCTGCTGGCGGCGCTCGCTTCGGGGCAGATTTCCGCCGCCGTGCTCGATGTTTTTCGCGAGGAGCCGCTGCCGGCGTCGCATCCGTTTTGGCGGCATCCGCGTATCGTCGTCACGCCGCACGTCGCGGCGGAGACGCATCCGCCGACCGCCACGGCGATTATCGCCCGGGCCATCGCGGATTTCGAGGCCGGACGGCCGGTCGCCCACCTGATCGACAGGCGACGCGGGTACTGACGGCCTCCCTTGGAGGGGCGCCGGATGAGCTACAACAAAAACCCCGGGCTGTGGATCGCGATCCTGGCCGCCGTGGTGCTGTGGAACCTCTACGAGATTTTCGGACCGCAGACCGAAACACCGCCGCAGAGCATCGTGATCCTCACCTGGGGGCTGGTGGCGTGCGGCATCGCCGGGATCGTCGGCGCCGTGATGCAACTGATGAAAAACAGCGAAAAAGCCTGATTTTTCTCAGGCACCGCGGGTCAGCGTATCAACGCAGGCTCGTCAGCAGGTCGCCGAGCGTCGCCTTGTCGGCCTCGCCGGTGACGGGTATGGCGAATTCGAGATGGCTCGCGACTCCCGCAAAGCGCGCCTTGAGCTTGCCGGCGATCTCGTCATGGGTCCCGATCACCGCATAGTGGTCGAGCATCGCGTCGCTGATAAAGCCGGGCATCTCCTCCCAGCGTTGCGCGCGCGAGTAGCTCTGCAAGGTGCGGGCGACCTCGCCGTAGCCTTGTGACTCGAAGGCGATCAGGTAAGTCGGCGTCGAGGCGTAGAAGGCGATCCGGGCGCGGACGTCGCGAATGCGCGCTTCGAGGCCTTGGCGGTCGCGGGCGGTGGCGATCAACGGCATCACCGCCATCGCGAATTTCGTGAAGTCGCGGCCGGTCTTGGCGGCACCTTTCCGTGCCGCCGGCAGCATGATCTCGGCGATGTAGCGCGGTGTGCAGACCGGATGCGCACGGATGCCGTCGGCGACCTCGCCGGCGATCCGGCACATGAACGGGTTGACCGCGGCGAGTTGAACCGGGATGTCGGGATGCTCGATCGGCGGCGGCGCGAAGAGCGGCACCATCAGGCTCAGCTTGTAGTGCTCGCTCTCGTAGTGCAGCCTGGTGCCGCCGTTCTGCCAGCATTCCCAGATCGCCCGCAGCGCCCCGACATAATCGCGCATCCACGGGCCCGGCGGAGTCCAGGCCATGCCGTAACGGCGCTCGATGTGGCCCTTGACCTGGCTGCCCAGCCCCAGCGTCAGGCGCCCTTTCGACAGGCGCTGCAAGGTCCAGGCGGCGAGCGCGGTCACCGCCGGGGCGCGCGGAAAGGCGATCGCGACGCCGGTCGCGAGACCGACTCGCCCGGTCGCCTGCGCCGCCAGCGCCAGCACGACAAACGGATCGTCCTTGGTTTCCTCGGTGACGATGCCGTCATAGCCGAGCGCCTCCGCCAGCCGCGCCTCCTCGCCCACCCTCGCGAGATCGAGCCCGCCCGACGCCGCGCGCAACCCGGGATCGAGATTGCCGAGCGGCAGCTGGGTTTCGATCTTCATGGCGTCGGCATCCCGGTTGACATCGGTTCGTACTTAGCTAAGTTCTGGACTAGACTAGGAGATGGTCATGGATGAAGCAATCTCGATTCACGCGGCCAAAACTCATTTATCGCGACTGATCGCACGCGCCGAGGCTGGCGAGGAGATCGTTATAGCGCGTGGCCGCAAGCCTGTGGCGAAGCTCGTGCCGCTGACGCCAAAACCCAAGCGTGTTTTTGGTTCGATGAAAGGCCAATTCACCGTTGGGCCGGAGTTCTTCGAGCCGATGTCGGAAGAAGAACTCGCGCTGTGGTACGGCGATGCGGATTCTCCTTGATACCCACGTCCTCCTTTGGTGGCTGCTGGGAAACGAGACGGTGCCGTTGGCTGTTCGAGCAGCGATCGCGGATAACGAAAATGAAGTATTCGTCAGCGCCGCATCCGTCTGGGAGATTTCAATCAAGTATAAACGGGGAAAGCTGCCGACCGCGGCGGTTTTGATCGGCGACCTGGACAAGCTGGTCGCGCGGCGGGGGTTCAGCGGCCTGGCGATCACGCTCGATCACGGCGACAGGGCGGGAAGCCTGCCGCTGCTTCACAAAGACCCGTTCGACCGCATGCTGATCGCACAGGCGATGGTCGAGTCGTTGACCCTGGTCTCGAACGAGCGGTTGTTCGACCGCTACGGCGTCGCCCGGCTCTGGTAGCTCAGCCGAAGCGGTCGGCGATGTGGGCGTAGGCGGCGCGCAGCGTCTGCGCCTCGGCACCCTCGGGACGGCCGGGACGCGAGCGGTTGTTCCACGCCAGCACGTCGAGATGGGCCCAAGGCACCGCCGGATCGACGAATTCGTTGAGATACAGCGCGGCGGTGATCGCTCCGCCGTGCGGTCCCTCGGAGACGTTGTTCAGGTCGGCGATCTTGCTGTCGATCAGCCGGCGATAGGGCTTGTAGAGCGGCATCCGCCACATCGGGTCGTCCTCGGCCTCGCCGGCGGCGAGCAGCGCCGCGGCGAGCGCATCGTCGTTGCAGAACAGCGCCGGCAGCTCGGGGCCGAGCGCGACCCGCGCGGCGCCGGTCAGCGTCGCGGCGTCGATGATCATCTCCGGCTTCTCGTCCGAGGCTTCGCTCAGCGCGTCGCACAGGATCAGCCGGCCCTCGGCGTCGGTGTTGCCAATCTCGACGGTCAATCCCTTGCGCGTTTTGACGATGTCGCGCGGGCGCATCGCGTTGCCGGCAACCGCGTTCTCGACGCAGGGTAGCAGCACCCGCAGCCGCACGTTCAGCCCCGCCTGCATGATCGCCTGGCCGAGGCCGAGCATGATCGCCGCGCCCGCCATGTCCTTTTTCATGTTGAGCATGCCCGAGGCGGGCTTGAGGTCGAGGCCGCCGGTATCGAAGCACACACCCTTGCCGACCAGCGTCACCTTGGGGGCGCTCTCGTCGCCCCAGGTGATGTCGGCGAGGCGCGGCGGGCGGGTGCTGGCGCGGCCGACCGCGTGGATCGTCGGGTAGTTCCGGGAAAGCAACTCGTCGCCGACGACAAGCCGGCAGCGCGCGCCCGCGGCCTTGGCGACCTGCTGCGCGGCCCCCGCCAATTCTTCGGGGCCCATGTCCGAGGCGGGGGTCACCGCGAGGTCGCGCGCCAGGAAGACAGCCGCGGCGAGGCGCTCGACGAGCTTGCGGTCGGCGCCGTCGGGCCACACCAGCCGCGCGGCGCCGGCCGGTTTTGCGTGGTACCGCGTGAAGGCGTAGGTGCCGAGCGCCCAGCCGAGCGCGGCGCGGCTGCCGTCGACCGGCTGCGGCGGATCGAGCCGGTAACTGCCCTCCGGCAGGCTCTCGGACAGGCCGGCGACGCACCACATCGGCGCATCGCCGTCGCCGAGCCCGACCAGCACGCGGCCGAGCTTGCCGTGCGGGTCGGGGAGCAGCGCTGTCTTGCCGGTTTCGGCCTTGAAGCCGACCGCCGCCGACCAGTCGCGCTCATGCACCGGCGCACGCTCGCGCCACGCTGCGAGCTCGCCTTTGCTCAGCGGGGTCAGCGGCACCGCGCCGCTCTCGGGCTCGATCAGGGAATAGGCCATCGCGACTCCTCGGGCTCTGCTCGGGCCAGCATGACTCCGGCAAACTCGCCATGCCAGAGGGACAACACCAAGGGACAGTGCCAAGGCGGCCGATGCGCGCTGATTGCAGAGCCGGTTGCAGAGCCGATTGCCCGGCGGGTGGCGTTAGCCGCAGAGTAAGAAACCGATGGGCCCACCGGGGACGAACATGGCCGATCTGACGATCTATCTCGGCAACCGCAACTACGCGTCATGGTCGCTGCGCGCCTGGCTGGCGCTGAAGGCGACGGGGGCGCCGTTCGAGGAAGTGGTCATCCCGCTCTTCGCGCCGGGCAGCAAGGAGACGCTGCTCAAATATTCCCCGGCCGGCAAGGTGCCGGCACTGCATCATGGCGACATCGTGGTGTGGGACAGCCTGGCGATCTGCGACTACCTGGCGGAGCTGTTTCCCGAGGCGGGACTGTGGCCGGCGGACCCCGCCGCGAAAGCGATGGCGCTCTCGATCAGCGCCGAGATGCATGCGGGGTTCCAGCCGCTGCGCCGCGAGTTCCCGATGAATATCCGCTCGCATTTCCCCGGCCGCGACATCAGCCCGGAGGCGCAGGTCGACATCAACCGCGTCATGGCGATCTGGCGGCAGTGCCGTAGCCGGTTTGGCGAGCAGGCGGACGGGCTGTTTCTGTTCGGCCGCTTTACGATCGCCGATGCGATGTACGCACCGGTGGTGACCCGCTTTCGCACCTACGGCTTCGACCTAGAGCGCGAGGCCGACGCCTATTGCGATGCCGTCATGGCGTTGCCGGCGATGCAGGAATGGGTCGCCGCGGCGCGCAACGAGCCGATGATCATCGACCAGTACGAGTTCTGACCTCCGACCGCGTCGCGGCGAAGGTGGTGACTTTATGGCCGCTGCGCGCCGGTCAATTCGTCGAGCACGCCGGCCAGCCGGGCCAAGTCTTCGTCGCGCGATAGGCGGTGGTCGCCGTCCTTGACCAGGGTCAGCGTCACATCGTCGCCGCTGAGCCGCTCGGCGAGGCTGAGGCTCTGTTGCCAGGGCACCGACTCGTCGGCCATGCCGTGCAGTAGCCGGACCCGGCAGGCGAGCGGGATGTCGCCGCGCAGCACGAGGTGGCGGTCGCCGTCCTCGACCAGCACCCGCGTGTACAGATAACCCGCCGGGTCGTAGGGCGACGGGAGCACGATCTGCCCGTCTTCGAACAACCGGCGCTGCTGCGCCTCGGAGAGGCGGCGCGGCAGCAGGTCGGTGGTGAAATCGGGCGCCGCGGCGACGCCGACCAGCGCCGCGACGCGCGCCGGCCGGGCGAGGGCGGCAAGGACCATGATCCACCCGCCCATGCTCGACCCGATGAGGATTTGCGGCCCGTCGGTCAGCGAATCGATCACCACGACCGCGTCGTCGCGCCAGCGCGAGATCGTGCCGTCGGCGAAATCGCCGCTCGATCGACCGTGTGCGAAATAATCGAACCGCACGTAGGCGCGACCGCGCTTGCGACAATAATCCTCTAGAAACAAGGCTTTGGTGCCGGTCATGTCGGAGCGGAAGCCGCCGAGAAAGACGATCCCCGGCGCCGCGCCCGCGACCCGGCGGTAGGCAATTGTCGCGCCGCCGTCGCGTGCTAGAATCGCTGCTCCGTCAACGGGCTGCGTCGCGGGTCCGGATATCGGCATCGGTTCGGCTGTAGCGGCAAGCGGAATGGCACGCGAGGATAACATCGGCCAGCGCATTCAAGAAACCCGCCCGCCGGCGGTGCTGCAGGTCGTGCCGAGCCTGGTGTCGGGCGGTGTCGAACGCGGCACGGTCGAGGTTGCCGCGGCGCTGGTCGCTGCCGGCTGGAAGGCCTATGTCGCCTCCGAAGGCGGGCCGATGGAGCGCGACCTGGCCCGCGCCGGGGTCGAGCACATTCATTTGCCGCTGGCCTCGAAGAGCCCGCTGGCGATCCATCGTAACGCCCGGGCGTTGATCGAGGCCATCCGCCGCCACAAGATCGACATCGTCCACGCGCGCAGCCGCGCCCCGGCATGGAGCGCCTGGCGCGCCGCGAAGCAGACCCGGCGCCGCTTCGTGACGACGTTTCACAACGTCTACGGCGACCAGAACCGGCTCAAGCATTGGTACAATTCGGTGATGGCGCGCGGCGAGCGGGTCATCGCCATCTCGGATTTCGTCGCCGTGCATGCCGCCAGCGATTACGGCGTCGGCATCGACCGGCTGCGCACGATCCCGCGCGGGGTCGACATGCGGCTCTTCGATCCGTACCGGGTGACCGGTCAGCGCGTGGCCGACCTTGCGGCGCGATGGCGGGTTCCGGACGGGTTCGCGGTGGTGATGCTGCCGGGCCGGCTGACGCGGTGGAAAGGCGGGCTCGACCTGATCGAGGCGATCGCCAAGCTCGGCCGCCGCGATGTCTGCTGTCTGCTGGTCGGCGCCGAGCAGCGCCCCGGTTTCCGCCGCGAGCTGGAGGCGGCGATCGAAAAACACGACCTGATGGGCCAGTTCCGCATCGTCGAGGATTGCCGCGATATCGCCGCCGCCTATGTGCTGTCGGATGTGGTGGTGTCCGCCTCGACCGACCCCGAGGGGTTCGGCCGCACAATCGTCGAGGCGCAGGCGATGGGGCGGCCGGTTATCGCCACCGATCACGGCGGCGCCCGCGAGACGGTGATCCCCGGCAACACGGGCTGGCTGGTGCCGCCCGGCGACACCGCGGCGCTGGCGGCGGCGGTCGATCACGCGCTGCGGCTCGAACCGGAGGCGCGCGACGCGCTGGCCCGCCGCGCCCGCGCGCATATCGCCAACGGCTTCACCCGCGAGGCGATGTGCGCGCGCTATCTCGATGTGTATGAGGAACTGCTGTTTCCGGAGCCTGCGGCGCTCAATGTCCCGGAGCCCCTCGCGATCCCGGCTTGAGCTTCTTGCGGGACGAGGCGAGCCTACATATGTCTACCGGCCGGGTGTAGACAGGTAGACGACATGAGTTTGAACATCAAAAACCCTGAGGCTTGCCGACTTATCGAAGAGCTTGCCGAAACCACGGGCGAAACGATGACGGGAGCGGTTATGGTCGCCGTGCGCCAGCGGTTGGACCGCGTCAGGCAACCCAAATCAGGTTCGCTGGCGGAGCGGCTGTTGGCGATTGGCCGTGACTGCGCCGAACGGTTCGGATCGGACTATCGAGCGATGGACCACGACGCCCTGCTCTACGGCGAGGATGGCTTGCCCAAGTGATCATCGATACTTCCGCGATTATCGCCATCTTGTTTGCCGAGCGGGATGCGGGTGCTTTCGCCGCCGCGATCGAGGCGGCGGCGGCGCGGCGGATGTCCGCGGCGAACTTCCTCGAAACCGCGATTGTCGTCGATGGCCGTGGCGATCCGGTGATCAGGCGTCGTTTCGAAGACTTCATGCGTGAGGCGGTGATTGTCGTCGAGCCGGTCGATCTGGCGCAGGTGGCTGTGGCTCGGGAGGCGTATCGCGATTTTGGGAAACGGAGCGGCCATCCGGCACAGCTGAATTTTGGCGATTGCTTCGCCTATGCGCTGGCGCGCCAACATGGCGAGACATTGCTGTTCAAGGGAAACGACTTCCTTCACACCGACATAACATCGGCGTTGCCGTAGGGCCGATTGGCTGCGCCCAGAAAGATTTTGGTCATCAAGCTCGCCGCGCTGGGGGATGTCGTGCAGGCGATGGGCGCGGCGGCGGCGATCCGCGCGTTTCATGCCGGCGCGCATACCACCGTGCTGACCACGCGGCCCTATGCCGGCTTGCTGCGCCACGCGCCCTATTTCGACGATGTGTGGATCGACGAGCGGCCGGGATGGGGTCATCCGATCGGGCTGGCGCGGTTGGCGCGGCGGCTGCGCGCCGGGCGGTTCGATCGGGTGTACGATCTCTCGACCCGCCAGCGCAGCGCGCTGTATTTCTGGCTGATGCGTCGTGTCGACGGCCCCGAGTGGTCGGGCATCGTGCGCGGTGCGTCGCACCGCCAGCCCGACACGCCCGCGCGGCGCCGCATGCACACCCTCGACCGCGAGGCCGACCAACTGCGCTGGGCCGGCATTCCCGGCCCGGTCCCGCCGCCCGATCTGTCCTGGGCGCCGAGCGACATCGCCCGCTTCGCGCTGCCGGCGGATTACCTGCTGCTGATGCCGGGGGGCGCGCCGCACCGTCTCGACAAACGCTGGCCGCTGGCGAGTTTCATTGCCTTGGCGCAACGCGTCGCGGCGAGCGGCGCGACGCCCGTCGTCATCGGCGGCGCGGCGGAACGTGTGCTGGGTGCGGCGATCGCCGCCGCCGTGCCGCAGGCCCGCGACCTGACCGGGCGGACCGGGTTCGGCGATGTCGTCGCGCTGGGCCGCGGCGCCCGGCGGGCGATCGGCAACGACACCGGCCCGATGCACCTCGCGGTGGTGGGCGGCGCGCCGGCGACGGTGCTGTATTCCGCCGCCAGCGACCCGGCGCTCACCGCGCCGCGCGGCCGCGACGTCGTGATCCTGCGCCGCGCCGATCTTGCCTACCTGCCGGTCGATGAAGTGGCCGCGACATCGGGGCTGGCACCTTGACGTTGCCGATGCGCTTCGCGATATTCCGGCCATGTTCAGGTGCGGCTGCATCGCGACGGCGACGACCACGGCGACCACTCCGCGCGGCGGGGTGTCGGGAGGTCGCTGACGCTGATCCGGCGGCACAGCCTGAACCGAACCACCCCGCCGGCCTCGGGCGGGGTTTTTCGCGACCATTCGCCCCCGCTTGAGCCGCGCTAACGGAGCATCAGGGCGATGAGCGATTCATCCAGCAACCCGGTCGTCATCACGCTGCCCGACGGCAAGACGCGCGAATTCCCCGCGCCGGTCAGCGGTGCGGCGCTGGCGGCGTCGATCGGCCCGGGCCTTGCGAAAGCGGCGATCGCGGTCAAGCTCGACGGCAAGCCGCGCGACCTGGCCACCCTGATCGACCATGACGCCAAGGCGGCGATCATCACCCGCGACCAGCCGGACGGGCTCGAAATCCTCCGCCATGACGCGGCGCATGTCATGGCCGAGGCGGTCAAGGAGCTGTACCCGGAGACCCAGGTCACCTTCGGGCCGGCGACCGAGAACGGCTTCTATTACGATTTCGCCCGCGACACCCCGTTCACCCCCGAGGACCTCGAAAAGATCGAGGCGCGGATGCGCGAGATCGTCAAACGCGACGAGACGATCACCCGCGAGGTCTGGGAGCGCGACAAGGCCGTCGCGTTCTTCGACGGCCTCGGCGAGACATACAAGGCCGAATGGATCAAGGAGATCCCGGCGGACGCCGAGATCAGCCTCTATCGCCAGGGCAATTTCGTCGATCTTTGCGTCGGGCCGCATCTGCCGTCGACCGGGCAGCTCGGCCAGGCCTTCAAGCTGATGAGCGTCGCCGGCGCCTATTGGCGCGGCGATGCGAGGAACGCGCAGCTTCAGCGTATCCACGGCACCGCCTGGGCCTCGCAAAAGGAGCTCGACCAGTACCTGTTCCGGCTCGCGGAAGCCGAGCGGCGCGACCATCGCCGCGTCGGCCGCGAGCTCGAACTGTTCCATCTCGGCGAGGAGGCGGTCGGCAGCGTGTTCTGGCACCCGAAGGGCTGGACGCTGTTCCGCATCATCGAGACCTATATGCGCGCGCGGCTGGAGAAGGCGGGCTACCAGGAGGTGAAGGGCCCGCAACTGCTCGACCGGTCGCTATGGGAAGCCACCGGCCATTGGGACAATTTCCGCGAGAACATGTTTATCGCCGAGAGCCGCGACGACCGCGTGCTCGCCGTCAAGCCGATGAACTGTCCGGGGCATGTGCTGATCTTCCGCAACCGGCTGCGCAGCTACCGCGAATTGCCGCTGCGCCTGGCGGAATTCGGCAGCTGCACGCGCAACGAGCCGTCGGGCGCGCTGCACGGCATCATGCGGGTGCGCGCCTTCACCCAGGACGACGCGCATATCTTCTGCACCGAGGCGCAGATCAAGGACGAGTCGATCGCCTTCTGCCGGTTGCTGTTCTCGATCTACAAGGATTTCGGCTTCGAGGATGTCGGGATCAAATTCGCCACGCGCCCCGCGCTCAGCGTCGGCAGCGACGCGATCTGGGAGCATGCCGAGCGGAGCCTGCGCGATGCCTGCGAGGCGGCGGGACTGAGCTATTCGCTGGCGCCGGGCGAAGGCGCGTTCTACGGCCCGAAGCTCGAATTCCACCTGCGCGACGCGCTGGGGCGCGACTGGCAGTGCGGCACGCTGCAGCTCGACTTCAACATGCCGGAGCGGCTGGGCGCCTCCTATGTCGGCGAGGACGGCGGGCGCCATGTGCCGGTGATGCTGCACCGGGCGATCCTCGGCTCGATGGAACGCTTTATCGGCATCCTGATCGAGCATTACGCGGGGCGCTTTCCGCTCTGGCTGTCGCCGGTGCAGGCGGTGGTGGCGACGATCACCTCCGAGGCCGACGCCTATGCCGCCGCGGTGGCGAAAGCCTGCACCGAGGCCGGCCTGCGCGTCGTGCTCGACACCGGCAGCGAGACGATCAACTACAAGGTCCGCGAGCACAGCGTCGCGCGCGTGCCGGTGATGCTGGTCGTCGGCAAACGCGAGGCGGAAAACCGCGGTGTTTCGCTGCGCCGGCTCGGGAGTCATGCGCAACAAGCGCTTGCGCTCGACGAAGCGCTTGCTAGATTAAAAGTAGAAGCGGCGATTCCGCTCGCGCCCTGACGGAACGGCAAAGCGCCTCGACCGTTGCGGTGTCACAAACCAAGGAGAACGTAAATAGCTAGACCACCCTTTAATGCCGCCCCAACCCGCGATGGACCGCGGATCAACGGCGAAATCTTGGTGAACCAGCTTCGACTGGTCGATGAGCGGGGCGACATGGTGGGGATCGTCTCGCGCAACCAAGCGCTGGACATGGCGGCCGACGCCGGCCTCGACCTTGTCGAGATCGCGCCGAACGCCGACCCGCCGGTCTGCAAAATCCTCGATTTCGGCAAGTTCAAGTACGAAGAACAAAAGAAAAAGAACGAAGCCAAGAAAAAGCAGAAGATCATCGAGGTCAAGGAAGTCAAATTCCGCCCCAGCATCGACGACCATGACTATGACGTCAAAATGCGCTCGATGCTGAAGTTCATCGGCGAAGGCGACAAGGTCAAGGTGACGATGCGCTTCCGCGGACGCGAACTGGCGCACCAGGAGATCGGCATGGACGTCCTGATGCGGGTCAAGGGCGACCTCGACGCCATCGCCAAGGTCGAGCAGTTCCCGCGCATGGAAGGCCGCCAGATGACCATGGTGGTCTCGCCGAAGTGACCCCCTAGGGTCGTCCCGGCACTACAGCTGCACCGCTGGCGGTTACACCGCCGGCGTCTTGTCCGCCCATGGCGCCGCCGCCTCGAAGAGCGCGGCGGCGTGCAGCAGGCGGGCGTCGCTGAGTTGCGGGCCGACCAGTTGCAGGCCGATCGGCAGCCCGTCGCTGCCAAAGCCGCAGGGCAGCGTCACCGCCGGGCTGCCGGACAGGTTGAACGGCAGCGTGTACGGGTACCAGGACTGCCGCACGGTGCCGCTGCGCACCCCGTCGATGTCGATCGGCGCAAAGAAATCGTGGTCGATCGGCAGAGCGGTGCGCGACAGGGTCGGTGTCGCCACCAGGTCATGGGTCGGGAACCAGGCTTCGATCTCGCGGAACACCCGGGTACGCTCGAACATCGCCTCCTGCAACGCCACCGCGCTGTGCGCCGCGCCGGTATCCATCTGGCGGATCAGCGTGTCGCTCATCCGGTTGCCGTATTGCGCGACATGGCGGCGAAACCGCGCGTTCCAGAAAGACTGGGTCAGCACCAGCCAGACCGGCTCGGTGCTCTTGAAATCATCGTCGACCGGATCGATGACGGCGCCGAGGGTCTCGAATATTTTGAGCGCCGCCTCGCATGCCGCCCGCACCTCGGCCGACAGCCGGTCGTTGCCCAGAAAAGGCCGCCAGGCGATGCGGCAGCCGGCGAGGCTGCCCTCCGGCCGCGCCGCGGCGACAAAATCGGGCGGCGTCAGACCCAGCGAATGCGGGTCGCACTTCTCCGGTCCGGCCATCGCCTGCAGCATGACCGCGGTGTCCATCACCGTCCGGGTCATCGGCGTGATGTGCGACTGGTTGCCGAAGCCGTCGGGGGTCAGGTCGTGCGGCACCAGGCCCAGGGTCTGCTTGAAGCCGACAACACCGCAGCACGCGGCGGGGATGCGGCTCGATCCGCCGCCGTCGGTGCCGATGCCGATTGGCGTGAGCCCGGCCGCGACCCCCGCGGCGGCGCCGCCGCTCGACCCGCCGCAGGTGCGCGACAGGTCCCAGGGGTTCGCGGTGCGCCCGAACAGCGGCGCCTCGGTAAAGCATTTATGGCCGAATTCCGGGGTTGTCGTCTTGCCGATCAGGATCGCGCCGGCCGCCTTGAGCCGCGCAACCGAGGGCGAATCCGTCGCCGGCACATTGTCGGCAAGCGCGACCGAGCCGAACGTCGTCCTCACCCCGGCGGTGTTGACGAGGTCCTTCACCGCGAACGGCACGCCGTGCAGCGGACCGAGCGGGTCGCCGAGCATCACCGCCGCCTCTGCCTCCCAGGCGGCGGCGCGCGCCTCCTCGGCGCAGACGGTGATAAAGGCGTTGAGGGTGGGCTGCGACGCCTCGATGCGTTCGAGCGCCGCGTCGACCAGCTCGACCGGAGAGACGACCTTGTCCGCGATCAGCCTGGCGAGCTCGACGGCGGAGGTGAAGGCGTACGCGCTCATGGGTTCCTCCCATGGCTGGCGCCAAGGTGCAGCATCGCCCTAGACTGACACAAACTCGCGCCCGGTGGAGTAAATTCCATATCGGAAAACGGCTGGTTGAACCCGGGCATAGGCTTTGTGCCGATCTCTTTGCGAAAAGCCGGCCGCGGCGCCCGGCTCGGCAACATGAGATCGCGGATACATCCGCCGAGGTGATTCGCCGGTGGCCGGCGCCGTCGATTTTAGTGCCGCCGGTCCGGCCGCCGGTTACTATGGCGGCCGGGGAACCTTGCGGGCGGATCAAGCATGAGCTGGCAGCCGGAACTCGACGAGCTGCATCGACGCGAGCGCATGGCCCGGCTGCTGGGCGGGCCGGACAAGGTCAAGCGCCAGCACGACGCCGGCAAGCTTACCGTGCGCGAGCGCATCGACGCGCTGGTCGACGGCGGCAGCTTTCATGAGACCGGCGCCATCGCCGGCAAGGCGGAATACGACGCGCAGGACAATCTGAAGGAGCTGGTGCCGGCGAATTGCGTCTTCGGCCGGGCGCGGATCGACGACCGGCCGGTCGTCGTGGTCGGTGACGATTTCACCGTCCGCGGCGGCTCGGCGGACGCGACGATCCGCGAAAAACCGCTGATGGCCGAGCAGATGGCGCACGACCTGCACCTGCCGATCATCCGCATCATCGAAGGCTCCGGCGGCGGCGGTTCGGTCAAGACGATCGAGACCACCGGCCGCGCCAACCTGCCGGGCCGGGTCAACTCGGCGCTGCCTTATTACTTCACCACCGCCAATCTCGGCCTGGTGCCGGTGGTGGGGCTGGGGCTCGGCTCGGTGGCCGGTCTCGGCTCGGCGCGGCTGTGCTCGTCGCATTATTCGGTGATGACCAAGGAGACCTCGGCGATGTTCGTCGCCGGGCCGCCGGTGGTGAACGCGCTGGGCCGCGAGCAGGTCGACCGTTTCGCGCTCGGCGGGTGGGAGATCCAGACGCGCTGCGGCGCGATCGACCACGCCGTCGACAGCGAGGAGGAAGCGTTCGCGGCGACCCGGAGGTTTCTCTCGTACCTGCCGTCCTCGGTGTTCGAGCTGCCGCCGAAAACGGCGCCGAGCGACGACCCCGAGCGGCGCGACGACTTTCTGTTCGCGGTCATTCCGCGCGACACGCGCAAGGTCTACCGCATGCGGCCGATCGTCGAGGCGGTGGTCGACCACGGCAGCTTCTTCGAGATGGGCCGGATGTTCGGCCGCGGCATGATCACCGGTCTGGCGCGGCTCGACGGGCTGCCCGTCGCGGTCATGGCGAGCGATCCGTTCTTCTACGGCGGCGCATGGACCGCCGATGCCTGCGACAAGGTCATCCGCTTTGTCGACCTCGCCGAGACCTTCCACCTGCCGGTCGTCTATCTGTGCGACTGCCCCGGTTTCCATATCGGGGTGGATGCCGAGAAGGCGGCGACGATCCGCAAGGGCGTGCGGGCGATGGCGGCGGTCAACCAGACGACGGTGCCGTGGTGCACCTTCCTGGTGCGCAACGTCTTCGGGGTCGCCGGCGCGGTCAATCAGCCCGCGGGGCGGTTCTCGATCCGCTATGCCTGGCTGTCGGCGCGCTGGGGGTCGCTGCCGCTGGAAGGCGGGATCGAGGCCGCCTACCGCGCCGAGATCGACGCCGCGCCCGACCGCGGCGCCAAGATCGCCGAGATCGAGGAGCGGCTGCAAAAGCTCCGCTCGCCGTTCCGCACCGCCGAGACCTTCTGGGTCGAGGAAATCATCGACCCGCGCGACACGCGGCGGCTCGCGGTCGACTTCGCCCGCCTCGCCGCCCGCGTGCTGCAGCCGGGCGAAAGCAAGTTCTGCATGCGGCCGTAACGCGGGCCGCCGTTGCGCCGCCCACCATGAGGGGTTGAGGGAGAAACCAATGCTGGAAGTCGAACGGGGCGCCGATCTCGTTTCCTATATCGGCAAGGAGATCGGGGTCAGCGACTGGTACACGGTGACCCAGGAGCAGATCGACAAGTTCGCCGACGCGACGGGCGACCATCAATGGATCCATGTCGACGTCGAACGCTGCAAAAAGGAGATGCCGGGCGGCAAGACCATCGCCCATGGCTGGCTGACCCTGTCGCTGGTGCCGCGGCTGGCCTCGACGATCTATCGCGTCAAGCACCGCTCGCGCGGGATCAATTACGGCGCCAACCGGGTCCGCTTTACCGGACCGGTGCCGGCCGGTTCGCGCGTCCGCTTGCGCCTGACGATGAAGAATGTCGAGAAGGTCGAGGGCGGCGTGCGCATCACCAATGAAGGCGTGATGGAGATCGAGGGCGGCTCGCGCCCGGTGCTGGTCTCCGAGACGATCGGCATGGTTTACGACTGAGCCTCGCGGCAAAGGCCTAAGTGCGTCCGTCGAGGCTCAGCTGCTCCGGACCTCAGAGCCCGGCCCGAATTACTTTCGTCATTCCGGGGCGGCCCGCAGGCCGAACCCGAAACCCATGCACACGGGCTTATCCAAGGTGTCGGCGGCGTCGGAACGCGCTTTTCCAGGTCCGTGTTCATGGGTTCCGGGTTCACCGCGGCGCGATGCCCCGGAATGACACGGGCTCAGTGTTTGAAGAGCCCCATCATCGACTTGCGCAGCTCGGGTACGGCGCCGACCGCGATCCCGGCGGCGAGCGCGGCGCCCATCGTGCTGTAGGGGTGTGCCCGCGTCGTGTTGACGATCTGCTGCGCCGCCAACGCGCCGAGGTCGGCGGCGATGCCGTTCGCGACGCCGTTGGCTTGCGGCGCAGTCGTTGCCGGCAGCGCAGGGCGCCGCGGTGTGTGCATCGCCCATTTGGCGACGAGCCCGATCACCACCGCGAGGATCAGGCCGATCAGGCCGGTCAGACCCGCCGCCGCGGACCCTCGCAGGCCGTTCTCCTCGAACAGCAGCATCAGCGCATGGCCAAGGAACAGCAGGGTCACCGCGAGCACGAGCAGCGCGACGACACCGGACCCGGCCGCGACCGCGATGCGGGTCGAGAGGCTGTTCACCGCCGGTTAGCCGCGCCGGGCGTTCAGCAGCATGCCGAGAACCAGCCCGGTGGCAAACGACGCCAGCGCCGAGGCGAAGGGCCGGTCCTCGATCTCGTGAGAGACGTTCTGTGCCTGGCGGCGCACCTCGTCCCATACTTTCTCGGCCGATTCCTGCGCCTTGCCGCTCGCCTGGTTGACCCCGCTGGTGGCCAGCGTGCGGATATCCGTCGTCATCTTGGCGAAATCGGCGCGTAGCTGGGCGATGTCGGCTTGCAGTGTCGCCAGGTCGGAATCCATCGATGCGGCCATAGCCCGCCTCCGTTGTTGCGGTCTACACAACGTTGGCCATCGCCAAAGGTTCAGTGGCCGCGCTTTGATGCCTTATCCGATTGATTCCCGGAGGCGGTCCGGGAATGTTTGGATGCCGGTTAACCCACCAGCACCGCCTTGCCGATCACCTGGCGGTCGATCACCGCCTGGATCGCGTCGGCCGCCCGCTCCAGTGGAAAGCGGTGCGAGATGCGCGGCTTCAATTTGCCCTGGCCGGCAAGTTCGAGCAGCAGCCGGGTGTTGGCGCGGCCGACTTCGGGCTGGTGCTCGTTGACGGCGCCGAGGCGCACGCCGATCACCTCCAGGCATTTGATCAGCAGGTAGTTGGTGCGCGGCGTCGACGGGCCGCCGCCGAGAAAGCCGAGCACCAGGATGCGGCCGCCGAACGCCAGGCAGCGCAGCGACTCGTCGAATACCTGTGCGCCGATCGGGTCGTAGCAGATGTCGACGCCGTCATGCTTGCCGGTGATCTCCTTGACCCGGTCGCGAAAGCCCGCGCGGTAGTCGATCGCGTAGTCGGCGCCTTCTTCGAGACAGACCGCCCGCTTCTCCGCGGTGGAGGCGGTGGCGATGACCGTGGCGCCAAACAGCTTGGCGATCTGGATCGCGGCGATGCCGATGCCGCCCGCCGCGCCGTGGATCAGCACCCAGTCGCCGGCTTGCAGCCGGCCGCGCTGGATCAGCGCGTGATAGGCCGTGTGATGGGCGCCGCGGAACACCGCCGCCTCTTCGAGGCTCATGGCGGCGGGAACCGGATCGCAGTCGATGTCCCGCGCATTCGCCAGCGTCCCGAACGCGCCGAGGCGCAGGCGGTTCATGATGCGGTCGCCGGGCTTGAAACGCGTCACCCCGTCGCCGACCGCGACGACCTCGCCTGCCGCCTCGTTGCCCGGCACAAACGGCGGCTCGGGGCGGAACTGATACTTGCCGGCGAGCATCAGCACGTCGACATACTGCACGCCGCGCGCGCTCATCCGCACCTGCACCTCGCCCGGGCCGGGCGGCGGCGGATCCGGCAGGTCGCGCAGCGCCAGCACCTCCGGCCCGCCAAACGCTTCGCAGACAATGGCTTTCATCGCCTATCTCCAATCATCGAGCGCGTAGATCCCGGGGCGGCAATAGCCCGGCTCGTTGCCATGATGCATCGCCACGCCTTGGAGCTGGGTGCGGAAGCCAAGCGCCTTCATCTGCCGATAGGCTTCCTCGCGCCCCAGATTGACGCCGGCGAGCACCGCCTTCATCCCCACCGCGGCGGCCAGCGCGCCGGCGCGGTCGAGCAGCGCCGCGAACCGCTCCGCCGCGCCGGCGGCGCAGCGCACCGCGCCGAACTTGATGTAGAGCAAGCCGGCGCCGGCCTCGCTCGCCGGCCCCCAATGACAGACCGCGAACCCGCCGAGCCGGCTCGCCCCGTCCCACAGCAGCAGCGTGTCGCCCAGCCCCTGCGCCGCGACGGCACGGATCTCGTCGGTGAGGTCGAGGCCGTCATAGAGGCTGTCGGTCAGCGTGCGGGCCGCCGCCTTGGCGGCCTGCCGCGCCGGCGGCGCAAGATCGCCGTAGCGCGAATTATCCGCCAGGGCGCCGGGCCGCGCAGGCCGGCTCATCACTGCGGTCAGAAAACGCGGGTAGAAGCCGAACTTGCCGTAGAGATGGATATGCTTGGCGCTGTGCGGGAAGGTGAACAGGCAGCGATGCGTCACGCCCCAGCGTTCAAATGTCTCGCAGGCGGCGGCGACGAGCGGCTGGGCGTCGCCGCCGTTCCAGCGATCGGGGCGGATCGAGACCGGCCCGAAAAACCCGAGGCTGCCCCAGCGCGTCATGAAATTGGAGCCGACGATGGCGCCGTCTTCCTCGGCGACGACCGCCTCGACATTGGCCGCGCGGAACCGGTTGGTGTGCAGGTCGCGGTCGGCCCAATGCCCTTCCACGTCGGGCACGCCGATAAAGGTGCCGAAGGCGGTGCGGGCGATCCGCCAGGTGACGGGGAGGTCGGCCGCGACAAGCGGGCGGATGGTCGGCATCGAGGTCTCCGGCAAGCGCCGCCGATGCTATCGCCGCTCGGTTTCTCCGCGCAACCGATGCGCGTTCGGTAAAAGGTTCCCGGCTATTTGTGGGCAAATTGCCGCTGAATCTCGCGCAAACTTGACAGGCTTCGCTGCTGCGAACCATTGTCGCGCCGCGCCAAATCGAAAAAGCGCATGCCGCGGGCACACGCGGCGAGTACAGGGGAGGATTCGATGCGTCTGGGACATTGCCTTGGCCTGGCTCTTGCCGCTGCCGTGAGTGCGCCGTTCGCGGCGAGCGCGGCGGACAACATCAAGATCGGCTTCCCGATCCCGCTCTCCGGGCCGACCGCGGTTTATGGCGTGCCGATCCTCAAGGGGGCGCAGATGGCGGTGGCGGAGATCAATGCCGCCGGCGGGGTGCTCGGCCGCAAGCTCGAGATCCTTTCGCGCGACAGCAAGGCGAATGCCGACGAGGCGGTGCGCCTCTCGCGTGAGCTGATCATCAAGGACAGCGTCGATTTTATCGCGGGCACGCTGACCTCGGCGGAAGCGCCGGCGGTCTCGACGGTGGCCAAGGAGAACAAGATCGTCTTTCTGGCGCCGTCGTCGAAGAGCGTGGTCCTGACGGACGCGCAGCACATCCACCCCTATATCTTCCGCGTGGCGTCGAACACCGATGTCGAGGGGCTCGCGGGCGCGACCGAGATGGCCCAGTTCAAGGATGTGAAGACGGTCGTGACCATCGCCCCCGACTATGCCTATGGCCGCGACTCGATCTCGGCGTTCGTCAAGGCGCTGCAAAAGCAGCGCCCCGACATCAAGGTCGTCGACTCGCAATGGCCCAAGCTCGGCGAACCCGACTTCACCGCATTCATCAACGCCATGCTGGGTAAGAAGCCGGATGCGGTCTACTGCTCGCTGTTTGCCGGCGACTTCGTGACGTTCGCCAAGCAGGCGGCGCCGCTCGGCCTGTTCAAGGCGATCGACAACCGCCTGGTGGATGGCGGCGAGGTCGGCACGCCCGATGCCGCGCAAGCGCTCGGCGCCGACTACCCCTACGGCATCGTCACCGATTCCTACGATCCGGTGATCTGGGCCGGCGGCAACGAACCGCCGGAGCACAAGAAGTTCATCGAGGATTTGAAGAAGTTCACCAACACCCAATACGCCTCGGGCTGGTCGATCATGGGCTACGAGATGATCGAAGCCCTGGCGGAGGGCGTCAAAAAGGCGGGCAGCACCAAGTCGGATGCGGTCTCGAAGGCGCTGATCGGGATGACGTTCGACACGCCGGTCGGAAAACGCAGCTTCAGCGAGAAGTCGCATGAGACGTTCGCGCCCGAATACTGGGGCGTGATGGTCAAGGATCCGAACTACCCGTTTGCGGTGATGAAAGACCCGAAGCCGTTGCCGACCTCGTTCCCCGGCAACTGACGCGATCCACGTTGACGGCGCGCCGCCCGTGACCGGGACCTGTCGCGGGCGGCGCCGCAACCTTGGGGAAAACTAGGCGGTGGCGGCCTCGTCTTTGTTCGGTCAATTCATGGGCGGCCTGACCACCGCGATGTTCCTGTTCCTGATCGCCTCGGGACTGTCGCTGGTGTTCGGCATCATGCGCGTCATCAATTTCGCGCATGGCTCGTTCTACATGCTCGGCGCCTATCTCGCCTGGCAGGGGGTGCAGTGGTTTCACCCGACCGGCATCGGGTTCTGGGCGGCGGCCCTGTTTGCCGCGGTCGGGGTCGGGGTCCTGGGCGCGGTGGTCGAGCGGCTGTTTTTCCGCTCGCTGTACGGCCGCGAGGAGCTCTATCAGCTGCTCTTTACCTACGCGCTGGTGCTGATCCTCGGCGATGCGGCCAAATTCATCTGGGGCACGCAGCAGCTTTCGGTCTCGACGCCGCCGGTGCTGGTCGGCAGCGTGGAGATCTTCGGCAGCACCCAGCCGCTCTACAACCTGTTCATCATGGTGGTCGGTCCGGCGATCGCGTTCGGCGGGTGGCTGGTGCTTAACCGCACCGGCGTCGGCCGGCTGGTGCGTGCCGCACAGATGGACCGCGAGATGCTCGACTCGCTCGGAGCCAATGTCGGCTTCATCTATACCGGGATGTTCGTGTTCAGCTCGTTCCTCGCCGGTCTGTCGGGCGCCCTGGTGACCCCCATCCAGAGCATCGTGCCGGGGATGGACGTGCTGATCATCGTGCAGGCGTTTATCGTCGTGGTGATCGGCGGCATGGGCTCGTTTTGGGGCACCTTCTGGGGCTCGGTGATCTATGGCGAGGTGCTGTCCTTCGGCATCCTGATCTTCCCCGGCTTCTCGCTGTTCTCGGTTTTTGCGCTGATGGCGGTGATCCTTATCGTGCGCCCCTGGGGCCTGTTCGGACGGCCGCTATGACCAGCGAAACCAGCGCAACGCAAACCGCCGCGGCGGCGCCGCCCGCCGGCGGCCGCGTCGTCGGCAGCGGGTCCGGCATTATGAGCCGCGTGCCGTGGACGCTGCTTGTCCTGATCTTTGCCTGCGCGGTGCCGTGGATCGGCTCGCGCTACGACACCTTCCTCGCCGAGCAGATCGCGATCGACGCGCTGTTCGCCGTCAGCCTCAACCTGCTGCTCGGCACGACCGGCCTGGTGTCGTTCGGGCACGTCGCCTATTTCGGTGTCGGCGCCTATGTCTGCGGCATCCTGATGAAGACCTACGAGGTGCCCTTCGTCATTGCCTTCCCGGCGGCGGGGCTGGGCACGGCGCTGTTCGCGCTGGTCTCGGGCTATTTCTGCGTGCGCCTGATCAAGCTCTATTTCGCGATGCTGACGCTGGCGTTTTCGCAGATCATCTGGGCCATCGCCTACAAGTGGAACGACGTGACCGGCGGCGACAACGGGCTGCCCGAGGTGCCGTTCCCCAATCTCGACTGGATGAATTCGGTCCCGTTCCTGAGCGACCTCAAAACCAGCGACCAGTTCTACATCCTCGCCGTCATTCTCATCGCGGTGTCGCTGGCGGTGGTGCACCGCATCGTGCGCTCGCCGTTCGGCCGCATCCTCACCACGATCCGCGACAATCCGGAGCGCGCCGCCTTTATCGGGGTCAATGTGCGGCTGTACCAGCTCGCCGCCTTCACCGTCGCCGGCGTGTTCGCCGGGTTGGCCGGCGCGCTTTACGGCATCTTCAGCCGGGGTGTCTTTGCCGATTACGTGTTCTGGTCGAAATCCGCCGAGGTGATGATCATGACCATCCTCGGCGGCATGGATTATTTCTGGGGTCCGCCGGTCGGGGCGCTGGCGCTGGTCTGGCTCAATCAGGCGATTACCGACTACACCGAATATTGGCCGTTCGTGCTCGGGACGATCCTGCTGGTGCTGCTGTTCGCGTTTCCCGGCGGCATCCTCGGCGGCCTCGACGCGGCGTGGACCCGGCTGCGGAGCCTGCGCCGTGCTTGAGGTCAGCGGGATCAGCAAATCGTTCGGTGGGTTCCGCGCCGTGTCGGATGTCAGCCTGACGGTCGAGACCGGGCAGATCGCCGCGGTCATCGGCCCGAACGGCGCCGGCAAGTCGACCTTGTTCAACCTGATCACCGGGCATTTGCGGCCGGACAGCGGCACCGTGACGCTCGACGCGCGCGACATCACCGGCGCGGCGCCGCATCGCATCTGCCGCATGGGGATCGGCCGCTCGTTCCAGCGCACCAATATCTTTGCGCGGCTCACCGTGTTCGAGAACCTGCAGGCGGCGTTTCTCGTCCATCACGGCCGGGGGCGGAATTTCTGGTCGCGCTCGGAGGCGCTCTACCGCGACGAGACCGCTTGTTTGCTGACCTCGATCGGGCTGATCGAGCAACGCGACACGGTTGCCGGGACGCTCAGCTACGGCAACCAGAAGCAGCTCGAACTGGGCCTCGCTTTGGCGAGCGACCCGGCGATGCTGCTGCTCGACGAGCCGACAGCCGGCATGTCGGCGACGGAAACCCACGACACGATCCGCCTGATCGAAAAGATCGCCGGCGAACGCGCGCTGACCCTGCTCTTTACCGAACACGACATGGACGTGGTGTTTCAGATTTCGCAGAAGATCGCGGTGCTGCACCAGGGCCGCGTCATCGCCGACGGGACCCCGGAGGAAGTGCGTGCCGACCCGGAGGTGCGCCGCGTCTATCTCGGCGGACATTGAATGACGACCCCTCTTCTCGCCGTCGACGACATCCACACCGCCTACGGCCTGAGCCGGGTGCTGTTCGGGATTTCGCTCGAAATCAACGCCGGTGAATGCGTCTGCCTGCTCGGCCGCAACGGCGTCGGCAAATCGACGACGATGCGTTCGATCATGGGGCTGACCCCACCGGCTAGCGGCCACGTTAACTGGAAGGGCCGCGACGTTACCGGCTGGGCGCCGCACCGCGTGGCGCGCGCCGGGATCGGGTTTGTGCCGGAGGACCGGCGCGTCTTCGCCGAGCTCAGCGTGTGGGAGAACCTGGATGTCGCCGCGCGGGCCGGCGGCCGCAGCGGACACTGGACGGTCGAGACGGTCTACGAGCTGTTCCCGGTGCTGCGCGAGCTGCGCAACCGCCAGGCCGGGTTCCTCTCGGGCGGCGAACAGCAGATGCTGACCATCGGGCGCACGCTGATGGGCAACCCGGAGCTGCTGCTGCTCGACGAGCCGTCCGAGGGGCTGGCGCCGCTGGTGGTCGAGACGCTGCGCCTCAAGATCGGTGAATTGCGCGACCAAGGGCTGACCATCCTGCTCGCCGAGCAGGGGGTCGAGTTCTCGCTGTCGCTGGCCGACCGCGTCTATGTGCTGGAGAAAGGCGAGGTCCGCCACGCCGGGCCCGCGGCCGAACTGCGCGGCGACAAGGAGCTGCGCGAGCGCCTGATGGCGCTGTAGGCCCGCACCCTTTGTATCGTCGCCGGAACGACACCTCAGAGCCTGTCATTCCGGGGCATCGCGCAGCGATGAACCTATGAACACAGACGTCGAAAAGCCTGTATCGCCACCGCGACCCCTTTGGGAAAGACCGTGTGCATGGGTTCCGGGTTCATCGCTGCGCGATGCCCCGGAATGACGCGGTCAGTTCAAGGCGACGGTGACGCGATCGCCTCGCGGCGTCAGCCGCGTGCCCGCGCGGGAAGCCCGGTCGGTAAGCCGCGCCAGCGTCTCCCCCTCATCGGCGAGCGGGCACAGCACCGTCTCGTTGGCGTCGTTGTGGCGCACGAAGCGGAAGTTCGCCTCGCTGACCTCGCGCGGCGCGACCTCGATTTCCGCCATCATGCCGATCCAGTCGCCGTGGCGGCGACCGCCATGCCCGGTGTGAAACGAGAAGCTGCCGAGCCCGTAGAAGACCGGCTTGCCGCGGTAGACCTCGACCGGCAGCGAATAATGCGGTCCGTGGCCGATGACGATATCAGCGCCGGCGTCGATCGCCGCATGGGCGATCTCCGTCATGTAGTCGAGCACCTCCTCGCCGAGCCCCCAATGGCAGGACGCGACGACGATGTCCGCCTGCTGCCGCGCCGCCGCGATGTCCTCGGCGAACGCGGCGAGATAGGCCTTGTCGGCCCAGGTGACGATGATCGGCGGCACGCCGGGCCGGTTCGTCGGCGGGATTTCCGGCCGCGTCTTGTGGGCGGGGACCTGATAGGCGGTGTGGCCGCGCAGCGCGGCGATGCCGACGCTGTGCGCGCCGGCCTCATGGTTGGTGGGCCAGTACACGGAACTGCGTTGCACGACGCCGATCCGCAGCCCGCCGCCCCCGACGATCGCCGGGGCGCGCGCCGCCGCCAGATGCTCGCCGGCGCCGGTGTGGCCGATGCCCAGCCGGTCGAGTTGCGCGATCGAACCGAGGATCGCCGCGCCGCCGTAATTGACGTTGTTGGCCAGCCCGACCGCGTTGAAGCCGGCGAGTTTCAGCGCCTCGCCGCCGATCGCCGGGTCGGCGAAAAACCCCTCCTGGTCGACGCTGTGTCCCTGAGGCGGATGGTACAGCAGGCATTCGAGATTGCCGAAAATCGCATCGGCCCGGGCGAAGATGTCGGCAACCCGGCGGAACGGGACGGCCGGATCGTCGACATTCATCAGGTTGACGTCGCCGACCAGCATCAGGCGCGGCATCCGCATCCCCCTTGGCTATCCGGTTACGCCTCCGCGTCCGCTTCCTCGGCTTCGCGCGCGGCGATTTCCGCCTCGATATCGGCCAGCGATTTCTTGCCGCGGGTCGCCTTGGTCACGGCCTGATCGAGCTCCTCGAGCGTGCACAGGCCGAGACCCACCGGGTGGCGCGCCTTGATGTTGGTGCTGTTCCAATGGCTGCGGTCGCGCACCGCGTTGATCGTCGGCTTGGTGGTGCCGACCAGCTTGCAGATCTGCGCGTCGGACAGCTCCGGGTGGTTGCGCAACAGGTAGAAGATCGCGTCGGGCTTGTCCTGGCGTTTGGCGATCGGCGTGTAGCGCGGGCCCTTGTGGCGCTGGTATTGCGGCGGGATCGCGGTCTCCAGCAGTTTCATCCGGGCGTCGGGATCGGCCTGGCAGCGCTCGATCTCCGCCGCGGTGGTCTGGCCGTTCGCCACCGGGTCGAGCCCCAGCATCTGGGTGGCGACCTCGCCATCGGCGATCGCCTGCACCTCGAGCGGGTGGAGCCCGCAGAAATCGGCGATCTGGTCGAATGTCAGGGAAGTATTCTCGACCAGCCAGACGGCGGTCGCTTTCGGCATCAGCGGTGAGCGCATGGTAAGGTCCTGCAGTGAGGTGCTCGTCTCGCGCGGCGTCGCCGCGTCTCATGCTACCGATATAATGGGCGTCGCCCGCCGATGAAAGCGGCATCACTCCAGCGGAGCGAGAAGATGGACGAAGACGACCCGATACCCAGCCGCAAGCCTCCGGGGCTGAAAGATTTGAGCCTGCTCGGCATTGCCGAGCTCGAAGAATACATCGCTGGCCTGAGCAGCGAGATCGCCCGCGCCGAGGCCGAAATCGCCGAAAAGCGCAAGCATCGCGGCGGCGCCGAAGCCCTCTTCAGGCGATGACCGCCGGCCGCCGATGGTGAAATGGTGTGCCGCCGCCGTGCTGACGGCGATCGCCGCGAGCGCCGCCGCGCGCACCGATGCCACAAAAGGCGCGATGCTGGCAGCGCAGATTTGCGCGAAATGTCACGCGATCAAGCCGGGCCAACCATCGCCCACGCCGGACGCGCCGCCGTTCACCGCGATCGCCGCCAAGCCGACCTTCAACATCTTTACGCTGCGGTCGTTTCTCAGCCGGCCGCACTGGGTTTCGGCAAACCTGGCCCTGCCGGAAGCGGCCAACGAAGACATCGCCAGCTACATCCTGTCGCTTCGGCCAAAGCGATGATATCATGATATCGAAAGGAGGAGGGCGCGACGATGGCCCAGCTGTTGGTCCGCAATCTCGAAGACGACGTAAAGCAGCGCCTCAAGGAGCGCGCCCGGCGATACGGGATGAGCCTCGAAGAACTGGTGCGCGACATCCTGCGCGACGCCGCCGTCGATCGGACGAAGGAACGCGGCCTCGGCAGCGAGATCGCGGCGCTGTTTCGCGGCAAGGGTTTGGAGGAGGACATTCCCGAATGGCGGGGATATCCCGTACAGCCTGCCAAGTTCGACGAATGATCATACTCGACACGAACGTCCTCTCGGCGGTGATGAGGACGCAGCCCGATGCTGCCGTCGCGACGTGGCTGGACGCTCAGGTCAGATCCTCTATTTGGACCACCGCTATAACGATATTCGAAATTCGCGTCGGCATTGCGACGATGTCTGTCGGCCGCAGGCAGGTCGAACTTCAGACCGGGTTTCAGCGCGTCATCGATCACTTTATCCGTGACCGGGTGGCGGCCTTTGACGAATCGGCGGCTGAGGAAACGGCGGCCTTGGCGGCGGAGCGGCAGCGCGCCGGCCGGCCGCACGATCTGCGCGATTCGATGATCGCCGGCATCGCCATCGCCCACCGCGCGCCGCTGGCGACGCGCAACACGCGTCACTTTGCCGATCTGTCCGTGCCCGTCATCGACCCCTGGATCGACCCCTGGATCGACCCCTGGACCGATCCCAGGCAGGCGTGATCCTCAGCGCTCGCTGAGCGGCGGCAGACCGCGCTCGGCGCGCACCTCGTTGATGATCTGCAGCACCCGCTCGCGGTAGGGGCGGAACTGGATGCCGAATTCCGTCACCACCCGCGAATTGTCGATCATGAAATTGCCCGAGCGTTCGCGGCCGCCGGTATCATGGTCGAAGGTGATCTGCGCGTCGGGGATGAATTCGCGCACGATATCGGCGATCTCGCCGAGGCTGATGGTCTGGCCGCCGGTGTTGTAGACCGCGTGCTCCGGCTTGTCCTTCATCGTGACGCGGGCGAAGATCTCGGCGATCTCGTCGACATGCACGGGGGCGCGCATCGCGTCCTTGTACGGCATGTTGACCGGCTCGCCGCGCGCCGGCTTGGTGACGATGAACACATGGTCGACCGAGCCGAAGATCTTGTCGGGGCCGGTTACGTTGGCCGGACGAATCGTCGTGATCTCCATGCCGTGCTTTTCGCGGTAGTCCTGCGCCTGCCACTCGTTGAAGATCTTGTGCATCGCGTATTGCACATGGCCATGCTTGAAATCGGTCTCGTCGACCAGGCGCTCGCCGTAATGCTTCTGCTCGCCGCTGACCGCCACCGAGCTGGCGTAGACGACCCGGTTGACGCCAGCGAGCCGCGCCGCCTCGAAGCAGTTGTCCATGCCGAGCACGTTGAGCTTGAAGGCGACGCGCGGCGGCAGGTCGCTGCCGATGTAATAGGCGAGGTTGACGATCCGGTCGGGCTTGGCCTCGACGATCCGCGCGAGGAAATCGTCGAACTGGCTGACATCGCCGCGCACCACGCGCACCTGCTTGCCATGGGCCGAGTAGTCGGCGGTCTGCGGGTTGAGGTCCATGACGACGACCTCCTCGCCGCGCTGGACGAGCAGCGGGATCAGCCGGCGTCCGATAAAGCCCGTTCCTCCGGCGACAAAGACCGTCATGGCTTTTCCCTCCCGAATGAATATCTGAAACTGAGGTTAAACCGCGGCCGAGGCTGCGGGCAACGCCGGCCGACGCAAGGCGGCAATCTCGAAAGGCGGCAATCTCGAAAGGCAAATGAGAAAGCAAGGGGCGGATAGAGGTATGGTGGCGCATACGCCATTTTCCTCGCATGACGATGCCGAGGAGCACGACCATGTTGAACCAAGAGCAATGCTGGGAAGCGGTCCGCACGCACGACGCGTCGCAGGACGGGCAGTGGGTCTATTCGGTCAAGACGACGGGCGTCTATTGCCGGCCGGGCTGCGCCTCGCGCCAGCCGCTGCGCCAGAACGTCGCCTTTTACCGGACCGGCGAGGAGGCCGAAGCGGCGGGGTTCCGCCCGTGCAAGCGCTGCCGCCCGAACGAGGGCTCACCGGCCCGGCGCCATGTCGCGGCGGTCGAGCGCGCCTGCGCGCTGATCCGCAGCCGGGAGACGCTGCCGAGCCTCGACGAGCTGGCCGGCGCGGCGGGGATCAGCCGCTATCACTTCCACCGCGTCTTCAAGCAGATCACCGGCGCGACGCCGCGCGAATGGGGCAAGGCGCATCGCCTCGACCGCTTTGCGGCGCGGCTCGAAGCCGGTGAGCCGGTCGCCGAGGCGGTGTACGCCGCCGGTTTCGGCGCCAGCTCGCGGGCTTACGCGGCGGCGCCGACGGGGCTCGGCATGACACCGGCGGCGCGCCGCCACGGCGGACGCGGCGAGACCATCCGCTTCACCACCGTGAAGACTGCGATCGGCTGGGCGCTGGTGGCGGCGACCGAGCGCGGCATCTGCATGACCGCGCTCGGCGACGAGAAGGCGCCGCTCGAAGCGGAACTGCGGCGGCGCTTTCCGGCGGCGCTGATCTGGCCGGCGGACGACAAGCTCAGGCGCTGGGCGGAGCGCATCGTCCATTTCGTGACCGACCCCGCCGAGCAGCCCGACCTGCCGCTCGACATCCGCGGCACCGCGTTCCAGGCGCGCGTCTGGCGGGCGCTGCAAAAGGTGCCGCCCGGCAAGACCGCGACCTATACCGAGATCGCCGCGGCGCTCGGCCAGCCGAAAGCGGTGCGCGCGGTCGCCGCCGCCTGCGCCGCCAACAAGCTGGCGCTGCTGGTGCCGTGCCACCGCATCGTCCGCCGCGACGGCGACCTCGCCGGCTATCGCTGGGGCCTCGAACGCAAGCAGAAGCTGCTGGCGACCGAGCGCGCCGCGATGACCGCCGATGCCGCCGAGTAGGCCCCTCATCCACCCCGCCGCCCTCTCCCGCAGTGCGGGAGAGGGTGCCGAGGCGCCGGCGGTCGGGCCGCTGGCCGACGACCTCGCCGCAAGCCTCGACCGTGACGGCTACGCGGTGCTGCCGGGTTTGCTCGGCGCCGCGCAATGCCGGGACCTTGTCGCCCTCTATGGCGAGCGCGAGCGGTTTCGCAGCCGTGTCGTCATGGCCCGGCACGGTTACGGGCAGGGCGAGTATCAATATCTCGCCTACCCGCTGCCGCCGGTCGTGGCCGCGCTGCGGGAGGGGCTTTACCCGCGGGTCGCGCCGATTGCCGACGATTGGCAGCGGCGTCTCGGGCGCGCGGCGAAATTTCCCGCGACGCTCGACGCTTACACGGCGCGCTGTCACGCGGCGGGGCAGTCGCGGCCGACGCCGCTGATCCTCAAATACGGGCCGGGCGACTACAACTGCCTGCATCAGGACCTCTACGGCGAGCTGGTCTTTCCGCTGCAGGCGACGGTGCTGCTGTCGCGGCCGGGCGAGGATTTCACCGGCGGCGAATTCCTCCTCATCGAGCAGCGCCCGCGCCGCCAATCGCGCGGCGAGGTGGTGCCGCTGCGCCAAGGCGACGCGGTGGTCTTTCCCGTGAACCACCGGCCGGTCGCCGGTGCCCGCGGCTACTACCGCGCGACGATGCGGCACGGCGTCAGCCGGCTGCATTCCGGCCGACGCTTCACGCTCGGCGTCATCTTTCACGACGCGGCATGACCGGCCCGGTCTCGATTTACAATCCCGACGGTCGGCACTATCAATGCTGCCTTATGGCAACACCCGAGCCGATCATCCACAGCGACCCGGAAATCCTGGGCGGGACACCCGTTTTTGTCGGGACGCGCGTGCCGCTACGTAATTTGCTTGATTACCTCGAAGGCGGGTACACGCTCGACCAGTTCCTTGACGAGTTTCCCTCAGTGACCCGCGAACGGGCGGTAGCCGCGCTTGAAGCGGCGTGTGAGATGCTAGCGGCGCATGCTCATTCTGTTGGATGAGCAGCTACCGCGAGGTTTGACCCGGCACTTGTCGCCGCATCAGGTGCGGACAGTTCAGCAAAGCGGCTGGGCCGGATTGCGAAACGGCGCGTTGCTACGACATGCGGCCGCCGTCGGGTTTGAGGTTTTCGTCACAGCGGACCGGAACCTGACCTATCAGCAAAACCTCGGCGGATCGCCGTTACGGATTGTCGTTCTCGGCGCGCGCAGCAACAAATTTGCCGACCTGTTGCCCCTGGTGCCAGCTGTGCTGCTCGCGATCGAAGAGGCCCGACCCGGCGAAATCCGCCGGGTCGGCATGACCTGAGGTTTACCGCGCCGCGAACACCTCCTTCGCGAGGCGCGCCGCGGTCATCGCGGTCGGCCAGCCGGAATAGAAGGCGAGATGGGTGATCAACTCGGCGATCTCGTCCTTGGTGCAGCCGTTGTCGAGCGCGCGGGCGAGATGGCCGCGCAATTGCTCGTCTCGGCCCATCACCATCAGCGCGCCGCAGACGATGAGGCTGCGGTCGCGCTTGGACAGATGTGGGCCTTCCCAGATCTGGCCGTAGATCAGCGTGTCGGCGATCTCGGCGAGCTTGGGCACAGTGCCGCGGATCGCTTCACGGGCGGGTGAACTTTGCGTTTGCGCCATGATTTCCTCCTGCATCAACGAGGCGTTCACCCTAGAGCAAGCGGCGCGGGAGCGGGAGGAGAGGATGCGCATCGCGATTGTCGGGGCCGGCGGGATCGGCTGCATTTACGGTGCGGCGCTGGCCCAGGCGGGCGCCGACGTCACGTTTATCGCGCGCGGCGCGCACCTCGCGGCGATGCAGGCCAACGGTCTCAAGATCGAAGGCGACCGCGGCGCGACCCACCTGCCGCGCGTGCAGGCGACCGACGATCCCGCCGCCGTCGGCGCGGTGGACTACGCCATTTTCTGCGTCAAGCTCTGGGATGTCGAAAGCGCCGGCGCAGCGATCAAGCCGCTGGTCGGTCCGCGCACCGCGGTCATCCCGCAGCAGAACGGCGTCGATGCGCATGAGCGGCTGATCCCGATCCTCGGCCGCGACGCGGTGATGGCCGGCACCGCCTGGGTCACCGGCTCGATCGTCGCGCCGGGCGTCGTGCGCCAGACCGGGACGTATCAGCGGCTGATCTTCGGCGAGGTCGGCGGCGGCGCGAGCCCGCGCGGCCAAGCGCTCGCCGGGCTCTGCGCCGAGGCCGGCTTCGACGGCGAGCTCTATCCCGACGTGCTGGTGCCGGTGTGGGAGAAATTCCTCGGCATCGTGCCGCTGTCCAGCGTCAACTCGCTGACCCGCGCGCCGCTCGGCGTCTACCGCGAGGACCCCGAATTATGGGCGCTGTGCGAAGGGACGCTGCGCGAGACGATCGCGGTCGGCCGCGCCGAGGGGGTGCCGCTGGCCGACGACGTGTTCGACAGGGTCGTCGCCCAGCTCCGCTCGATGCCGCCCTACCACATGACCTCGATGTGCAACGACCTCTTGCGCGGCAACCGCATCGAGCTGCCCTGGTTCGCCGGCAAGGTCGTCGAGCTGGGCCGCAAGCACGGCATCCCGACCCCGACCTGCAGCCTCGCCTACGCGGCGCTCAAGCCGCATGTGAACGGCCCGGCGGTCTGACGCGTCCGTGCGTCATTCCGGGGCGGCCCGCAGGGCCGAAACACGGGCTGATCCAAGTGTCGGTGGCGCTGGAACGCGCCTTTCCAGGTCCGTGTGCATGGGTTCCGGGTTCATCGCTGCGCGATGCCCCGGAATGACGCACGCGCGCGTATCCGGGCGCTACGGCGCGGGCGGGTGCCATACCACGTCGTCGTCGAGCGGGATCACCGGGCGGGGCAGGCGGTGCCAGGTGAAATTCTTCAGCATCGGCGAGGTCAGGCCGGGGAGGTCGACCTCGACGATCCGGTCATGGTCGAAGAATTCGTCGAACCCGCCGCGGAAATGGCCGCGCGATTTGACCACGACGATGCGCGCCTTGGCGAGGTCGAGCCCCATCATCTCGAAAAACACCGGGTCGGCGCATTGCCGGCGCTTTGACACCACGACCACGGTGATGCCGCCGAGTTGCAGCGCGGCGCACTTCCCCATGCCGAGGCTCATCCCGGCATAGATGCCGCGCCGCCCGACGCATTCGCCGTCATGCAGCGCCACGACCCGCGCCGGCGCGGTCCACGGCTCGGAGAAGCTGGTGTCCTCGTCGCGGTTGAAACGCGCCGCGAAATTGTAGTGCAGGCCGTAGGAATGCGCCTCGGCGGCGAGCGCCGGGTCGTAGATGATGCCGACATAGGCGCCCTCGACCCCGGCCTCGTGGAGCGCTTTCAGCAGGTACATCGTGTTGCCGCGTCCGCCGCCGCCGGGATTGTCGGCGACGTCGGCAAAGCACAGCGCCGGCAGCGCCGGGTCGTTCGACACCGCTGCCGCCTTCGCCACCGCGTCGTCGAGCGGCGTCAGCTTCGGGTAGAAGCGCGCCCGGTTGTCCCAGCCGAATTGGGCCACCTCGCGGGCGGTCGCTTCGGCCGCGCGCGAGTTGCGCCGGTCGCGCCGCGCCGTCACCACCACGGCGATGCCGTTCTTCGCCGTGTCGGAGAAGGCGAACCCGCCCATCACCGACACGTTCATGATCTCGGGCTTATCGCCAGGCTTGTCGCCGGCGCCGATCTTGCTCTGGCCGAAATCGATCATGTCGGCATAGGGACCGGCGGCGGTCAGCATCGTCACCGTCGGCGGCACGATCGGCAGGCGCACAAAGGCGGTCTCGGTCCTGGTCCCGGCGAGCAGCTCGCGGATCGTCTGCGCCGCTTCGATGCCGCGCTCGCGCATGTCCATATGCGGGTTGGTGCGATAGCCGATAAAGGCGTCGACCGACGAGACCATGCGGTCGGAGACGTTGGCATGCAGGTCGAGCGTCGCGGCGACCGGCACATCCGGGCCGACGAGGCGGCGCACCATGGCGAACAGGGCGCCGTCCGGGTCGTCGTCCTCGGTGGTGATGCCGGCGCCGTGCTCGCAGATGTAAACCGCGTCGACCGGCAAGGCCGCGGTGAGCCGGGTCTCGATATCCGCCATCAGCTCGGTGAAGAATTGGTGATCGGCCGGACCGTTCGGCTCGGCGGCGGCAAAGGCGAGCCCGACCGGCTGCCACGGCCCCGCCGCATCCATCTCGGTGACGAAACCGGGGATTTCGCCCAGCATGCGCGGCGCCGGCTTGCGGGCCTCCGCCGCGATCTCGTCGCCGGCGAAATAGGCGAAATGCGCACGCGTCGCGATCGGCGCGAAACGGTTGCACTCGATCGAGAAACCGCAAATGGCGATACGCGGATTGGGCTTGGGCATTGGATGGGGCGCCGGCTGGTAATGCTGCGCGCTATCCTAGCGCGCGTCTCGGCGATGTTGCACCCCCACCCACCTCATCCCTCCCCCGCTGGCGGGGGAGGGGCAGGCGCGGCGCGGGGGGGGGGGAGGCTCACCCGCGCCGGAACGGATGGTCGAGCATCGCTTTCTGCTCCGCCGTCAGCGCCTGGTAGAGCGCCTGCACCGCCGGCTCGGTCTGCTGCAGCGCCTGCAGCCGCGCCTGCAGCATCTGCTGGCGATGGTTCATGCGGTCGATGACGGTGAGCTTGTCGCCCGCGCCGGCCGCCGAGGGCAGCGCATTGCACAGCTTGCGCTCGCTGTCCTGCGCGCTCTGGCCGGCTGCGACAACCTTGTCCCAGAGCGGCTTCTGGTCGGGCGTCAGGCCGAGCTTGACGCCCATCGCGGCGACAAACCCGGCGCGCCGGGCAATCCGGTCGACGCAGGCCTGCTGTGGCGACACCTCGCGCGCCCAGCGCTCCCAGCCGCGATGCATTTTCTCATGGCCGGGACCGGCGGGTCCGTGCGCGCCGCTCGGTTCCGCCCCGGCGGGCCGCGGCGGCGGACTCTGCGACCAGGCGACCATCGCCGGCGCGGTCAGGGCCGCGACCGCAATCATCGCGGCACCGGCCAGCGTCGATTTGTTCATTGCCGTTCTCCCATGTCTGCAAGGCGCTCGCGGGTGGCCCGATGCCGCCGGACCTTCCGGCAAATCCCCGAACGAGGCATTGTGCATGGGATACGCGCGGGTCCGTCTCCGGCTCCCCTTGCCGGCGGATTAATTCGCTGAAAGGATTGCCTCGTCATGCCGGAAATCGATGGAGAACGCCTTCTCGGCGACCTCAAGCGGCTCGCCGATTTCGGCCGCTACGAGACCGGCGTTCATCGCCCGACCTATTCCGCTGTCGATATCGCCTCGCGCCAGTGGCTCGCCGACAAGTTCGCCGAGGCGGGGCTCGACCCAGTCATCGACGGCATCGGCAATGTCTTTGGCCGCGCGGAAGGGGTGACGCACCGGCTGCTGGTCGGCTCGCACAGCGAGACCCAGCCGCGCGGCGGCTGGCTCGACGGCGCGCTCGGCGTCATTTACGGGCTTGAACTGGCGCGCGCTTTCGCCGCCGACCCGTCGCTGAAGGGCCTCGGCATCGAGACCGTGGCCTGGGCCGACGAGGAAGGCCATTACGGCAACATGCTCGGCAGCCGCTCGTTCACCGGCCGGCTGAGCGAAACCGAGATCGCCACCGCGCGGAACCGCGAGGGCGAGACGCTGTGCGACGCGCTGCGGCGCGCCGGTTATGCCGGCCGGCCGCGCATCGCGGCCGATCCGGACCGCTATCTCGGCTATCTCGAAGCGCATATCGAGCAGGGCGACACGCTCGATTCGACCGGCCGCCGGATCGGCGTCGTCGAGGGGATCGTCGGCATCTGGAACTGGCGCGTCGTCTTCTCGGGCCAGCAGAACCATGCCGGCACCACGCAGATGGCGCGGCGCCGGGATGCCGGCGTGGCGATGGTGCGGCTGGCGGCACAGATCCACGACCGCTTCGCCGCGCTCGCTGCGGCGCGCACGGTGTGGACGATCGGCCGCATGCTGATCGACCCGAACGCGCCGAGCGTCGTTCCCGGCCGCGCCGAGATGCAGGTGCAGGTGCGCGATGTCGATACCGCGATCCTCGCCCGTTACCGTGACGCGCTGCTGGCGATGGTCGCCGACGCCGACCGCGCCGGGCCGTGCACGGTGACGATCGAGGAATTGTCGCAGACCGAGCCGCGGCTGATGGATCCGGCGTTCGAGGCCGCGATCGAAGCGACGGCGGAGCGCTATGTGCCGGGCGGCCATGTCCGCATGCCGAGCGGCGCCGGCCACGACGCGCAGGTGATCTCGCACAGGCTGCGCGCCGGGATGATGTTCATCCCCAGCCTCAAGGGGATCAGCCACCACTGGTCGGAAGACACCAGGGAAGACGACATCGTGCTGGGCGCGCAGGTTTTCGCCGATGCGGCCGCGGCGATATTGAAGGCGGGTTAAAGTCGATGACCATCGTTCTCCAGGAATCGCTGCGCGGGCTGTTTTACGCGCCGTATTACGCGGCTTTCGCGCTGGGTGCGTACGACAAGGAAGGCGTCGCGGTGCGGTTCGCGCCGGCGCCCGGTTTCGGCAAGGCGCCGAACGGGTTGTTCGACGGCAGCACCGATGTCGCCTGGGGCGGCCCGATGCGGGTCAACCAGCTCTACGACGAGCGCCCGGATTGCGACCTGGTGTGCTTTGGCGAGGCGGTGACCCGCGACCCGTTCCTGCTGGTCGGCCGGACGCCGCATCCCGATTTCGCGATCACCGATCTTGCCGATGCGCGCATTGCCACGGTCAGCGAAGTGCCGACCCCGTGGCTCTGCCTGCAGCACGATTTGCGGCTCGCCGGCATCGATCCGGCGTCGATCGACCGCGCCGCCGACGGCACGATGGCCGACAACATGGCCGCGCTGCGGGCCGGAAAGGTCGATGTCGTGCAGCTGTTCCAGCCGCTCGCCGAGGCGCTGATCGCGGAGGGCGCAGGCCATCTGTGGTATGCCGCGGCGCGGCGCGGCCCATGCTCGTACACGACGTTCTACGCGCGGCGCCCGGTGCTCGCCGCCAAGCGCGCGGAGATGGCGCTGCTGGTGCGCGGTCTTTACCGCACACAGAAATGGCTGCACGCACAGCCCGCCGAAGCGCTCGCCGAGGTCGTGCAGAGCTATTTCCCGGACGTGCCGCGGCCCCGCCTCGTGGCGGCGTTGGAGCGCTACAAGACGCTCGGCGTCTGGGGCCGCAGCCCGATCCTGCCGCGCGACGGGTACGACCGGCTCAAGGACGGCCTCGTCTCCGGCGGTTTCTGTCGCGGCGTCGACTACGCGATCGCGGTCGACAACAGCCTGGCCGACGCCGCCGTCGCCGAGGACCCGCCGTCGCTTTAATACGCCGCGAAAGCGGCCTGGATCTTGCCGATATCGCCGGTTTTGGTGAGCAGCAGCATCAGCAGGATGCGGGCCTTTTGCGGCGAGAAATCCTCGCCGGCGACAAAGCCGGTCTCCTTGAGCCGCCGTCGCGGCGCGACCCGGCCGGTGGCCGCGCGGCTGCACTGCACGACCACCACCCCGGCCTTGGCGGCCGCCAGCAGCGCCTCCTGTTGCGCGGGTGTGGGGCTGCCGGGGGCGAAGCCGGCGGAGATGATGCCCTTGGCGCCGGCGGCGACCGCCGCCGTGACCAGCGCCGCATCGGCGCCGGCATAGCTCAGCACGATGTCGACGCGCGGCAGCGGCAGCCTGAGGCTGCTTGCCGCGAATTCGGTGTCGGGCATGTGCGACTTCAGCGGCGCGCGGTAGAAATGCACGCCGTCGCCGTCGACATGGCCGAGCGCGCCGAAATCGAAGCTGCGGAAGGTCTGCATCCGGTAGGTCGAGGTTTTGACCACGTCCCGCGCCGGGTGGATCTCGTTGTTGAGCACGACCAGCACGCCCTTGCCGCGCGCCGCCTCGCTGCCGGCGACCTGGAGCGCGTTGACGAGGTTGGTCCCGGCGTCGGTGCCGAGCGCGCTCGCCGGGCGCTGCGCCCCGACCAGCACGACCGGCTGCTTGACCGCCAGCGTCAGGTTGAGGAAGAACGCCGTCTCTTCGAGCGTCGCGGTGCCGTGCGGGATGACAAAGCCGGCGACGGCAGGATCGTCCTGCGCGGTCTGGTGGATGATCCGCCGCAGCTCGAGCCAATCCTCGGGGCCGAGCGCGGTGCTGCCGACCTGGCGGTAGGTGATCGGCATCGGATCGGCAACGAGCCGCGTCTCGGGGAACTTGTCGAGCAGCGCCTCGCTGGTCAGCTTCTGGCCGAAATCCGGATAATCGAGCACGTCGAGGCTGCCGTTGCCGAGCGACGAGATCGTGCCGCCGGTGCCGATAACCGCGATGCGGGGAAGGGTGGGCATGGATTTACTCCACTGTCATTCCCGCGAAAGCGAGGGATCCATGAACCTGGACCCTACCGTCTTTGGCGAGGCCGGCGCCATCTTGCCAGCGCCATCTTGATCAATGGCCGCGTTCGTGAAGCTAGGCCAGCCAGCGTTTGCGGCGTTTGTAGTGTTTGGCGTTGTGGTAGGACTTGCGTGCCCCGGTCTCGTTGAGGCCGAGATAGAATTCCTTGATGTCGGAGTTCTGGCGCAGCGCGTCGGCCGGGCCTTCGAGCACGATGCGGCCGTTTTCCATGACATAGCCGTGGTCGGCGACGTCGAGCGCCAAGGCCGCGTTTTGCTCGACCAGCAGCACGGTCAGTCCCTGTTCTTCCTTCAAGCGGCGGATGACGCCGAAAATTTCCTCGATGATCAGCGGCGCGAGGCCGAGCGAGGGCTCGTCGAGCAGCACGACTTTGGGATCGGACATTAGCGCGCGGCCGATCACCAGCATCTGCTGCTCGCCGCCGGACAGATAGCCGGCCGGCTGGTGGCGCCGCTCGCGCAGCACCTTGAAGGAATCGTAGACCCGGTCGATACCGCGCCGGACGGCGGTGAAGTCGGTGCGGCTGTGCGCGCCGACGATCAGGTTTTCCTCGACCGTGAGGTTCTCGAAGACGCGGCGGCCCTCGAAGACCTGCACGACGCCGCGCTTGACGACCTCGTGCGGCAGCAAGGCGTCGATGCGATTGCCGTCGAGCTCGACATTGCCCTTGGTGACCTGGCCGCGCTCGGTCTGCAACAGGCCGGAGATCGCCTTCAACGTCGTGGTCTTGCCGGCGCCGTTGGCGCCGAGCAGGGTGGTGATCCGCCCCTCCTCGGCGACCAGCGATACGCCGCGCAGCACCAGGATCACGCCGTCATAGACGACTTCGATGTTGTTGAGCGCCAGCATCGACGACCCTCTGGTTCATAGAAACGCCAGACTCGCCGCCTCCCCGGGCTTGACCCGGGGGTCCACGTCTTCTTTTCCCGCAATCGAACAAGCAGATGTGGATGGCCGGGTCAAGCCCGGCCAAGGCGCCAGGAAAATGATTATTCGGCGGTCTTGACGGCGTGTTCGACCACGTCGCGATAGGCCTTGAACCAGTCGGTCGCCGCGGCGAACTTGCCGCCCTTGACCGAGAAGATCCGGACCCAGCCGCCGCCTTCGTGGTCATCGGCGGTGATCTGCAGCGGCGGCACCAGCCCGCCGAGGGTGAAGTCCTTGATCTGCTCCATGCCCTGCTTGACTTGTTCGGTCGTGGGCTTCTGGCCGCCGCTGATCTTCAGGGCATTGCGCAGCGCCTCGACCTGGATCGACGCCTGCAGCAGACCGCGGTTGTAGACGACGGTGTCGGCCATCTCCTTGGGCGGGTCCTTGCCGTCCTTCTTGTACATCGCCTTGATTTCGCCGCGGACCGGATAGTCGTCGCCGGCGCCGGCGAATTGCAGCGTGTTGTAGCCCTCAGCCGTGGCCCAGCCGCCCGCGGCGAGGATGTCCGCCTCGGCCGAGGCCCAGACCAGGCCGACCACCTTCTTGAGCGGGAAGCCGGCCCCCTTCAGCCCTTTGATCGCCACCGAAGGCGAACGGCCGAACAGGTGCATGATGACGAAATCCGGGCGAAAGCGCTGCGTCACGTCGATGATCTGCGCGCCCATCTCGACGCCCGGCGGCGGCACCGCAAAAGTCCGCAGCTCGTACCCTTCCTGCTTCTGCAACGCCTCGAGGATCGGCATCGCCTCCTTGCCGGCGGGGTTGTCGTAATAGATGTAGGCGATCTTCTTGCCCTTGAGGCTGCCGCCGAGCTGATCCTTGGCGAACTTCACCGCCGCCGCGGCCTGCGACCAATAGGTCGCGGCGATCGGGAACAGATACGGGAAGCGCTTGCCGTCGGCCGCCGCCGAAATGCCGAAACCGGGCGAGGTGGTCGGGATCTTATCCTGTTCGAGGCGCTGGTTGAGCGCGACGGTCTGCGGCGTGCCGTAAAACGTCATCAGCAGCGCGCCCATCTGCTTTTGCCGTTCGTAGGCTTCGATCGCCTCCGGCACCTTGTAGGCGTTGTCGATCTCGTCGGCCTTGATCGTCCAGCCGTCGATGCCGCCCTTGGAATTGATCAGGCGGTAGTAATCCTGCATGGCGGGGCACAGCACGGTACCGACGATCTGCGTCGGTCCGGTGCGGTCGCATTGGTCGCCGATGATCAGCACCTTGTCGTCGGCGCGCGCCGCGGCGCAGGCCAGCCCCGCCGCCAGGCCGGCGGCAAGCGCCAGCACGCTGCGTGATCGTTTTGTCATTCGCGTATCCTCCCCTGAACGCCCCGATTTAATAGGAAAAAGGCCAGACGCGGAAGTAATTGCGGATGTTCCGCCACAGTCGGTTGAGACCCTCGGGCTCGACCACCAGAAAGAAGATGATCAGCCCGCCGAAGATCACCAGCCGCAGATTGGGGATCACGTTCAGCAGGTCGGCGCCGGGCAGCAGGATGCTGCCGAATTGTTCGAGAAACAGCCGCGTCACGATCGGCAGCAGGGTCACGAAGATCGCGCCGAATACCGAGCCGAGCACCGAACCCAGCCCGCCGATGATGACCATCGCCAGATAGTCGATCGACACGTCGATCTGGAACTGCTCGTAATTGGCGATGCCGAGATAATAGCTCTCGAGCACCCCGGTCACCCCGGCGAAGAACGACGAGATCGCGAAGGCGTAGAGCTTGTAGCGGAAGATGTTGATGCCGATGATCTCGGCGGCGATGTCCTGGTCGCGGATCGCGACAAACGCGCGGCCGATGCGGCTGCGCACCAGGTTCAAGGTGGCGACCAGGGCCAGGACGACAAAGAACATCAGGAAGCAGTAGATCTGCGCCTCGCTCTTGAGCGCCATGCCGAAAACCGTCGGGCGGGGGATCGTGATCGAGGCCTGCACGCCCCCCGAGATCGCTTGCACGTGGTTGATCGTCCACTCGATGATCAGCTGCGCGGCGAGCGTCGCGATCGCCAGGTAGATGCCCTTGATGCGCAGCGAGGGGATGCCGACGATGGCGCCGATCAGCGCCGCCATCAGCCCGCCCGCCGGCACCGCGAGCCAGAACGGCGCGTGCAGGTGGGTGATCAGGTTGGCCGCGGTATAGGCGCCGACCGACATGAAGGCGCCGGTGCCGATCGAGATCTGCCCGCTATACCCGACCAGGATGTTGAGCCCGAGCGCGCCGACCACCGCGATCAGCACCAGGTTGAGGATCGACAACGGGTAGGTGCCGAGGGCGAGCGGCGCCACGACGATAAACAGCCCGGCCAGCACCGCCACCGTCCAGCGGGCGATCGGCAGCGGATAGAGCGCCATATCGGCGGCATAGCTGGTCTTGAAGACGCCGGCCTCGCGGTGAAACATCGCCCGCGCTCCCTAGACGCGCTCGATCCGGCGGCGGCCGAAAATCCCCTCCGGCCGCACCATCAGCACGATGATCATCAACAGATACGGCACGAAATCCTTGGTGCCGCCCCCGACCAGCGGATCGAAATAGCCGGCCGCCAGGTTCTCGACGATGCCGACGATGAGCCCGCCGACGACCGCGCCGATCACCGAATCGAGCCCGCCGAGAATCACCACCGGAAACACCTTGAGCCCGACCAGCGCCAATTGGTTGTCGACCCCGATCAGCGCGCCCCAGACGATGCCGCCCAGCGCCGAAACGATGCCCGCCATCGCCCAGGCAAAGGCGAAATAGCGCCGCACGTTGATGCCCATCGCCATCGCCACTTGCTGGCTGTCGGCCACCGCGCGCATCGCGATCCCGGTGCGGCTCTTGAGAAAGAACCAGGTGAAGCCGGCGAGGAAGACGAGGCTGACCCCGGCCCCGACCACCTCGATCGGCGGCAGCGTCACCGGGCCGAGCGGGATCGGATCGTCGGGGATCGGCATCTCGATGTTGCGCGTGCCGGCGCCGAAGGCGAGCACCGCGCCGCCGCGCAGCACCGCGGCGAGGCCGATCGTCGCCATCACCACCGCGATCACCGGCCGGCCGATCAGCGGCCGCAGCACCACGCGTTCCAGGGCGAAGCCGAGCGCGATCATGCCGCCGATCGCCAGCAGCGCCGCGATCCAGAACGGCGCGTGGATGAGCTCGGCGGTGCCGGCGGCGATAAAGCCGGCGAACATCACGAACTCGCCCTGCGCGAAGTTGATCGCGTCGGTCGCCTTGTAGATCAGCACGAAACCGAGCGCGATCAGCGCGTACATCAGCCCGATCATCACCCCGTTGGTCAGCAGGTACAGGGTGAATTGCAGATCGAACTCAGGCATCGGAGATACCACCCGCAAGCGACCCGGCCACCCGCGTCTTCAATCCAAGCCTCAATCGGCTGCGGGCAAAGACATGGATGCCCGGATCAAGTCCGGGCACGGTGAGAGGCACGGCACGCATCGGGTGCCTTACTGCGCCGCCGCGAGTTCGGCCGGCGCGACCGGGTCGTGGACATCGGCGATCGCCAGCGTCGCGCGCATGACCGCCTTGCGGCCGTCCTCGTAGGTGATCTCGGTGGCCAGCTCGACCGCCGCGCGGCCGCTATAGAGCCCGTCGATCACCGCCGCGTATTTCTCGGCGACGAACCCGCGGCGGATCTTGCGCGTCCGGGTGATCTCGTCGTCGTCGGCGTCGAACTCCTTGTTGAGCACCAGGAAGCGGCGGACCTGTGCCGCGTCCGGCAGCATGCCGTTGCACTTGCGGATTTCCTCGCGCACCAGCGCGGCGATTTCAGGCTTGGCGCACAAATCCTGGAACGAGGTGTAGGCGAGGTTCTGCCGCTCGGCCCAGTTGCCGACCGTGGTCGGGTCGATCGCGATGATGGCCGAGACAAACGGCCTGCCGTCGCCGAACGCCACCGCCTCGCCGATAAACGGGCTGAACTTCAGCTTGTTCTCGATGAATTGCGGGGCATAGGCGGTGCCGTCGGCGAGCTTGCCGACGTCGCGCGCCCGGTCGATGATCACCAGATGGCCGCGCCGGTCGATAAACCCGGCATCGCCGGTGCGCAGCCAGCCGTCCTCGGTGATCGCGCCCTGCGTCGCGTCGTCCTGCTTGTAATAGCCCTGGAACACCGCGCCGGAGCGCACCTGCACCTCGCCATTCTCGGCGATGCGCAGCTCGGTGCCGTCGAAGGGGCGGCCGACGGTGTCCGGGTCGACCTCGCGGTCCGCCTGGACCGAGCACAGCCCGGCCAGCTCGGTCGCGCCGTAGACCTGTTTGAGGTTGATCCCGACCGCGCGGAAAAACCGGAAGGTATCCGCGCCCAGCGGCGCGCCGCCGGTATAGACCCAGCGCGCCCGGCCCAGCCCCAGCTGGTCGCGCAGCGGGCCATAGATCAGCGCCTCGCCGAGCATCTTGCCCAGCCGCAGGTTTGCCGGCACGGCCTCGCCGGCGCTCCGCCGCATCTCGGCGCGCTCGGCGAGGCGGCGGAAATAATGGAACAGGCTGCGCTTCAGGCGGCTGGCGTCGCCGGCGCGGACCTGGATCGCGGTCAGCGTGTTCTCCCAGAAGCGCGGCGGCGCCAAGGCGATCGTCGGCCCCAGCTCGCGCAGGTCGCGCAGCAGCGTCTCGGGCTTTTCCGGGTAGTTGCAGGTGAACCCGACCCACAGGTGGAGCGCGATCGCGAACAGCGAGTTACCGATCCACGCCATCGGCAGGTAAGCGAGGAAATCGTCGCTCTGCCGCACGTCGTCCGCCTTGGCGAGGGCCTGCGCCGCGCTCAGCAGGTTGGCGTGCGACAGCATCACGCCCTTCGGCCGTGACGTCGTGCCCGAGGTATAGGAGAACAGGCACAAATCGCCGGGCTTGCCGGCCGCGACCGCCGCGTCGACATAGCCCGGATGGCCGACACCGAATTCGCGCCCGGCCGCGGCGACCGCCTCGAACGGCTTGAGCAGCGTCTCGTCGTAATCGCCGAGACCGCGCGGGTCGTCATAGACGACCAGCTTGAGATGCGGCAGCCGGTCCTTGAGGGACAGCGCCTTGTCGACCTGCTCCTGATCCTCGGCGACGATGACCGAGACCTCGGCGTGGTCGAGCACATAGGCCAGCTCGGCGGCGATCGCGTCCTGGTAGGCCGGGACGGCGATGCCGCCCAGGCTCATCGCCGCAAGCTGCGCAAAGTAAAGCCGCGGCCGGTTCTCGCCGATCACCGCCAGCTTGTCGCCGGCCTTGAACCCGGCGGCGGCGAGCCCCAGCGCGAAGTCCTGCGCTTCCTGCCAATAGCGCTGCCAGCCATAGGGCTCCCAGATGCCGCGGTTCTTCTCGCGCATGGCCGGCTTGTTGCCGAGCGTCGCCGCGTTTTGCCGCAACAGCCGCGGCAGCGTCAGGTCGCTCGTCATGCCGCCTTTCGCCCTCCATGACTGCCGGCGCCGAGATAGGCGTCGATGACCGCGGGGTTGCGCTGCACCTCGGCGGGGGTGCCCTCGGCGATCTTGCGGCCGCGGTCGAACACATTGACCTGCTGCGAGATGTCCATGACCACGGTCATGTCGTGCTCGATCAGGATGATCGTCGTGCCCCAATGCCGGTTCACGTCGAGGATGTAGCGGGCCATGTCTTCTTTTTCTTCCTGGTTCATCCCGCCCATCGGCTCGTCGAGCAGCAGCAGCTTGGGGTCGAGCGCCAGGGCGCGGCCGAGTTCGACGCGCTTGCGCAGGCCGTAGGCGAGGCCGCCGACCTGCTGTTTGCGGAGGTCTTCGAGTTCGAGGAACTCGATCAGCTCCTCGCACCGCGCGCGGTGCGCCACTTCCTCGCGCTGCGCCAGTCCCCAATAGACCAGCGACGACAGCACGCCCGACCGCATGTGCACGTGCCGGCCGAGCATGATGTTGTCGAGCACGGTCATGCCGGCGAACAGCGCGATGTTCTGGAAGGTGCGGGCGATCCCCAGCGCGGCGATCTCGGCCGGGCGCGCACGGGTGATGTCGTGGCCTTCAAAGGTGATCGAGCCGGTGTCCGGCTTGTAGAAGCCGCTGATCATGTTGAGCAGCGAGGTCTTGCCCGCGCCGTTCGGGCCGATGATCGAGGCGATGTGGCCGCGCTTCACCGCGATCGACACGTCCTCGACCGCGCGCACGCCGCCGAAACGCTTCGACGCGCCCGACACGGCAAGCTGCAGCTCGCCGTTCGTCTGCCCGGAACCATTGGCGGCTGCACCGGCCATAAGGTTCGCATCCCTCCCCAACTCACCGGCGCATGCGCCTTGGTTATGGCAGCCATGATGCGGATGAGATTGCGATAAAGCAACCCACCCCGGCGGATGCACGGCCTCTGCGGCTTGCTGTCGCACGGCCGTCGTGGAACGATGGCGACCGTGGAAAGCATCCCTGCCGACGACACGCTGCCGACGACGGTGCTCACCGGTTTTCTCGGCAGCGGCAAGACCACCCTGCTGCGGCGCGCGCTCGCCGACCCGCGGTTCACCGACACCGCGGTCGTCGTCAACGAGGTCGGGGCGGTGGCGATCGACCATTACCTCGTCGATTTTGTCGACGGCGGCGTGCTGGAGCTGCCGGGCGGCTGCCTGTGCTGTGCGGTGCGCGAGGATGTCGCGCGCACCTTGCGCGACCTGATCGACCGGCGCGACGCCGGCGTCGTGCGGCCGTTTCGCCGCATCGTGATCGAGACCAGCGGGCTCGCCGACCCCGCCCCGATCCTCTTTACGCTCGGCGCCGATCCGATGCTCGATGCGCGGCTGTCGCTGGGCCGCGTGGTGACCGTGGTCGACGCGCAGCACGGCGCCGCGACGCTGGCGCGCTTTGCCGAGGCGGCGCGTCAGGCGGCGATGGCCGACGCGCTGGTGATCTCGAAAACCGATCTGGCGCCGGTCGGCGACGAATTGGATGCGGCGCTCGCCGCGCTGAATCCCGGCGCAGAGCGGCTCATTGGCCAGAGAGCAGACGATCCGGGGGCGGTGCTGTTCAACCCCCCGTCAGCGGGGGAGGGAGAGCGCCGGCGCTTGCCGTCCTCCTCCCCCGCTGGCAGGGGAGGGCCGGGGTGGGGGGCGGAAGCCGTCCACACCCACGGCGTCGACAGCTTTACGCTGATCCTCGACGGCGACGTCACCCGGCTCGATTTCGCCAAGGCGCTCGGCGCGCTTGCGGCGGCTTGCGGCAGCGACCTGCTGCGCGTCAAAGGCATCGTCGCCTTCGCCGACCGCGACCGCCGGCCGGCGCTGGTCCAGGCGGCGCAGCACACGATGTTCGCGCCCGAATGGCTGGCGGATTGGCCCGACGACGACCACCGCAGCCGCCTGGTCTTTGTCGTCAGCGAGGTTCCGCGCGAGACCGTGCTCGCGCATTTCGGCTTTGCGTCGCCCAGCGTGCTCGGCGCGCGCATCCACAGCCATGCCTAGGGGAGAAAGCTCATGCTCGACATCGTGATCACCGGCGGGACCGCCGTGCTGCCGTCGGGGGCGATCAGCGCGGATATCGGCGTCGAGGGCGAGAAGATCGTCGCGATCGGCGCGGCGGGCAGCCTCGCCGGGCTCGGCGCCAAGCGCACCGTCGACGCGAGCGGGCAGATCGTGACCCCCGGCGGGATCGACCCGCATGTGCATTGCCGCTGGCCGATGCCGGTGCCCGGCCAGACCCAGCCCAACTTGACCGACGGCCCCGACCGCGTCAGCCAGGCGGCGCTGTTCGGCGGCACCACGACGATGCTCGATTTCGCCCTGGTCGACGGCGACAACACCGTGCAGCAGGCGATCGAACGCCGGCAGCAGGAATGGGCCGGCGACTGCTATTGCGATTACGGCTTCCACGTCATGGTGCAGGGGAAGCTCGACTGGTCGATCCCCGACCAGATCGCCGAGGCGGTGCAGGCCGGGCATGCGACGGTCAAGATGTTCACCACCGACATCACCCCCAGCCGCAAGGGCCGCATGGTGCCGTTCGGCAGCGTCATGGAGGTGCTGACCGCGCTGGCGAAGGCGGGCGGGCTCGCCGCGATCCATGCCGAGGACAACGACCTCGTCATGCACATGTACGAAAAGCTGACGCGCGAGGGCCGCACCAGCTTCCACAACATGGCCGAGGTGCACACCACCCTGTCGGAGGACCTCGCGTTCAACCGGGTGATCCGGCTCGCCGCCAATATTCCCGGCTGCGCGCTCTACATGCTGCATACCTCGGCGGCGACCGGGGTGCGCGCGATCGACGCTGCCCGCGCCAACGGCACGCCGATCTACGGCGAGACGCTGCACCAGTACCTGATGTACTCGGCGGAGGACTACAAGCGGCCGAACGGGCAAATCTACCACACCTACCCGTCGCTCAAATTCGCCGAGGACCACGCCGCGCTGTGGGCCGGCACCGATCACGGCGCGATCCAGACCGTCGCCACCGACGAAATCTGCTGCCCGCTGAAATACAAGCTGCAGGGCAGCCGGATCGACGACACGACCGGCGGCAATGCCGGCGTCGAGCCGCGCGTGTCGCTGATCTACACCGAGACCGTCGAGAAGCGCGGCTACGACCTGACGCAGTTCGTCAACTTGATCTCGACCAATGCCGCGAAGATCCTCGGCCTCTATCCGCGCAAGGGGGCGTTGGCGGTCGGCTCGGACGCCGACATCGTGCTGCTCGACACCCGCAAGCGGCATGAGGTGAAGGCCGCCGAGATGCACGAGGCGGACTATTCGCCGTGGGAGGGGCGCGACCTCGCCTGCTGGCCCTCGATGACCCTGCTGCGCGGCAAGATCGTGGTCGAACGCGGCGCGCTGAGGGGTGCCGCGAGCGACGGCCGGCTGCTCAGCCGCAAGGTCGCCGACGAGGTGCGCAGCCGGCCCGCCGTGTGACCGGCGCCGCTATTCGTTGTCGATCTTGTACACCGGCGCGCCGCCGGCCGCGTAGGTCCGCGGCGCCGAGCGGACGCGCAGCCGCACCTGGACGCGGCCGACGCCGGGAACATTGCTCGTCAGGGCCTGCGCCAGCGAGATCGCGATCAGGCTGTTGATCGTGCCTTGCAGCGTGACCTCGGCGCCGCTGACGGCGACCGAGATGTCCGACGCATCGATGAACGGGCTTTCGGCCAGCGCCTGGGCGACGTCGTTCTGCAGCTCCCGTGGCGTGCGTCGAACGAGCGGCTCACGTGGCCGCTCGATGTGGCGCACCGGGTGGCGCATCGGGTGGCGCACCGGCTGCGGCTCGCGGACCCGGTCGTCGGTTCTCTCCGCATCGATGTCCACCACCGGGACCGATGCCGCGTCGCTGCGCTCTGCGGCGATCACCGGTTCGGCGTCGCGCACCTGGCGGGGCAGCCCCCAGCCATAGGCCGGACGTTGGCGCGGCGCGGTCTCTTCGCGCCGCCCATAGGCATCGGGATAAGCGTCTTCGTATTCACCCATTGCATCCCTCGAACGAATATGCTCCCGCCGTCCGCCGGCGGGCTTGACGAAATCAGTGCCAGGTGCCGTCGATCCAAATCCACGATGTCGGAGTTTCGACCCAGTGGCCGGGGATCCATTGCGCGTTCTCGCGCGGCGCCTCGACATACTGTCCTTCGGTGTAAACGTAATTGCCGCGGCTCGGGTCCCAATCGTAATGGCCCGGGATCCAGACGGTGCGCGGCGTAATGGCCCGCCCCACAAACGGCATGGGCATCGGCTGCGCGTAACCCGGCGCGGCATAGTCGGCCGGGCCGGGCTGCGGCTGGCCGATGATGGTCGCGTTGGTGTCGGTCGCCGCATAGCCCGGTGCGGGTGCTATCGGCTGCGTCATCTGGGCATGCGGGGTGGCCGGGCTCAGCAACAACGCCACAGCCGCGACGGGAAGACCGTATCTGATCATGCTGCCTCCTTCGCGCGCCCGCTTTTTTTGGACCCAGCGCAATCGCGATAAGGGGCGCGGCTAGCGCTTCAACAACCGGTGCGGCAGATCATTCCGTCGTCGCAGCCTTCAGCAGAATGCCGCGCGGCGCGAAACCCTGTATTCTGTTTGCCCCAACGCCGCGGGCGTCGGAGAGTTTGGTGTGTTGTTGAGCGTCGATACCACTACCCTCGTCATCGCCAGCTTCCTGGCGCTGGTCAGCCTGGTGCAGCCGGCGGCGGAACGGCTGCGCCTGCCCTATGCGGTGCTGCTCGCTTTGGTCGGCCTCGCGGTCGGCGGCGTATCGAGCTTTCTGTTCTATTCGCCGTCGATCACCGTGTTCGACGACCTGGTCGGGCCGATCGTCAATCTGCCGTTCGGCGCCTCGATCTTTCTCGACGTCTTCCTGCCGGTCCTGCTGTTCCATGCATCGTTGACGATCGACCTGCGCGAGGTCGCCGAGGACGCCGCGCCGATCCTGGTGCTGGCGATCGTCGCGGTCGTCGCCGCCGCCGCGGCGATCGGGTTCGGCCTGGCGCTGGCCGGCGTGCCGCTGATCGTCGCGCTCCTCCTGGGGTCGATCGTCGCGACGACGGACCCGGCGGCGGTGGTGGCGATCCTCCACGAGGTCGGCGCGCCGCCGCGGCTGACCCGCCTGCTCGAAGGCGAGAGCCTGCTCAACGACGCCGCGGCGATCGTGCTGTTCACCGTGCTGACCGAAATGCTGGCGACCGGCGGCGAGCCGCATATCGCCGCCGGCGCCGCGCATTTCGCCGTCTCGTTCGCCGGCGGCATCGTCCTCGGGGTGGTCGGCGGCCGGTTGTGGGGCATGCTGTTGCCGCTGCTCGGCGGATCGCGCATGGCCGAGGTGACGCTCGCCGTCGCGCTGCCCTACATCGTCTACCTGATCGGCGAAAAGCTCGACATATCGGGCGTCGTCGCGGTGGCCAGCGCCGGGCTGACCGCCGGCACGATCGCGCGGGTCCGGCTGGGGCCGGAGAACTGGGAGTATCTCGAGCGGGTCTGGGAGCAGATGGGCTTCTGGGCGAGCTCGCTGATTTTCATCACCGCCTCGGCCGACATCCCGCGGCTGCTCGGCGGCCACAATCCGGGGGATCTGTGGCTGTTGCTGATCGCGCTCGCGGCGGCGCTGCTGTCGCGGGCGGCGGTGCTGTTCGGGCTGTTCCCGCTGCTCTCCGCGCTCGGGCTCAGCCAGAAGGTCAGCGCCGCCTACAATTTCGCGATCGCCTGGGGCGGGCTGCGCGGTGCGGTGACGCTCGCGCTGGCGCTCTCGGTCACCGAGAACAAGAGCATCGCGCCCGAGATGAAAGACCTGGTCGCCGCGCTGGCGACCGGGTTCGTGCTGTTCACGCTGCTGGTCAACGGGCTGACCCTGCGGCCGCTGATGCGGCTGCTGGGGCTCGACCGGCTGTCGCCGCTGGACCAGGCGCTGCGCGACAAGGTGCGGGTGCTGTCGCTGACCGAGGTGCGCGAGGCGGTGCGCGACACCGCGCGCGAATACGCGATCAGCCCGACCGCGACCAAGGCGGCGACCGAGCGTTACGAGGCGGCGATCGACGAGCTGAAGACCGATGAGGCCGAACTCGACAGCGCGATTTCCGATGGCGACCGGATCACCATCGGCCTCGTCGCGCTCGCCAATCAGGAGCGCCGCCTGATCCATGGTCATCAGACGCAGCACACGGTTTCCGGCCCGGCGTTCGAGCGGCTGCTGCGCAACACCAACACGATCCTCGATGCCGCCAAGGCCGAGGGGCAGGAGGGCTACGAGCGTGCCGCGCGGGCGGCGCTGGCGTTCCCGCGCGCCTTCCAGATCGCCAGTTTCCTGCACCGCCGGCTCGGCATCCAAGGCCCGCTCCAGCGCGAGATTTCGATCCGCTTCGAGACGCTGCTGGTGCGCCGCCTGGTGCTCGGCGGCCTTGGCCGGCTCGCCGGCCGCCGGCTGCGCACCTTGCTCGGCGAGACCACGGCCGAGCGACTGAACGCAATCGTCGCCGGGCGCGCCGAGGCGACGGCGAGCGCGCTCAACGCGTTGCGGCTGCAATACCCGGACCACGCCGATGCGCTCGAGCGGCGCTTCCTGCAGCAATCGGGGCAGCGGCTGCTGATCGCGCGCTATCACGACCTGCGTGCCGAGGGACTGATCGGCCCGGAAGTGTTCGACGATCTCGGCCGCGAGCACGAAGCGGGGCAGCGCCGCGCCGCCAATCCGCCGCTCGACCTCGGTCTGCGTACCGAGGTGCTGATCGCCCAGTTCGAGATGTTCGCCGGGCTCGGCGATGCCGCGATCAAGGCCCTGGCGCGGCGGTTTCGGCCGCGTCTGCTGGTTCCCGACGAGGTCATCATGCGGAAGGGCGAGCGCGGCAACGAGATGTTCCTGATCTCCTCCGGCGCGGTCGAAGTGGTGCTGCCCGACGCGCGGGTGCGGCTCGGCACCGGCGAGTTCTTCGGCGAGATGGCGCTGCTCGGCAACCGGCGCCGCCAGGCCGATGTCGTCGCGCTCGGCTATTGCCGGGTGCTGGTGCTCAGTGCCGCCGACCTGCAGCATTTTCTGCGCGAGTTTCCCGCCGCCAAGGCCGAGATCGACCGCGTCGCCGCCGCGCGCCGCGAGGAGAACATGGCGCGCGCCGCGGCCGGCGGTTGAGGACGCGACGGCGTCACCGGCGCGGCGGCTCGATCGGCATCGTCGCGATGTCGGTCCAGGCCACCGGGGCGCCGGCCTTGGCGGCGGCCTGCTCGGGCGGCAGGCTCGGGTCCCAGTGAATGCCGAGAAAGCGCCGCCCGGTGACGCCCGACGCGGCGTCCGAGACCAGCCAGTTGAGCGGCGGCGCCATGACCTCCGGCTGGATCATGTCGGTGCGCTCGTAGCCGGCCTCCTGCGGGATCATGCCGGTATTGGTCATCCCGCCCGGCACCAGCACGTTGACCGTGACGCCGGTGCCGGCGAGGTCCTTCGCCATGATCGCCGAGAACGCTTCGAGCGCCGCCTTCGACGGACCGTAGGTCGGCGACCCGTCGCGGATCATCGTCCCCAGGCTGGTCGTCACGTTGACGATGCGGCCCCATTTCTGCCGCATCATGTCGTGCACCAGCGCCCGCGACAGCGCCATCGGCGCATTGTTGTGGACGGCGACAAACAGCTTCCACTGCTCGGGCGTGACCTCCCAGAACTTGATCGGGTTCCGGCGGTTGTCGCGGCGCAGCGTCGCCTGGCCGACGCCGGCATTGTTGACCAGGATGTCGATCGTGCCGAAGCGGGCGCGCGCCTTGGCGACAATCTCGGGGATCGCCTCGTCCTGCGCGAGATCGGCCTCGATGGTCAGCAGGCGGCTGCCCTGTTGCTGTTCCTCGGCCGCCTTCTGCAACTCGGCGAGGCCCGGCGCGGTGCGGTCGACCGCGGCCACCGCGAGCCCCTGCCCAAGCAGCCCGCCGATGATCGCCCGCCCGATGCCGCCCGCCGCGCCGGTCACCAGCGCCACCCGTTGCTGTTCGCTCATGGTTTCCTCCACCGTCACTGCGCGCCGCCGCAATCTCGGCTTCACATGGCACGAGATTGCGTCGGCGCGATGCTCCTCGCAATGACGCCTTGTGGCGGTGCGGGATTGCTGCCATCTCCGGGGTATGAACATCCTCGGCATCGAGACGAGCTGCGACGAGACCGCGGTCGCCGTGGTCTCCGACCATGGTGGCCGGCCGCGGATCCTGGCCAATCTGGTGCAGTCGCAGCTTGCCGAGCACGCGCCGTATGGTGGCGTGGTGCCGGAGATCGCGGCGCGGGCGCATCTCGATCATCTCGACGGACTGACCCGCCGCGCGCTCGACGCGGCCGGGCTCGGCTTCGGCCGGCTCGACGGCGTCGCCGCGGCTGCCGGGCCGGGACTGATCGGCGGGCTGATCGTCGGCACGATGGCGGCAAAGGGCATCGCCTGGGCGACGGGCAAGCCCTTTGCCGCGGTCAACCACCTGGAAGCGCATGCGCTGACCGCGCGGCTCAGCAACGGCGTCGGTTTCCCCTATCTGCTGCTCCTGGTTTCGGGCGGGCATTCGCAGCTTCTGGTCTGCGAGAGCGTCGGGCGCTACCGCCAGCTCGGCACGACCCTCGACGACGCAGCCGGCGAGGCGTTCGACAAAAGCGCCAAGCTGCTCGGCCTGCCCTACCCGGGCGGTCCGGCGCTCGCCGCGCGGGCAACGCACGGCAACCCGCGCCGCTTTGCGCTGCCGCGGCCGATGGCCGGCCGCGCCGGCTGCGATTTCTCGTTTTCCGGACTGAAGACGGCGGTCCGCGAAGCCGCCTTTGCCATGGCCGCGGATGACGCCGAGGCCGTCGCCGACCTCGCCGCCGCGGTCGAGCTGGCGATCTGCGACTGCCTCGTCGACCGCTCCGCCCGCGCGGCGCGCTGGTTCCGCGCCCGGTATCCGGCCGGGACCGCGCTGGTCGCCGCCGGCGGGGTCGCCGCGAATGCGCGGCTGCGGGCGCGGCTCGCCGCGCTGGCCGCCGATTCCGGCCTTGACTTCATCGCGCCGCCGCCGGCCTTGTGCACCGATAACGGGGCGATGATCGCCTGGGCCGGGCTGGAGCGCCTGCGCCTCGGCCTTGCCGACCCGCTCGACGCGCCGGTCCGGCCGCGCTGGCCGCTCGACCCGCAGGTGCACAGCCCCAAAGCGCCTGGCCACAAGGCGCCCGGCCCGAAGACGCCCGGCCCCAAGGCGCTCGACCCGGGGGGACCCGGCCACAAGGCACTCGGCCCGGGGACGCATCGCCCCAAGGCGCCCGGCCCGCAGGCGCTCGACCCGCAGGCGCCCGGCCCGAAGGCGCCCGGCCCGAAGGTGCTCGACCCGGGGGCGCATGGTCCCAAGGCGCTCGACCCGCAGGCGCCCTACCCAAAGACGTCCGGCCCCAAGGCGCCCGGCCTGGGGGCGCATGGCCCCAAGGCGCTCGACCCGAAGACGCCCGGCCCCAAGGCGCCCGGCCCTGAGGCGCCCGGCCCTGAGGCGCCCGGCCCCGGGATGCCGCGGTGAGCCGGCTGGTGGTCATCGGCGCCGGCGCCTGGGGCACCGCGCTGGCCATGGTGGCCCGCCGCGCTGGCTCCGAGGTCGTGGTGTGGGCGCGCGATCCCGCCATCGCCGAGGCGATCGGCCGCCACCATCGCAACCCGGTCTACCTGCCGGACATCGTGCTCGACCCGGCGATTGCCGCGACGGCGCATTTCGAACCGGCCGTCGCGGGGGCGGACGCGGCGGTGATCGCGGTGCCGGCGCAGTTTCTGCGCGCCGCGCTGGTGATGTTCGGCGCGCACCTGCCGCCGGCGCTGCCGCTGCTGCTATGCGCCAAGGGGATCGAGACCGGGTCGCTGATGACGATGTCGGAGCTGGTCGGCGCGCTGCATCCGGAAAACCCGCTGGCGGTGCTGTCCGGCCCGAGCTTCGCCGCCGAGGTCGCGCGCGATCTGCCGACCGCGGTGACGATCGCCGGCCGCCCGCCGGCGGCCGCGCGGTTTTTCGCGGCGGCGCTCGGCAGCCCGCGGTTCCGGCCCTATCTGTCGGAGGACCCGGTCGGCGTCGAGATCGGCGGTGCGGTGAAGAATGTCCTGGCGATCGCCTGCGGCATCGTCGACGGGCTGGGGCTCGGCGACAACGCGCGCGCCGCGCTGATCACCCGGGGCCTCGCCGAGATGACCCGGCTGGGCGTCGCCAAGGGGGCGCGGGCGGAGACCTTCGCCGGGCTCTCCGGCCTCGGCGACCTGGTGCTGACCTGCGGCGGCGCGCAGTCGCGCAACCATGCGCTGGGGGTCGCGCTGGGCCGCGGCGAGAGCCTCGACGCGGCGCTTGCCGGCCGCCGCTCAGTGGTCGAAGGCGTCGCCAGCGCTGCGTCCGTCGCCGCGCTCGCCGCGCGGCTCGGGGTCGAGATGCCGATCGCCGCCGCCGTCGATGCGGTGCTGCATCGCGGCAAGGCGATCGCGCCGGCGATCGAGGAGCTGTTGGCCCGGCCGCGGCGTTCGGAATGAAGGCGGCATGGCGATTAAGCCGGCGTTCGCCATTTTTGTCGCTCCGCCGGACCCGGAAAATTCATTTCCGCGGCGGGACAAAGCCCATATCATAGGGGGACGGCGTGCACCCTAAACAGCGCAGGCCCTGGATGAGCGGCAGCGGAAAAAACGGCGAGGAAGGACCCGGTACAGGCGTCATCGTCAAGGCGAAGCCGAAGACGAAGAAGCCGGCTATGTACAAGGTATTGATGCTGAACGACGATTACACGCCGATGGAGTTCGTCGTGCACATCCTCGAACGGTTTTTCAACAAGAACCGGCAGGAAGCCACCCGCATCATGCTGCACGTCCATCGCCGCGGCGTCGGCATCTGCGGCGTTTACACCTACGAGGTCGCCGAGACCAAGGTGACGCAGGTGATGGACTTCGCACGGCAGCACCAGCATCCGCTGCAATGCACGCTCGAGAAGGACTAGGTTGTCGTCGGTATCCGTTCATTGGCAGAAAGGAGAGCGCGGTGCTCTCACGTAACCTTGAAAAGTCGCTGCATCGGGCCCTGGCCTACGCCAATGAGCGGCGTCATGAATACGCGACGCTCGAACATCTGCTGCTGGCGCTGACCGAAGACCAGGACGCCATCGCCGTCCTGCGCGCCTGCAGCGTCGATCTCGACCGGCTGCGCCGCGAGGTGCTCACCTATGTCGACAACGAGCTCGGCAACCTCGTCGCCAGCCATACCGAGGACGCCAAGCCCACCGCCAGCTTTCAGCGCGTGCTGCAGCGCGCGGCGATCCACGTCCAGTCCTCGGGCCGCGAGGAGGTGACCGGCGCCAACGTGCTGGTCGCGATGTTCGCCGAGCGCGAGAGCCATGCCGTCTATTTCCTGCAAGAGCAGGACATGACCCGGTTCGACGCGGTCAACTATATCTCGCACGGCATCGCCAAGGCGCCGGGACGCACCGAAACGCGTCGCGTCCAGGGCACCGACGAAGACAACGACCGCGGCGAAAAGAATAGCCAGAAGCGCGGCCACGACGCGCTCGACGCCTATTGCGTCAACCTCAACAAAAAGGCCAAGACCGGCAAGATCGACCCGCTGATCGGCCGCGAGGCCGAGGTCGAGCGGACCATCCAGATCCTGTGCCGGCGGTCGAAGAACAACCCGCTCTATGTCGGCGACCCGGGCGTCGGCAAGACCGCGATCGCCGAAGGGCTGGCGCGCCGCATCGTCGGCCGCGAGGTGCCCGAGGTGCTGCTCAACGCGACGATCTTCGCGCTCGACATGGGCGCGCTGCTCGCCGGCACGCGCTACCGCGGCGATTTCGAGGAGCGGCTCAAGGCGGTGCTGGCCGAGCTCGAGCAGACCCAAGGGGCGATCCTGTTCATCGACGAGATCCACACCGTGATCGGCGCCGGCGCGACCTCGGGCGGGGCGATGGACGCCTCGAACCTGCTGAAGCCGGCGCTCGCCGGCGGCGTCATCCGCTGCATCGGCTCGACCACCTACAAGGAATACCGCAACTATTTCGAGAAGGACCGCGCGCTGGTCCGTCGCTTCCAGAAGATCGACGTCAACGAGCCATCGGTCGAGGATTCGATCAAGATCCTGCGCGGTCTCAAGCCGTATTACGAACGGCACCACAAGGTGCGCTACACGGTCGACGCGATCCGCGCCGCGGTCGAGCTGTCGCACCGCTATATCGGCGACCGCAAGCTTCCCGACAAGGCGATCGACGTGATCGATGAATCGGGCGCGGCGCAGATGCTGCTGCCGGAGAGCAAGCGGCGCAAGACGATCACCGCCAAGGAGGTCGAGGCCTGTATCGCGACGATGGCGCGCATCCCGCCAAAATCGGTGTCGCGCGACGACCGCGAGGTGCTGAAGAACCTCGACCGCGACCTCAAGACCATGGTGTTCGGCCAGGACCCGGCGATCGAGGCGCTGGTCGCGGCGATCAAGCTGGCGCGCGCCGGGCTGCGCGATCCGGAAAAGCCGATTGGCTCCTACCTGTTCTCCGGCCCGACCGGCGTCGGCAAGACCGAGGTCGCCCGCCAGTTGGCGCGCACGCTCGGCATCGAGATCACCCGCTTCGACATGTCGGAATACATGGAGCGGCACACCGTCTCGCGCCTGATCGGCGCGCCGCCGGGCTATGTCGGTTTCGACCAGGGCGGTCTGCTGACCGATGCAATCGACCAGCACCCGCACTCGGTGCTGCTGCTCGACGAGATCGAGAAGGCGCACCCCGACCTGTTCAACATCCTGCTGCAGGTGATGGATTACGGCAAACTGACCGATCACAACGGCAAGATCGTCGATTTCCGCAACGTCATCCTGATCATGACCACCAATGCCGGCGCCGCCGAGCTGGCCAAACAGGCGATCGGCTTTGGCAGCGGCATCCGGACCGGCCATGACGAGGAAGCGATCAACCGGATGTTCACCCCGGAATTCCGCAACCGGCTCGACGCGGTGATCTCGTTCGCGCCGCTCGCGCCCGAGACGATCGGCCGCGTGGTGGGGAAATTCATCCTGCAGCTGGAAGAGCAGCTCGCCGACCGCAACGTGACGATCGAGCTGGAGGCCAGCGCCCGCGCCTGGCTCGCGGAGAAGGGCTACGACCCGCTGTTCGGCGCCCGGCCCCTGGCGCGCATCATCCAGGAGCACATCAAGAAGCCGCTCGCCGAGGAGCTGCTGTTCGGCCAACTGGCCAAGGGCGGCATCGTCCGCGTGCGCAAGCACGAGAGCGAAGACAAGCTCGCCTTCGCCTTTCAGGAGCGCCCGCCCGCCTTGCCGCCCTCCGACGTCGAACCGCAGGAACCGGAGCTGGTGGAGTAGCGGCGAGCGCAGCGCGGGGCTTTTAATCGAACTCGATCGGGAAGTCCGGCGTCACGACGCAATGTTCGAGGATGCCGCGGCCGCCGTTGGGCAGGCGGCGTTGCTTGACGAAACGGTGGTGCGCTTCGGTGAGCGTGCCGAGGCGGCTCTTGGGGTCGGTCGGCACGTATTGGATCAGGTTGTCGCGAAACCCGCGCCGCGTCACATAAAAGCATTCGAGGCCGCGGCCGCGGGCCATGTCCTGCTGGCTCTCGGCCATCGGCTTGACCTTGCGGTTGCTGGCGAAATCGGCCCAGTTGGTCGCCAGGCAGCCGCCCGGCGCCAGCGCATCGAGACAGCGCTGCCAGAACGCCGCATCGAAATTCGCCGGCCCGCCGGAATTGTAGAGATCGACCAGGATCACGTCGAATTGCTGCGTCGCCGCCGCGAGATAGCGCTCGGCGGTGTCGAGCACGACCGGCTGGCCGAGATAGAACCAGCGCTTGGCGATCGACGCGACGGTCTCGTCGCAATCCACCAGGGTGGGCGCGCATTCCGGCAGATAGGCGCGCATAAAGCGCCACATCGCCGCGCCGCCGACGCCCAGCAGCAGCGCGGTGAGTGGCCGGTCGACCAGCGCGAAGGCGAGCGACATCAGCCGCTCGTAGTGAAAGACGAGCTGCGCCGGGTAGAGCAGGTCCATGCTCGACTGCTCGGTGACTTGTTGCGCGCTGCCGAACCAGTTGGTGATGGTCTTGTCGAACGGCGCGCCGAACGAGCCGAGCGTGCGGTAATGGCGCTGGCCGCGGTCGAAATCGATGACGAACAGCGATGCGCCGAAAACCGGCGCCGGACGCAGCAGGCGGATGCGCGCGTCCTCGCCGAAATAATCGTGGATCAGGCGCCGTTGGCGCTCCTCGTCGGGTGTCCTCGCCATAACGCTGCAAGAATCGCAAATCCTCACGTCTTGCCAAGGCCTTGTTGAGCGCCGGCGGATTTGCGGCGGCAAAACGCGCTATGCTGGCGCGGCGGCGACGCACTGCCGCTGCTGATTCGGAGCCGTGGCATGCGAGCGCAAGTGCTGACCGCCGCGCATCGGCCGCTGACGTTGACCGAGCTCCCCCCGCCCAGGCCGGCGGCGGGGGAGGTGCTGATCGCGGTCAAGGCCTGCGCGGTGTGCCGCACCGACCTCCACATCATCGACGGCGAGCTGACCCAACCCAAGCTGCCGCTGGTGCCCGGGCACGAGATCGTCGGCACGGTGGTCGAACAGGGTGAGGGAGTCGACCGCTTCCGGATCGGCGACCGGGTCGGGGTGCCGTGGCTCGGGTGGACTTGCGGGGTCTGCGCGTATTGCCGCAGCGGCCGCGAGAATCTGTGCGACCGCGCGCGGTTCACCGGCTACCAGATCGACGGCGGCTATGCCGAGCTGACCGTGGCCGACCAGCGCTTTTGCTTCCCGCTCCCGGCGGAATTCGACGATGTCGCGGCGGCGCCGCTGCTCTGCGCCGGGCTGATCGGCTACCGCACCTTGCGGCTAGCTGGAGAAGGAGCCGGGGACGGAGAACGAATCGGAATTTACGGTTTTGGCGCGGCGGCGCATATCGTTGCCCAGGTCGCGAAGTTTCAGGGCCGGCAGGTCTTCGCCTTCACCAAGCCGGGCGATCGCGCGGCGCAGGATTTCGCCCGCGGGCTCGGCGCCGCATGGGCCGGCGGCTCGGACCAGCCGCCGCCCGAACCGCTTGATGCGGCGCTGATCTTCGCGCCGGTCGGGGCGCTGATCCCGGCGGCGCTCAAGGCGACCAGGAAAGGCGGCACCGTGGTGTCGGGCGGCATCCACATGAGCGACATCCCGTCGTTTCCCTACGCGCTGCTGTGGGAGGAGCGGGTGATCCGCTCGGTCGCCAACCTGACGCGGCGCGACGCCGAGGAATTCCTGGCGCTGGCGCCGAAAGCCGGCATCGCCACCACGACCCGTCGCTATCCGCTGACCGACGCCAATCAGGCGCTCGCCGATCTGCGCGAAGGCCGCCTCGAAGGCGCCGCCGTGCTGGTGCCTTGAGCGGTCGCGGCATAGGATTTGTTCAGCGCCGAAAGTAGGGGAGCCAGCGATGTCGCAGCATCATGTCGTGTCGTGCGGGCCGGAGCATTGCCATTGGGGGTTCTTCGACGCGGCGCTGAAGCCGGTGGTGACGGTCGAATCCGGCGATACGGTGCAGGTCGACTGCGTTTCCGGCGGGCCGGACATCCTACCCAAGGGCGACCATTGGGAGATCCTCGACGACCATCTGGCGATCCATGCCGGGCTCGATAAGGGCACCGGCGCACATATCCTGACCGGCCCGATCGCGGTGTCCGGCGCGGCGCCGGGGGATGTGCTGCAGGTCGATATCCTCGGCATTTCGCCGCGGCAGAACTGGGGTTACACGCGCATCCGCCCGCATGCCGGGACGCTCCCCGAGGACTTCCCGGTCCGCAAGCTGCTGCACAGCGGCATCGACCGCCAGCGCGGGGTCTGCACGCTGCCCTGGGGCGCCGAGATCGATCTCGCTCCGTTTTTCGGGGTGATGGGGGTGGCGCCGCCGCCGGTCTACGGCCTGTGCACCTCGATCATCCCGCGCGAGTTCGGCGGCAACATGGATTTGAAGGAGCTGACCGCCGGGACGACGCTCTACCTGCCGGTCTTTGTACCGGGCGCCAATTTCTCCTGCGGCGACGGGCACGGGGTGCAGGGTGACGGCGAGGTCTGCGTGACCGCGCTGGAAACCGCGCTGAGCGGCACGTTCCGGCTCACCGTGCGCAAGGATCTGCACTTTGCGCTGCCGCGCGCGGAGACGCCGACCCATCACATCACCATGGCGTTCAACGAAGACCTCGACGACGCGGCGAAAGACGCGCTGCGCGAGATGATCAAGCTGATCGGCGAGCGGATGGGCCTCGAAGCGTCCGACGCCTACATGTTTTCGAGCCTCGCGGTCGACATGCGGGTGACCCAGCTCGTCGACGGCAACAAGGGCATCCATGCGATGCTGCCCAAGCGTTACGCCACGCCGGTGCGGGTCTAGCCGCCGGGGCACGTCAACCAGGCGCGTCAACCGGGGGGCGTGCGACACCCCGCAGGCTGCCGCCCGCGCCGCTTATCTGCGATACTCGCGCCGAGGCGCCGTGAGGACATCGGATGTTTGACGAGATCGGGCATTTCGCCTTGGTGCTCGCGCTGTGCGTCGCCGCGATCCAGGCGGTGGTGCCGCTCTACGGCGCGGCGAAGGGCGACGGCGCGCTGATCGCGCTGGCGCGGCCGGCGGCGCTGGCGCAATTCATCTTTGTCGGCACCGCGTTTGCCGCGCTGATCCATGCCTATGCGGTGTCGGATTTCTCGATGCTCAACGTCGCCGCCAATTCGTCGAGCGCCAAGCCGCTGCTCTACAAGATCACCGGCGTGTGGAGCAATCACGAAGGCTCGATGATCCTCTGGGTCTTTATGCTGGCGCTGTTCGGCGCCGGGGTCGCGGTGTTCGGCGGCAACCTGCCGCCGGCATTGCGGGCGCGGGTGCTGGCGGTGCAGGCGATGATCGGCGTCGGGTTCCTCTTGTTCATCCTGTTCACCTCGAACCCGTTCCTGCGGCTGTTTCCGGTGCCGGCCGACGGCAACGGGCTCAACCCGATCCTCGAGGACCGCGGCTTGGCGTTTCATCCGCCCTGCCTTTACGCCGGCTATGTCGGCTTCTCGATCTCGTTCTGTTTTGCCATCGCCGCGCTGATCGAGGGCCGCGTCGACCCGGCCTGGGCGCGCTGGGTGCGGCCGTGGACCCTGGCGGCGTGGTGCGCGCTGACCATCGGCATCGCGATGGGCAGCTGGTGGTCGTATTACACGCTCGGCTGGGGCGGCTGGTGGTACTGGGACCCGGTCGAGAACGCCTCGTTCATGCCGTGGATCATCGGCACCGCCTTGCTGCATTCGGCGATCGTCGTCGAGAAGCGCGACACGCTGAAGGCGTGGACTATTCTGCTGGCGATCCTCACCTTCTCGCTGTCGCTGATCGGCACGTTCCTGGTGCGCTCGGGAGTCTTGACCTCGGTGCACGCCTTCGCCTCCGACCCGCGGCGCGGCGTGTTCATTTTGCTGCTGCTCGGCATCGCCACCGGCGGCGCGCTGCTGCTGTTTGCCGTCCGCGCGCCGAGCCTCAAGGGCGGCGGACTGTTCGCGCCGATCTCGCGCGAGGGCGGGCTGCTGCTCAACAACCTGCTGCTGACCACCGCCGCCGCGACCGTGCTGCTCGGCACGCTCTACCCGCTGTTTCTCGATGTCGTATCCGGCGACAAGGTGTCGGTGGGGCCGCCGTTTTTCGATCTGACCTTTGTGCCGATCATGATCCCGCTGCTGGCGGCGATGGCGGTCGGGCCGATGCTGGCCTGGAAACGCGGCGATCTCTGGGCCGCGTTGCAGCGGCTGAAGCTCGCTTTCGCGCTCGCCGGCGCGGCCTGGGTGCTGACCATGGTCGTCATGGGCTACAAGTCGGTCGGCGCCGCTTGCGGACTGGCGCTCGCCGCCTGGCTGCTGATGGCCAGCATCGTCGAATGGGCCGAGCGCATCCGCCTGTTTTCCGAGCCGCTGGCCGGCAGCTTTCGCCGCGCGCTGCGCCTGCCGCGCGCCGCTTGGGGGATGACCTTCGCCCATGCCGGCATGGCGATCGTCGTCGCCGGGATTACCGGCTCCTCGGCCTGGACCGTCGAGAAGATCGAGAACGTCAAGCCGGGCGGCCGCGTCGACCTCGCCGGCTACACCGTCGTGCTCGACGCGGTCAGCGACGCGAAAGGGCCCGACTACACCGCGACCCGCGCCGACATCCGGCTGTTGCAGGGCGACGCGCTGGTCGCCGAGATGCACCCGGAAAAGCGGTTTTTCCCGCTGGAAAACGGCAACCAGACCGATGTCGCGATCCGCACCAACCTGCTGGCCGATGTCTATGCGGTGATCGGCGACCCGGACGGCAAGGGCGGCTATACGCTGCGGCTGTATTACAACCCGCTGGTGCCGCTGATCTGGCTCGGCGCCGCGGCGATGGCGTTTGGCGGCCTTGTCTCGCTCTCCGACCGCCGGCACCGCGTCGGCGCCCCCTCGCGCCGCGCCCGCCGCCTCGCCGCGGCGGTGCAGCCGGCGGAGTAAGGGCGCGCTCATGCCGCAAAAACGCACCGCCCCCGGGCTCGACCCGGGGGGCCACGTCTTCGTCCGCCGCGGCTGGTGGGGAAGACGTGGATGGCCGGGTCAAGCCCGGCCAAGGGGACGTGGATGGCCGGGTCAAGCCCGGCCAAGGCGGTTGCAAAAAGCCGGCCGATGAAGCGCTGGCTCTATGTCCTGCCGGTGGTGGTGTTCGCGCTGATGGCGGCGGGGTTCTATGTCGGGCTCGGCATCGACAGCAATGTGCTGCCCTCGGCGCTGATCAACGAGCCGGCGCCGCAGTTCGACCTGCCGGCGCTGCCCGGCCGCGACAAGGGGTTTTCCACTGCCGACCTCAAGGGCCATGTCAGCCTGGTCAACACCTTTGCATCGTGGTGCGGGCCGTGCCGCATGGAGCATCCCGTGCTCAACGCCTTGGCCAAGACCGGGCGGGTGCCGATCTACGGCATCAACTACAAGGACACCGGCGACGCCGCGCTGTCGTGGATCGCCGCGCTCGGCGATCCCTATACGCGGATCGGCGCCGATGACGGCAAGGTCGGCATCGAATGGGGCGTCTACGGCGTGCCCGAGACCTTCGTCGTCGATGCCACCGGCCATATCCGCTACAAACATGTCGGCCCGCTGAGCCCGGACGACGTCAAGACCAAGATCCTGCCGCTGGTGGCGAAGCTGCAGAAATGAGCCTTTTCCCGTCATGGTGCGGCGCGACGCGGCACTCTTGCTCCGCCAGGGTACTGCTGCCGCTTGTCGTGCTGCTCTGCCTTGCCGCTCCCGCCCATGCCGTGCGGCCGGACGAGATGCTGTCCGACCCCAAGCTCGAAGTGCGGGCGCGCGAGATCGGCAAGGAACTGCGCTGCCTCGTGTGCCGCAACCAGTCGATCGACGATTCCGAGGCCGACCTGGCGCATGATCTGCGCGTGCTGGTGCGCCAGCGCCTTGCCGCGGGCGACAGCGACCGGCAGGTCGTCGATTATATCGTCTCACGCTACGGCGATTTTGTGCTGCTCAAGCCGCCTTTCGAGCCCTCGACCTGGCTGTTGTGGGGCGGTCCGGCCCTGGTGCTGCTGATCGGCGCGGTGGGCGTCCGCCGCTATGTCCGGCGCCAGGCGGCGGCGGTCGCGCCGCCGCCGCTGACCCCCGACGAGGCGCACCGGCTCGCCGCGATACTCGACGAGAAGGCGGGCTCATGAGCATGGGGCTCGCGCTCGGATTGCTGGCGCTGACCACGCTCGCGGTCGCGCTGCTGCTGGCGCCGCTGATCCTGCGTGGCCGCGCCGGGCAGGGCCGCGACGCCTACAACCTCGCGGTCTACCGCGACCAGCTCGCCGAGCTGGAACGCGATGTCGAGCGCGGCATCCTCGCGCCGGCCGAAGCCGAAGCGGCGAAGAGCGAGATCGGCCGCCGCATCCTGGCGCTGGCGCCCGGCAGTGCGGAGGCCGCGTCGGCGCGCGCGCCGCTCATCCTCGCCGGTGCGGCGATCCTGCTGCTCCCCTTCGCCGCGTGGACGCTTTATTGGCAGCTCGGCTCGCCGGGCGTTGCCGACCAGCCGCTCGCCACGCGCGCCGCCGGCAGCGTCAATACTGCCGGCAACGGCGCGCCGCATCTCGACATGGAAGAGGCGGTGCGCCAGCTCACCGCGCGGCTCCAGGCGCATCCCGACGATCTGCAAGGCTGGGTGCTGCTCGCCCGCTCCGATATCGATCTCAACCGCTATCAGGAGGCGGCCGATGCCTATCGCCACGCCGCCGATCTGTCCGGCCGCAAGCCCGAGATCGTCGGCGATTGGGCCGAGGCGCAGGTGCTGGCCGCCGGCGGCACCGTCACCGCGCCGGCGAAGGAGGCGTTTCAGGCGGCGCTGGCCGATCCGGAAAGCGCGCCGCGCTCGCGCTATTACCTCGGCCTCGCCAAGGCCCAGGCCGGCGACGCCAAGGGCGCGCTGCAGGACTGGGTCGATCTCGAAGCCGATTCGCCGGCCGATGCCGATTGGCTGCCGCTGCTGCACCGCCGTATCGGCGAGACCGCGCAGGCCGCCGGCATCGACCCTGCGGCGCTGAAAACCTCTGCCGGCCAGCCGCGCAAGCCGCCGCCCGCCCAGGCCGCGACCCCGCCGGCGTCACCTTCGGCGGAAGCCGCCATGCCGTCCCCGGCACAGGTCGCCGAGGCGGCAAAGGCCACCGAAGGGGCGTCGTTGCAAGACCGCGAAGCGATGGTCAACACGATGGTTGAGCGTCTGGCGGAGCGGTTGAAGCAGAACCCCGACGACAGCGACGGCTGGAGTCGGCTCGGCCGCTCCTATATGGTGCTGAACCAGCCCGACAAGGCGGCCGAGGCCTATGCCCGCGCCGCATCGCTCAAGCCCGGCGACGCCGCCCTCAAGCAGCAATATGCCGAGGCGCTGATCGAGGCGCGGCCGGGCGACGACCTGCCGCCGAAGGCGACCGCGCTGCTGCGCGAGGTGCTCGCCGCCGACCCCAAAAATCCCGAGGCGCTGTGGTATGTCGGCGTCGCGGAGGCCGATGCCGGGCACGGCGCGGCGGCGCGCGAGCTGTGGACCCGCCTCCTCGCGCAATTGCCCGCCGACGCGCCGGTCCGCAAACGGGTCGAAGACCGCATCGCGGCCCTGAAGGGCGATACGCCGAAATAGCGCGCGGTGCGCCTTTTCGCAGCCCTGCCTAACGCCAACCGCGTTTGTCCTCGCCTTGCTCCGCCAACTACCGTCGGGCCAACCGTGGAGGGATACGTATGTTGGAGCTGCTCGAACGTCAGCAAAAGCTGACGCTCAACCAAAAGAAGATCGTCTTCGCCGCCATCGTCGGCGACATGCTCGATTTCTTTGACTACTACCTGATCGGCTTTGTGCTGGCCTTCATTGTCGGCCCCTGGCACCTGACCTACGGCCAGTCGGCGGTCGTGCTGTTGTCTTCCGGGGTGGGCGCCATTCCCGGCGCGATGTTCTGGGGCTGGATGGCGGACAAGATCGGCCGCCGCAAGGTGTTCATCTACACGATCCTCAATTTCTCGCTGGCGACGGGCGTCCTGGCGCTGACCCCCGATACCGGCGGCTGGGTTTTCCTGACGGTCTTCCGCTTTTTCGTCGGCTTTGGCGTCGCCGGTCTGTACGCGGTCGATCTGCCGCTGGTGCAGGAGTTTGTGCCGTCGTCGAAGCGCGGCAAGGTCGGCGGGCTGGTGACGGCGTGTTTGCCGCTCGGCACGACCCTGGGGGCGTTTCTCGGCGGCTATCTGACGCCTTATGTCGGCTGGCGCGGCATCTTTGTCGTCGGCCTGCTGCCGGCGCTGCTGACGCTGCTGGTGCGGGCCTGGGTTCCGGAATCGCCGCGCTGGCTGTTGAGCCGGGGCCGCGTCGAGGAGGCGCGCAAGTCGCTCGCCTGGGCGCTGATGATCGACCCGGCGCGGATCGCGCTCCCGGCAACCGCGCCGGTGCCGCGCAAGGTGACCTGGGGCGAATTGTTTCAGCACCCGCGCAGCCTGGTGCTGACCTGGCTGACCAGCCTCGGCGCGCAGACCGCCGGGTACGGATTGACGCTGTGGGCGCCGACGCTGTTTGTGCTGCTGCTGGCGGTGACGCCGCCCGAGGCCTCGAAAATGATGATGACGGTCGGCTTTGTCGGTCTCGCCGGACGGCTGGCTTTTTCCTATGGCTCGGACCTGGTGGGCCGCAAGGTGCTCGGGGTGGTCATGGGGGTCGCGGCGTTCGCCGTCGTCGCGCTCGGCGGCTATTACCACAGCGCAACGCTGCTCGGCTTTTCGGTGTTCTGGCTGATGGTCAACGCGCAAAGCTTTATCGGCAGCGGCGGCTACGCGATCGTCGGCCCCTATTCAGCCGAGGTCTGGCCGGCGCATCTGCGGGCCAGCGGCATGGGCTCGGCCTATGGCTTTGGCAGCCTCGGCAAGATCATCGGCCCGCTGGGCTTGGCGCTGATCGTCGGCTCGTCCGATGTGGTCAGCCCGAAAGCGACGATCGCCGCGATCGACCCGGCGATGCTGTATCTGGCGAGCTGGTACCTGCTCGGCGGCATCGTGTTCCTGTTTATCGGCCTCGAAACCAAAAACCGGTCGATCGAGGACATCGATGCCGAGCTCAGCCGCAGCAGCGCCCAGAGGCGCAAGCCCGCCCACGCCACCGCCGACGACTGAGAGACCGGCCCGCCCCGGCGTTTCGCCGGGGCTACAGGCTCAGGCCATAGAACTTGCTCGCGGTGCCCGAGAACAGCGCGGTCTTTTCGCTCGCCGAGCAGCCGGCGGCGATGCGCTTGAAGGCGTTCCAGAACACCTGATAGCTGCCGCTGCCCTTGTCGACCGGGAAGTTGCTTTCGAACATCGCCCGCTGCGGGCCGAACGCGGCGATGCAGGTCTCGATATAGGGGCGCCACAGCCCGGCCAGCGTCTCGCTGTCCGGCGGGTCCGCCCGTTCGTGCACGTCGAAGCCGAACACCCGCATGCCGAGCCCGCCCAGCTTGACATGGACGTTGGGGCAGCCGGCCAGCTCCTTGATGCGCCCGCTCCACTCGGCGAACGCGGCGTCGCGCCGGCCCTTGTAGCGGCCGAGGCCGATGGCGCCGCCGACATGGTTGAGCACGATCGGCTGTGCCGGAAAGGCGCGCGCGAGGTCGAGCAGGTCGCCGAGCTGCGGGTGGAACATGTAGCAATCGAAGGTGAGGCCGAGCGGCGCCAGCTTCGCAAACCCCTCGCGCATTTTGGGCTCCAGCAGCATCCCCGGCGGCCGCGCCGTCGGCGAGCCCCACGCGGCCTGGTCGGGATCGGTCGCCGTGAGGTAGCGGATGCCCTTGAACCGTCCGCCGCCGGCCTGAATTTGCGCCTCCAGCACTTTTTCCACCGCGGCGCCGATCGCCAGATCGGCATGGCCGACAATCCCGGCGCAGACCTGGGTCTTGCCATAGCCGCCGCTCGCCGCCATGGCCGCGACGCCGTTGGCGAACTCGATCTCGCCAACCGGCCGCATCTCGACCGGCCCCGACGCGCGGTACATCGACAGCCATTCGAGATACACCGTGGCGATGATGTTGTGGCCGCTGCCGGTATCGGCGAGCAACTCGGGCAGCAGATAGCGCCCCGTTTCCGGCCGCTCGACGAGATGATGGTGCGGGTCGACGATCGGCAGCGCCGGCTCGATGATGTCCTCGACATGCCGCGCCAGCCAGTCGTTGCGCGGGGTGAAATGCCCGGTCGGGGAGACGGGCGCGGGTGATGCCATGTTTCCTCCTTTGAACCCATTACATCGTCATGGCCGGGCTTGACCCGGCCATCTATGTCCCCTGGGCCGGGCTTGACCCGGCCATCCCATCACGATCGGGAATGTGTCCGTGGATGCCCGGATCAAGTCCGGGCATGACGATAGAGGAGCGGCGCGCCGCAAAGAAGACTCAGTCGTTCGCGGTGCGCAGCGCGGCGCAGACCGCGGCGGTCACCTGCGCCGTCGTCGCGGTGCCGCCGAGGTCGGGCGTATGCAGCGCCGGGTCGGCGGTGACGCGCTCGACGGCGCGCATCAGCCGCGCCGCGGCGCCCGGCTCGCCGATATGCTCCAGCATCATCACGCAGGTCCAGAACGTGCCGACCGGGTTGGCGATGCCTTTGCCGGCGATGTCGAAGGCCGAGCCGTGGATCGGCTCGAACATCGACGGCGCGGTGCGTTCGGGGTTGAGGTTGGCCGTCGGCGCGATGCCGATCGACCCGGCGAGCGCCGCCGCGAGATCCGACAGGATGTCGGCGTGGAGGTTGGTCGCGACGATCGTGTCGATGCTCTGCGGGCGCATCACCATGCGCATGGTCATCGCGTCGACCAGCATCTTGTCCCAGGCGACATCGGGGAATTCCTGCGCCACCTCGGCGGCGATCTCGTCCCACATCACCATCGCGTGACGCTGGGCGTTGGACTTGGTGACGACCGTCAGCAGCCGGCGCGGCCGCGACCGGGCCAGGCCGAACGCGAAGCGCATGATCCGCCGGACGCCGGTGCGCGTCATCATCGACACATCGGTCGCGGTCTCGATGTCCATCCCCTGATGCACCCGGCCGCCGACCCCGGCATATTCGCCCTCGGAGTTCTCGCGCACGATCACCCAGTCGAGCTCCGGCCCGTTCACCTGGCGCAGCGGGCTGGTGATGCCGGGCAGGATGCGCGTCGGCCGCACATTGGCGTACTGGTCGAGCGGCTGGCAGATCGACAGCCTGAGACCCCACAGCGTGATGTGGTCGGGGATGCCCGGCGCGCCGACCGCGCCGAACAGGATCGCGTCGAAGACGCGCAGCCGGTCGGCGCCGTCCGCCGGCATCATCACGCCGTGTTTCCGGTAGTAGTCCGAGCCCCAGTCGAAGCGCTCGACATCGAGCGCAAAGCCGCCGTCGCGCGCGGTGCAAGCCTCAAGCACTTCGAGCCCGGCCTCGACGACCTCCGGCCCGATCCCGTCTCCGCCCAGCGCGGCGATCTTGTGTGTGCGCATCGTTCCCCCACCCCGACCCTCCCCCCGCTGGCGGGGGAGGAAGCATTGCTTTCCACGCGCCAGCATATCCCCTCCCCCGCCAACGGGGGAGGGTCAGGGTGGGGGTGAGGGGGTTATATTATTCCGCCGCCGCGGGCTGCGGCACCGGCACCTGTTCGAGCAGCTCGGCGTCCCACGGGCCGGGGAAGCGGCCGCGGCCGACATGCTCTTTCGAGAAGATGTGGTAGTCGGCCGGCCACTCGGCGCGCGGCATCTCGTAGAACACCTCGACGCCGTTGCCGTCCGGGTCGCGCAGGTAGATGCCCAGCGAAATCCCGTGATCGGCGATGTGGTCGATCGGCTGACCCTTGGCCTTGATGCGATGGTAGAACTCCTTGAGGTCGTCGAGGCTTTCCAGCCGCCACGCCATGTGGTTGAGCCCGACCTGCCGCTTCTGCTGCAGCGGCGCGTCGTCGCCCAGCTGCATCAGCGCGACCTCGTGCGACTGCTCCTCGTCGGCCGACATGAACGCCGCCCAGCCCGGCCGGTATTCATAGGTGTGCAGCCCCAGCAGGTCCTCGTACCACTGCTTCGACCGCTCGGCGTTGCGCACGTAGAGATTGACGTGCTGCAGATACATCGGACGCTTGGCCATCGTGTCCTCCTCTTACGCCTCGTCACTTCTGCCCAAAAAGTCGAGCACGCGTTCCATCACCGGACCCTTCGGGTAGACCGCCGCCATCGCCCGCGCCCGGGTCAGCGGGTCGCTGGCGAAGAACCGCTCGTACAGCTCCTGCCGACTGCCGAAGGCGCTGCCGGCGACGTCCCAGGCCAGCCGGAACAGCTTGACCCGGTCTTTCGCGGCGGTCTTGTCGGTCGCCAGATACTGCTCGATCTGCGGTGCCAGCGGACCGGCGAAATCCTTCTCGCTCGGGGTCAGCAGGAAGCTCGACGACCCCAGCAGCTGCAAGATTTCCACCATCCGCGGATAGCAGGTCATCATCAGGTTGCGCGTCGATTCCGACGGCAGGATCGCCGGCGTCATCACCCCCCAGCGATCGACCGCCGCATCGGCCTCGGCGGCGCGCAGGCACGAGCGCATCAGCTCGGTATAGAGCATCAACTCGCCGATCCGCTCCTCGGTATGCGGCAGGTGGGCATTGCCCAGCGCCTCGCTCATCAGCAGCGCGAGGCCGAGCACGAACTCGCATTTGGCGAGGTTCTTGGCCGCGCCCTGATGCGCCGAATGCGCGGTCGAATGGGTGACGTGCGGCACCGCATTGAGCCGGTCGACATCGTAGAGCAGGAACACCCGCTCCCACGGCACCAGCACGTTGTCGAAAAAGACGATGCAGTCCATCTCCTCGAAGCGCGAGGCGAGCGGCGCATCGAAATGCGAGCGGCCGAGATCGAAACTGTCGCGGCACAGGAATCTGAGGCCCGGCGCGCCGCAATCGATCGAAAAGCTCATCGCGAAGGGTGAATGGTCGTCCGAATGCCGCGCGAGACGCGGCGAATAGACCGCGATCTCGTCCGCCAGCGGCCCCAAGGTCGCCAGGATCCGCGCGCCGTGCACCACAACGCCGGCCGAGGTCTCCTTCTTGACTTCGAGCGCGGTGCCTTCCTGCAGGTTGAACATGCCGGAGACGTTGCGGCTGCGCTGCAAATTGATCAGCGCATGCGTCAGACAGACATCGTCCTCGCGCAAATGCCCGACATAGCGGCGCATGTTATCGCCGAATTCGGGCCGCTTCTCGCCGAAGAAATCCGCCGCCGCGCCCCACGCCGCGAAAGTGACGTTCATGAAATCCGGCGAGCGCCCCATCATCCCGTTGGTGGTGCGCGCCCAGTTCAGCATCATCCGGGTGCGCGTCTCCAACTCCTCGCGCGTCTTCGGGTTGCTGAACGATCGTCCGACCCGGTCGCCGCTGGCCGGCGATGTATAGGTCATCACCTTCTCCAGCGCGGGGTCGTGCTGGAGGTCGTAAAGCGAGGCGATCGCCTTGACCCCGCCCGCGAGGCCGGGATGCGCGGTCACATCCTTGACCCGCTCGCCGCCGAGCCAAATCTCGCGCTCCTGCGCGCGCAGTCCTTCGATGTACTGCTTTCCGGTCCGCGCTGGCATCCCTGTCCTCCGCCGTTGCCGGAGATGCTAGTGCAATTCAGCCGCCGATGCAGTCTCGGCTCACGCGCTGCGCTGCGAGGCCGGCAGCAGATGCTCGCTGTATTTCGGCCGCAGGATGTCGAGCTTCATCGGCACCGGCGTGCCCAGCCACAGCGCGTTCTTGCTGTGGTCGTCGTAGGAGCTTTCGGTCAGCGGGTGGACCAACACGTCGAGCCCCTCGCGGTTGAGCATCAGCCATGGGACGACGTGCTGGAATTCCGGCGCCTCGAAGGTGACGTTGAACTGCGAGATCGGGTGCGGTCCGATCGGCGCATCGCTGAACGCGCCCGGCTCGCACTTGAATTTGCCGAGCATCGTCTGGCGCAGCCTGGCGGCCAGCGGCTTGGTTTCGGCGTCGTAATAGACATGGGCGTGATAGCCCTTCAGCTCGGTCATTTTGTTCTCCCTAGGCACTCCAAGGACGCAACGACCGTCATGCAGCGGCCTCGTCCGCCGCCGCCAGCTTGGCCTCGATCTTTTTCGAAATCGCCGCCCGCCATTCCTCGATCGGCATAAACCCGTCGCGCTCGCGGCAGAACGCCTCGGTCTCGGCGACGAGCCGGTCGGCGGGTAGGTCGAGGTCGATCTTGATGCCGAGCGGCTGCGGCACGTACCACGGGGTGTCGCAGAACATCTCGATCTGGTTGCCCTCGGGGTCCTGGAAATAGACCGACCAGGCATTGCCATGGCAGATCGGCCGGATGCCCTCGCAGCCCGCCCCGCGCACCTTGCGGAACGCCTTCTGCACCTGGTCGAGCGTGCCGACGTTGAACGACACCTGCTGGACCATCGGCGTCTCGGTATCGGTCTGCCGGCCGCGCACCAGCACCACCTGGTGATGGTCGCTGGGGTTGCGCGACAGGAAGGTGATCCGCCCGTCCTCGGCGCCGTCGCTGACCACAAAGCCGAGCACGTTGGTGTAGAAATCGATCATCTTCGACACATCGTGCACGTAAAGCCCGACATGACTGAGCCGCGGTGCGGTATCCATCTCTCGCCTCTCTTCCCTCGACCGGATGAATCTGATCCCAGGGCCTGTCATCGATCAAATCGATTGTTGACATAAAGATCATTCTTTCGGTGGATATACGTGCATGGATATCCGGGCGGTCGACCTCAACCTGTTGAAGGCATTCGATGCGCTGCATGCCGAGCGTGCGGTCACCCGCGCCGCGAGCCGTATCGGCCTGTCGCAGCCGGCGATGAGCCATGCGCTGTCGCGCCTCAGGGGCTTGTTCGGCGACGATTTGTTCGTGCGCACGCAAAGCGGCATGGAACCGACCGCGCGGGCGCGCGAGATCGCGCCGTTGATCGCGGCGGCGATCGGGCAGATCGAGGCGGCGCTCAACCTCGGCGCCGGCTTCGACCCGGCCACCAGCAGCGCGACCTTTACCGCCGGGATGGGCGAATACGCCGAGGTGGCGCTGGTCGGCCGCCTCGCCGAGGCGTTTTCGCGCGAGGCGCCGCACGCGACCCTGCGCGCGCTGTCGCTGCACGGCGCCGATGCCGCCGAGCAGCTGGAGCACGGCCGCATCGATGTCGCGGTGGCGCATCTGCGCGCCATGCCGCCGACGATCGAGACCCGGCTGCTGTTCCGCGACCCGTTTGTCGTCGTCGCCCGCCGGGGTCACCCGATCACCGGCGCCCCGCTGACCGTCGAGGCCTATGCCGCGCAGAACCATGTGCTGGTCAGCCCGCGCGGCGACACCAGCGGCGCGCTCGACCGGCTCCTCGTCGATTACGGCCAGCGCCGCCGCATCGCGCTGCTGGTGGCGACCTATCTCGCCGTCCCCGCCGCGCTCGCCAGCTCCGACCTGATCGCCACCGTTCCGAGCCGCGCCGCCGCGCTCATCGCCGCCCACGCCGCCATCACCACGCTGCCCCTCCCGGTCGACTTCCAGGCCACCATCTCGATCGCCTGGCACCGCCGCACCAGTACCGAACCGGCGCAAGCCTGGTTCCGCGGGCTGTTGGAGTCGGCCGCAGCCGGTTCGGTTGATTAAGGCCGCCGAACTTGGTCGCCGCGGGCGGCGGCCGAATGCGGCGCGCGGCTGTCCCCAAAAGTCCCTGCGAGGTTAAGGCGCGGTGGCGACGGCGGCGCAGTCGGACGGCAGTTGGCTGACCAGAAGCGGCGGCGCGGGAGGACTGGGCTTGGGGTGCCGGGCCTCCGGGGTGAACCACCAGTCGAGTTCCTTGCCGCAGCCGTCGCCGGGCGGCGGCGGGGCCTGGTTCTCGCACTGCGCCTGACCGGGCGGGCAGTTCAGACGGATGTGAAAATGATCGTCATGGCCCCACCACGGCCGCAGCTTGCGCAGCCAGTCGCGGTCGGCGCCGGCCTCCCGGCAGAGCTGGCGCTTGATCGCCGCGTTGACGAACATCCGCGCCAGCTCCGGGGTTCGCGCGGCGGTCTCGTAGAGCTTGCGGTAGGAGGGGTTCCAGATCGCCGGGTCGACGCCGTTGCCGTCGGCGCTGACGACGCTCCGGGCCGCCAGGTTGTCGCGCTCCCGGGGGCTGAGGCGGCGGTCGGGCATCGGGATCACCCAGATATCGGCGTCCAGCCCGATCTGGTGCGAGGCATGGCCGGTCACCATCGGCCCGCCGCGCGGCTGGCCGAGGTCGCCGATCAGCAAGCCCGGCCAGCCGGCGGCGCCGTGAACGCTCGCGGCAAGCCGTTCGATCGCCGCGACCAGGGCCGGATGACCCCAGGCGCGGTTGCGCGCCGGGCGCATCACCTGCCAGGTCGGGCCGTCCGCGGGCAGCGGCACCGCGCCGGCGATGCAGCCGCGATCGTATTTGCCGATCGAGCGCGGCGCCCCTGCGCTCGGCTGCGCGACGCGGCCAAAAACGCGTTTTGCGGCGTCGGCGGGCAGTGCGCCGATGATGGCGGCGCGTTTGGCCGCCTCGTTCGCCGCAAGGTTTTCCGCCGAGATTGCCATCGGCAGCGGAAAGGCGAAGAATGCTGCCCAAAATGTGACCAAGAGGCGCATTAAACCCGCTATGGAACAGGGAGTTAGCCAAAGCCCTTGGCATTCCTGCCAATTAACCATCAATTTGCGCCTATCCTTGCGGGCCGAGGTTAGTCTCACCGGGTGGCCCCCTGGAGCACCGGGATTTACGAAGCTCGACCCATGCTGGGAGCCGAACCCTCGCGCACTGCGCGCAAACGCATCCTCGTCGTCGAAGACAACGAGTTGAACATGAAATTGCTCAACGACGTCCTGGAAGCGCACGGCTACGAGGTCATGTCAACCGGGCGCGGCATGGTGGCGGTCGAATGGGCCCGGGAATATCACCCCGACCTGATCCTGATGGACCTGCAACTGCCTGATCTTTCGGGCCTGGACGCCACCCGGCAGCTCAAGGCGGACCCCGGCACGCGCGCCATCCCGGTCATCGCCGTCACCGCCTTTGCGATGGCGGGCGACGAAAAGCGGGCGCTCGACCATGGCTGCGACGCCTATGTCGCGAAACCGATCGTCCTGAGGGACTTTCTTAATCTTATTGTCGGCCTTATAGGCCCTGGCGAGATAGGCCCTGCCGAGGGGCCGCCGCCGGCCTGATGCGACCATTGGCCGCCAAGCCATATTCGCGGCGGCGAGAGGATGATCGGTTATGGCGCTGGGACGAAGGATCCGACGCGGAGTGTTGACGCTGGCCGTCATCGGCGCGGCCGGTGTGGCGATCGTCGATCCCGGCATCGTCAAAGCGTTTTACCAGGACATCTACCCCAGCGACCCGGCCAAACGGCAGGCGCTCGAGCTGTGCTTTATGCAGGACCACAAGTTCAACCGGCTCGAAGCGAGCGAGCGCGAACGCTGCTACCACCGCATGCTGCAGCCGCTGGGCGAGATATCGTCAAGCGATCCGGCGGTCGCCAACCTCGTCGACCTGCAGCGCGCGGCCGGTCAGGGCAGCGTGCCGCGCAACGATATCCGGCGCCTGGAGCAGAACGAAAACCCGCCGCACGCCCCGCACTGATCCGGGTATCGTCATGGCCGGGTCGAGCCCGGCCCAGGGACGCGGATGGCCGGGTCGAGCCCGGCCCAGGGACGCGGCTGGCCGGGGGTCGAGCCCGGCCCAGGGACGCGGCTGGCCGGGTCGAGCCCGGCCATGACGATGAATCTTCCGTATGCCTTTGCGTCGCGCCGGCGGCGGAGTAACGTCGCGCGGCACGTCGCCCTTCTGGTCGGGTGAGATGAAACTCTTCGGCTTCTTCCGGTCCTCGGCGGCGTTTCGCGTGCGGATCGCGCTGCACCTCAAGGGTCTTGCCCATGAGGACGCGTTTATCCATTTGCGCCGCGGCGACCAGCATGCCGCGGATTACCTGGCGGTGAACCCGCAAGGCCTGGTGCCGGCGCTGGAGGTCGACGGCCACACATTGATTCAGTCGATGGCGATTGTCGAATATCTCGACGAGACGCGGCCGGCGCCGCCGTTTCTGCCCGCCGACCCGGCGGGGCGGGCGCGGGTGCGCGCGCTGGCGGCGGTCGTTGCCTGCGACATCCATCCCATTAACAACCTGCGGGTGTTGCGCTATTTGAACCGGTCGCTGGGACAGGACCAGAAGGCGATCGAAACCTGGTACAACCATTGGATCGCCACCGGTTTTGCGGCGTTCGAGCGGTTGCTGGGCACCGGTCGGGACACCGGCGAATTCTGCCACGGGGACCTGCCGGGGCTGGCGGACATCGCGCTCGTGCCGCAGGTGGTCAACGCGGAGCGGTATCGGCTCGATCTGTCGCCCTATCCCACCATCGCAAGGATCCATCGGAATTGCATGCAGCTCGACGCCTTCACCGCCGCTCACCCGAGCAACCAACCGGATCGTGACGCCGGATCGTGACGACTGAATGCGCATGACGAGCGAGGGGGCGCGATGACGGGCGTGCTGTCGAGCGGCTGGCGCCGGCTGCGCGGCTCGCGCCGGACGCTGGCCTATGGCGCGGCATTGGCGGTGGCGCTGACGGCAAACGGCTGCCATCCGGTGGCCGCCGAGGACCCGAGCGGCCCGCCGATCAGCCAGAGCGACCTCGACCTCATCCAGCGGACGATGAAGGAGGTCGAGAAAAGCTATGTCGAGCCGGTCAAGCCGAACGACCTCACCACCGGGGCGCTGAAGGGCATGCTGACCCGGCTCGACCCGCATTCCGATTACATGGACGAGCGCGAGTTCCACGACCTGATGGCGACCACGAGCGGCCAGTTCGGCGGCGTCGGCATCGAGATTTCCGTCGATGACGGCGTGCCGCAGGTGATCTCGGCGATCGAGGGCACGCCGGCCGCCGCGGCCGGGCTCAATCCAGGCGACCGCATCACCAAGGCCGACGGCCAGGCGCTGGTCGGCATGGATATCGAGCAGGTCGTGCGCAAGCTGCGCGGCGGGCCGGGGACCCCGGTGACGCTGACCATCGTGCGCAGCGGCCGGCCGCCTTTCGACGTCAGGATTACGCGGGCAATCATCAAGGTCGATTCGGTCAAGGCCAAGCTCGAACCGGGGCGCGTGGGCTATGCGCGGATCAGCACCTTCGACGAGAACACCGCGACCGAGCTGCGCAGGGAGATCACTCAGCTCAAGCAGCAGGCGGGCGGCAATCTCGGCGGCTTTGTGCTCGACCTGCGCAACGACGCCGGCGGGCTGCTCGACGCGGCGGTCGAAGCGGCGGCCGACTTCCTCGATTCGGGTACCGTGGTGTCGACGCGCGGGCGCGACCCCGATGAAAACCGCATCTACGAGGCGGCGCCCAATGGCGACCTGGTCCGCGGCGTACCGATGGTGGTGCTGATCAATGGCGCCTCGGCCTCGGCCTCGGAGATCGTCGCGGGTGCGCTGCAGGACAATCGCCGCGCCGCGATCCTCGGCACCCGCAGCTTTGGCAAAGGCTCGGTGCAAAGCATCATCCCGATCGAGAACCAGGGCGCGTTGCGGCTGACGACGGCGCTCTACTACACGCCGTCCGGCCGCTCGATCCAGGGCCAGGGCATCACCCCCGACCAGGTCGTCACGCTGCCCAAGGAGCAGCAGGTGGCCAATGCCCTGGTCACCTATGAGAGCGACCTGTACGGCTCGCTCAAGGCGACCGGCGCGCTGGCGCCGACCAAGCCGAACGGCGCACCGGGCGCCCGGCCGCTCGGACCGACATCGACCGATCACCCGATCAACCCGTCGGTGATCGGCACGCCGCAGGACGCCCAGCTCCTGGCCGCGCTCGACTACCTCAAGAGGCATCCGCGCAGCGCCTCGGCGCGGTAGGCTACAGCCGCGCTACCAGCGGCGCGAGGAACTCGCGCAGCACCGGCGACCACTTGGCGTGCTCGGGCCCGGCCGAGCTGTGGCCGAGATCGCTGTCGAGCTCGAAAAAGCGCGCGTCGACGCCGGCCGCGGCGAGCGCCTCCATGACCCCCGGCGCGATCTTCGGCGGGAACAGATTGTCGGTGCGGCAGAGGATGTAGAGCACTTTCGCCTTGATCCTGGCAAAGTCCGGCCGCGTGTCGAAGCCGAGCAGCGCGCGGCGCAGGATGATCAGCGAATGCGCGTCCCATTTTGCCGCCCAGGCCGCCGCCTGCTCGCGGATCGCCGCCTCGCGCGCCACCGGGTCCGGGTAGCGCGGCGCCAGGTTGGCGTCGATCCCGTAGCGCTTCAGCGTCTCGACCCGGATGTCGGTGAGCGCCTGGAGCGGGGCGGCCGTCTGGTGGTAGCGGCCGCCCTGCCAATTCGGGTCTGCGGCGAGCCTGGCGCTGACCTCGGCCAGTTGCTTGTCGGTGTTGACCGAGGCCCAGGGCGCGGTATTGACTGCGACGACGCCGTCCATGAAATCGGGATAGGCGACCGCCCACTGAAACCCCTGGTAGCCGCCGTAGGACGGCCCGGCCACCGTGACGAGGTGCTCGACCCCGAGCGATTGCAGCAGCGCTTTTTGCGCGGCGACGATGTCGCGGATCGTGATGTGGGGGAAATCGGGGCCGTAGGGCCGCCCGGTCCGGGGATCGGGGCTTGCCGCGTTGGTCGAGCCGAACGACGAGCCCAGCATGTTCGACGAAACGATAAACAGCCTGTCGGTGTCGATCGCCTTGCCGGGGCCGATCAGCCCGTCCCAGGAACCGGGCTGGCCGCCATTCGCCGGGTTGCGGCCGGCGGCGCGATGGCTGCCGGTAAAGCCGTGCGTCACCAGCACCGCATTGCGGCCATCGGGGGCCAGCTTGCCGTAGGTTTCATAGGCGATCGTCGCCTCCGGCAGGGTCTCGCCGTTGGACAGGCGGAAACCCCGCAGCGTCAAGAACCGGTCCTCGACGGTGCCGAGATCGCGGGTCGCGGATGATGCTCCGTCCATGCTGGTGTCCTCCTGCCCTGGCCGCGCGATAGTGGCATGCCGTTCCGGCCGCTGTCATTGCCGGCGGCGGTTTTCCGGCCCGGCGGCGGTTTTCTGTTCCGGCGGTGGGCGGTTCGCGCTAAACCGCTGGTCGCCCTGCTTGCCTTCCCGGGAGCCAAGATGCGCCGCTCGCTGACGATGATAGGCTGCGCGTTCGCGCTCGCGGCGTGCGCCGACGGGCCGCCGCCCGGCGCCGGCTCGCCGCAACCGGGCGTCACGGCGCGGTTTCCGCCCGGCGGCGTCGCTGGCGTGATCAAGGTCGATGTGCTCGACCCGCTGCCGCTGCGCGCTGCCGAACTCGTCGCTCCCGACGGCACCGCGACCCCGGCGAGCTGGCTCGATGTGAGCCGCAATCCGCAACGGCTTGCGGGCCAGGCGTCGATCTCCGACCCCTGGCGGCCGAGCATCTTCGGCACCAACGGCCTCAACCCGCTCCCGGCCGGCGCGACCGATCCGACACCGCGCGCCAGCAACCAGCTGCTGCTGACCGCGGCGACCGCCGACATCACCTTGCCCGACCCGGTCGCCTATCGGCACGACTGGGCGAGCTACAAGATCAGGCTGAGTTTCGCCCGCGGCGACGGGTTGGAGACCCGGGACATCCCGGCGCCCGCGCCGCCGCCGGAACCGCAAGGCGGTTGAGGCGCGCCTGCCGATCCAACGGCCGCGACATTGTTCTAAACATTCCCGCAGGCATTGCCGGCGGGGGTGCCGATCATCGCCAGCACCTCGCGGCGGGTCGTTGCGTCGGTGCGGAACACGCCGAGCATGCGGCTGGTGACCATGCTGACGCCGGGCTTGTGGACGCCGCGCGTGGTCATGCATTGGTGCGCCGCCTCGATCACCACCGCGACCCCTTTGGGCTGCAGCACCTCGCTGATCGTGTTGGCGATCTCGGCGGTCATCTTTTCCTGAATCTGCAGCCGCTTGGCGTAAACCTCGACGAGCCGCGCCAGCTTCGAGATGCCGACGACGCGGTTCGACGGCAGGTACGCGACATGCGCCTTGCCGATGATCGGCGCCATATGGTGCTCGCAATGCGACTCGAAGCGGATGTCCTTCAGCAGCACGATCTCGTCGTAGCCGGAGATTTCCTCGAAGGTGCGGTGCAGCAGCTGCACCGGGTCCTCGTCATAGCCGCTGAAGAATTCCTGATAGGCGCGCACCACCCGGTCGGGCGTGCCGAGCAGCCCCTCGCGATCCGGGTTGTCCCCGGCCCAGCGGAGCAGGGTCCGCACCGCGTCCATCGCCTGCTCCCGCGTCGGGCGGCGGGAGGCAGCAGTCGGGGCGGCGAGCGGCTTGGCGATATCGTTCATGGGGATTGTCTCTTTCCGGCCGGCGAGCGGAGCGACGCGGCCTTATCGTGTTCCGGCCTTTTCGCGTGCTAATTGAGGCGCCGCGGGTGCTGCGGGCTGTCGGCGCCGATCGGGATATGCGCCGGGCGGTCGAGCGAGAAGGCCGGGACGCGGATCAGGAAGCGCTCGCCGGCCGGCGTCTCCATCTCGTAGTCGCCGACCATGAAACCGGACGGCGTGGTCAGCGGGCAGGAGCTGGTGTACTCGAAGCTCTGCCCCGGTGACAGCACCGGCTGCTCGCCGACGACGCCCGGACCGCGCACCTCCTGCAGCCGGCCCAGCTCATCGGTGATCCGCCAGTGCCGGTTGCGCAACTGCACGGTCTCGGCGCCCTCGTTCTCGATGCGCACGTGATAGGCCCAGACATGATGGCTGTTGGCCGGGTCCGAGTGCTGTTCGAGATAGAAGGGCCGGACCGTGACTTTGATCGAACGGGTGGTTTCCGAATACATGTCGATGAATTTCCGGGCGTTTCCGGTTGCTTCCAATGCGCGAACAATGTCGGGCGTGGCGCCGATCCCGTCAAGCTTACCCGTTCAACCGCCCGGCGCGAGCAGGGCCAGTACCTTTTCGTCCGGCTTGCGGCCGCCATCGGGGCTGATCGCCTGGATGCAGATATGGTCGGCCCCGGCATCCCAATGCTGTTGCAGTCGGGCGCGGATCTTCCCTTCGTCGCCCCAGGCGACGTTCTCGTCGATAAAGCGGTCGCTGCCGCCGCCGGCAAAATCGGCGTCGCCAAAGCCGAGCCGGCGCCAATTGTTGAGATAATTGTCGAGCCGCAGGTAGTTGGCGAGCGCCTCGCGGCTGAGGCGCCGCGCTTTCGCCGCGTCGGTCTCCAGCAGCACCCAGACCTCGGGGCACAACAATTTTCCGTGACCGAGGATGCGCCGCGCCTCGGCGGTGTGCTCGGGCGTCACGTTGTAGGGATGCGCGCCGTCGGCATGGCTCGCCGACAGCGCCAGCATGCGCGGCCCGAGAGCGGCCAGGATGGTCAGCGGCCTTTCCGCCGGCTCCGGCGCGCCGTACGGCGCCGCCTGCATCGCGTCGAGATAGCCGCGCATCGTCGCGATCGGCTTGCCGTAAGTGTGGCCGCGCACGCCCTCGACCGACGGCACGTGCGACACGCCGAGCCCCAGTAGAAAGCGGCCGCCGGATTGCTCGGCCAGCGCGCGCTGGCCGTTCGCCATCGCCATCGCATCGCGGGCGTAGATGTTGGCGATGCCCGGCGCGACGACGAGCTTCGTGGTGTTGGCCAGCAGCCAGGACGAATGCACCATCACGTCGCGGCCGCGGCTTTCCGGCAGCCACAGCGCCGCGTAACCCCAGCCCTCGACCCGCTTGGCGAAGGCCGCGCCTTCCGCCGCGGTCATCGTGTCCATCGCCGCCCACACGCCGAGCTTGCCGAGTTTCATCCGCCGCTCCTCCCGCTGCCGCACCGATATTAGGGGTTTCCGCCGCGCCCGGTGCAGCAAAAATGCTCATCCCGGCGCGGGCCGGGAGTGCTCGTTCGGCCGCCGGGACGGAAAACGGAGCAGGCGCGCCGTTCAGTCCCCTTGTTCCTGCGGTGGCCCGCGCGATATCACCGTGGGCGGCATGCCCATTCTGTTTCTCATCGTCCTCATCGACCTGATCGGGTTCGGTCTCGTCATCCCGCTCCTGCCGTTCTACGCCGAGCGGTTTTCCGCGACGCCGCAAGAGGTCACAGTGCTGCTCGCGGTCTATTCGGCGGTGCAGATGCTGACCGCCCCGGTCTGGGGGCGAATGAGCGACCGGGTCGGGCGGCGGCCGGTGCTGATGGTGAGCCTGAGCGCCGCGGCGCTCGCCTACCTCTGGCTCGCTTTCGCCGACGCGCTGTGGATGCTGTTCGCGGCGCGGGCGCTGGCCGGCGCCTGCGCCGGCAACATCGCCGCGGCGCAAGCCTACGTCGCCGACATCACGCCGCCCGAGAAGCGCGCGCACGGCATGGGGATGATCGGCGCGGCGTTCGGGCTGGGGTTTATCATCGGCCCGGCGATCGGCGGCACGGTGGCCGGCGGCAATCTCGCGACCGCCGATCTGCGCACGCCCGGCCTGATCGCCTGCGGCCTGTCGTTGATCGCGCTGCTCGGCGTGCTGATCGTGCTGCGGGAAAGCCGGCCGGCGGGGTTGACGCCGCGGCCGCGCAGGAGCCGCCTCGCATCGCTGCGCGATGCGCTGACCCGCCGGAGCCTGGCGCGGCTGCTGGTGGTTTTTTTCCTCGGCACGGTCGCGTTTGGCGGCATGGAGGCGATCTTCGCGTTGTGGGCGATGGCGCAGTTCGGCTGGGGTCCGATGCCGATCGGCTATATTTTCGCCTATATCGGCGTGCTCGCGGCGATCATGCAGGGCGGGCTGACCGGCCGGCTGACCGCGCGGTTCGGCGAGGAGAAGCTGCTGGTCGCCGGCCTGGTGCTGATCGCGCTCGGGCTGGTGATCATCCCGGCGGCGCATGACCTGGCGGTGCTGGTGGTCGCGGTGAGCAGCCTGGCGCTCGGCATGGGGGCGATGCAGCCCGCGCTCAACAGCCTGATCTCGCGCCGCGCCGGCGCCGAGGAGCAGGGCGAGGTCATGGGCGTGGCGCAATCGGTGGCGAGCCTGTCGCGCGTGCTGGGCCCGATCCTCGCCGGGGCGCTGTTTGCCGGGTGGGGGCGGAGCAGCCCGTTCCTCGCCGGCATGGTGCTGGTGGTCGTCGCCGCCGCGCTGAGCTGGCGCCTGCCGCCGGCCGAACCGTCCGCCGCGCCGCGGCCGGCCGGATGAGTGCCGCCCGATGAGCCCGCTGCCATGAGCCCGCCGCCATGAGCCCGCCGCCATGAGCCCGCCGCCGTGAGCCCGCCGCCATGAGCCCGCTGCCATGAGCCCGCTGCCGTGAGCCCGCTGCCATGAGCCCGCTGCCATGAGCCCGCCGCCATGAGCCCGCTGCCGTGAGCCCGCTGCCATGAGCCCGCTGCCGTGAGCCCGCGGGGCCGGATGCCGCCGTCGCTTGCCGGCGGGGCGAAAGGTTCGCTGCGCGACGGGCTGCGCGCGCTGCGTGGGCTGCTGCCCTATCTCTGGCCGCGCGACGCGCTGGAGCTGCGGCTGCGCGTCGTGGCCGCGCTGGGGCTGCTGGTCGGCGCCAAGACGATCAACATCGCGGTGCCGTTTCTCTACAAGCATGCGGTCGACACGCTGAGCGGCAGATACGGCCTGGTGACCGTGCCGGTCGTGCTGATCCTCGCCTATGGGGCGGCGCGGGTCTGCACCCAGGGCTTCAACGAACTGCGCGACGCGGTGTTCGCCAAGGTCGAGCAGCGCGCCATCCGCCGGCTGGCGCTGTCGACCTTCCGCCACCTGCATGTGCTGTCGCTGCGCTTCCATCTCGACCGGCGCACCGGCGGGTTGGCGCGCGCGGTCGGGCGCGGCACGCAGGCGATCGATTTCCTGTTGACCTTCATCCTCTTCAACATCGTGCCGACGGTGGTGGAAATCCTCATCGTCTGCGGGATTTTGTGGCGGCTCTACGACTGGCAGTTCGCCGCCGTGACCTTTGCGACGATCACGGTCTATGTCGGTTTCACGTTCGCGATGACCGATTGGCGGGTGCGCTTCCGCCAGGAGATGAATACCCGGGACACCGAGGCCAACACCAAGGCGGTCGACAGCCTGATCAATTACGAGACGGTCAAATACTTCGCCAACGAGGCGCACGAGGCGCGGCGCTACGACCGCTCGCTGCAGGCCTATGAGCGCGCCGCGGTGCGCAGCGAGACGACGCTGGCGATGCTCAATGTCGGCCAGGGCGTCATCATCGCCTGCGGCCTTATCGGGGTGATGCTGCTGGCGGCGGCGGGGGTCGCCGGCGGGCGCATGAGCGTCGGCGATTTCGTGCTGGTCAACACCTACCTGATCCAGCTCTACATGCCGCTCAACTTTCTCGGCATGGTCTATCGCAACATCAAGCAGTCGCTGGTCGACCTCGAACAGATGCTGGCGCTGTTGCAGGAGGCGCCCGAGATCGTCGACCGGCCCGCCGCGCCGCCGCTCGTCGTGCGGCACGGCGCGGTGGCGTTCCGCCATGTCGATTTCCGTTACGACCCGCGCCGGCCGATCCTCGCAGACATCGACTTCGTCATCGCGCCCGGCGAGACGCTGGCCATCGTCGGCTCGAGCGGCGCCGGCAAATCGACCATCGCCCGGCTACTGTTCCGCTTTTACGATGTCGATGCGGGGGCGATCGAGATCGACGGCCAGGACGTTCGCGACGTGACGCAAGACAGCCTGCGCCGGGCGATCGGCGTGGTGCCGCAGGACACCGTGCTGTTCAACGACACGGTGCTCTACAACATCGCCTACGGCCGGCCCGGTGCCGGCCGCGCCGAGGTCGAGGCGGCGGCGCGGTTCGCCCGCATCCACGATTTTGTCATGGGACTGCCCGACGGCTACGACACGATGGTCGGTGAGCGCGGGCTCAAATTGTCGGGCGGCGAGAAGCAGCGCGTCGCGATCGCCCGGGTCATCCTCAAGGCGCCGGCGATACTGGTCTTCGACGAGGCGACCTCAGCGCTCGACACCAAGACCGAGCGCGAAATCCAGGCCAGCCTCGCCGAGGTCGCCGCCGGCCGCACGACCTTGATCATCGCCCACCGGCTGTCGACCATCGTCGACGCCGACCAGATCCTGGTGCTCGATGCCGGACGCGTCGTCGAACGCGGCCACCACCGCGAGCTGCTTGCCCGCGACGGCCTCTACGCCGCGATGTGGTCGCGCCAGCAGGAAGCCGCCCGCCGCGAAGCCGCAATGGAAGAGGCGGAGTGACCTCAGGCAATCGCATTGCGGGAGAGGGATGAGCACGGCCGAACTGGCCGCCGCGATCCGCGCCGGCGACCGGCGGGCGCTGGCGCGGGCGGTGACGCTGGTCGAGTCGACGCGCGCCGATCACCGCGAGGCCGCCGAGCGGCTGGTCGAGACGCTGCTGCCGCACACCGGGACGGCGACGCGGCTCGGCATCTCGGGGCCGCCGGGGGCCGGCAAATCGACCTTTATCGAGCGCCTGGGTCTCGACGGCCTCAAGCGCGGCCGCAAGATCGCGGTGCTCGCCGTCGACCCCGCCTCCAAGCGCGGCGGCGGCGCGATCCTCGGCGACAAGACGCGGATGGCCGAGCTGTCGCGCGACCCGCGCGCCTTTATCCGCCCGTCACCGGGCGCCGCCGACAGGGGCGGCGTGGCGCGCCGCACGCGCGAGACGATCCTGCTGTGCGAGGCGGCCGGGTTCGACACGGTCATGGTCGAGACGGTCGGCGCCGGGCAGTCGGAAACCACCGTCGCCGAGATGGTCGACATGTTCTTCCTGATCCTCCCGCCGGCCGCCGGCGACGAGCTTCAGGGCCTCAAACGCGGCATCATCGAGCTGGCCGACCTGGTCCTGGTCAACAAGGCCGACGGCGAGCTGCTCGATCATGCGACGCGCTCGGCCGCCGACTATGCGAACGCGCTGCGCCTGATCCGGCCGCGGGTCGCCGGCTGGACGCCGCCGGTGCGCGCGGTCTCGGCGCTCAAGGGTATCGGCATCGACGGGGTGTGGGACGATGTGGCCCGCTTCCGCGCGACGCTGGAGGCGAGCGGCGACTGGCACCGCCACCGCGCCGAGCAGGCGCGCGCCGCGCTGTGGACCGAGATCGCCGACGGGTTGATGGCGCAATTCCGCGCCGCGCCCGCCATCGCCGCCCGTCTCGCCGGCATCGAAGATGAGGTTATGGCGGGCAGGCGCACCGCTGCGGACGGAGCGCGGGAGCTTCTGGCGATCTTTCGTCGCTGACAACCCCCACCGCCATTACCAATCCGCCTGCGGGTAGAGGCCCATCCGGCGCGCCTTCTCGATCACCAGCGCGGTCACCGCGTCGACGGTCGGGGTCGGCACCCGGGCGGCGCGGGCAAAGGCCTGGACCGAGGTGAGGATGCCGTCGATTTCGGGCGGGCGGTTGCGCTCGAAATCCTGCAGCATCGATGATTTGTGCGGCGAGGTCGGGCGGGCGCCGTAGGAGCTCTGGAAATTGTCTTCGACGGCGATGCCGTGCGCCAGGGCGACGGCGAGCCCCTCGCGCATCAGCGCCCGGCTGGTCTCGTAAAGCTCGGGATGGCGGCCGATCACCCCGATCGGCTCGCCGGTCAGCGCGCAGATCGGGCTGGTCGCGAGGTTGCGCAACAGCTTGTCCCAAATCTCGACGCGGATGGTTTCGGTGAGCGGGATTTCGAGACCGTAGCCTTCGAGAAAGGCGGCGATCGCGCGCAGCCGCTGCGACAGCGTGCCGTCCGGCTCGCCGAGGGTGAATTTGTTCCTGGTCATCGGCGCGTTCTCGAGCACTCCCGGCGCGACGAGGCTGTTGGCCGAATTGATCATGCAGCCGACGACCCGCTCGTGGCCGATCTCGCGGGCGAGCGCGCCGGCGGGATCGAGCCGCGACAGGTCGGGGGCGGGCGCCTTCATCTCGGCGCGATAGAGATACCACCAGGGGATGCCGTTCATCGCGAAGACGACCGTGGTGTCGGGGCCGCACAGCGTCGCGATCGCCGATGCCGTCTCGGGCAGGGTCGAGGATTTGGCGGTGACGATGACGAGGTCCTGCCGCCCCAGCTCCTCCGGGCGGTCGGTGGCGCGGATGCGCGCATGGTAGCGCTCGTCGCGGATATGCAGGGTGATGCCGCGCTCGCGGATCGCGGCGAGCTGGGCGCCGCGGCACACCGCGGCGATATCCGCCCCGGCGGCGCCCAGCCGCGCGGCGAGATGCCCGCCGACCGCGCCGGCGCCAAAGATGGTTGTCTTCATGCTCGATCCCTGTTTCCGTGGCCGGCGATGCCGATGCTTCGCGCTCTTGCCGTGGCAGCCGCCGTGCTGTGGCTGTCCCTTTCGCCGGCCGCCGCGCTCGACCTGTTTGCCACGCACGAAGTCACGGTGCAATTCGCCACCGCCGACGGCAAGCCGATGGCCGATGCCGACGTCAAGGTCTTTGCGCCGGCCGACCAGAGCCGCGTGGTCAAGACCGGCAAGACCGACAAGGACGGCAAGTTCACCTTCGGCGCCGACCGCGACGGATTCTGGACCGCCGAGGCCCGGATCAACGGCGATGTCGCGCGGGCCTCGATCCGGGTCGGCGGCGCCGACGAGCCGCGCGGCGGGCCGTCGCCCTTTCTCGTGATCGGCGGGCTGTTGGTGCTGCTGGTGATCGCGGTGTGGTACCGCTTTCTGCGGGCGCGGTCGCGCGGCCGCGGACCGCCCTGATCAGCGCTGCTGCTCATCGCGCCGCGGGTCGCCGCGCCGCTGCCCATCGCGCTGCTGCCCGTCGCGCTGCTGGTCGCCGCGCCGCTGCCCGTCGCGCTGCTGCCCGCCGCGCCGCTGCCCGTCGCGCGCCGCAGACCGCCCTGATCAGCGCTACT
>DASZOZ010000032.1:0-91150 GCA_035550515.1 Allostellaceae bacterium
GTGGACCATCGGCAGCAACGGCGCGATCGTTGCCCATTGCGTCTCGTTCAGCCAGAAATTGTCCGACATGATCCAATCCCCCCAAAATCCCCGGCGAAATGTGAACCACGTTTCCCTATTTGAGTACAGACCCTAGGACGCCGCCGGAAACCTGCTTAAGCTGCGGACCTCACCCAACGGGAGGTCCGATGACCCGCGCCGCCGCCATTGCCGCCGCCGAGGCTTACTTCGACACGGGCGGGTTCGCCGCCGATCTGGGCCGCCGGGTGGCGATCCCGACCGAGAGCCAGGTCGAGGGCAGCGGCCCGGTGCTGAGCGCCTATCTCGGCGACGAGATCGCCCCCACCTTGCGGCGTCTGGGGTTCGAGAGCCGCATTTTCGCCAACCCGGTGCGCGGCGGCCCGATCCTGATCGCCGAACGCCGGGAAGACGGCACGGCGCCGACGGTGCTCGGCTATGGGCATGGCGACGTGATCCGCGGGCTCGAGCCGCAATGGCATGAAGGGCTCTCGCCCTGGACGCTGACGCCGCGCGGCGACCGGCTCTACGGCCGCGGCACCGCCGACAACAAGGGCCAGCATTCGATCAACATCGCCGCGCTGCAAACCGTGCTGGAGACACGCGGGCGGCTGGGCTTCAACGCCGTCCTGCTGTTGGAGACCGGCGAGGAAATCGGCTCGCCCGGCCTGCGCGAGATCTGCCGCAGCGAGAAGGCGCGGCTCAAAGCCGATGTGCTGATCGCCTCGGACGGGCCGCGGCTCGCGCCGGAGCGGCCGACGATCTTCCTCGGCGCGCGCGGCGCGATGAATTTCGACCTCGTTGTCGACCTGCGCGAGGGCGGCCATCATTCGGGCAATTGGGGCGGGCTGCTCGCCAATCCCGGCATCATCCTGGCGCATGCGCTGGCCTCGCTGACCAGCGAGAAGGGGGCGATCAAGATCCCCGAATGGAAGCCGACGCACATGCCCAACTCGGTGCGCATGGCGCTGGCCGACTGTACGGTTGAGGGCGGCGAGGACGCGCCGGCGATCGACCCCGACTGGGGCGAGCCTGGTCTCACGCCGAGCGAGAAGGTGTTCGGCTGGTGCAGCTTCGAGGTGCTGGCCTTCACCACCGGCAATCCCGAGAACCCGGTCAACGCGATCCCGCCCAAGGCGACCGCGACCTGCCAGATACGGTTTGTCGTCGGTGTCGACCCCGAGGATTTCATGCCGGCGCTGCGCCGCCATCTCGACGCGCACGGCTTTCCGATGGTCCGCGTCGAGCCCTGGAAGAAGGCCTATTTCCCGGCGACCCGGCTGGACCCGGATCACGACTGGGTGCGCTGGGCGGCCAAGTCGATCGCCGCGACCACCGGCAAGCGGCCGGCAATCCTGCCCAATCTCGGCGGCTCGCTGCCCAACGACATCTTCGCCGCCGATCTCGGCCTGCCGACGATCTGGGTGCCGCATTCCTACGCCTCCTGCTCGCAGCATGCGCCCAACGAGCACATGCTCGCCCCCGTCGCCCGCGAGGCGCTCGCGGTGATGACCGGAATTTACTGGGATTTGGGCGAGAAAGGCGTACCTGCGCGGAATTGAATCCGCTAAGCTGTGCCCGGTGCCCATCGGAGTAGTGGAATGCGCCTCGAAAAATTGCCGGCGGAGATGGCGAAGCGCCTCTCCGAGTTGGAGTGCCCCGATTTCACAACCCGGCCCTGGGTCGCGGGGGCGCCGCTCGCCGAGCGCCGCGTCGCGATCGTCTCGTCGGCCGGGCTGGTGGTGCGGGGCGACAAGGTGTTTCGCGGTCGGGACGCCGATTACCGCGCGATCCCGGGCACGACACAGCCAAACGATCTGCTGTGCAGCCATATCTCGATCAATTTCGACCGCAACGGCTTCCAGGAAGACCGGAACGTCGTCTTTCCGCTCGACCGGCTCAACGAGCTGGCGGCGGAGGGGCGCATCGGCTCGGTGGCGGCGACCCATTATTCGTTCATGGGCGCGACCGACCCGGTGCAAATGGTCGACGGCGCCCGCGAGGTCGCGCGCAAGCTCACGGCCGATCACGTCGACGCGGTGCTGCTCACCTCGGTTTGACCGCTCTGCACGCGCGCCGTGAGCGCGCTGGGGCATTATCTCGAGGAAGAAGGCATCGCGACGGTCGCGATCGCGCTGATCCGGCCGCAAGCCGAGCACACGCGGCCGCCGCGCGCATTATGGGTGCCGTTCGAGCTCGGCCGGCCGATCGGTCCGCCGAGCGATCCGGTGTTTCAGAAGCGGGTGATCCTCACGGCGTTGCGCATGCTGGTCGAAGGCGGCGGCCCGGTGCGGATCGGCGATTTTCCCGACGACGATCCGCGCGAGGCGCTCGACCCGGACTGGCATGCGCCGACGAACTCTCCCCCGTCGGCGGGATGGGGGTTGGGAGCGCCGCTGGCGGCAGCGGTCGAGGCCGAACTCAGGGCGCTGGCGCCTGCCTACGCGGCTTCGTGCGTCGCGCGCGAACGGAGCACCGTCGGGCTGAGCGGGCTGCCGCCGGCGGAATGCGGCGCCTATCTCGCGGCATGGCTGCGCGGTGAGCGTCCGCCGAGCCCGGTGGAGGGAATGTCGCCCGGCCTGGCGCTGCGCTTCGCGATCGACGACCTCAAGGCCTTTATGCTCGAAGCGGCGCTGACGCCGGGCACCAGGCCGTCCAGCAGGCAGCTCGGCGACTGGCTGTGGGACCGGACGGTGCTGGGTGCCGGGTTGCAGGTCTTGCGCCGGACGATCCTCGCCGGTGACGACGAGCGGCTGAAAGCGGTGGCGGCGTTCTTTGTGCCGGCGCTGCGCGTGGCGTCCGGCGGCTAGTACGGCGTCGTGCCGCGCACCACGGTGCGGTGCAGCACCCGGCGGTGCTTGCCCATCTCGTAATTGGCGAGCGCCCGGTGCAGCAGGGCGCGGTTGTCCCAGATCACCAGGTCGCCGGGCCGCCAGTGATGGGTATAGACGAACTGCGGCTGGGTCGCATGGTCGAGCAGTTCGGCGAGCAGCGCCTTGCCGGCGGTCTCGGGCATGCCTTCGACGCCGCCGGCGGCATGGGTGCCGATATAGAGCGCCTTCTCGCCGGTCTCGGGATGGGTGCGGACGATCGGGTGCGAGACCGGCGGCCGCTCGCGTTTTTCGGCGTCGCTGGCCGGGCGGCTGCCGGAGGCGAGGCGGCTCGCCTCCCAGCTATGGATCGCCCGCAGCCCGGCGAGCCGGTCCTGCATCGCCTGCGGCAGCGCGCGGTACGCGGCCACCATGTTGGCGAATTGGGTATCGCCGCCGACCGGCGGCAGCTCGACCGCGTGGAGCATCGTCATCAGCGACGGCACCGCGTGGTAAGACTTGTCGCTGTGCCAGAAGTAATTGCCGCGGGTGTCGAGCGCATCGGTGGGGTTGCCGGCGGCGTCGAGATTGGTCACCGAATGGACGATCGCGTAGCGCGCGTCAGAATGCCGCGCCACATGGTCTTCGATCTCGCCGAAATGCAGCGTGAATTCGTATTGCTGCTCCTTGGTGAGCGCCTGGTCGCGCACGACGACGACCCGGTGATCGAGCAGCGCCTGGCGGATCAAGGCCGCCAGGCCGGACGAAACCGGCCGCGACAGATCGACACCGGTGATCTCGACACCGCCCGCCGGAGACAGGGGAGCGCCGAGGCGCGCTGCGAGCGCCGCTTCTGCCATGATGTGACTCCTGCTCGCTAGTGGCCGCCCGGCGCCGCGACCGGGCGGCCGGATGCCGGCCGGATTTTCGATCGGGGCCGATTTCCTTCGCTTATGCGGGGGATGCCCGACCGGGTGACTGCCATACATTTAAATATGACAGTGCGGTAACGCCGGCTCAACTGCGGCGTTGACCGTAGGTGGGGGCGATGCGGCAGCACCCGCGCTGCCAATCGCATAACATTGACGGTATAGAAGAACCTTTGCCCATGGTGCCAGCATCGACGGCCCGTCATGTCGCGCTCGATCTGATCGGCGCCGTGCTCGGGCGTGAACGGCCTCTTGATGAAGCGATCGACGACAGCCCGGCAATGGGGAAGCTGTCGTTGCGCGACCGCGCCTTCGCGCGCTTGCTGGTCGCGACGGTGCTGCGCCGCCTCGGCCAGATCGACGCGCTGATCGCCGATTGCCTGGCCAACCCACTGCCGCCGCGCGCGGCCCAGGTCCACGACATTCTCCGGCTGGGCGTCGCCCAGTTGCTGTTCCTGCACACGCCGCCGCACGCCGCCGTCGCCACCAGCGTCGATCTGGCGCAAAACCGCGGCTTCCTGGCGCATAAGGGGCTGGTCAACGCAGTGCTGCGGCGCCTGAGCGTCGAGGGCCCGGCCCGCGTCGAGAAGCACGACGCCCCCGCGCTCAACACGCCTGCGTGGCTGTGGCAGTCATGGACGCGCCATTACGGCGAGGAGGTGACGCGGGCGATCGCGACGGCGCATCTGCGCGAAGCGCCGCTCGACCTCACGCTGCGCTCCGATGCCGGCGGCTGGTGCGACAGCTTGGCCGCGACCCGGCTGCCGACCGGCACGATGCGCCGCGCCGGCGGCGGCGCGGTGTCGACGCTTCCCGGCTATGCCGAGGGTGCGTGGTGGGTGCAGGATGCCGCCGCCGCGCTGCCGGCCCGGCTGTTCGGCGACATCGCCGGCCTGCGGGTGATCGACCTTTGCGCCGCGCCGGGCGGCAAGACCGCCCAGCTTGCCGATGCGGGGGCTTTCGTCACCGCCATCGACCGTTCGAGCCGCCGGCTCGAACGGCTGATCGCCAACCTGAAGCGGTTGTCGCTGCCCGCGGCGACGGTGACCGCCGATGCGCTGACCTGGCGGCCCGAGCAATTGGCCGATGCGGTGCTGCTCGACGCCCCGTGCTCGGCGACCGGCGCGATCCGCCGGCATCCGGACGTGCCGCATCTCAAACGGCCGGCCGACATCACGCGGCTGTCGATGATCCAGGACCGCTTGCTGCGCGCCGCCATCGAGATGCTGCGCCCCGGCGGTATCCTCGTCTACTGCACCTGCTCGCTGGAGCCGGAGGAGGGGCCGCAGCGGGTCGACGCGCTGCTGCACACCGGCGCGCCGGTCGAGCGGCGGCCGATCTCGCCCGACGAGCTGGAAACCCCGGCGGATTGGATCACCGCCGACGGCGACTTGCGGACCTTGCCCTTCCATCTGTCGGAATACGATGGGATCGATGGGTTCTACGGCGCCCGGCTGGTGAAGCTGGCGGAGGCCGCTTAGCGCTTTCGTTCGCATGGGCGCCGCTTGCGGCGCCGCTTTTTCCTTGTTACGTAGCGACATGCAGTCCTCTGCCGGGCCAGGCGGCCGTCAAATGAGCCGCGCGCGGGCTCCCCGCGCGGGCCCGACGTGCGGCCCGGTACGAAGATGAGGTCGCCGCTGCCCCGTGGCCGGACACCCGCCCGCGCCGGTGCGCCGGCGCCGGCAGCGGCTGAAGGGCCGCCGCTCCTGACCCGGCTGCGACGCGAGGCGCTGCGCGGCCTGGCCGCCAGCCCGTTCTATCGCCATACGCTGATCGGCCGGGTGCCGCACGATCTTCGGCTGCGCGTCGGCGAGCGCTGGCCGGGCGACGCCAAGCGCGGGGCGACGGTGCTGTCGGGCGAAATCACCTTTGCCGGCCAGACCGTGCGCAACCCGATGCCGGTGTGGTTCCCGCCGGAGGCCGGCACCAGCTGGCTCGCGGCGTGGCACGATTTTTCCTGGGTCGCCGATATTCTCAGCGTCGGCGGCGGCGCCAAGGACGCGGTGCGCGCGCTGGTCCAGAGCTGGCTGACCGACAACACCAGCTGGCACCCGGTGTCGTGGCGGGCGGATGTGCTGGCGACGCGGGTCTATAGCTGGCTTGTCCATTTCGACGAAATCGCCAGCCGCGAGGCCGACCGGCTGCTGCGGCGGGCGATGCTGGTGAGCCTCGCCGCGCAGCTCCGCCATCTCGCCCGGATCGCGGCTTGGGAACCCACCGGCCCGGCCCGGCTGCGCGCGTTGAAGGGCCTCGTCGCGGGGCTGGTGGCGTTCGGCGGCGGCGAGAAGCGCGTGGCCCGCGCCTTGCGCGGTGTCGAGCTGGAGCTGCCGGCGCAGATTTCGCCGGATGGCGGCCACCGCTCGCGCAGCCCGTCGGTGCAGCTCGACGTGCTGCGCGACCTGGTCGATATCCGCGCCGCGCTGCGCGCCGGCAATGTCGAAATTCCCGGCGGGCTGCAAGACGCCATCGACCGCATGGCGCCGATGCTGCGCTTCTTCCGCCACGGCGACCGCAAGCTCGCGCTGTTCAACAATTCGATCGAGGAAGACGGCATCCTCGTCGACCTGGTGCTGACGCGGTCGGAGACCAAGGGGCGGGCGCCGGCGCAGGCGCCGCATACCGGGTTTCAGCGGATGCAGGCGGGACACAGCCTGGTGCTGGTCGATACCGGCCGCCCGCCGGCGGAAGGCTACGACACCCACGCCCATGCCGGGCCGCTCTCGTTCGAGATGAGCCAGGGCCGCGAGCGCATCATCGTCAATTGCGGCGGGTATCGCGGCTCGCAGCGCGCCTGGCGCCAGGTGGCGCGGTCGACCGCGGCGCACTCGGTGCTGGTGATCGCGGACACCAACGCCGTGGAGATCAATGACGACGGAACGCTCGGCAAGGCGCCGCCGACGATCCGCTGCGAGCGCGCCGAGGAGGACGGCCATCAATGGATCGCCGCCAGCCATGACGGCTACCGCCAGCGCTTTGGCCTGGTCTATGCCCGCGAGCTGTACCTGGCGGCGGACGGCGAGGATCTGCGCGGCGAGGACAGGCTGACCGGCCGCTCCGGCGCCGATTTTGTCGTGCGGTTTCACCTGCACCCAGCGGTCGAGCCGCGTCTGGTGCAGGACGGCAACGCCGTGCTGTTGCGCCTGCCGAGCGGGCTGGTCTGGCGGCTGCGGGTCAGCGGCGCCGCGATGAGCCTTGCCGAGAGCATCTATCTGGGTTCGGGCGAGCTCAGGAAGACGCAGCAGGTCGTGCTGAGCGGCACCACCGGCGCCAACGGCGCGCAAGTGCGCTGGGCGATCCGCCGCGAAGGCCGGCCCGGCGAGCTGACCCCGTAAATGCCGGGTGTCCCGACTTGGCCGGACCTGCTCCGGCCGTCCACGTCCCTGCGCCGGCCGCCGGCCGGTAAAGGCGTGGCTCCCCGGGCCGTCGAGGCCGGGGGCGGCGAGCAGCGGAATTAGGGCCGTCCGTTGCCGGTATTGCTGGTCGCAGCGGCGAGTTTCGTCGTCTCCTGCCTTGGCACGCGGGCGTTGATCGGGCTGTTGCGGCAGCGCGTGCTCGACCTGCCGAACGAGCGCTCGTCGCATGTCGTGCCGACCCCGCGCGGCGGCGGGATCGCCGTCATCGCGGCGATTGCCGTCGCGTGGATCGCCTTTGCCGTCGCCGGGATCGCGCCGCCGCCGGTTGCGGCGGTGGCGGTCGCCGGCGCCGGACTGGCGGCGATCTCGTGGCTCGACGATCTGCGCGGCCTGTCGCAAGGCATTCGCCTTTTGGCCCAGTTCGCGGCGGTCGTCGCGGGTTTATGGGTGCTGCCGACCGGGCTGGTCTTTCAGGGCTGGCTGCCGCCGGGCCTCGACGCCGTGGCGGCGGCGCTGCTCTGGGTGTGGTTCGTCAACCTGTTCAACTTCATGGACGGGATCGACGGGATCGCCGCGAGCGAAGCGGCGGCCATCGCCATCGGCGTCGTGCTGCTCGCCGCGGGGAATGCCGGGCTCACCGGCCCGGCGGCGGCCGTGGCGGCGGCCGCGCTCGGGTTTCTGGTATGGAACTGGATGCCGGCGCGGATCTTTCTCGGCGATGTCGGCAGCGTGCCGCTGGGCTATGTGCTCGGCTATCTGCTCTACCGTCTGGCGCTGGCCGGGAAGTGGGAGGCGGCGTTGATCCTGCCGCTCTATTTCCTCGCCGACGCCACCATCACCCTGTTGCACCGCCTGGTGCGGGGCGCGCGCGTGTGGCAGGCGCATCGCGAGCATTTCTATCAGCGCGCCGTGCAGCGCGGCCTCAGCCACGCCGCGGTCGTGATCCGCGTCGTCGCCGCCGATATCGTGCTGCTCGGCTGCGCTTTTGCCGCGGTGCAGGGTTGGGGATTCGGTGCGCTCGCCGCCGCCGCGGCGACCGTCGCGGCCCTTCTCGTTGTGCTGCGCCGCGGCGCAGGCTGAGCTTGCCGCTGTCCCGGTGGCGGCCTATATCGCCTTGGTCGTTCCAGCGGAGAAAAGCCGATGAGTGTCGCGCCGCACCCGGTGCGCCGGGCGCTGCTATCGGTCAGCGACAAGGCCGGAATCGTGCCGTTCGCGCGGGTGCTGGCCGGGCGCGGCGTCGCGCTGGTCTCGACCGGCGGGACCGCCAAGGCGCTGGCCGATGCCGGGCTCGCGGTCACCGAGGTCGCCGAGATCACGCAATTTCCCGAAATGCTCGACGGCCGGGTCAAGACGCTGCACCCGGCGGTGCATGGCGGGCTCCTGGCGCGGCGCGACCGCGAAGACCATCGCGCGGCGCTCGCCGCGCAGGGGATCGACGCGATCGACCTGCTCGTCTGCAATCTCTACCCCTTCTCGGCAACGGTCGAGTCCGGGGCCGGCCGCGACGACTGCGTCGAGAATATCGACATCGGCGGCGTGGCCCTGATCCGCGCTGCGGCGAAGAACCATGCGTTTGTCGCGGTGGTCACCGACCCGGCGCAATACGACGCCGTGCTGGCGGAGATGGCCGAGCACGACGGCGGGATCGGCGACGCCATGCGGCGCTCGCTCGCCGCCAAGGCCTTTGCCCTGACCGCCGCCTATGACGCCGCGATTGCCGGCTGGATGGCGGGTGAGGAGGACATCCGGTTTCCCGAGCGGCTCGCCCTGGCCGGTGAGCTCGTGGAGGTCACGCGTTACGGCGAGAACCCCCATCAGGCCGGCGCGTTCTATCGCGGCGGCGTTCGCCGGCCGGGTGTGGCGACGGCGAAATTGTTGCAGGGCAAGGAGATGTCCTACAACAATTACGCCGACACCGACGCCGCGTTCGAACTCGCCGCGGAATTCGCCGAGCCGGCCGTGGTCATCGTCAAGCATGCCAACCCGTGCGGCGTGGCCACGTACGCCAGCCTCGCGCCGGCCTGGGAGCGCGCCCTGGCGTGCGACCCGGTCAGCGCCTTTGGCGGTATCGTCGCGGTCAACTGCCGGCTCGACGCGGCGACCGCCGCGGCGATCGGCAAGATTTTCGTTGAGGTCGTCATCGCGCCTGAAATCGACGACGACGCGGCGGCGATCCTCAGGCGCAAAGGCAATCTGCGCCTGCTGATCACCGGCGGCATGCCGGACCCCGCCGCGCCGGGGCTGACCTTCCGTTCGCTCGCCGGCGGATTTCTGGTGCAGGAACGCGACCGGCGCGCCGCGACGCGGCGCGACCTCACGGTGGTCACCCGGCGCGCCCCGACCGAGACCGAGATCGCCGACCTGATCTTTGCCGACACCGTCGCCAAGCACGTCAAGTCGAACGCGATCGTCTTCGCCCGGGACGGCGCGACGGTAGGGATCGGCGCCGGTCAGCCGAGCCGGGTCGACAGCAGCAGGATCGCCGTCGCCAAAGCCGGCGGCATGCAGCGCGCGGCGGGATCGCCGGTGTCGCCGGTCAAGGGCGCGGTAATGGCGTCGGACGCGTTCTTCCCGTTCGTTGACGGGCTCGAGGTCGGCATCGACGCGGGCATCACCGCCGTCATCCAGCCCGGCGGCTCGCGCCGCGACGACGAAGTCATCGCCGCCGCCGACCAGGCCGGCATCGCGATGGTGCTGACCGGCCTCCGCCATTTTCGTCACTGAGGCCGCAACGCAGCCCGGCGGCGCCTATTTCTTGAACGAATTGATGTAGGCCGCCAGCTGGTCAAGCATTTCCGGCGTCAGCTTGAGCGGCACCATGCTGGGGCTGTGGCGCAGCGCGTGCTCGACCTTGTGCGCGTTCCAGTCCTTTTCGCCCGCCATGTGCCGGTAGGAGGGCGAGCGGTCGGTGCCGAACAGGTGGCATTCCGCGCAGATCTTGTCCGAGATCGCCTTGCCCGGCTGGACCGCCGGATCGGCGGCCGGCGAGCAGGGCGCGCCGCCCGGATGCGCCTCCACCCAGCGCTTGCATTCGCGGCCGTAGACCAGCGTCAGATAGCGCCGCACCTGGCGGTCGCGGCCCTCGGGATAGGTGCGCAGGTCGAAGATCGCGCTATGCAGCGCCTGCTGCTCGTTGGGCGTCAGCTCGGCGATCACCGGGCTCTGCGGCGTCAGCCCCTGTGTCGCCTGCAGGTATTTGAAATCCTCGGGCGTCAGGCCTTGCGCGCGGGCAGGGGCGGCGGCGCACAGCGCCAGCGCTGCGGCCAAGGCGATCTTGGCCAGCGCGATTTTGCGTAAGAACATCGTCAATCCATCTCGTCGATCGGCCAGACCGGGCGCGGCACCCGGTCGTAAAGCTCCGCCGTGTACTGCTCCGCGCACAGCGCGCCGGTATCGACGAGAATGACCTCGCGGGCAATGGGTTCGAACGCAGCCCGGAAATGCTGCATCGATTTGACCGCGACGGTCGGGTAGCGGGCGGGATCGATGCCGAGCGAGGTGAACTGCGCGAGGTCGGTCGCCTGGCCGTTGTTGGTGATCAGGATGATGTCGATCCCGCCGACGCGGAACACCATCGACGGCCCGTAATTGCGCTCGACGCCGCCGCCCATCGGCCCGTAGGCGACGAACCTGCCGTTGGTCAGGCAGGCAATCTCGCCGGTCAGCGTCAACGGGCCGCCGCCGCGCGTCGCATCGGTCTTGCCGCCGAGGGTCAGGGTCGTGGTTGCGCCGATCCCCGCCGCCATGCCGGCGGCGATCGCCTCGGGATCGCAGATCGCATGGAAGGCCACGCCGTCGACCCGCGCCTCCACCAGCCCTTTCAGAAAGGCGGTCGCGTCGCCGTAACCGCCGCCGCCCGGGTTGTCGGTGTAGTCGGCGATCACCAGCGGCTGGTCGCCGCGCTTGCCCTCGCGGGCACGGGCCACGGCCTCGGCGACGCTCAGCAGGCGGATCGACGTGTAGCCGCGCGTCTCCCAGGCGTGGTCCATAAAGGTCTCGGCGATTTCCTGCGGCGGCGGACCGGTGCCCGCTTCGGCCAGCTCGTCATAGGTCACCGTCACCGACGGCCCGACATCGCGGATATTGGCGAGCGAAAAGCCGGCGCAGATGCTGACGGCGAGCGCGTCGCGCTGCTTTTCCAGCGCCTCGCCACGTGCGATCAGCTCGGCCATCGGGCCTTTCTGGGTGCGGCCCCAGTCGAGGCCGTGGATCATCGGCCGCCGGGCGATCAGCGTGCGCGGCTTGACCTTGCCGGCCATCGCCTGCTCGAGCAGCACGGCGCCCTGCCAGGCGCGCTCGTGCTGGTCGATATGCGGGTAGGTGCGAAACGCGATCAGCGCGTTGGCCTTATCGGCCATCCGCTGCGTGACGTTGGCGTGCAGGTCGAGCGTCACGACGATCGGCACGTCGGGTCCGAGCACGTCGCGCAGGCGCTCGAGCAGTTCGCCTTCGCCGTCTTCATGGCTTTCGGTCACCATCGCGCCGTGCAGGTGGAGCAGCACGCCGTCAATCGGGCCTTGCCGCTCGGCCGCACCGACGATCATGCCGCCGATCGTCTCGAACGCCTCGTCGGTGACCGTGCCGGACGGATTGGCGTTGGCCGAGATCGGATGGATCAGCGTCCAGCCATACTTGTCGGCCGCCTCGAAGGTCGCGCCGAGCGCCGAGCGGGTGCCACGGAACACCGCGGGGATCTCGTTCTCGGTGTGGAAATCGCGCCGCCGCCACAGCGTCATGTCGGTCTTCACGACCGAGAACGTGTTGGTCTCGTGCATGAACCGGCCGGTCAGGACGCGCTTCATCGCCGCCTCACCAGGCGAGCGCCCAGCCGTCGCGCCGCGGGTCGGACCCGGCAAGCAGCATGCCGTCATCCTGCCGGCGGATGATCTCGACGCTGCACGGGCCGTCGAGATCGCCGACCGCGTCGACGGGGTGCCCGCGCCGGTGCAGTTCGCGCCGCACGTCGGCGGGGAAGCGCTGCTCCATCGTCAGCACATCGGGTCCGTCATGCGGGTAGTTGGCGTACTGGCCCGGCACCATCGAGGTCCAGCGCGGCATCTCGGCCGCCTGCTGCGGGTCCAGCCCGAAATCCATCATCGCGGCGGCGACCTGGAAGTTGATCTGCACCTGGTTGTCGGCACCCGGCGTGCCGAACACGCCCCATAATTCGCCGTCCTTGAGCACCAGCGGCGGGTTCATCGTGTGCCGCACGCGACGGCCCGGCCGCAAATAGTTCGGGTGGTTCGGATCGAGGTGCCAATAGGCCATGCGGTTGTTGAGCAGGATCCCGGTGTCGCCCGCGGTGACGCCGGAGCCCCACGCGCTGTTGATGCTCTGGATGCCGGAGACCGCGTTGCCCTCGCCGTCGGCGGTGCAGAAATAGGTCGTATCGCCGGCCGCGTCGGCCAGCGAGCGGGTCGGCGCGGCGCGGCGCATATCGATGCGTGCCGCCAGGCGCGCGCAATAATCGTCCGACAGCAGCTCCTCGAACGGCGGCTGAACGGTGCGCGGGTCGCTGCCCCAACGTTCGCGGTCGGCGAAAGCCAGCTTTTTCGCCTCGACCATCAGGTGCACGAGGTCGGCGGAACCGAGGCCAAGCCGGGCGACATCGAAATGTTCGAGGATTTTCAGCTCCTGCAGCACGACGAACCCGGTCGAGTTGAGCGGGGCTTCGAGCACGCGCAGCCCGCGATAGTCGATCGCCAGCGGCGCCTGTCGCTCGGCGTGGAATTCGGCCAGGTCGGCCTCGCCGACGAGCGTCCCGCATGCCGGCAGCGCCTTGCCCAGCCGGCGGGCGAGCGCGCCGCGATAAAGGCAATCGGCGCCCTCGGCGGCGATCTCTTCGAGGGTCCGCGCGAGATCGGGCTGGGTGATCGTGGTCCCGACCGCCGGGGCCTCGCCGTCGCGCAGAAAGACCGCGGCGCTGCGCGCGTCGGCGCGCAGGCAATCGCGGTGCTCACCGGCGAAATGCCGGTAATGCGGCGTCGCGCCAAAGCCGTCGCGGGCGAGCCGGATCGCCTCGCCGCAGAGCTGCGCCCAGGGCAGGACGCCGTGTTCGGCGTGCATCATCCCGAGGCCGGCCAGCATGCCGGGCACCGACACCGACAGCGGGCCGGTGCGCGGGATCCCGGCGGCGTAGCGTTCCGCGGCGGCGGCGCGCGGGGCCGGGCCGCAGCCGTTGAAAACCGCCGCCTTGCCGGTCCTGGCGTCGAACACGTGGTAGAACGCATCGCCGCCAAGCCCCGACATCATTGGCTCGACCACCGCCAGCGCCAGCGCCGTCGCGACCGCCGCATCGGTGGCGTTGCCGCCGGCCCGCAGCGCCAGCAGCCCCGCCTGCGCCGCCAGCGGGTGGTTGGCCGCGGCCGCGCCGCGGCGTCCGATGATCAGCGGGCGATAGCTGCGGATCGGCGTGGTCATGGGATGCGCATTCCCTTTGTCATTGCGGGCGGAGCGAAGCAATCAGGGGAGATTGCGTCGTCGCCGCGCTCCCCGCAATGACAAGACGATAGCGGTGCGCTTTTGCCCCGCGAGCGACGACGAATTACACTCCTCCGGGTCTTTTTGGAGTCGTGCCGGGCAGCGGAGGGTCGATGTGAGGCGGCTGCTGGTGTTGCTTGTGTTGTTCGGGTGCCTCGCGGTTGCCGCCGGCTGTGCCGACAGCAGCGACAAGAACGCGGACAACAACCGGTTCGGCGGATTCTACGGCGGGATCAACGGCGGCGCCGCGCTAGGACGCTGAAAGATGGCCGAGAAGACCATCAGCTGCGGCGTCATCGTCACGGACGGAGAACGCGTGCTGCTCGGCCATGCCAGCCGGTCGCCGCGTTGGGACATCCCCAAAGGCGGTGTCGAGCCGGGGGAGAGCCTCGCGCAAGCCGCCTGCCGCGAACTCCGCGAGGAAACCGGGCTGGCCGCATCGGAGGCGGCGCTCCGGCCGCTCGGCGTCAAACCCTATCTGCGCAACAAGGACCTCGCCCTGTTCGTCTGGCGGATCGACCACTTGCCCGACCCGGCGGGCCTCGCCTGCAGCGCATTCTTCGCCTTGCCCGACGGCACCCGGCTGCCCGAGTTCGACCGCTTCGGTCTGTTCACGCCGGCGGAAGCGCTCACCCGGGTGGGCAAGAACCTGGCGCGCCTGCTCTCCGAGATTTCGCTTTCGGCGGTAACGTGTTAGAGAATCTTCAAACCGAATTGCGGAGGAAGCCATGCCCAAACTGCGCCATATCGCGATCGCCGCCGAAGACCCCGAGGCGATGGCCGAGTTCTACAAGAAGGCGTTCGACTTCAAGGAAGTCGGCCGGCCGAACGGCTATCTCGCCGATGGCGTGTTCCTCAGCGACGGCACGCTCAACATGGCGATCCTCAAATTCAAGACCGACCAGCTCGGCAAGGGCATGGACTATCGCGGGCTGCATCATTTCGGCGTGCTGGTCGAGGATGTCGCGGAATTTGAGCAGAAGCTGCAGACCCTCGGCGCCGAGCACTATATCGACCAGGGCCAGGACGGCCACCAGGCGGGCTATTTCGAGAAGAAGTTCTATGGCCCGGAAGGCGTGCTGTTCGACATCGCCGAGCACGGCTGGGCCGGCGCCGAGCCGCTCCCCGCGCCGATGAAGGACGCGGCGGAGTAGCCCTTCGTCATCCGCGGGCTCGACCCGCATCAAGGAGAATATCATGGCCAAGCTGCGCCACCTCGCCATCGCCGCCAAGGACCCGGACGCGATGGCCGATTTCTACATGAAAGCGTTCGACTTCAAGCTGGTGCGCACCAGCGACGGGCCGCTCGCCTACGGCCACCATATCAGCGACGGCACGATCGACCTAGCGATCCTGCGCTTCAAGACCGACCAGATCGGCAAAGGTATGGATTACACCGGCCTGCACCATTTCGGCATCCTCGTCGAGAACCTCGACGAGGCGGAGAAAGTGGCGCTGGCGTTCGGCGGCAAGCACTACATGGACCAGGAGAACCCGGACCGCACCGGCGGCTTCGAGGTCAAGCTCTACGGTCCCGAGGGCGTGCTGTTCGACGTCGCCGAGCACCCCTGGACCGGCAGCGAGGCGCTCCCCGCTGCCGTCAAGGAAGCGGCCGACTAGGGTCCGTAAGGGCAGGGTGGGTAGAGCGTCGGCGAAACCCACCCCGAAGAGCGCTACCGGACGATTGACCATCGCAAACTTGTACCTATATCGGTACAAACCGATGGAGAATCCGATGGAAACGGTGTCCTATTCAGAGCTGCGCCAAAGACTGAAAACATATATGGACAAGGTCTGCGACGACCATGCGCCGTTGCTGATAACGCGGCAGAATGGCCAGGCAGTTGTGCTGCTTTCCCTGTCTGAATATGAAGAACTTGACGAGACCAACTATCTGCTCCGCAGCCCGGCTAATGCCGAGCGGCTGCTGCGCGGCATGACGGAGGCCAATGCGGGCCGGCTCGCTGAGCATCGTCTCACCGAGTGAGGATACTCTGGGGCGTGGATGGCTGGGACGACTATCTGTTCTGGCAGGAGTCGGACCAAAAGATCCTGCACCAAATCAATATCTTGATTGCAGACATTGCCCGGCGCCCATTCGAGGGGCTGGGCAAGCCGGAACCCTTGTGGCGAGAACTCGACGGATGGTGGTCGCGCCGCATCACACGCGAACATCGCCTGGTCTATCGCGTCGTCGACACCGAGGAAGACCGGCTGATCGAGATCATCGGTTGCCGGTATCACTACCGCAGGCCCTAACCGGCTGAAGTCGCGTCACACATCCAGATTGGCGACCGACAGCGCGTTGGCCTGGATGAAGTCGCGGCGGGGTTCGACGAGGTCGCCCATCAGCGTCGAGAAGGTTTCCTCGGCGTCGTCGACATGGTTGACCCGCACCTGCAGGAGCGAGCGGATTTCCGGGTCGAGCGTGGTTTCCCAGAGCTGGTCGGGGTTCATCTCGCCGAGGCCCTTGTAGCGGGTGATGTCGATGCCGCGGCGGCCGATCTCCATGACCGCGTCGACCAGGCTGACGGGGCCGGTGATGCGGAATTCGCGGTCGCGCGCGACCAGCTTGCCGGGCGCCGCATAGGTCTCGCGCAGCATCGCCGCATCGCTGTCGAGCCGGCGCGCCTCGCTCGACCCCATCAGCGCCGCCTCGATCAGCCGTGCCTCGCCGACCCCCTGTTTGGTGCGGTTGAAGCGCAAATCGGCGGTCGCGGTCGCTTCGCCCTGCCACATGCCGTCCTGCGGTTCGCCGATCAGGTTGAGCCGCGCGGCGGTGTTCTGCGCGGCCTCGCCGGCCCGTTCCGGGACACCGGACAGCGCACCGGCAATCGCCGCCTGCTCGACGACGTCGAGATTGCCGATCTTCGCGGCGAGCGGCAGCAGCAGCCGGCGCTGCACGCGCGCCTGCTCCAGCAGGTCGCGCAGGTCGTTGCCGCCGCGCTGGCCGCCGTCGTGCTGGGTAAAGACCGCGTCGCGCAGCGTGCTGTCGACGCAATAGGCTTCGAGCGCCGGGTCGTCCTTGAGGTAGACCGGCTTGGCGTTGCCGCGCTGCAAGCGGTAGAGCGGCGGCTGGGCGATGTACAGAAAACCCTTGTCGATCAGCTGCGGCATCTGCCGGAAGAAGAACGTCAGCAGCAGGGTGCGGATGTGGCTGCCGTCGACATCGGCGTCGGTCATGATGATGATGCGGTGATAGCGCGTCTTGTCGACGTCGAAATCCTCGCTGCCGATCCCGGTGCCGATCGCCTGGATCAGCGTGCCGATCTCGGCCGAGCCCAGCATCTTGTCAAAGCGCGCCCGCTCGACATTGAGGATCTTGCCCTTGAGCGGCAGGATCGCCTGGAAGCGCCGGTCGCGGCCCTGCTTGGCCGAGCCGCCGGCGCTGTCGCCCTCGACGATGAACAGCTCGCTCTTTGCCGGGTCGCGCTCCTGGCAATCGGCGAGCTTGCCGGGCAGGTTGGCGATATCGAGCGCGGTCTTGCGGCGGGTCAAGTCGCGCGCCTTGCGCGCCGCCTCGCGCGCCGCGGCAGCCTCGACCACCTTGGCGACGACCTTGCGCGCCTCTGCCGGGTGCTCCTCGAACCATTGCTGCAGCCGGTCGCCGACAATGCCTTCGACCACCGGCCGTACCTCGGACGACACCAGCTTGTCCTTGGTCTGCGACGAGAATTTCGGGTCGGGCAGCTTGACCGAAAGAATGCAGGTCAGGCCCTCGCGCATATCCTCGCCGGACAGCGCCACCTTCTCCTTCTTCGCCAGGCCGCTGTCATTGGCGTAGGCGTTGACGGTGCGGGTCAGCGCGCCGCGGAACCCGGCGAGGTGGCTGCCGCCGTCGCGCTGCGGGATGTTGTTGGTAAAGCACAGCATCGTCTCGTGATAGGAGTCGGTCCACTCCATCGCGATCTCGACAAACATGCCGTCCTTCTCGCCCTTGATCGAGATCGACGGGGTGTGCAGCGCCTGCTTGGAGCGATCGAGATAGTCGACAAAAGCCTCGAGCCCGCCCTCGTAAAAGAACGTGACGCTTTTCGGCTCGACCCCGCGCAGATCGGTCAATTCCAGCGTGACGCCACCGTTGAGAAAGGCCAGCTCGCGCAGCCGATGCTCCAAGGTCGTGAAGTCGAATTCGGTGATCGTGAAGGTCTCGGGGCTCGGCATGAAGGTGATTTCGGTGCCGGTCTTCGGCCCCTGGCGCTTTGATCCTTCCGGCCAGTGCGGCGCCGGTCCGACCTCCTGGAGCGGCGCTTCCGGCGCGCCGTCATGGAAGCGCATGAACCATTCCGAGCCGTTGCGGAAGATGCGCAGCTCCAGGGTCGACGACAGCGCGTTGACCACCGACACGCCGACCCCGTGCAAGCCGCCCGACACCTTGTACGAGTTCTGGTCGAATTTCCCGCCGGCATGCAGCTGGGTCATGATGACCTCGGCCGCCGAGACGCCTTCTTCCTGGTGGATGCCGACCGGGATGCCGCGGCCGTTGTCCTTGACCGTGCACGAGCCGTCGGCGTTGAGCGTGACGTTCACCGTGTCGCAATAGCCTTCGAGCGCCTCGTCGATCGCGTTGTCGACCACCTCGTAGACCATGTGGTGCAGACCCGAGCCGTCATCGGTGTCGCCGATATACATGCCCGGCCGCTTGCGCACCGGGTCGAGCCCGTGCAGCACGGTGATCGACGACTCGTCATAGGCGCGCGGCACGAGCGGCTGGCCGGGCATCGGTTCGCTGGGCATCGGTTCGCTGGGCTGAACGGAATGGGTCATCTTTTTCAGAACGTTGTTGCGGACAGGGTGCCGTCGCTGACCGACAGAAACTGTGCGGCCGCACGTAACGGCAAGAACAGCGCGGCATCGGTCCCGGTCAGCCAAACCTGGCTTTCGAGATCGAGCAGCGCCGAGAACAGCGCCTCGCGGCGGGATGCGTCGAGATGGGCCGCGACCTCGTCGAGCAACAGGAGCGGCGGCTCGCCGCGGGTCTGCCGCTGCAGTCGCGCATGCGCCAGGACGATCGCGATCAACAGCGCCTTCTGCTCGCCGGTCGACAGGGTTTCGGCGGGCGTGCCGCGCTCGGCATGGGTGACGCGCAGATCGGCGCGGTGCGGGCCGACCGTCGCGCCGCCGGCGACCGCATCGACCCCGCGGCTGTCCTTGAGCGCGGCACGAAAGCGGTCCTCGGCGGCGAGCGCCGGCATCTCGTCGAGCCAGGCTTCGATCGTTCCGTCGAGGCTCAGCCGCGCGCGCGGGAAGGGGCCTTGCGCCTCGGCGCAGGCCTCGTCGAGCCGCTCGACCGCGTCGCGACGGGCGGCCGCGACCGCCACACCCTGCGCCGCCATCGTGTCCTCGACCGCGGCGACCCAAACCGGGTCGTTGGAACCCTCTCGCAGCAGCCGCGACCGCTCGCGCATGGCATGCTCATAGGCCGAAACGCGCGTCGCATGCGCGGGATCGAGACCGAGCACCAACCGGTCGAGAAAGCGACGCCGCGCCAACGGGCCTTCGATAAACAGCCGGTCCATCTGCGGGGTGAGCCAGGTCACGCCGACGACCATGCCGAGCGCAGCCTGACTGGACGCGGTCTCACCGTCGATGCGCACCACGCGCCGCTCGCCGCCCGCCGGGTCGCGGCCGGTCCCCAGCCTGACGGCGCCGCGCCGGGTTTCGACCGTCGCCGCGACGGCCCAACAAGGTTCGCCGTCGTCGTCGCTCCCCCGCCGGTCGAGATCGCCGAGCCGGGCGTTGCGCAACCCGCGCCCCGGCGACAGGATCGACACCGCCTCGAGCAGGTTGGTCTTGCCGGCGCCGTTGGGTCCGGTCAGCACGACCGGCCCGGCCGCCAGATCGAGGCGGGCGGAGCGGTAATTGCGGAAATCGGTGAGCGCCAGGCGCGTCACGCCGACCGGCCCGGGGTGGGGCGGCGGGATCGCGATGTCACCGCTGGTGCGGTCCTCATGCACCCCCATCCTCATGCTCGTCCATATGGGGCGGGGGACCCCCAAAAACCAGCCTAAAAGCCTGAAAATTCGTAAGATTCGGGTGATCAGACCCGCATCGGCATGAGCACGTAGAGGGCGCTCGCATCGGCGCTGTCGCGCACCACGGTGGGGGACGCCGCGTCGGACATTGCAAACAATGCCGCCTCGCCTTCGATCTGCTCGGTGATGTCGAGCAAGTAGCGGGAATTGAAACCGATTTCGATCGGCGTGCTCTGATAGCGGACCTCCAGCTCCTCGATCGCGGTGCCGTTCTCGGGGCTGGTGGCCGAGACGGTCAGGCTGCCGCGCTCGATCGCCAGCTTCACCGCGCGGCTGCGCTCGGTCGAGATGGTGGAAACCCGGTCGACCGCCTCGGCGAATTCCTTGCACGGCACTTCGAGCATCTTGTCGTTGCCGGTCGGGATCACCCGGTCGTAATCGGGGAACGTGCCGTCGATCAGCTTGGAGGTGAGCGCCGCCTCGCCGATCGCGCAGCGGATCTTGGTGTCGCCCAGCGAGACCTGGACCTCGTCGTCGCCTTCCTCGACCAGCTTGCGCAGCTCGATAACGGTCTTGCGCGGGACGATGACGCCGGGCATTCCCGCCGCGCCTTCCGGCAGCACCATCTCGATGCGGGCGAGGCGGTGGCCGTCCGTCGCCACCGAGCGCAGCACCGGCACCTCGTTGTTTTTGGTGGCGTGCAGATAGATGCCGTTCAGGTAGTAGCGCGTCTCCTCGGTCGAGATCGCGAAGCGCGTGCGGTCGATCAGGCCGCGCATCTCGGCGGCGGTCAGCGTGAAGTGGTGCGGCAGCTCGGCGCCCGTCATCACCGGGTAGTCTTCCGGCGGCAGGCAGGACAGGGTGAACGTCGAGCGCCCGGAGCGGAGCACCATCTCGTTGCGCTCGCCGCCGGGGCCGCCTGGCGTTTCGAGCTCGACCTGGGCGCCTTCGCGCAGCTTGCGGACGATGTCGTACAGCGTGTGGGCCGGGGCCGTCGTGCGGCCCTCGCCGTCGATTCGCGCGGCGACCGACTCGACGATCTCGAGATCCATGTCGGTGGCGCTCAGCGCCAGCTTGCCGGCCCCTGCGCGCAGCAGCACATTCGACAGGATGGGGATGGTCGTGCGCCGCTCGACAACGCTCTGGACATGGCTCAGCGCCTTGAGAAGAGCGGCGCGTTCGATTGTCAGCTTCATGGTTTCAGCGCGACTGTTTTAGGGGTCGGAACCGGGTCCCGACCGCTTTTCCCAGCAGGACGCCTCAGGGAGTGCGGACGGTTAAACATCATAGCACGGAAGTGCCGCGGCCCCACTGGATTCGGGCGGCCGTGCACGCCGCCCGGTCAGCCTCCCAGCATGCGGTGCAGCAGGTCCACATCCTCCGCCAGCGCCCGGTCGCTGACCATCAGCTCCTCGATTTTCTTGACCGCGTGCATGACCGTGGTGTGATCCCGGCCGCCGAATTTGCGGCCGATTTCGGGCAGCGAGCGCTGCGTCAGCTGCTTGGCCAGATACATCGCCACCTGGCGCGGGCGGGCGACGACCCGGGCGCGACGGCTCGAGGTCATCTCCGCCATCTTCATGTTGAAATGCTCGGCGACGCGCCGCTGGATCTCGTCGATCGTCACGCGGCGCTCGTTGGCGCGCAGCAAGTCCTGCAACAGTTCCTGAACCGCCTCGAGCGTCAGATCGCGTCGCACGAGCTGGGTGTGCGCGCCGATCCGGTTCAGCGCGCCTTCGAGTTCCCGCACGTTGGACGTGATCTTGTGCGCCAGGAACTCCATGACCTTTTGCGGCGGCTGCAGGCCCATCTGCTCGGCCTTCGACTCGAGGATGCCGAGCCGCAGCTCGTATGTCGTCGGGTGGATGTCGGCGACCAGCCCCCAACCGAGGCGCGAGCGCATGCGCTCCTCGATATCGAGGTCGGAGGGTGATTTGTCGGCCGAGATGACGATCTGCCGGTTCTGGTCGACCAGCGCGTTGAAGGTGTGAAAAAACTCCTCCTGGGTCGAGTCCTTGCCGCTGATGAATTGCACGTCGTCGATCATCAGCAGGTCGACCGAGCGGAACTGCTCCTTGAAGTCCATCGTCGAGCGGAAGCGCAGCGCCCGGATGAACTGGTACATGAACTTCTCGGCCGACAGGTAGATGACCTTGCGCGCCGGCGCATGGCTGCGGACGTGCCAGGCGATGGCATGCATCAGATGCGTCTTGCCGAGCCCGACCCCGCCGTACAGGAAGAGCGGGTTGAACGGCACCGAATGGTTTGGTGCGGTGCACGCCTCGGCGACCCGCCGCGCCGCCGCATGGGCCAGCTCGTTCGGCTTGCCGACGACAAAGTTCTCAAACGTCAGCCGCGCATCAAGGGCGGCCGCGACGTTCTTATCGTCGGGCCTATCATCCGCGCCGTCGATCGCGCCGGCTTCGGCGGAGGCGGCGTCGGGCTCGACGCTCGCCGCCGCCTGCTCGCCGCGCCGCCGGTGCGGGTCGACGACAAAGGAGATGCGGCGCACCGCGTTGTTCTCCGATCGCCACAGGGCCAGCAGGCGGTCGGCGTAATGCGTCGTCACCCAGTCGCGCAGAAAGCGGGTCGGGACGGCGATGACCCCTTCGCCGCCGGCCACCCGTTCGACGGTCATCGACCCGAACCAAGAGCGATAGGCGGTCTCGCCAACCTCCCGCCGCATGCGGCCCAAAACCCGCGACCAATCGCTTGGCGATCCCGCCGACCTGGCACTCATCGGGCCCGGCTCCGTCACATCCCCCACCACTGTCGCCCCCGCGAAAGCCCAAGTATCAACACAACGGTGCGGTCGCCTTTACAGCAATCGGCACTGTTGCAAAGGCACAAAAGTGCTTTCCAGCCTAGGTATTGGGGAATTCCCCCCCTGCACGGGCGCACTTTATTGTGGCCGCGTCTTTAATTCCGGGAATTTTGCTAACGATTGACCTGTGCTCGGAGCGCGGTTTGTGTTGCTCCGATGTCAGAAACCTTATCGTAGATGGCGGATCGATGGCAATACGATCAAACCGGCTAGCCTAAAAATTTTTATTGCGTGAAGCGATTGACGGAAGAAGTAAAAAGTGCGTGTTACGCACATCCGGCACGAGGTTGAGATTTGGCCTTATAAGGCACTGATTCTGGCCGATAAACGGGAAAGTTTCCGGGCCACCGTGTTCTTGTGCATGACGCCCTTGGTGGTCGCCCCGTGAAGCTCGGGCTGGGCTGCCTGGAAAGCCGTTTGCGCGGCCGCCTTGTCGCCGCTGCTGATCGCCAATTCGACCTTCTTGACAAAGGTGCGCACACGGCTCAGTCGCGCGCGATTGACTGCGGTGCGCTTTTCGGTCTGGCGAAGCCGTTTCTCCGCCGATTTATGATGAGGCATCGTCTATCGCCCGGTCCCAAGGAAACGGGGCTTATATCGGCGACGGCCCGCACAGTCAACCGCCGCCAACCGCTATGGATCAGCGGTTGCGGAAGGCCGGCTTGCGCTTTTCGACAAAGGCGGCCATGCCCTCTTTCTGGTCCTCCGTCGCGAAAGTCGCGTGAAACAGCCGCCGCTCGAAGCGGACGCCTTCGGCCAGGGTCGTCTCGAACGCCCGGTTGACCGACTCCTTCACCATCATCGCGACGGGGTGGGACATGCCGGCAACCCGTTCGGCGACCGCAACCGCCTCGGCAAGCAGCTTGTCGGGCGGGACGATGCGGCTGACCAGCCCGGCCCGCTCCGCCTCCGCGGCGTCCATCATCCGGCCGGTGAGACATAAATCCATCGCCTTCGCCTTGCCGATAAACCGCGGCAGGCGTTGCGTGCCGCCGGCGCCGGGCATCGTGCCGAGCTGGATTTCCGGCTGGCCGAACTTGGCGGTCTCGGCGGCGATGACGATATCGCACATCATCGCGACCTCGCAGCCGCCGCCGAGCGCGAACCCGCCGACCGCCGCGATCACCGGTTTCCGGCATTGCCCGACCCGTTCCCAGCCGCGCGTGATGAAGTCCTGAGTGTAAGCGTCGATGTAGGTTTTGGCCTGCATCTCCTTGATATCGGCGCCCGCCGCAAAAGCGCGCTCGTTGCCGGTCAGGACGATTGCGCCGATCGCGGGGTCGAATTCGAGATCGTCGAGCGCGGCGCCCAACGCGTCGATGAGCTCCGCGTTGAGGGCGTTGAGCGCCGCCGGACGATTGAGCCTGACAATGCCGACGGCACCCCGGCGCTCGACGAGCACGGTGTTTTCCTGCGCGTCCGTCATCCCATCCTCCCTGACCCGGCTGTCGTGTTAAGCTGTCATTGCCGGCACGGCGACGCAATCCCGCGTCTGCTATGCAATGTCACCGAGACGGAGGCGCGGTCAGCGCTGCTTTCTGGCGCAATAGAAGGTCGAGCGGCCCGACTGGGCGATGCGCTGCACGCCTTCCTTGCAGGTGCAGCCGGGGCAGGGTTCGCCCTCGCGGCCATAGACCGCCCATTTATGCTGAAAATACCCGAGTTCGCCGTCGGCCTGCACGTAATCGCGCAGCGACGAGCCGCCCGCTTCGATGGCGTCGGTCAGCGTCGCCTTGATCGCCGCGGCGAGTTTTTGGGCGCGGGCGCCGGTGACCGTCGCGGCGAGGCGGCGCGGCGAGAGCCCGGCGCGGTACAGCGCCTCGCACACATAGATGTTGCCCAGTCCGGCGACCACCTTCTGATCGAGCAGCGCCGCCTTGATCGGGGTCATCTTGCCGGCCAGTTTGCCGGCCAGGTATTTGCCGTCGAACCCCGGCTCCAGCGGTTCCGGCCCCATCTCGGCGAGCAGCGGGTGCGCCGCCTCCTCGCCGCGCCGCATGTAGTCGAGCAGCCCGAAACGCCGCGCATCGTTGAACCGCACGACGGTGCCGTCGTCGAGCGTCAGCACCACGTGGTCGTGGCGCGCGTGCGGCGTGTCGGCCGTCCCCGCGGTGATCCGCCCCGACATGCCGAGATGCAGCAGCAGCGTGCCGTTGTCGTCGAGCTCGATCAGGATGTATTTGCCGCGCCGGCTCAGCTTGCCGATCGCGGCGCCGGTCAGCCTATGCGCCAGCATCGGCGGAAACGGCCGGCGCAAATCCTGGCGGCGCAGCTCGGCCGTGACGATCTTGCGGCCGGTCATCTTGAGCGCCAGGCCGCGCCTTACGGTTTCGACTTCAGGGAGTTCGGGCATCGGGTCGCGTTAGTCTGTTGCGGCCGGCGGGTGCCGTTCGCGCGGAAATCAGGCTATCTTCCTGCCCGATGCACGACAAAGACACAAGCGAGCAGGCGACCGCCGACACGCAAGAAGCCGATTTCGGGTTTCGCCGCGTCCGGGACGACGAAAAGGCGCCGTTGGTGCGCGCGGTCTTCGACAGCGTCGCGGGCCGCTACGACCTGATGAGCGGCTTCATCCACCGCCGGTGGAAGGACCAGCTCGTGACCTGGCTTGCGCCGCGCCCCGGCCAGGTGCTGCTGGATGTGGCCGGCGGCACCGGGGATATCGCCTGCCGCGTGCTGCGGCGGCTCGATGCGGCGCGCGGCGGCGGGGTGATCGTGTGCGACGTCAACCGGCAGATGCTCGAGGTCGGCCGGTCGCGCGCGATCGATGACGGGATCGTCGCCGGCCTCGAATGGGTGTGCGGCGACGCCGAAACGTTGCCGATTGCCGACCGCAGCGTCGACCTCTACACGATCGGCTTCGGCCTGCGAAACGTCACGCATATCGAGCGCGCGCTGGCGGAGGCGCGGCGCGTGCTCAAGCCCGGCGGCCGTTTCATGTGTCTGGAATTCGCGCCGGCGGCGGCGCCCTGGCTCGCGCCGGCCTACGATCTCTACAGCTTCCGGATCCTGCCGCTGCTCGGCCGGATCGTCACCGGTGATCGCGACGCCTATACCTACCTGGTGGAAAGCATCCGCCGCTTTCCGTCGCCGACGGCGCTGTGCGACCTGATCGAGGCTGCCGGGCTCGAGCGGCCGCGGTTTCGCAACCTCACCGGCGGCGTCGCCGCGCTGCATTCCGCCTGGCGGCTGTAGCCACCCCTCGCGCGTGCTCAAGTTCCTTCGCAGCATCCGCCATGCCGCCCGGCTGGCCGGCATCGGTGTGATCCTGGCGCGGCACGATGCGCTCTTTCTCGCCGAGCCGCTCGTCGGCGCGAACCCGCTGCTGCGGCTCGTCCGCTTGACCCGCCGGCGGAGCGGGGCCGGGCGCCCCGGTCAGCGGCTGGCGGCGGCGTTCCAGGAGATCGGCCCGGCCTTCATCAAGCTCGGCCAAATGCTCGCGACCCGCGCGGACCTGCTCGGCGACGAGGTCGCGGCCGATCTCGCGCTGTTGCAGGACCGTCTGCCGCCGTTTCCGGCGGCCGAGGCGCGCGCCCTGGTCGAGGCCGAGTTCGCCGCGCCGCTCGACAGCCTTTTCCTGTCCTTTGACGACGTGCCGATCGCGGCCGCGTCGATCGCGCAGGTGCATTTCGCGACGACCAGCGAGGGCAGGGAGGTCGCGGTCAAGGTGCTGCGCCCCGGCATCGCCCGCGCCTTCGCCCGCGACCTGGAGCTGCTGCTGTGGTTCGGCGCGTTCATCGAGCGGACCCGGCCCGCGCTGCGCCGGCTGAAGCCGCTGGAGATCGCCCGGACCTTGGAGCGTTCGGTGGCGATCGAGATCGATCTGCGCTTCGAGGCCGCGGCGGCGTCCGAGCTGGCGGAGAACTTCGCCGGCGACGCGTCGTTTCGCGTGCCGCGGATCGACTGGCGCCGCACCGGCCGGAATGTGCTGACCACCGACCGCATCGTCGACGGCATCCGCATCGACGACCGCGCCGCGCTGGTCGCCGCCGGCCAGGACATCGACGCGCTGCTGCAGCGCTCGGCGGAGGCTTTCTTCAACCAGGTATTCCGCGACGGCTTCTTCCACGCCGATCTGCACCCCGGCAACATGTTCGTGACCCCGGACGGCGCGATCGCGGTCGTCGATTTCGGGATCATGGGGCGTCTCGATCGCGACACCCGGTTTTTTCTCGCCGACATGCTGGTCGGGTTTCTGACCGGTGATTACCGGCGGGTCGCGCAAGTCCATTTCGATGCCGGCTATGTGCCGAACGGCGCGCGCACGGTCGAGGAGTTCGCCCAGGCCTGCCGTTCGATCGGCGAGCCGATCCTCGGCAAGCCGCTGGCGGACATCTCGATCGCCCGCCTCCTGGCGCAGCTTTTCCGCGTCACCGAACAGTTCGAGATGGAGACCCAGCCGCAGCTCCTGCTGCTGCAAAAGACCATGGTGCTGATCGAAGGCGTCGGCCGTCAGCTCGATCCCGCCGTCAACATCTGGGCCATGGCACGGCCGCTGATCGAACGCTGGATGCAGGAAAACCGCGGCCCCGAGGCCCGCTTGCGGCAGCGGCTGGGCACGCTGTTGGAGACCGTCGACCGGCTGCCCCGGCTGATCGACGACGCCGGCAAGCTGGTGGCGACCTGGGCCGGGGAGGGCGTCGTCCTCCATGCCGAAAGCCTCGCCGAACACGCCAGACGCCGCTGGCGCGCAGTCTTGTGGCTGATCGTGCCGCTATGGCTGAGCACCGCGGCGCTGATCGCCATCGCCGTGGCGCTTCTGGCCGGGCGCTGAGCCTATTTCAGCAAGGCTATCGGTGCCGGCGTCGTCGATGATTTCGCCGATAATCGACGCGGGCATTCTCCTCTCCCAGGCTGTATATATAGAGGTCAGGCCAGTACCGGAGGCGGTGTTGCTGCAAGGCAAGCGGATACTCCTCGTCATCGCCGGCGGCATCGCCGCCTATAAAAGCCTCGAGCTGATCCGCCGGCTGCGCGACCGCGGCGCGGCGGTGCGTTGCGTGATGACCAGGGCGGCGGCCGAGTTCGTGACGCCGCTGTCGGTCGCCTCGCTCAGCGAAGACAAGGTCTACGGCGATCTCTTTTCGCTGACCGACGAGAGCGAGATGGGTCACATCCGCCTGTCGCGGGAGGCCGATCTGCTGGTCGTCGCGCCGGCGACGGCCGATCTGATGGCCCGCATGGCGGCCGGGATGGCCGACGACCTAGCGGCGACGACATTGCTGGCGTCGGACAAGCCGATCCTCGTCGCGCCGGCGATGAATGCGTTGATGTGGGCGCATCCCGCGACCCAGGCGAACCTTGCGACGCTCGCGGCGCGCGGCATCCGGCGGGTCGGCCCGAACGCCGGCGATCTTGCCTGCGGCGAGGTCGGGTCGGGCCGCATGGCCGAGCCGTTGGAGATCGTCGCGGCGATCGAGCGCTGCCTTGCCGGCGACCATCGGCTGGCCGGCCGCCGGGCGCTGGTCACCAGCGGCCCGACGCGCGAGGCGATCGATCCCGTGCGTTATCTGTCGAACCATTCCTCGGGCAAGCAGGGGCATGCGATCGCCGCGGCGCTCGCCGCGCTCGGCGCCGAGACGATCCTCGTCTCGGGGCCGACGCAAGAGCCGACCCCGGCCGACGTGCGGCTTGTCGCGGTCGAGAGCGCGGCGGAGATGCTGGCCGCGACAGAGGGCAATCTGCCGGTCGATGTCGCGGTGATGGCGGCGGCGGTGTCGGATTGGCGGGTCGAGGGCGTCGCGGCGCAAAAGCTCAAGAAAGACGGCGGCGGCCCGCCGCTGCTGCGGCTGACGGAAAACCCCGACATCCTCGCCACCCTGTCCCGCCACGGCAACGACCGGCCCGCCTTGGTCGTCGGTTTCGCCGCCGAGACCGAAAACATCGTCGCCAACGCCGCGGCCAAGCGGCTGAAAAAAGGCTGCGACTGGATTCTCGCGAACGATGTGTCGATCGGCACCGGGACCTTTGGCGGCGACCGCAACACCATCCACCTGGTCGACGCGAACGGTGTCGAGGACTGGCCGGTCATGACCAAGCGGGAGGTCGCGGCCCGGCTCGCCGACCGCATCGCGACGACATTGGCTGCGGTCCGTCAATGAGCGGCATGATCCCCACCCTGACCCTCCTCCGCCGGCGGGGGAGGAGACGCGTCCGCGGCGATAACGGTCTCCCTCCCCCGCCGGCAGGGAAGGGTCGGAGTGGGGGTGATGGCGCTCGGAATTGAGCTCAAAATCCTCGATCCGCGCCTCCCGGGCTGGGGCTTTCCGCATTACGGGTCGAGCCTTGCCGCCGGCCTCGACCTGCATGCCTGCCTCGATGCGACGGTCGACATCGCGCCGCAGGCGCCGGCGGTGCTGATCCCCGCCGGCATCGCTTTTCGCATCGGCGATCCGGAATGGTGCGGGCTGGTGCTGCCGCGTTCCGGGCTGGGGCACCGGCACGGGCTCGTGCTCGGCAACGCGGTCGGGTTGATCGATGCCGATTACGAGGGGCCGCTGTTGATTTCGGCCTGGAACCGCAACCCCGCGGGGCCGGCGATCCGGGTCGCCCCGGGCGATCGCATTGCCCAACTGGTGTTCACACGCATCGCGCGAGCGGAATTTTCCGTCGTTGAAGCGTTCTCTGTTAGCGGAGAGCGGCAATCCGGCGGATTTGGCTCAACCGGCGTCGCTTCCGCTTGCCGCAGCCCGTCGCCATGGCGAAACTGCGACGAACAGGGAGGACATCTGCCAACCAAATGATCCGCCTCAACAAAAAACTCCTTTTCGCGATCGAGGCGGTCCTCGACATCGCTTATAACGGCGGCGTCACGCCGGTGCGTTCTTCGGAGATCACCTCGCGCCAGGGCATCCCGCGCCGCTATCTGGAGCCGGTGCTGCAGGAGCTGGTGCGCCACAATGTGTTGATCGGGATTCGCGGCCCGAGCGGGGGCTATCGCCTCGCGCGCGAGCGGCGGCGCGTCACGGTCGGAGAGATCGTGCGGACCGTGCGCGCCCTGGAGACCGTCGAAGACCCGATCGAGGCCGGCGCCGGCAGCGTGCTCGGCCAGGAGGTGTTGCGGCCGCTCTGGCTCGAGCTTCAAGAAGAGACCATGAAGAAACTCGACGAAATCACCCTCGAAGAATTGTGCGCCCGCGCCCACCGCGCCGGCATTTCCGGACGTACCGTCGAAGGCGGCGACTTTTCGATCTGACGGACCGGCGCCAAACCCGCAATTACCCGCGCGTCATTCCGGGGCGGCCCTCCAGGCCGAACCCGGAACCCATGCACACGGGCTTATCCGACTTGTCTGCGGCCCCGGAGCCCGATTTCCCGGTCCGTGTGCATGGGTTCCGGGTTCATCGCTGCGCGATGCCCCGGAATGACGCAGGAACGCATTTCCCGCCAGGCTCTACACCGGGACGTAGCCGCCCATCGTCGTGCGGTGCATGACGCGGCGCTGCGGCAGGTCGTAGTCCTGGATCGCGCGGTGCTGGACCGTGCAATTGTCCCACATCAGCAGGTCGCCTGGCCGCCATTGGTGGCGGTAGATGAACGCGGGCTTGACGATATGGTCGGCGAGCGCGGCGATCAGCGCTTCGGCTTCGTCCGGCGCGACGCCGTCGATCGCGGTGCAGTCGTCGCGCATGACGTAAAGGCTTTTGCGGCCGGTCTTGGGATGGGTGCGGACCATCGGGTGGCTGACCGGCGGATTGCGGTCGATCTCTTCCCGGGTCACGGTCAGCGCGCGCTTGCGGCCGCGGAAATCGAAGGTCGCCCGGCGCGCCGCCAGAAACGCCTGCATCGCCGCCGGCAGCGCCTCCCAGGCCGCCGCCGCGCTGGCGAACTCGGTGTCGCCGAGCGGCAGCCCGTGAAGCGTCGGGATTTCATGCGCGTAGAGCATCGTGCCGCGCGGCGGCCGCGCCGCATAGCACATGTCGCTGTGCCAGTTTTCGCCGGCGCGCTTGACGCCGATCTGCTCGCCGTTTTCCAGCACATTCGAGACGACGACGATTTCCGGGCTGCCCGGCACGCTCCACCGCTCGCCGAAAATGTTGAAGGCGATATCGCCAAAGCGCCGGGTAAAGGCGACCTGCTGCGGCGGGGTGAGCCTCTGATCCCGGAAGAAGATGACGCCGTGCTCATCGAACGCCCGCTCGATGATCGCGAACAGGTTGTCGCCCAGCGGCTCGGCCAGATTGACGCCGCGGATCTCGGCGCCGACCGCCGCGCCGGTCGGGATCACCTCAATAGACATCGGCACGTCCTCCTCGATCCGCAAAGTCTAGGCGGGCGCTGCCGGCAAATCCATCGGCCGCGCTGCAGGTGAGGGTTGCTTTCGCGTTGCGGCGCGGCCAATGCGGGCTTACATCACAAGGACGTACGTTGCGGAGAAGAAAAACAATGGATTCCGGCACCGCCGCCACGCCGCGCGGCGAGTTTCGCGGGCGCGTCTATGACAGTATCCTCGACACGATCGGCGCGACGCCGCTGGTGCGGCTGTCGCGGCTCGCGGCTGATGAAGGGATCAAGGCCGATCTGCTCGGCAAATGCGAGTTCTTCAATCCCTTGTCGTCGGTCAAGGACCGCATCGGCCTGGCGATGATCGAGGCGGCCGAGAAGGCGGGCCGCATCACCAAGGACACGGTGCTGGTGGAGCCGACCTCGGGCAATACCGGCATCGCGCTGGCCTTTGTCTGCGCCGCCAAGGGCTACCGGCTGATCCTGACCATGCCGGAGAGCATGTCGGTCGAGCGCCGCAAGATGCTGAGCTTTCTCGGCGCGGAGATCGAGCTGACCCCGGCGGCACGCGGCATGCACGGCGCGATCGCGCGCGCCGAAGAGATCGTCCGCACCTTCCCCGACGCGCTGGTGCTCCAGCAGTTCGACAACCCGGCCAACACGGAAATCCACCGCCGCACCACGGCCGAGGAGATCTGGCGCGACACCGGCGGCGCGGTCGATGTCGTGGTCAGCGCGGTCGGCACCGGCGGCACGCTGACCGGCGTCGGCTCGATACTCAAAGAGCGCAAGCCGAGCGTCAGGATGGTCGCGGTCGAACCGGAGGACAGCGCCGTGCTCTCGGGGCGGCCGCCGGGACCGAACCGCATCCAAGGGATCGGCGCGGGCTTTGTCCCGAGCATTCTCGACACCGCGCTGATCGACGAGATCGTCTGCATCGGCTACGACACGGCGCTGCGGGCGTCGCGGCGGCTGGCGCGGCTCGAGGGTCTCGCGGTCGGCACGTCGGCCGGTGCCGCGGTGGCCGCGGCGCTGGAGATCGGCGCCCGCCGCGACATGGCCGGCAAGATGATCGTCGTCGTGCTGCCCGATTTCGCCGAGCGTTATCTGTCGACGTCGCTGTTCGACGGCGTGTGAGGTGCCCCATGGAACTCAGCGAAGCGCAATTCCGCCGCTATGCCCGCCACCTGATCCTCGACGAGGTGGGCGAGGAAGGGCAGGAGACGCTGCTGCGATCGCGTGTGCTGGTGATTGGCGCCGGCGGGCTGGGCTCGCCGCTGCTGATGTATCTCGCGGCTGCGGGTGTCGGGACGATCGGCATCGTCGACGACGACCGCGTCGACATCACCAACCTGCAGCGCCAGATCGTGCATGCGACCCGGCATGTCGGCGATCTCAAGGTCGACAGCGCCGAGGAAAGCCTGCAGCGCATCAATGACGGCATCCGGATCGAGACGCATGCTGTCCGCCTCGACGCGGCCAATGCGCGCGACCTGATCGTCGGGTACGACCTCGTTGCCGACGGTAGCGACAATTTCACCACCCGCTATCTGCTCAACGATGTGTGCACCGAGCTGCGCAAGCCGCTCGTCGCGGCGGCGCTGTCGCCGTTCGAAGGGCAGCTGTCGACCTTCAAGGCCTATCTCGGCGACGGACACCCTTGCTATCGCTGTCTGTTCCGCGAGCCGCCGCCGCCGGGCATGGTGCCGCGCTGCGAGGAGGCGGGCATTCTCGGCGCGGTCGCCGGCGTCGTCGGTACGCTCCAGGCGGTCGAGGTGCTCAAGGAGCTGCTTGGCCTCGGCGAGAGCCTCGACGGCACGTTGCTGATCTATGACGCGCTGCGGGTGCGTTTCCACCGCATCCGAATCGCCAAGGACCATGAATGCCCGACCTGCCGCGTCGCGGCGCTCGCGGCGCCGGCTTAGCCCTTCATTTTCCTTACGAATTCGCGCGGCCTTGACCGTACTTCGTCAGGCGCCATGCTGAGGCACGTGGGGCCTCGGGGGAAACATGGCCCAAAGATGGTGGGAGAGGGCGATCGCCGCGGGGGTGGCGCTCGCTGTAATGACAGGTCTGGCAACCGCGGTGTTCGCGGCAGGCAACGAGGCGCAGCTGCCGCGCTTCGCGGTGCTGCACGCCGACAAGGTGAACCTGCGCGCCGGCCCCGGCGACCGCTACCCGATCCAGTGGGTGTATCTGCGCAAGGACTGGCCGGTCGAGATCATTGCCCAGTTCGATCATTGGCGGCGGGTGCGCGACTGGGAGGGCACCGAGGGCTGGGTGCACGAAAAGATGGTCACCAACCGGCGCGAAGTCATCGTGACCGGCGGCATCCGTGCGATCCGGCAGGCCCCGGACCATAACGGCCCCCTGGTGGCACGGGCCGAACCCGGCGTCATGGCAAAGCTGCTCGAATGCCGCGGCGACTGGTGCCGGATAGAGGCCGGCGACCGGACCGGCTGGGTCCAGCGCTCGGACATCTGGGGCGTCTCCCCCAACGAGAACGTGCCTTAAGTCGCGGGTTGTTTCGCGACGCCCGCTATCGGCTGGGGGCGCAATGCGCCGGCCGCCACTTTGCGTGGCGGGCATAGCCTGCTTCTTCCCAATAATAGCCGGGCGGGCACTGCGTGGCGCCTTGCGTCGCCGCAGGCGCCGCAGGCGGCGGCATGGACAGGGCCGGCGTGCCGCTGCTGGTGAGGCGCTGCAGCTCGGCCGCGTTGAGCTGTTCCGCCGATGTCTGCGCGAAAGCCGGGGCCGCGACAGCCGCAAGACCGAGAGCGATCAGCATGACGTGCTTCATGTCTGCCTCCGTCCGTGTCGCCGCATGTTCGCGCGGGGAAGCCGTCGTTACGCGAAATCCTCGGCCAGCGTGCTGCGGACCGGTTCGGGCATCACCGCCATATGCGCGTAGTTGGGGTGGTCGAACCCGACGATGATGCGCGCACCCGATTTGCGGAATTTGGCGATCTGAGGCGGGGTGAAGGGGAACCAGACGAACTGCACCGACGACGCCTTGCCGTCGGGGCTGGTGTTCTCCCGGCTGGGGTCGGGGTTTCCCGCGATCCGCTCGCCCTCGACCTCGAGGAAGACGTGGTTCTCGATCCCGCCGAGCCGCGCCAGCACGTTCGCGCGGCGCGCCGGGTCGTCGATCTCCAGCATGATCGTCGCGACCAGCTCCTGCCCCTGAGGAATCATCGGGTTATACGCTGCCAGCTCATCCGTGATCTGATCTTCGCCGCCCTTTTCGATGTAGAGCATCTCGTGGACCTGCTGCCACATCGTGTCGAAATTCTCGAAATAGAAGGTGGCGAACGGCCCGACCTCGACCCGCCGCCGCTTCTTCAATTCGCTGACCTCGCGGCGCTTCTCGCGGCGGATTTTGACGTATTCCGCCATCGGCAGGACGTGCTCGCGGGTCAAGACCCGCCGGGTCTCGGTATCGGCCATGGCTACCGCACTCCTTCGCCTTCATCGGCAACGGCGATGCCGTAGGCGCGGGCGAACAGCTCGACCGGGTGATGGGCGCGGTCCGGCGGGTTGTCGCTCTTTGCCATCAGCTCCATGCCTTGCACGATATGCAGCCCGGCCAGCGGGCATTCCGAGGCGACAAAAGCGTTCTTGTTGTTCAACGCCTGGCGCGCGACCGGTCTCCCGACCTTGATGGCGGTCTCGAAATTTCCCTTCATGACGCCCCACGAGCCGCCATGGCCGGAGCAGCGCTCGATGACCTTGATGTCGGTTTCCGGCACCAGGCGCATCATCTCGGCGGCCTTCTGCCCGACATTCTGGGCCCGGGCGTGGCAGGCGATGTGCAGCGTCACACCGCCGGCAAGCGGCGCGAGACCGGGCGCCAACCCCTTGTCCTTCGACAAGGCGACGATGTACTCGCTGATATCGTAGGTCGCGGTGGCGAGCTTTTCGACCGCGGCGTCGTTGGGCACGATCAGCGGCCATTCGAATTTGAACATCAGCGCGCAGGACGGGACCAGCGCGATGACGTCGTAACCCTTGTCGATCCACAGCCCGAGAGCGGTCGACACGCTCTTCGCGGCGGCGGCGACGGCGGCGAGATCGCCGTTCTCCAATTGCGGCATCCCGCAGCATTGCGGGTAGACCACTTCGGTCTCGACGCCGTTTTTGGCGAGCACCGCCTGCGCCGCCTCGCCGATGCCCGGATTGTTGTAATTCACAAAGCACGTCGCATAGAGCACGGCCTTGCGCCCGGCATTGGGGGCGGTGCGGTCGACCGCCGGCGGGTTGCGCGCGGCGCGCATCGCGAAGGTCCGCCCGAAATAGGCGGGGAGGGCGGCATTGCGGTCGATATTGGCGAGCTTTTCGAGAACCGGGCGGGTCAGCTTGTTGTGCCGGTCGCTGCCCCAGTTGGCGAGGGCGGGGAGCTTTGCCGCGAGCCGGCCGTTGCGGTCGGTCTTGATCAGTTGCCGCTGCGGGATCGGGGTGCGCGCTTCCTTATGCTCGACCGCACGGTAGCGCAGCATCAGATGGGGGAAATCGACATTGAACTCGTGCGGCGGCACATAGGGGCACTTCGTCATGAAGCACATGTCGCAAAGCGTGCACGCGTCGGCGACTTGCTTGTAGTCGGCCTTGGCGACGCCATCGAGCTCGCCGGTCGAGGAATTGTCGATCAGGTCGAACAGCCGGGGAAAGGAATCGCACAGCGCGAAACAGCGCCGGCAGATATGGCAGATGTCGAACACCCGCTCCATCTCGGCTTCGGTCTTTTCGCGGTCGGCGAAATCCGGGTTCTCCCAGTCGAGGATGTGGCGTGTCGGCGCTTCGAGGCTGCCTTCGCGCATGGCTTCACCTTCTTTACGGGCTTTGACCTGGAATAAGAAGGGCGCGAGAGATCGCCTCCCGCGCCCCCGTCCAGCGGTTGAGAATGTTCGGTCAGAGCGTGTCGAGCGCGCGTTGGAAGCGGCCGGCATGCGAGCGCTCGGCCTTGGCCAGCGTCTCGAACCAGTCGGCGATCTCGTCAAAGCCTTCCTCGCGGGCGGTGCGCGCCATGCCGGGATACATGTCGGTGTATTCGTGCGTCTCGCCGGCGACGGCAGCCTTGAGGTTGGCGGCGGTCTCGCCGATCGGCAGGCCGGTCGCCGGGTCGCCGACTTCCTCGAGATATTCGAGATGGCCGTGCGCATGCCCGGTCTCGCCCTCGGCGGTCGAGCGGAACACCGCCGACACGTCGTTGTAGCCCTCGACATCGGCTTTCTGCGCGAAATAGAGATAGCGCCGGTTCGCCTGGCTCTCGCCGGCAAAGGCCGCTTTCAGATTGTCCTCGGTTTTGGAACCCTTCAGGGAAGCCATCCTACCCTCCGTGCTGTCTGTTGCGGGCAGCGCCCGATCGATCGCCCGACAACCCTGTTATGGGTTGCGGACGGCGTCAAGTCAACCCGCTTTTGGAATTGTTCTAAATTACTCGGCGTTCTCGATCAGCTGGCGGCAGTGTTTTGCCGCCGCACCCGGATGATCACATCGACACGGCTGATCTCGGTGCCCGCCGGCGCGTGCGGCAGGGCGCCGACCATCACCGCCGAGCCGGGGATGTCCTGCAACATCCCGGTCGATTCGCAGAAGAAGTGATGATGGTCGTCGGTATTCGTGTCGAAATAGGACCGGCCCGGTTCGACCACAACCTCGCGCAGCAGCCCCGCCTCGGTGAACTGGTGCAACGTGTTGTAGACGGTGGCCAGCGACACCGGGATCGACGCCGCGAGCGCCTCGCCGTGCAGCTGTTCGGCGGTGATGTGCCGGTCGCCGGCGCTGAACAGCAGGCGAGCCAGCGCCAGCCGCTGCCGTGTCGGCCGCAGCCCGGCGGCACGGAGCCGCGTCAAAAGGGTCGGCGAGGGCGAAGCAATCTGCATGCGACAGATATAATAAGCGTTTGCATGAAAATAAAGCCGGTGTTGCGATTGAATGTCAGTCGCCGGTGACGATCCGGTCGACCAGTTCGCGCACCGTCGGGATATAGCCGTTGGCGTAGAACGGGTCCGACGCGAAACGATAGGCGTTGTGGCCGGCGAACATCAATTCGGTCTCGATATCGTCGGAATGGCAGATTTGCTGCAGCGTCTTCTGGATGCAGAAGCTGCGCGGGTCGGCCTTCTTGCCGGTCGTGCCCTGTTCGGTCTGCGCCCAGTTGGAGAACTGGCAGGCGCTCAAGCAGCCCATGCAATTGATCTGGTCGGTGCGGATCGCAAAGGCTTGCGGCGGCGTGACAAAGATCAGCGTCGAATCGGGGGTGCGCAGCGCCTCGGTAAACCCGTCCGCCACCCAGCGCTGCGCCGATTCGCGGTCATGCGCGGTGAGGTATACGCTGCGCCCGCGTGCGCCGACATGAAATTCGGCGACATGCTCGCCGACCGGCTCGACGGTATAGGCGACCTGGTGCGCGGCGCGCTGCTGCAGCTCTTCGAGAAAGCGGTTGCGCACCGCCGACGAATAAAAACCCGTCGGGCTGAAGTGGTTGAGGTAGACGTCGCCTTCCTTGAGGGTCAGCAGCCGGCGCTTCCAGGCGTCGGAGATCGGGCTTTCCTGCGTCAGCAGCGGCCGGGTGCCGAACTGGAACGCGACCGGCGCGACGTCCGGGTCGTCGATCCAGTCGGCCCATTCGCGCAAATACCATACGCCGCCGGCCATAAAGATCGGCGTCGCGCCGACGCCGAATTCGGTCATCAGCGCGCGCAGCTCGCGCACGCGCGGGTAGGGGTCCTCGGGCCGCGCCGGGTCCTCGCTGTTCGACAGGCCGTTATGGCCGCCGGCGAGCCACGGGTCTTCATAGACGACCCCGCCGAGCCATTCGCTGAACTTGTGGTAGGCGCGTTTCCACAGCGCCCGGAACGCCCGTGCGGACGAGACGATCGGATAGTAGTAGATGCCGTAGCGGGCACAGATTTCGGCGATGCGGTAGGGCATACCGGCGCCGCAGGTCACGCCATGGATCAGCCCCCGCGCGCCCTCGAGCACGCCGTGCAGCACCTTCTCGGCCGCCGCCATCTCCCACAGCACGTTCATGTGGATGCGGCCGCCGCCGTTCGACTTTTCGTGTGCGACGCGGGCCTGGTGGATGCCGCCGGCGATCGCGTAGGTGATCAGCTCCTCGTGCCGCTCGCGCCTTGTGCGGCCGTGATAGATCTGCGGGATCGGCTGGCCGCTCGGGTCGAAACTGTCGGCGTTGACGCCGGAAAACGTGCCGACCGCGCCGGACGCCGCCCAGGCGCCCGAGCTTTCGCCGTTCGAGACGGAGATGCCCTTGCCGCCCTCGACGAGCGGCAGCACTTCTCGCCCCGAAATCACCAAGGGTTTAAGCGGCTTCACCAAGATGCTCCCCGACGCGCGCCCGCCGCAGCCCCGGCCAGCACTTCGGCTATTATATCGGGTGCGTCGGAGAAAACGGAAGCGACGCCCCAATCGAACAATTGCCGCGCCCGCGCCGCCTCGTTGACGGTGTAGCACAGCAGGGGATAGCCGGCGGCGACGATGTCGGCGGCGAGCTTGGCGGTCAGCTCCGCATGGCCGCAGTGGATCGTCGCACAGCCGAGCCGTTCGGCGACGGCGCCCCAATTGCGGGGGATCTTCCGCCACAGCATGCCGCGCGGCACGGACGGCATGACCACCGCCGCCTCGGCAACGGCCGCCGCCAGGAAGCTCGAGACGAGAACCCGCGGCAGGGCATCCCCCAGGGCTTCCAGACAGGCCGCCACCGCAGCCGCGGTGGCGGCGGTGCGTCGGCCTTCCGCCTTGATCTCGATATTGGCGCCGAGCCCGATCTCCCGGCACAAGGTCAGCGCCTCGGCGAGGGTCGGCACGGGCTCGCCGGCAAAGCCGACGCCAAACCAGCTCCCGGCATCGAGGCGGCGGATCGCCGCGAGCGGCAGCTTCGAGATGCGGCCGCGGCCGTCCGTGGTGCGGTCGACGGTATCGTCGTGGCACACCACCAGCGCGCCGTCCGCGGCGAGCCGAACATCGAACTCGACCCAGCCGCAACGCAGCGCCCGCGCCGCGCGAAACCCCGCCAGCGTATTCTCCGGCGCGTAGGCCGCCGCGCCGCGATGCCCGATGACGGGAGGAAGGTTCAGCATGTCTCCGGAGCCATCCCGGCGCGGGCCGAGTCCGTCCGTCACTATGGATCCCGTCACTATGGATCCCGGCTTTCGCCGGGATGACCCGTCGGGGCAGAGCCCCGCCGGGTCACTTCGCAGCGGCGCCGGCCGGGGCGGGCTGCGGCTCCGGCTGGCGGCGCTGGCTGCCGAGATCCTCGCCGGTCTGCTGGTCGACCTGGCGCATGCTCAGCTTGACCTTGCCGCGATCGTCAAAGCCCAGCACCTTGACCTTGACCGCATCGCCGACCTTGACGACATCGCTGGTCTTGCCGACGCGCTGCGGCGCCAGTTCGCTGATGTGGACGAGCCCGTCGCGCGAACCGAGGAAGTTCACGAAAGCGCCGAAATCGACGACCTTCACGACCTTGCCGGTGTAGATCGCGCCCTGCTCGGGCTCGGCGACGATGCCCTTGATCCAGTCGATTGCCGCTTTGGCCGCCTCGGCGGCGGTCGCGGCGATCTTGATCGTGCCGTCGTCGTCGATGTCGATCTTGGCGCCGGTGGTTTCGACGATTTCGCGGATCACCTTGCCGCCCGAGCCGATCACCTCGCGGATCTTGTCCTTGGGGATCGACATCGTGGTGATGCGCGGCGCGTTGTCGCTGACCTCGTCGCGCGCGCCGGTCAATGCCTTGGCCATCTCGCGGAGGATATGGGCGCGGCCGTCCTTCGCCTGGTCGAGGGCGATGCGCATGATCTCCTCGGTGATCGAGGTGATCTTGATGTCCATCTGCAGCGCGGTGACGCCCTCGCTGGTGCCGGCGACCTTGAAGTCCATGTCGCCGAGATGATCCTCGTCGCCGAGGATGTCGGAGAGGACCGCAAAGCCGTCCTTTTCCTTGATGAGCCCCATCGCGATGCCGGCGACCGGGCGTTTGAGCGGCACGCCCGCATCCATCAGCGACAGCGAGGCGCCGCACACCGAAGCCATCGACGACGAGCCGTTCGACTCGGTGATCTCCGAGACGACGCGGATCGTGTACGGAAAGCTCTCCTTTGCCGGCAGCATCGGCCGCACCGCGCGCCAGGCCAGTTTGCCGTGGCCGATCTCGCGCCGGCCCGGCGACCCCATCCGCCCGGCCTCGCCGGTCGAGTAGGGCGGGAAGTTGTAGTGCAGCATGAAATGCTGGCGGTATTCGCCTTCGAGCGCGTCGATGACCTGCTCGTCCTGGCCGGTCCCGAGCGTCGCGACGACCAGCGCCTGGGTCTCGCCGCGGGTGAACAGCGCCGAGCCGTGCGTCCGCGGCAGAACACCGACCTCGGCGATGATCGGCCGCACCGTCTTGGTGTCGCGGCCGTCGATCCGGCTTTCGCCGCGGATGATCGAGCCGCGGACGATGTCCTTTTCCAGCTCCTTGAAGAATTTGCCGGCATAGGTCTGCTTGGCCGGGTCGCCCTCGTATTTCCCGAGCGCGACGCTTTTCGCCGCTTCGAGTTGGTTGGAGCGCTCCTGCTTGCCGCGCTCGCGATAGGCGGCGTCGAGCAGCGGCCCGACCAGCGTCCGCAGCTCGGCCTCGATCTCCGCCTTCTCCGGCAGGGGCTGGGCCATCGCCCACGGCTCCTTGGCGCAGGTCTCGGCCAGCTCGATGATCGCCTCGATCACCGGCTGGAAGCTCTTATGGCCAAAGGTCACGGCGCCGAGCATCGTTTCCTCGGACAGCTCCTGCGCCTCCGATTCGACCATCAGCACGCCTTCCTGGGTGCCGGCGACAACGAGGTCGAGCGCGGAATCCTCCATCCGCGCGGCGGTCGGATTCAGCACGTACTGGCCGTCGATATAGCCGACCCGCGCGCCGCCGATCGGCCCCATGAAGGGGATGCCGCTCAGCGTCAGCGCCGCCGAGGCGCCGACCAGCGCGACGATGTCCGGGTCGTTTTCGAGGTCGTGGCTCAGCACGGTGCACACGACCTGCGTCTCGTTGAGGAAACCCGGCACAAAGAGCGGCCGGATCGGCCGGTCGATCAGCCGCGAGACCAGCGTCTCCTTTTCCGACGGGCGGCCTTCGCGCTTGAAGAAGCCGCCCGGGATCTTGCCGGCGGCAAAGGTCTTTTCCTGGTAGTTGACGGTCAGCGGAAAGAAGTCCTGGCCGGGCTTGGCGGTTTTCGCGGCAACGGCGGTGCACAGCACCGTCGTCTCGCCATAGGTCACGAGGACCGCGCCGTCGGCCTGGCGGGCTATCTTGCCGGTTTCGAGCACGAGGCGGCGTCCGCCCCAATCCAGCTCTTTGCGGTAAACCTGAAACATTCTCGTTCATCCTTTACGGGCATAGGCGGCAACGCACGCGAGGGCGGATTCCCCTGCGCGCGGCCGGCGTTTCTTGTCGCGGCGTCGCAGCCGCGGTCTCTCCGATGATGCAACTCGCGAGCCGGCCGTCGGTGCCGTCCGCGTCGCGGAGGGCGCGTTTGCCGGAATCCCGGAGCAGCGACCTGACAATAGGCCGGCGCCCCATCAACGCCTGAGGCCGAGGCGCCCGATCAGCGTCTCGTATCGGGAGGCATCCGCTCGCTTGAGATAGTCGAGCAGGCGGCGCCGTTGGCCAACCATGACCAGCAACCCACGCCGCGAATGAAAGTCCTTTTTATGCGTGCCGAGGTGATCGGTCAGATTACGGATGCGTTCGGACAAGATCGCGACCTGTACCTCGGGTGACCCGGTATCGCCGGATTTAACGGCATACTCGGAGATGAGCACCTGCTTGCGCTCTGCGGTAATCGACATCGAGGGTTTCCCTTCGTTCAATCATTGATCATGCGCACCGGCCGCAGACGGGTTCCGTCGATGCGCGCCAGCCCGACCAGAAGCTGGCCGTGCCGTGCACCGACGATCGTGCCGTCGTCAAACCGGTCGAGGCGGGCGCCTTCACGGTCGGCCAGGGCGATCGCTTGGCCGTGGCGAAGTCGGGCGGCCTCGTCTGCCGTCAAAGCCAGGGCCGGGATGTCGTCCAGCACGGCTTCGATCGGCAGCAAATGCCCGCAAGCTTTGAGACTATGCCCAAGACCCGTCGCTAAATCCAGCGAAATGGCTTGGGCTTCGGTAAAGCGCCCGACGCTGAGCCGGCGCAATGCGACGATATGGCCGTAGGTGCCGAGCGCCTCGGCGAGGTCGCGGGCAAGGGCGCGGATATAGGTGCCTTCGCCGACCTCGGCGATGAAATCCGCATGGTCGCGGTTGGGCAGGGCGGTCAGCGCGAGGTCGTGGATCGTGATGTCCCGCGCCGGCAGCCTCGGCGCCTCGCCGCGGCGCGCCAGCGCATAGGCGCGCTGCCCGGAAACTTTCAGCGCCGAATAGGCCGGCGGCCGCTGGGCGATGCGGCCGATAAACCCGGGCAAAACGTCCCGGATCGCGGCGGCGTCGGGACGCACCGTGCTTTCCGCAGCGACCTGGCCCTCGCTGTCCTCGGTATCGGTGGCGATGCCCCAGCGGACGCGAAAGCCATAGCGCTTCACGGCCTTCGACAGAAAGCTCACCGTCTTGGTCGCCTCACCCAGCGCGACCGGCAATATTCCGGTCGCCAGCGGGTCCAGCGTGCCGGCATGCCCGGCCTTCATGCGGGTGGCGCGGCGGATACGGACAACGACGTCGTTCGAGGTGATCCCGCAAGGCTTGTCGATCACCAGCCAGCCGCCGCGGCCCGGCTCAGTCTTCATCCCCGGCCTTCATCCCCGGCCTTCATCCCCGTCCTGCTTCATCCCCGTCCTGCAGGTCGCGCTCGACGGCCTCGCTGTGCAGCAGCGTCGCAATGCGCTCGGCGCTTTCGAACGCGCTGTCGAGCTGGAAGCCCAGATGGGGCACGCGCCGCAGCCGCACTGCCTTGGCGACCTGGCCCTTGAGATAGGGGGCGCTGCGGCGCAGACCGGCGATGATGTCGGCCGCGTTGGCGCCGCCGAGCGGCATCACGAACGCCGTGGCGTTGCGCAGATCGGGGCTGATCCGCACCTCGGTGACGGTGACGTTGGCGTCGAACAGCGCCGGGTCGCGCAGCTCGCCGGGCCGCAGCAGCCGCGCCAGCGCATGCCGCAGCTCCTCGCCGACGCGCAGCTGACGCTGGCCGGCTTGGGTGGCGCGGATGCCCGGCTCGTCAGCGGAGGGTTTTCTTGCCATTGCCGGGAGATATGGTGCGTCCCGCCCGACTTGTGCAGGCCGTTCGCTATTCCGCCGCGGGCGCGGCGTGCAACCGCTCGCCGGTCCACGGGAACCCGGCCTCGGCGAGCAGCGCCACCAGCTCCGGGTCGCTCGCATGAATGCTCTGGCCGCGCGACGCGTCGAGATCGTTGGTGAACAGCATGAAATCGCGCAGCAGCGGGGCATCGCCGGTGTCGTTGCCGGCCTCGAACTGCGCCGCGAGCGAGACGACGAGTTCGCGATGCCGCTCGTAGCAATCGCTCTGGGCGTAGGCGCGCAGCCGCTCGGCCGCGACCCGGCGGATCGCCGCCGGCAGCGCCGTCACCGCAAGGTAGCGCGGCCAGTGCAAAAGATAGGCGTTGAAGGGGATGTCGACCGCGTCGAGATAACGGAACAGCTTGGTGATGTGCAGCGCGTTGTTGATTTGCAGGGTCGAGGTTGCGCCGAGCGTGACGTTGGGAATCGCGCGAATCTGCTGCAAATGGTTTGTCAGCTCGTCCCATGTGGCGGGATAGCGGACATATTCGAGGTGCTGCCCGTACCCGTCGATGCTGACCGCGATGTCGATCCGCCGGAAGCGTTCCGCCAGCGACAGCCATTGCGGCACCGTCGATCCGTTCGAGACAAAGGCCAGTTCGATCTCGCTCGCGTGACCCGCCTCGACCAGCCGTTCGAGCAGCATGCGCACTTCGCGGACGAGCAGCGGCTCCCCGCCGATAAAATAGAGCCGCTTGACCTCGCTGCCGTTGTCCTTTCCCAGCTCTTCGGCCAACCGGGCGACCGCCGTCGGCGAGCGCAGCCGATAGGCCTTCGACGACCCGGCGGCGTCGAGCCAGGCACCATCGGACCATTGGCGATGGACCTCGTCCTTGGCGATCAGCGAACTGGTGTTGCCGTTGCACATCCGGCATTTGAGATTGCACAGATTGCCGGTTTCGATCTCGATCAGCGCCGGCAGCCGATCCACCCGGTTGCCGTTCGCCGCCGCGCCGCGGACCGCGTCCGCGATCGTCAGCCCCAGCGGGTTGAGCCAGCCGCCTTCCCAAGCCTTGTTGTCGCGCTGGCGCATGCTGATGCCGCCGCGCGCTTCGTCGGTATAGCACTGGCGACAGCCGGCGATGCGCCGTCCGGCGACGATCTCGCCGCGCAGCCGCCGCATCTCGTCGGCATTCCAGATCTCGCCCAGCGCGTGCCGGCCAACCGACATCGCGGCGCCGTCTTGGGCGATGGACGGCCCCTCATAGGCGCAGCAAACCCTGGCTTCGCCATTGGCCTCGATGCGCAGCTGGCTCCACAGATGGCTGCAGAACGTCGCGGTGCTGATCGGATTGTCGACATGGGCCTGACCGTGAGCGAGCAGATAGGTCCGCGCGCAGATCGCCCGCCAGGAATCGTGCTGCGGCAGCTCGCCCGCGCCGAAATCCGCGAACAGCCGGAGGTAGCCGATAAACAGGCCGTCCCGCAGCCGCTCGACCGTGCCGTCGGGATGCTCCGCATCCGCCGGGCGGACGCACAGCAATCGACCGGCGCCGTATCGCCGGACGGCGGCGAACAGCTTCGCGAAATCGGCGTCGCTCAGCGGCTCGAAATTGGCGTAGACAAAAATCTTCTCGGCATTTTCCAGGTCGGCAATCAGCTTTTCCCTGAGGAACACCAGCCGTTGCTGCTGTTGCGTGAGAAAGCGCTGGCGGTCGGCCTCGCTGACCAGGTCCTTCTCATACACATGCGTGTGGAAGGTGATGGCATAGCGGCGCAGCGTGCCGACCAGCTCGCCGGCATAGGTCTCGAACACCACGGCGTGCGGCTCGTTGACCGCGGCGAACCCGTCATCCAGCGCCGCGGTCAGATGCTCGAACGGCACATTGGCGAAGCGCAGCAAGCCAAGCGGCTCGGCGCCGTAGTTGCGCTGCACCACGCCAAAGTCGCACCGTTGCCCCAGACTCTCGAAGCGCAGCATCAGCTCGCGGTCCGACAGCCCGATATCGGGGGCATCCGCCGCCGGGGCATTCGCCGCCATGAGCCGCAAGCGATAGTCGACCCAGCCCAGCGGCGCCGGCAGCCGCCCGTTCTCGGTGACGGCTTCGCGCGCGCTCGCCAAATACGCCGCGGCGGCGGTCCAGTCGCGCCGGTCTCCGGCGACGACGATCCGTTCGACCAGCGCCGCTTTGCTCTCGGGAAACCGCGCAATGGTCTCCCCGGCCATCGCTTCCGCGTCTTCCAGCTTGCGCGCCGCTCTCAAAGTACGGATCGCGTGGAGATGCGGCTCCTCCATGTCCGGGAAGCGGTCGCACACCGTCCGCCAGCGGCGCGCCGCTTCAGCCCAGTCCCAGCGGCCCATGGCGCACCAGGCGTAGTGGAACAGCACCTCGCCGCTGTCCGGGAAGCGCGCCAACGCCTGACGGCAGACGTCTTCCGCCTCGTCGAAGCGGTTGCACCGGACGAGGGCGAGGGCCATCTGCCCGTGCGCATCGGGGCGGTCCGGCTGGCGCTCGCGGGCGATACCCCAGCGGCGCGCGGCCTCGTCCCAATCCTCGCGGCTGGTGGCCGCCCAGGCATGGGCGGCGACCGCATCGGGGCTGTCGGGAAAGTGGGCGACGGCCTCGCCGCTCATCGCGTCCGCGTCGTCGAGCCGGCCTATCTGGCGCAGCGCATGCGACGCCGCGATATAGCTGTCGGCGCGCTCGGGTGCCTTTGCGCGCACCGTCGCCCACAAGTCGACGGCCTCGTTCCAATCGCGCCGCTCCATCGCGGCCCAGGCGTCGTGCGCGAGCTGATCGACCGTCGCGGCCGCCGCCCGCGGCACGAAGTGCGCGATGGTGACGATCTCTCGGCGGCGCAGGATGAAGGCGTCCTGCGCCAGATTGTCCCGATCGAACTCGACGAGGTCGAACGGGATGTCGTTGGCGTCGAGGAGCGCGGTCAGCGCCGGCGGCGGCATGAAAGCCTCGCCGTACGGGCTGCTCGGGTCCTGCGCGAACCAGATGAACGCGCCCTCGTGGTATTGGCGGCGCAGCGCTTCGACATCGCCCGCAACCGCCAGGCACTCTTTCGAATACCAGTGGATGTCCTTGCCCTGCGCGAGGTCCTTGGCCTCGTTGATCAGCCGGTCGAGAAACCGGCTGCCCCAGGTGGTGAAAACGCAATAGCCGTCCGGCCGCATGACCCGCGCCATCTCCGCCAGCCAGGTCGCGGTCGCCGCCGGCGAAAGGTGAGTAAAGATCGAGTAGCCGATCACAAGGTCGAACCGGCCAGCCGGCAGCGTGCCGTCCGGGTAGTAATCGCCGTTAAAAAAGCAAGTATAGGGGTTGAGGGTCCGCGCGATCACGCAAAACGCCCGGTTGGGCTCGTAGGAGAAGGTTTTGCTCAGATCGAAATGGCGCAGGAAGGGTCGCGACATGCGCCCCCATCCGGCCGCGAAATCAAGGAAATAGGACTCGCTGTTAAACTTCTCGCGCACGAAATCGTGCGACTTGATGTAGCCGTAAAAGTCGAAAGCCTCGCGCAGCGCGTGCCGGTTGGAATAGCCGTGAACGCGGTTTTGCAGTTCGGCGGACGGGTATTGCGGAAAGCGGATGCCGTCGATGGTCTCCGCGTCGAGCGCCCGGGTCAGGATGTCGAACCAGGCCTCGTCGTCGAGATCGCCGAATTTGTCGCGAAAAATATTGGGACTGTCGAGGCCGGCGGGGAGAGCCGGCTCCGGCGTGATCGACACGAGCCTAGGCTTGCGCTGGACCCTCGCCCGCATCGCAGCCCCTCTAACGTTCTTTCACCCCCGCAGCGGGAGTTTGGGGCGGCAAACTATAGAGCGCGTGCGACTTCTTCAACCTCGAAACATTCGATTACGTCGCCGACGGCGATATTTTCGTAATTCTCGAACGCCATGCCGCATTCGTAACCGTCGCGCACTTCGCGCACTTCGTCCTTGAAGCGCTTCAGCGTCTTCAGGCTGCCTTCGTGGATCACCACGTTGTCGCGCAGCAGCCGCACCTTGGCGCCGCGGCGCACCACGCCCTCGGTCACCATGCAGCCGGCGACCTTGCCGACGCGGGTGATGTTGAAGACTTCGCGGATCGCCGCGTTGCCGAGGAACCGCTCGCGCAGCGTCGGGGCGAGGAGGCCCGACAGCGCCGCCTTCATGTCGTCGATGACATCGTAGATGATCGCGTAATAGCGGATCTCGACGCCGTCGCGCCGCGCCAGGTCGCGCGCCGCCGGGTTGGCGCGGACGTTGAAGCCGATGATCACCGCCCCGGTCGCCTTGGCGAGGATCACATCGCTCTCGTTGATCCCGCCGACACCGGAATGCAGTGTGCGCACCGCGACCTCGCCGGTCGACAGCTTATCGAGCGAGCCGGTGATCGCCTCGACCGAGCCCTGCGCATCGGCCTTGACCACGATCGGCAGCTCCTTCGCGGTCCCCGCGCTGATCTGCGAGAACATGTCTTCGAGCGTGCCGCGGCCCGCCGCCGCCGCCGCCTTCTCGCGGCGCGTGCGGTCGCGGTATTCGGCGATCTCGCGCGCCCGGCTCTCGCTTTCGACGACGACAAAGTCGTCGCCGGCCAGCGGCGCGCCGTTGAGGCCCAGCACCTCGACCGGCGTCGACGGGCCGGCCGCGCGCAAATTCTCGCCGCGGTCGTTGACCAGGGCGCGGACGCGGCCCCAGACGCTGCCCGAGACAAAGATGTCGCCGACCTTGGCGGTGCCGCGCTGGATCAGCACGGTCGCGATGGCGCCGCGGCCGCGCTCGAGCTGCGCTTCGAGCACCACGCCTTCGGCCGGGCGGTTCGGGTTGGACTTGAGGTCGAGCAGCTCGGCCTGCAGCAGGATGGCTTCCTCGAGCTTGTCGAGATTGGTCTTCTTCAGCGCCGACACTTCGACGTCGAGCACGTCGCCGCCCATCTCCTCGACCACCAGCTCGTGCTGCAGCAGCTCCTGGCGCACCCGCTCCGGCTTGGAATCCGGGCGGTCGATCTTGTTGATCGCGACGATGATCGGCACCTCGGCCGCCTTGGCATGGCGGATCGCTTCGACGGTCTGCTCCATGATGCCGTCATCGGCGGCGACCACCAGCACGACGATGTCGGTCGCATTGGCGCCGCGGGCGCGCATCGCGGTAAAGGCCTGGTGGCCCGGCGTGTCGATAAAGGTGATCTGCTTGCCGCTCGGCACCGTGACGCTGTAGGCGCCGATATGCTGGGTGATGCCGCCCGCTTCACCGGCGGCGACATCGGTCTCGCGCAGCGCGTCGAGCAGCGAGGTCTTGCCGTGGTCGACATGGCCCATCACCGTGACGACCGGGGCGCGCGGCTCCAGCTCGGCCTCGGTGTCGGCTTCGCCGCGCATGCCGATCTCGACATCGGACTCGGCGACGCGGCGGAAACGATGGCCGAACTCGCCCACCAGCAGCTCGGCCGTGTCGGCGTCGATCACCTGGTTGACGGTCGCCATCACCCCCATGCGCATCAGCTGCTTGACGACGTCGACCCCGCGCTCGGCCATGCGGTTGGCTAGTTCCTGGACGGTGATCGTCTCGGGGATGACCACTTCGCGGACGATCTTCTGCTGTTCCGACTCGCCGTGCATGCGCATCCGCTCGCGCTCGCGGGCGCGGCGGACCGAGGCGAGGCTACGGGTCCGCTCGTCTTCGTCGGACAGCGCGCGCGTCACGGTCAGCTTGCCGGTGCGGCGGCGCTCGTCGCCGCGCCGGGGCGGGGCGACGGGGCGGGGCGCCGGACGGCCGCGGCGGAACGCGGTCGGCGCGGCTTCTTCCTCTTCCTCGGCCGGCATCGCGACCTTGCCGGCCGCGGCAAGCGCGGCGACCTTGGCCGCAGCCGCCTTGCCGGCGCGTTCGGCGACCTCGCGGCGCGACTCTTCTTCCTTGCGCCGGGCTTCTTCCTCGGCGGAACGCTGCTTGCTTTCCTCGAGCGACCGCTTCTTGGCCTCTTCCTCTTCGGCCTTGCGGCGGGCTTCTTCCTCTGCCTCGCGCCGCGCTTCCTCGGCCGCGCGAGCGGCCTCCTCGCGGCGGCGATCCTCTTCCGCCAGCAGCGCGAGGGCACGCGCCTCGGCGTCGGCGCGCTGCGCATCCTGCACGGCGCGCAAACGGCCGGCGCGCTCGTCCGCGGTCAGCGCGCGCGGGATGCTGACGACCCGGCGCGGCTCCGCGGTCTCCGCCGGCGGTGCGGCGGGCATGGTCAGCGGCGCCCGCGCGACGGCCGGGGCGGCGCTCGCTTCGGCCTTGGCCGGCTCGGGCGCGCCGCTCGGCATGATCAGCCGGCGCTTCGGGCGCACTTCCACCGCGACGGTCTTCGACCGCCCGTGCGAGAAGCTCTGCTTGACCTGGCCCGACGACTCCGCCGGGCGATTGAGCCCGAGCGTTCCGCCCGAGCGCAGGGTCAATGGCCGCTTCTGTTCTTGATCCACATCACTCATGCGTACCTGTACCGTCATCCTGGTGCGACGGCCCAGCCGCCGCGCTGTCTATCCCTTCGACCGCGGCCGCCGCGCGAAACCCCGCGAGCCGCATCAACTCCACCAGCAGCCGGGAACTCAAAGAGCCGCGCCCGACCGCAGCAAACACCACCCGCTCGCGGCCGAACACGCCGCTCAATTCGGCCGCGTCGAGCACCGTCGCCGACGCCACCCGCCGCCCGCTCGCCATCCGGCGGCGGCCGGCCGCGGCGCCGTCCCGGGCGAATAGCAACAGCGCCGCGTCACCGCGGCGCACCGCTTCGCCCACCCGCTCATAGCCCGCGACCGCCGCCCCGGCGCGCCGCGCCAACCCCAGCACCTCACCGCAGCGCCGCGCCAACAGCGCCTCGCAGCGGTCGGCAAGCTCGGGCGGCACCACCACCGGCCGACGCGCCGCGCGTGCGAACACCCGCTTGGCCACCGCGCGCTCCACTATATCCCGGCGAGGCAGCAACCACAAACCCCGTCCGGGCAGACGCGCGTCGACATCGGGCACCACCGTACCGTCCGGTCCCACCACGAAACGCAGCAGCTGGGCGCGGTCGCGGATCTCGCCGGTGACGATGCAGCGCCGTTGCGGCCCGGTCTCCGGCGCGCGCGGCAGAGGATAATCGGCGGGGACGATCCGAGCGGCCTGCGTCGCGCTACTCCTTCTCCGCCGGGGCGGCTTCTTCCTCGTCGCCGAACCAGCCGAGATGCCGCCGCGTCGCCATGATCATCTCGTTTGCGGTATCGAGATCGAGCTCGACACCGCCTTTGTCCGACGCGGCGAGGATTTCCAACAACTCGTCGCCCGCCAGATCGGCAAAATCGTCGAGCGTCTTGACCCCTTTTTCGCCCAGCGACACGAGCATGCCCGGGGTCAGCCCCTCAAGGCTTTCGAGATCCTCGCCGACGCCGAGCTCGTGATAGCGCTCGACATATTCCCGGTCGCGCCGTTCGAGCGCGGCGCGGGCGCGGGATTGCAGCTCGTTGGCGATGTCGTCGTCAAACCCCTCGATGCCCGCAAGGTCGGCGGTCGCGACATAGGCAACCTCCTCCAGCGTGCTGAAGCCTTCCGTGACCAGCAGATGGGCGATCACGTCGTCGATGTCGAGCGCATCGATAAAGAGCTGGCTGCGGGTGCGGAATTCCTCGGTGCGCCGCTCCGATTCCTCCGCCTCGGTGAGGATGTCGATGTCCCAGCCGGTAAGTTGCGAGGCGAGGCGGACGTTCTGCCCGCGCCGGCCGATCGCCAGGCTGAGCTGGTCGTCGGGCACGACCACCTCGATGCGCTTCTGCTCCTCGTCCATGACCACCTTGGTGACCTCGGCGGGCGCCAGCGCGTTGACCACAAAGGTCGCCGGGTCCTGCGACCAGGGGATGATGTCGATCTTTTCGCCCTGCAGCTCGCCGACGACGGCTTGGACGCGGCTGCCGCGCATGCCGACGCAGGCGCCGACCGGGTCGATGCCGCTATCGCGCGAGATGACCGCGATCTTGGCACGGCTGCCCGGATCGCGCGCGACGGCGCGGATTTCGATGATACCGTCATAGATTTCCGGCACTTCCTGCGCGAACAGCTTGGCCATGTATTGCGGATGGGTGCGCGACAGAAAAATCTGCGGGCCGCGCGGTTCCTGGCGCACGTCGTAGATATAGGCGCGCACCCGCTCGCCCTGCCGATAGCTCTCGCGCGGCAGCAGTTCGTCGCGGCGCAGCATCGCCTCGGCGCGGCCGAGATCGACGACGACATTGCCGAACTCGACGCGTTTCACCAGGCCGTTGACGATTTCGCCGACGCGGTCCTTGAACTCGTTGTATTGCCGCTGCCGCTCGGCGTCGCGCACCTTCTGGACGATGACCTGCTTTGCGGTCTGCGCGGCGATGCGGCCGAAATCGATCGGCGGCAGCGGGTCGGTGATAAAATCGCCGATCTCGGCCTCGGCATTGAGCCGTTTGGCGGCCGGCAGCGGCATCTGCGTCGCTTCGTTCTCGACCGTGTCAACCACTTCGCGAAAGCGTAGCAGGCGGATTTCGCCGGTGCGCTTGTCGATCTCGGCGCGGATGTCGTATTCCAGGCCGTATTTGGAGCGGCCGGCCTTCTGGATCGCCTGCTCCATCGCCTCGAGGACTTCGTCCTTATCGATGCCCTTGTCGCGCGCGACGGTGTCGGCGACCTGGAGCAATTCCGGGCGGGCGTAGGTGAGGGTGCTTTCCATCGTTCGCGATGCCTCAGTGAAGCGGGGTAGCGTGGGCTTTGAGCAGATCGTCGGTGATGACCAGCTTGGCCTTGGCGATGCCGGCCAGCGGCAGGCGCGCCTCGCCGGTCTCCGCGGCGAGCCGGACATGCTCGCCGTCGCGGCCGAGCAGCCGGCCGCGGAAGCGCTTGCGCCCGTCGAGCGGCTGGTTCAGCTCGATCCGCGCCTCGAACCCGGCAAAGCGGTCGTAATCGTCGGGCCGGGTCAGCGGCCGGTCGATGCCGGGCGAGCTGACTTCGAGCAGGTAAGCCTCGGCGATCGGGTCGGCGACGTCGAGCAGCGCGGAGACCGTGCGGCTGATCTCGGTGCAGTCGTCGACCGTCATCGGTGCGTCGTCGATCCGCTCGGCCATGATCTGCAAGGTCGCGCGCCTGGCGCCGAGAAACGCGACGCGCACCAGGCGATACCCCATCGCCTCGAGCGAGGGCTCGATGATCGGCACGATGTCGCCAGCGGTCTTCGGAGCGGTTTCAGCCAAGCCTTGGTCCTGTCGAGGGCGCAAATAAAAAGTGGGCCGCCAGCCCACTCAGCAACGTTCGATTATGGGACTTTGTTGTTGCGGCATATATAGGCAAAGCCCCGCCGGAGGCAAGGGTATCGGTGCTTCGGTCGGTCATGGCGAGGCGCTGCTGCGTCGCCGCTGCTCCGTGCAACGACGCTTACGATCGCGGCCGGCGCCGGAACCGCAGGAACGCCGGCCGCCGTCCGGCCTGGCGGGCTTTTTCTTCATAGCGCGTCGCCGGCCAGTCCTCGGGCCGTTCGCGCCAATCGGCGGGACGGCGCGCAGTCCAGACAAAGGCGGGATGCGCCGTGACGTGCTCCAGCATCCATGACAGGTAGCCCGGATCGTCCGTCGCGAGCCGCAGTTCGGCGCCGTCGGTCATGATCTCGGCGAGGCGGTCGAGGGTTGCCGGCGCGACCAGCCGGCGCTTGTGATGCCGCGCCTTGGGCCACGGATCGGGAAACAGGATGAAGGCGCGGCCGACCGAGCGCGGCGCCAGCACCGCCAGCAGGGGGCGCGCGTCGTCGGGGTAGACCCTGATGTTGCGAAGCCCGCGCCGTTCGACCTCGCCGAGCAGCTTGGCGACGCCGTTCTCGTACACCTCGGAGCCGATAAAGCCGATCTGTGGATACCGGGCCGCCTGTTCGGCAAGATGCTCGCCGCCACCGAACCCGATTTCCAGCCACACCTCGCGCGGCGGCGCGGCAAAGAGCATCGCCGAGTCGAGCCGGCCATGCTCCGGCAGCGCAAACGACAGTTGCGGCAGCAGCATCGTCTGCCGCTCGCGCTGGCCGAGGCGCAGCGGCCGCCCGCGCCGCCGGCCATAGAATTGCTCGCGGCTTTCCACCGATGGTGCACCAACCCAGGGTTCGTCATGCCCGGACTTGATCCGGGCATCCACGGACGCCCGGACCAGTTCGCGTGGATGGCCGGATCAAGCCCGGCCCAGGGGACGTAGGTGGCCGGGTCAAGCCCGGCCCCGGGGACGTGGGTGGCCGGGTCAAGCCCGGCCATGACGATAATTCTTCTGCCAACCCGGCGTCGCCGTGGCGGTCTTTTCCGATCAGAACGCCCGGCGCAACGCGTCGGCAAGGTCGGTGCGTTCCCAGGAGAAGGCGCCGCCCGGCTCCGGCTCCCGGCCGAAATGGCCGTAGGACGAGGTCGGCGTGTAGATCGGCTTGTTGAGGTCGAGATGCGTGCGGATGCCGCGCGGCGACAAATCCATCAGCTCCTGGAGAATGTGCCCGAGCTTCGCCTCGTCCACCGCGGCCCCGGTATCGACATAAAACGACAGCGGCTTGGCGACGCCGATCGCATAAGCCACCTGGATCGTGCAATGGTCGGCGAGGCCGGCGGCGACGACGTTCTTCGCCAGATAGCGCGCGGCATACGCGGCCGAACGGTCGACCTTGGTCGGGTCCTTGCCGGAGAAGGCGCCGCCGCCATGCGGGGCATAGCCGCCATAAGTATCGACGATGATCTTGCGGCCGGTGACCCCGGCGTCGCCGTCCGGGCCGCCGATCACAAAGCGGCCGGTCGGGTTGACCAGAAAATTCTCCTCGTCGCACATCCACCCCGAGGGCAGCGCGTCGAGCACGAAGGGCCGGACGATCTCGCGCACGTCGCCTTGGTCGACGCGCTCGGAATGCTGGATCGACACCACGACCTTGGTCGCGCGGATCGGCTGGCCGTTGACGTATTGCAGCGTCACCTGGCTTTTCGAATCGGGGCCCAGATCGGGGGTCTTTCCGGCGTGCCGCGCCTTCGACAGCGCTTCCAGGATCTTGTGCGAATAATAGATCGGCGCCGGCATCAGCGAGGGGGTGTGGTTGCAGGCAAAGCCGAACATCATCCCCTGGTCGCCGGCGCCTTCGTCCTTGTTGCCGGACATGTCGACGCCCTGGGCGATATCGGCCGACTGGTTGTGGATGTAGCAGGCGACATCGGCGTGCTGCCAATGGAAGTTGTCCTGCTCGTAGCCGATCTCGCGGATCGCCTTGCGCGCGACCTCGATGAGCTGGTCGCCGCTGATCGAGGACGGGCCGCGAGTCTCGCCGGCCAGCACGACGCGGTTGGTCGTGACCAGCGTCTCGACCCCGCAGCGAGCCTGCGGTTCGAGCGTCAGATAAGTGTCGACCACCGCGTCGGAAATGCGGTCGCAGATCTTGTCGGGATGGCCTTCGGACACCGACTCGCTGGTGAAAACAAAATCGCCTTTTCTCAAGACACAATCCCCCGTCTGCGCTGATCGCGGTGAGACGCCGCCGCCGAAGGCGTTGCCGGCCGAAGCGTTGTCGAATGTCAGCCCGCGGTCGTCAAGCGCGAACTTAACGCCGCGCTCTTAACGACGCCTTTAGCTTTAGGGTGTCTCGGCGGACGCGGCCAAAGATTTTGCCAGGTCGTACAGCCGGCGTCGCGTCGCGTTATCCTCGATGTTGTAGTAGGCCTCGACGAGTTCAAGCGTCTCGCGACGCCGCATCGGGTCGGAATCGAAACCCTCCTGCGGGCTCTCGGCGAAACCGGTCGGGATGGCCGGTGCGCGGACCGGGTCCGTCTCATCGTAAAAGAACGACACCGGCACGTCGAGCACGCGGCTGAGCTCCAGCAAGCGGCTGGCGCCGATACGGTTGGCGCCGCGCTCGTATTTCTGCACCTGCTGGAAGGTCAGGCCGATCGCTTCGCCGAGCTTTTCCTGGCTCAGCCCCAGCATGTTGCGCCTCAGCCGGACGCGCGAACCGACATGCACGTCGATCGGGTTCGGCTTGTCCGCCTTGCGGCGGCCGGGTCGCCGCGCCGTTGTGGTCATCGCCATGGGAAGGTGCGCTCGCCTTGCGGGAAAGGCGGGCTTGATAAAGCATACGGTTGTATGTGGTCAACCGCACTTTACAGGCGGTCGTATGTTGCCGACGGCGCTATCGTGTGGGCCGCGGCACCGCGGGGATCACCGCGGCGGCGGCAACCAGGCCGAGCATCGCCAGGAAAATCCAATCGTCCAAATAGCCGTAGGGCGTCGCCCTCCCGGCGGCGGGCAGCGCGATATCGGCATAACCCACCGCGTCGAGATGCGTATGCGCCAGCACGCGGCCGGTCGCGTCGACGACGCCGGTGATCCCGTTATTGGCGACCCGCACGAGCGGCAGGCCCTCCTCGACACTGCGGACCCGCGCCATCGCGAAATGCTGATAGGGCCCCGCCGACCGTCCGTACCAGGCATCGTTCGACACGTTCAAAATCCATTTCGGCCGGTCGGTCTCGTCGACGATCGCGCCGGGAAAGATCGCCTCGTAGCAGATCAGCGGCGCGAAAGAGGGGAGGCGGGCGAGGCTCAGGGTGCGCGGCCCCGGTCCGGCGCTGAGATCGATGGCGCCGGGCGTCAGTTTTTGAAACGGCAGGATGTCCTTCAACGGCATGTATTCGCCGAACGGTACGAGGTGGGCCTTGTCATAGCGCCCGATGATCTTGCTCGACGCATCGACGACGTCGATGCTGTTCCACACTTCCGCCAGCGGCCCCGACAGCGGCGCGCCGCGCAGCGCGCCGGTGACGACGTAGCCTCCCGGCGGCGCCGCCGCGGCGATCGCGGCGCGATGCGCCTCGTCGCGTTCGAGGAAGAACGTCGCCGCCGCCTCGGGCCAGATCACCGCGGCAAGCTTGTGCTCGGACGCGGCGGTGCTGAGTTCGGTGAGGCGGCGGAAATTCTCTTCCGCCACCGCCGGATCCCACTTCGCCGATTCCGCGACGGCTGGCTGCACCAGCCTCAGCCATACGCCGGTCTCGGCGGTCGGGGCGGCACGCAGCCGCAGCGCGCCGGCGGCGGCCGGTCCGAGGACGAGCACCGCCGCGAGGGCCGCGGGCAGGGCGCGCCGCCAGAGGGTGATCGGCGCGAGCGACGGTATCCCGAGCAGCGCCAGCAGCGAAGCCGCCAGCACGGTGATCAAACCGAGCCCGTAAATGCCGAAGACCGCCGTGCTCTGCAGCACCGCCAGCGCGCCGGGGAACCCGCCGGCCCAGACGTAGCCGATGAGGTTCCACGGGAAACCGGTCAGCAGATGGCCGCGCAGCCATTCCGCCGCGCTCCAGGCGACCGCGAACAGGCAGGCCGCGGCGATCGGCGGCAGTTTGAGGCGTTGCTTCACCAGCGCCGCCGCATAGAGACAGACCGCGACAAAGACCGCCAGCACGAGCGGTATGCCCAGCACCGCAAACGGCAGCGCCCACCAGTAGCGTCCGATATCGACAAACAGCGCCGCGGCGATCCAGTACAGCCCCGCGGTGAAATGGCCGAGCGCGAAAACATAGGCGAGCCGGCCGGAGGCGGCGGGGGTCGCACTGCCGTCGTCAAGCCACAGATAGAGCGGAAAGACGACAAAGACGATCGGCGTCAGGTCGACCGGCGGCAGCGCCGCGGCGAGCAGCGCGCCGAGCAGAAACGCCAGCCCGTAGCGCCGCCAGCCCTCTTGCGCCGCCAGTTCCTGCGCCACGCGGCACAGCGGCGTGGTCATCCGGGCGCCCGGCGGGGCGCGCAGCAGCGTCGTCTCAGGCACGCGCGAGGCCCTTGCCGTCGCCGCCGCCGGCGACCGGCAGCCCGCGCACCCGCAGGCGCTTGATGCGCCGCGGGTCGGCGTCGAGCACCTCGAATTCGAGCCCGACCGGATGCGGGATGACCTCGCCGCGGCGCGGCACGCGGCCGGCAAGGGTAAACACCAGGCCGCCGAGCGTGTCGACCTCCTCGTGGTCGCCGTTATGGCGCAGCGGCAACCCGTGCTGTTCCTCGAAGGTCTCGATCGGCAGCCGTGCATCGGCGATGACGCTGCCGTCGGGGCGTTCGACCGAGCTGGGCGTGTCGTCGACATCGTGCTCGTCTTCGATGTCGCCGACGATTTCCTCGATCACGTCCTCGATCGTCGCCAGCCCGTCGATCCCGCCGAACTCGTCGACCACCATCGCGATATGCGTGCGCGATTGTCGCATCTGCACCAGCAGGTCGAAGACCGGCAGCGACGGGGCGACGAACAGCACCTTGCGCAGCACCGAGGCGAGCTTGGCCGGGCGGCGGTTGGCGACCGGGGCCAGCACGTCCTTGACGTGGACAAAGCCGATCACGTCGTCGAGCGTCTCGCGATACACCGGGACGCGTGAGTGGCCGTGCTCGATCAGCAGCTTGATGAGCTCGCTGAACGGCTGCTCGCTGTCGAAGGCGATGATGTCGACGCGCGGCACCATGACATCGAAGGCGGTACGGTCGTGCACCTTGAGCACATTGCCGATCAGCACACGCTCCTGCGCGGTGATCGGGCTTTCCTCGTCTTCGGGGCTCGGCGCGGTGAGCATCGCGTCGATCGCCTCGCGCGTCTCGCGGGTCCGCCAGAGCTGGCGCACGAGCTGGCGCAGGCGGCCGATGGAACCGTGGTGTTCGGGCTGGCCGTCGGTACTTGGCGGCTCGGTGTCGCTCATCGGATCGGTATTCCGGGTTTCATGTCAGATAGTGTCGCGGTAGGGGTTCGGCACCCCCATTTCGGCCAGTATCGCGATTTCACGCGCCTCCATGATCGCCGCCTCTGCGGCATTTTCATGGTCGTGGCCGAGCAGGTGCAGCGCGCCGTGCACCACCAGGTGCCGCAGATGGTCGGCAAGCGGCTTTTCCTGCTCGCCCGCTTCGCGGTGCACGGTCTCGAACGCCAGCACCACGTCGCCGAGCAGCAGCGGCGCGCCGTCCGGTACGGGGATTGACGGATCCGCCGCCGGAAAGGCCAGCACATTGGTCGGCGCGTCCTTGCCGCGCCAGGTCTGGTTGAGCGCGCGCTGCTCGGCATCGTCGGTCAGCGTGACGTCGACGACCGCCGGGGGCGGCGCGCCGCCTTGCCGCAGCGCGGCTTGCGCCGCGCCTTCCGCCAGCGCCGCGGCGTCGGGCAGCGCCTGGACCCAGCCGGACGCGGAGACGACGACGTTGACGGTCGGCGCGCCGGCGAGCGTCATTGCTTGGCCCGGCGGTCGCGCGCGTCGTAGGCGCCGACGATCTTCGCCACCAGCGGATGCCGCACCACGTCCTTCTCGCCGAAGCGCACGACCGACAAGCCCTCGACCCCGTCGATCGCATCGAGCGCATCGATCAGGCCCGATCTGGTTTGCGGCGGCAGGTCGACCTGTGTCGGGTCGCCGGTGACGACCATCCGCGACCCCTCGCCGAGGCGGGTGAGGAACATCTTCATCTGCATCGGCGTGGTGTTCTGCGCCTCGTCGAGGATCACGAAGGCGCGCGCCAAGGTGCGCCCGCGCATAAAGGCGAGCGGCGCGACCTCGATCTCGCCGGTGCCCATGCGCTTGGCGATCTGGTCGGCCGGCAGCATGTCGTTCAGCGCATCGAACAGCGGGCGCAGATACGGATCGACCTTCTCGCGCAGGTCGCCCGGAAGAAAGCCGAGCCGCTCGCCGGCCTCGACCGCCGGCCGCGACAGGATGATCCGCTCGACCCGTCCGGTCATCAGCAGGTCCACGGCCGCGGCGACCGCGAGATAGGTCTTGCCGGTGCCGGCCGGACCGAGCCCGAACACCAGCTCATGCTCGCGCATCGCCTTGATGTAGGCCGCCTGCGCGCCCGAACGCGCGGCGATGCGGCGCTTGCGGGTGCGGAACCCGGCTTCCTCGCGCCAGAAGCTGAGGTTCTTGTCGTCGCGCTCGGCCTGCGCGAAACGCAGCGCCGCGTCGATCGCCGCGATGTCGACCTCGTGCCCGTGCTTCAGCCGGTCGTAAAGGATGGTCAGCACCAGATGCGCGGTCTCGATCGCCGAGGCCGAGCCGGAGATGGCGATCTTGTTGCCGCGCGGCACCAGCTCGACGCCGAGCTGGCGCTCGATATGGTTGAGGTGCAGGTCGCGTTCGCCGTAGAGCTGCGGCACCAGCAGATTGTCGTCGAACTCCATGCCGAGATCGGGGGCGGCGATGCTCATCGCGCCGCCTCATTGGGCGCCGCCTCATTGGGCGCCGCCTCGCCGCGCGTGCCGGCGATCCGTCCCGCCAGGCTGTTCGCACCGGCGCCGGTGATCTCGACCGGGAGGATTTTGCCGATCGCCTCCGGTGCGGCGTCGGCGTGCACCGCCTGGAGATACGGACTGCGGCCGACCAGTTGGCCGTCATGCCGCCCCGGCTTTTCGAACAGCACCGGCATCGCCATCCCGACCGCGGCGGTGTTGAAAGCGCGCTGCTGCTCATGCAGCAGCGCCTGCAGCGCGGCCAGCCGCTCGGCCTTGACCGGCTCGGGCAGCTGCTTCTCCAGCGCCGCCGGCGTGCCGGGGCGCGGCGAATATTTGAACGAGAAAGCCTGGGCGAACCCGATCTCGGCGACGAGGTCGAGGGTGGCGCGGAAGTCCAATTCGCTCTCTCCCGGATAGCCGACGATGAAGTCCGACGACAAGGCGAGGTCCGGCCGGGCCTCGCGCAATTTCCCGACGATGCGGCGATAGTCGTCCGCGGTGTGCCGCCGGTTCATTGCCGCCAGCACACGGTCCGCGCCGCTTTGCACCGGCAGGTGCAGGAACGGCATCAGCCGGTCGATGTCGCGATGCGCCGCGATCAGCGCGTCGTCCATGTCGCGCGGGTGGGACGTCGTGTAGCGCAGCCGCTCCAGGCCCGGCACCAGCGCCAGCGCGCGCAGCAGGTCGGCCAGCCGCCAATCGCCGCCATCCGGCGCCTGCCCGTGATAGGCATTGACGTTCTGCCCGAGCAGGGTGATCTCGCGCGCTCCGCCGGCGACGAGGCGCTCGGCCTCGGCGATCACCTGCGCGCCCGGCCGCGAGAACTCGGCGCCGCGCGTGTAGGGCACGACGCAGAAGGTGCAGAACTTGTCGCAGCCTTCCTGGATCGACAGAAACGCCGTCACCCCGGAGGCGGACCGCTCCTGCGGCAGGTGATCGAATTTCGCTTCCGCCGGGAAGCTCGTGTCGAGCACGCCGCCGCCCTCGCGCGTCGCCCTGGCGACCAGCTCCGGCAGACGGTGATAGGTCTGCGGCCCGAACACCATGTCGACAAACGGCGCGCGCCGCATGATTTCGGCGCCCTCCGCCTGGGCGACGCAGCCGGCGACCGCGATCAGCATCCGTTCGCCCTGGCGCTCCTTGGCGTTTTTCAGCCGGCGGATGCCGCCGAGCTCGGAAAACACCTTCTCCGCCGCCTTCTCGCGGATGTGGCAGGTGTTGAGAATGACCAGATCGGCGCCGTCCGGCGTCTCGCTCGGCGTGTAACCGAGCGGCGCCACCAGCTCGGCCATGCGCGCCGAGTCATAGACGTTCATCTGGCAGCCGTAGGTCTTGATAAACAGACGCTTCGTCATCAGCCGACTGCCGCCGCCGGAAGTTCATCGGGGATAACGGCGGGCGCCGCTCCGCTCGGCTGCGAGGCGGCGGCGGGCAGCGGCTCGCCGCGCCCGGCAAGGTGCCGGCTGACGCCGCTTTCGATCCGCCGCCGGCAATAGTCGGCCAAGGCCTTGCGCGACGGGAAGTCGGCGAGCGCGACCGGCGGGTGGAACTCCACGACCGCCTCGATCCGCCCGAGGCCAAGCAGGTGCCAGAGATGCGGCGCCAGGTCCATGTCGCCATACCACGCGAAAAACGGGCGCAGCGTCCGGCCGATCGGCAGCCCGTCGAGCCGGGTATAGGCCACCGACACCGGCTGCACCGTGACCGGCTCCTGCCGGTTGTAGACCACACTGAACAGCGCGCTCTTGAACGGCAACACGAAAGTGCCGTCGCCGCTGGTGCCTTCGGGGAACAGGATCAGCGCGTCGCCCGCCGCCAGCCGTTCGGCGATCGCGTCGCGTTGCCGCGCGGTGCTGCGCACCTGGCGATCGACAAACACCGAGCGCTGCAGCTTGGCGAGTTGGCCGAACAGCGGCCAGCCGGCGACCTCGCTCTTGGCGATGAAAGAGCCGGCGATCAGCGAGCCGAGCACAGTGATATCGGTATACGAGACGTGGTTCGCCGCAAACAGCACCGGCCGCGCCGCGACGGGTTCGCCCACCCGGCGGATGTCGAGACCGAGAATGCGGCAGCATTGGCGATGGTAAAAGCGCGGGAACTCGGCCACCCAGCGGCGCTTCAACAGCAGGCCGATCGCCTGTACCGGCATCAGCGCGAGGGTCCAGGCGAGATACACCCCGATCCGCCGCAGGCGCAGAAACCGCGAACCCATACGCTCCGGCTTGCTCAATGGCCCTTTATCCAACTGTCTTCGCTCAATGTTCTTTTGCCCAGTGTTCTTTTGACCGCCGCTCGTAATGCCGCGAGTATTTCTCGGCGACGAGATCGGTCTTGACGACGACACAGACATCGGTGGTGTTGAACTGGTGGTCGATCACCGCCCCATCGCCGACAAAGCCGCCGAGTCGCAGATAACCTTTGATCAGCGGCGGCAACAGGTTGAGCGTGCGTTCGGCGTCGATGCCGTCCGGGTCGAGACGCCGCATCTCGACATAGCGCTCGGGCAACGCGCGCGCGCGCAACTCGGGCGGCGCCAGGCGATGGTGGTAAAGATACGAGAGCGGCACCGCGAGCTGATCGGGATCGGTCCCCGGCAGGCTGGCGCAGCCGAACATCAGTGCGATGTCGTAGTGAAAGACGTAGTTGGCGATGCCGCTCCACAGCAAGGGCATCACGGCACGCGCACGATAGGCCGGGTCGACGCAGGAGCGGCCCAGTTCCAGCACCGGACCGGGATAGGCGACCAGGCGCGCGATGTCGTACTCGGCGGCGGAATAGAACCGTCCGCAGCGCCGCGCCGCCTCGCGCCGGATCAGCCGGTACGTGCCGACCACCGCCTCGGGGCCGGGGCCGCGCGAGTGGTCCAGCACCATCAGGTGGTCGCAGATCTCGTCGAACGGGTCGCTGTCGCGCCGGTCGCGCGCCATGTGCGGCGACGGCCGCGCGCCCATCGTCTCGTAGAAGATGCGGTAGCGCAGCGCCTGCACCGCGTCGATGTCCGCGGCGGAGGCCGCCAGCCGCACCTGCAACGGTCCGCTAACGACGTTGAGGAGAGGCACGCGCCGCTCCTCGCCCCGGGGGTCGAGCACGCCGACCCGGTCAGGCGGCAATACCGAAGCGTCGGCGGTTGTGCCGATAATCACGCGGAAGTCCCCGTGCATCGGGGCATCAAGGCGATCGCCGATCGCATCGATAAGAGGATCACTCGGTCTTCCGTTCGCTGCCGCGCTTGACGGCGTAGAGTTCCAGCCGGTGCCCGACCAAGTCGTAGCCGAGCTGGTCGGCGACGAAATGCTGCAGCTTTTCTATTTCATCATTGCGAAACTCGATCACCCGTCCGGTCTGCAGATCGATCAGGTGGTCGTGATGCGCGCTCGGCATCTCTTCATAGCGCGACCGGCCGTCGCCGAAATCGTGGCGCGCCAATATGTTAGCCTCTTCGAACAGGCGCACGGTGCGATAGACCGTGGCGATGCTGATGCGCGGGTCGATGTCGCTCGCGCGGCGATAGACCTGTTCGACATCCGGATGGTCGGCCGAATCCGACAGCACGCGGGCGATCACCCGGCGCTGCTCGGTCATTTTCAGGCCCTTGTCGAGGCAGAGCTGCTCGAGGCGGGAGATCATCGGGCCGCGTTCCCGGCGAAGCGTACCGGGTCATTATAGCGAACTCCGCGGGGGGAGCCTATGTCCGACAATCCGACTCGCCTATTCCAGCCTCCGTGCGCCGGGGCGCGTCTCAGGCGCTGCCCCGTCGGGCGCGCGTGCCGAGGCCGATTTCCTTGGCGAGCCGGCTGCGCTGCCGGGCGTAATTGGGCGCCACCATCGGGTAGTCGGGCGGCAGGCCCCAGCGCTCGCGATAGGTCTCGGGGCTCATGTTGTACGCGGTCTTCAGATGGCGCTTCAGCATCTTGAGCTTCTTGCCGTCCTCGAGGCAGACCAGGTAGTCGGGCTGGATCGACTTCTTGACGGTGACCGCCGGTTGCGGCCGGCTGGCCGGCGCCGCTGCGGCGGGCGCGCTGCCGATATTGGCAAGAGACTGATAGACCTGGTTGATCAGCTGCGCCAAGTCGCCGACCGCCACGGTGTTGTTGGAGACGTGAGCGGCGACGATTTCTGTCGTCAAGGCCAACAGATCGCCCGCCTGGTCCTTTTCGTCCATGTTATCCTTCCTGAACCCGAACGCTTCGAGAAGCATAAGTAATGGGTCAAAGCTGTGCAACGAGGTATTCGGGGAATCTTGTGTGCTTTATGGAAACTTTCAATTCCTCCGCAGAACAGTCGCGAAATTAAGCGAGTATCGGTGCTTGTGCCAAAAGGTCACGGGAACATCGGCGCGGCCGGCAGCGCAAGCCGCAGGACCAGCGCATCCGCCCGCCCGTCCGGCCGGCGATAATACCGCGGCCGGCGGCCGACGGCGGTAAAGCCGGCGCCGCCGTAAAGGTCTTTCGCCGCCTCGTTATCGACCGCCACTTCCAGCACGACCGACGGCAGGCCGCGCCGCGCCGCCTCCTCGATCGCCATCCGCAGCAAGGCTTGCGCGACGCCGCGGCGGCGCCAGCACGGGACGACGCCGAGCGAGAGGACCTCGCACTCGTTGCCGAGATCGCGCACCAGGATGAAACCGGCCGGCTCGCCCTCTTCCCAGGCCAGCCAGCCGAAACCGCCGGCGAGGGCGATGATCCGCGCCAGCGCCGGGGCCTCCCACGGATCGTCGGGAAAGCAGGCGCGGTGCAGCACCGCCAAGGCCTCCACCGTGCCGGGCGGGATCGGTTCGATCCGCCGGCTCACGGTCTGCCGCCGGCGGCTTGCCGCGGCTTGGGGAAGCTGACGTCGGGGGGCCGCAAATAGAGCGCGCGCGCCGCCGCCGCCAATCCGGACTGCGCCGCCGCCAGTACGCCGCGCGCATCCGGCGCCGAACCTGGGACCGGCGTCACGTCCCGGCAACCCGCGAGCGACGCGGCAGCGGCTTCTGCGGCATCGCCGGCGACTTGCAGCGGCGCAGTGCCGATCGCGGCGTCGATAAACCGGGGGAGTTCCTCCGGCGCCACCGAGGCGGCTTCGCCAACCGGGCGCCCCTCCCGGAAAAGCTGCACATATAAATCGTCGCGCCGGCTGTCGAGCGCGATCAGCAGCGGGCAGTTCAGTCGCCGCGGTATCAATGCTGCCACCGCCGCGAAGCTGGTGACGCCGACGAGGCCGGCCTGCGCGGCCAGCGCCAGCCCGTGCGCCGCGGCAAGCCCGGCGCGGATACCGGTGAACCCGCCGGGACCGGTCGACACCGCGACGCGGTCGATCGCCGGCGGCGCGACAGCGGCGGCATGCATGACGCGGTCGATCATCGGCAACAGCGCCTCGGCGTGGCCGTGGCGCATCTCCCGCCGCTCGGCGGCCAGCAGGTCTTCGCCGCGGGCAACGGCGACGGAGCAGGCCGAACCGGCGGTGTCGAAGGCCAGCACGACGGGCGCGGGCCGGCCGGCGCCGGTCGCGCGCGGGTCGGACATCGATGCGGGGGAGGGTGCCTTAGACGGCACGCACCTCGACGACTTCGGGGATGTAATGGCGCAGCATGTTCTCGATGCCGGCCTTCAGCGTCGCGGTCGAGCTCGGGCAGCCGCTGCACGAACCCTGCATGTGCAGATAGACGATGCCGTCCTCGAAATCCTCGAAGATGATGTCGCCGCCGTCCTGCGCGACGGCCGGCCGCACACGCGTCTCCAGCAGCTCCTTGATCGCGGCGACAACCTCGTCGTCTTCGCCCTCGGCGGCGGTGCTTTCTTCGGCGGCGGTGACCACCGGCAGGCCGGCGGTGAAATGCTCCATGATCGCGGCGAGCACGGCCGGCTTGAGCTGAAACCAGTCGGTGTCGCCGGATTTGGTCACGGTGATGAAGTCGGCGCCGAGAAAGACGCCGCCGACCTCCGGCAGGGCAAAGAGCCGCTCGGCGAGCGGCGAGCGCGCCGCGGCGGCCGCCGCCTCGGTGAAATTCGCGGTGCCCGACGCCATCACCGGACGCCCCGGCAGAAATTTCAGCGTCGCCGGGTTTGGCGTCTGCTCGGTCTGGATGAACATCGACGGGCTCCGTGCGGCTCGGGAAGGCAACTGGGTGCCTATAGCATGGGGATTGGCCGGCGCAAATCCAAGCGGCGCGATCAACTAAGCGCGTCGACCTGCGCGACCGTCAGCCCGCCGGGAACGATGGTAATCGGGATGCGCAGCCGCGCCGCCGTCTTGCCGGTGAGGTGGGTGACCAGCGGCCCCGGCCCCGAGGCCCCCGTACCGGCCGCCAGCACCAGGATCGAGATGCCCGGCTCCTCGCTGATCAGGGTCAGGAGTTCGTCCTGGGCACGGCCCTCGCGGATATAGATGATCGGCGTCGAGCCGGCGATCGGCGCGAATTGCTCGCATAATCGCTGCATGAGCTGCTCGGCCGCCTCGCGCCGTTCCTCGCGCGCCAGCTCCTCGACCGAAATCCAGTGCTGAAACTCGGCCGGTTCGATCACGTGCAACAGCGCCAGCTTGCCGCCGGTATGGGCGGCGCGGCGCGCCGCATATTGCAGCGCCAGGCGATGCTCCGCCGTCTCGTCGACGACGACGAGGAACACGCGGGTCCCGTTCTCGGCCATCGGCGACCCCCAGCGGCGCGCTCAGGAATTGGCGCTCAGGAATTGCGGAAGGGCAGGCTCGCGATCCATCCTGCCATCACCGCCATCATCACCGCAATCGCGCCATAAGCGAGCGCATCGCTGTGCGCGAAATTGAACACTGCGGCGTCGACCCCGACCTTGGAGACCACGAGCGGGGTCGTCTGGCCGCCGACCACGTCCTTGTCGCGCACCAGGAAGACCTCGACTAGGTAGCTGCCGGTCGGGATGTTGGCGGGAAAGAAGAACGTCGTGCGGAACAGCCGGTCGCCGAGAAAGGCGATCTTTTCGTGGCTCGACGAGAACACGCCGGTTCGCTTGCGCACATCGATCAGCGCCCGGGCGAAGCGTTTGGCGCGTTCGGGGTCGGTGGGGAACTTGGTCTCGAATTTGAGGTTGTCACTGCCGATCTTGTAGAGCGCCGCCGCCCCCGGCGACAGCGCATCGGCCAGCGGCCGTGTCGCGGCGACGGCATAAAAGCTCGGAATGCCGACAAAGGTGACCGAGTCGGTGTTGGCCCAGATGCCCGCGACCTTGCCTTTTTCCCACACCGTCACGTCGCGGTCGGGGCCGCGCACCACGGCGACGACGTCGGCGAGGCCGTCGGTGGCGCCGAACAGCACCACCGAGGCGCCGGTGAAACCGGTGGTGATCGCGATCGAGTGGCTGCTCAGGTCGGCCGCGACGATCTCGGCCCGGCTCGGTGCCGCGGACAACAGGGCGAGGGCGAAAAGCGCCGCCGGGAAGCCCCGCCCGGGCCTCATATCCGGTTGTCCGCGGGGATCACGAACAGATCGGCCGGCCGCAGCGTCAGGTCGCGCGCCAGCTTCGCCGCCACCAGCAGCACCAGGATCGCCAGCAGAAACCGCAGCTGCTCGCCGCGCAGCCGGGTGCCGAACCGCGTGCCGAACTGCGCGCCCAGCACCCCGCCGACCAGCAGCAGCAGGGCCAGCACCGCATCGACGGTGTGGTTGTGAAACGCCTGGAGGATCGTCACGTTGGCCGCGACGAAAATGATCTGCAGCAGCGACGTGCCCGGCACCATCGCCGTCGGCATGCCCAGCGTGTAGATCATCGCCGGCACCATGATGAAGCCGCCGCCGATCCCCATCACCGCGCTGAGCACGCCGACCGCAAAACCCAGCCCGACCGGCAGCAGTGCGCTGATGTAAAGCTGCGATTTGCGGAACCGCGTCTTCAGCGGCAGGCCGTGCATCCAGGTATGGCGATGCAGCCGCCGGCGGACGGTGCCCGGACGCCGTCGCCGCAGGATGGCCAGTACACTCTCGATCGCCATCATGAAACCGAGCGCGCCGAGCAGCACGACATAGCACAGCGAAATGATCAGCTCGATCTGGCCGAGCTGCGCCAGCAACGTGAACAGCCAGACGCCCAGCACCGAGCCGGCGAGCCCGCCCATCAGCAGCGTAAAGCCCATCTTGAAATCGACATTGCCGCGCTGCCAGTGCGCCAGCGCACCGGAGACCGAGGCGCCGACGAGCTGGTTGGCCGACGATGCCACTGCGATGGCCGGCGGCACGCCGATGAGGATCAGCAGCGGGGTCAGCAGAAACCCGCCGCCGACCCCGAACACGCCCGACAGGAACCCCACCCCGGCCCCGAGGCCGAGCAGGACGAAAATGTCCAGCGAGACCTCGGCGACGGGCAGGTAGACATCCATGACGGGAAGGTTCCGGCCTTCAAGCTGAACCGGGCGGGTGCGGCGTCGCCGGGCGACGCCGCGTGGACTGGACCTTACAACCGCTATTGCAGCGCGAAAAGCATCAACGCGCCGTGGCCGCCGCCATTTCCGGTGCCGGATCAGCGCCGTCGCGGCCTGCGCGGCTCCCTTCGGTCGCGCCTCAGAGCCTGGCCCGCAATTACTTTCGTCATTCCGGGGCGGCCCTAAGGCCGAACCCGGAACCCATGCACACGGGCTTATCCAAGATATCGGTGGCGTCGGAACGCGCTTTTCGAGGGCCGTGTGCATGGGTTCCGGGTTCATCGCTCCGCGATGCCCCGGAATACGCAGAAAACGCAGGATCGCCCTGCGGCGCTACGGCCGCAGCAGGCCGGTGATGTCCTGCACCTCGCGCAGGATCGGCACCGCGATGTCTGCGGCGCGTTCCGCACCGCGGCGCAGCACCGCGTCGATATGCCCCGGATCGGCCATCAGCCGGCGCATCTCGCCGCCGATCTTGCCCAGCACCTCGACCGCCAGCGCCGACAGCTCTTCCTTGAAGGCCGAGAAATTCTTGCCGGCGAAGGCGGCGAGCGCCGTCTCGCGGGTCTGGCCGGCGAGCGCGGCGTAGATGCCGACGAGGTTGTCGGCTTCCGGCCGCTTCTCCAGGGCCGCGAGCGTGTCGGGCAGCGGCTCGGGGTCGGTCTTGGCCCGGCGCACCTTGAGGGCGATCGCATCGGCATCATCGGTCATGTTGATGCGCGAATAGTCCGAGGTATCGGATTTCGACATTTTCTTGGTGCCGTCGCGCAGGCTCATGACCCGCGTCGCCTCGCCGAAAATCTGCGGCTCGGGCAGGGGGAAGAAATCGACCTCGTAGCGCCGGTTGAACGCGCCGGCGATGTCGCGCGCCAGCTCGACATGCTGCTTCTGGTCCTCGCCGACCGGCACGTGCGTCGCCTTGTAGCCGATGATGTCGGCCGCCATCAGCACCGGGTAGGCATAAAGCCCGAGCCCGGCCATCTCGCGGTTCTTGCCGGCCTTGTCCTTGAACTGGGTCATGCGGTTGAGCCAGCCGAGCGGGGTCAGGCACGACAGGATCCAGGCCAGCTCGCTATGCGCGGTGACCATGCTCTGGTTGAAGATGATGCAGCGCTGCGGGTCGATGCCCGCGGCGATATAGGCGGCGGTGACCTCCCGCGTCGCCGCGCGCAGCTCGATCGGGTCCTGCGGCACGGTCAGCGCGTGCAGGTCGACGATGCAGAAGATGCATTCGTAATCATGCTGCAGCGCCACCCAGTTGCGGATCGCGCCGAGATAATTGCCGAGATGCAGGTTGCCGGTCGGCTGAATGCCGGAAAAAATTCGGTTCATACGTGCTGGTTATCGCCGCGCCGCGGGCTTGGTCAAGCCGGGAGTCGACCGAACTGGCCGCGCAGCTCGCGCCAGCTGACGACGCCGAGCGCCACGCTCAGCGCCAGGAACACCACGAGCCCGGCGGCGACCAGCGCGGCCAGCGCGCCCAGGCGCAGCGTCGTCGCCCCGGCGAGGGCCGGCGCCAGCGCTGCGCGCAGCGCCGTCAGCGCCGCGCCCATGCCCAGCGTCGCCAGCGCGATGCGCGGCAGGTTGGCGCGGCAGCGCGCGTCGATGCGGAAATGGCCGCGCCGCGCGAGGATCGCGGTCAGCAGCGCCGCCTGCAGCCAGCCCGCAGCCGACAGCGCGATCGCCACACCGACATGCGCCAGAAACCGCATCAGCACCAGCGTCAGCAGCAGGTTGGTCGCCAGCGACACCATTGCGACCTTGACCGGCGTCTTGGTGTCGTGCCGGGCGAAGAACGCCGGCGCCAGCACCTTGACCAGCACAAACGCCGGCAACCCCGCCGCATAGGCGATCAGCGCCGAAGCCGTTGCCGCTGCTTCGGCCGGGCCGAACGCGCCGCGCTCGAACAGCACCGCGAGGATCGGCCGGGCCAGCACCGCCAACGCCGTCGCCGCCGGCAACGTCAGCAGCAGGGCGAGCTCCAGCCCGCGGTTCTGCGTGGCGACCGCGCCCGCCTCGTCGCCGCCGCGCAATTGCCGCGACAGCGGCGGCAGGATCGCGGTCGCCACCGCGATCCCGACCACGCCGAGCGGCAGCTGGTTGAGCCGGTCGGCGTAATAGAGATACGACACCGAACCGCCCGGCAGCGTCGAGGCGAGCGCGGTCGAGACCAGCAGGTTGAGCTGTGTGACCCCGGCGCCGAGCACCCCCGGTCCCATGACCCGGAGCGTCTGCCGCACCGCCGGCGTCACATGCGGCAGCCGCAGCCGCAACCCTATCCCGCCGCGGCGGCACGACAGCATCAGCCAGGCGAACTGCGCGATCCCCGACAAGGTGAGCGCGACCGCCAGCACGGTGCCGTCGGTCCAATGCAGCCCCGCCATCAGCAGCAGCGCCGCGATCAGGAACAGGTTGAGCAGCACCGGGGTCGCCGCCGCCGCCGCGAAGCGGTCGAGGGTGTTGAGCAGCCCGCCCTGCAGCGCGGTCAGCGAGATGAACAACAGATAGGGGAAGGTGATGCGCGTCAGGTCGACGACGAGCTGGAACTTGCCCGGCTCGTCGGCGAAACCCGGAGCGATGACACTCATCACCCCCGGCATGAAGAATTCGCCGAGAATGACGAAACCGAGCAGCGCCGCGAACAGCAGTGCAAAGGCCTCCTCGGCAAACTGCTTGAGCGCCGGCCTGCCGCCGTCGACCAGCGCCTTGTTCGCGAGCGGCACGAAAGCGGCGCTGAACGCGCCCTCGGCGAACAGGCTGCGGAACAGGTTGGGCAGGCGCTGGGCGACAAAGAACGCATCCGCCACCGGCCCGGCGCCGAGGATCGCCGCGGTCAGGATATCGCGCACGAACCCGAACAGTCGGCTGACCATCGTCAGCGAGCCCACCGTCGCGACCGAGCGGAAAAGCGCCATGCCCCGGCGGTGTAGAGGAAAACCCCGGAACAGGAAAGGAGCGCCTCAGCGCCCGGCCGCAAAATGATCCCCGTCATTCCGGGACGGTCCGCAGGGCCGAACCCGGAACCCATGCACACGGGCTTATCCCCTGGGCTTATCCCCTGGGCTTATCCAAGGTATCGGTGGCGTCGGAACGCGCTTTTCCAAGGTTCGGGTGCATGGGTTCCGGGTTCATCGCTGCGCGATGTCCCGGAATGACGAGCGCAATTTCGGGTCAGGCTCCGAGACGCCTCGCACCGCGAGCCTCGCGGGACGCACAAGTGCCGCAAATTCCGCTTGTCTTTTTTTTGTCACACGGGTTAGCCGTTGCGTTTTCCCGAATCGGGAGGGCGGAGATGGCGGACGTCAACATGGGCGTCATCGGCTGCGGCGGCCGCATGGGCCGCATGCTGATCGCCGAGATCGCGGGAAGCGAAGGCTGCGCCTTGGCGGGCGGGACGGCGTCGACCGGGAGCGGCTATCTCGGCAGCGATCTCGGCGAGCTGGCCGGCGTCGGTCCCCTCGGACTGGCCGCGGGCAGCGCCACCGGCGACCTGCTGCGCGCCAGCGATGTCGGCATCGAGTTCAGCACCGCCGCGGCGACCGCTGCGCACGCGGCGCTGGCGGCCGAGATCGGCACGCCGCTGGTGATCGGCACCACCGGCTTGTCGGCGGTCGAGACCGCGGCCGTGCATGACGCCGCGACGCGCATCCCCATCGTCTGGGCGGCCAACACCAGTCTCGGCATCAACCTGCTGCTCGGCCTCGTCGAGCAGGTGGCGGCCCGGCTCGGCCCCGATTGGGACATCGAGATCATGGAGATGCACCATCGCGGCAAGGCGGATGCGCCCTCCGGCACGGCGCTGGCGCTGGGCCGCGCCGCGGCCGCCGGGCGCGAGACCAGGCTCGACGCCGTCGCCCAGCGCGGCCGGGACGGGATCACCGGCCCGCGCAGGAGCGGCGATATCGGCTTTGCGGCGCTGCGCGGCGGCGACGCGGTCGGCGACCATCACGTGATCTTCGCCGGCGCGGGGGAGCGGCTCGAACTGTCGCACCGCGCCACCAACCGGGCGATCTATGCCAAGGGCGCGGTACGCGCGGCGCGCTGGGTCGTCGGCAAGCCGCCCGGGCTTTACGGGATGAAGGAAGTGCTCGGACTGTGAACCTGCACCCGCATCAGCAACTGCGCCGGCCGCTCGACCGGCCGATCTTCGACCGGGCGCAAGCGCTGGACGGGCCGTCCTTGCGCGACCTGATGGGGGAAGGGCTGGCGGCGCTGCGCCAGATGCGGCTGCGGCCGCGCACGATCCGTCTCGGCCCGGTGCCGCTGGGCGACGGCCATCCGGTGATCGTGCTGCCGGCCTTTCTGTGCTCGGACATGATGAGCCGCAACTTCCGCGATTGGCTGACGGCGCTCGGTTATGCGGCGCATGGCTGGGGTGCCGGGGTCAATATCGGCCCGACCGCGACCGCCGTGGCCGCGGTCGACCGCATCCTGCGGCACGCGACCGAGGCCAGCGGGCGCAAGGCGAGCCTTGTCGGCGTCAGTCTCGGCGGGGTGCTCGGCCGCGCGCTGGCCAATGCCCATCCCGACCGGGTGCGGCGGGTCATCACGGTGTGCAGCCCGTTCCGCCTGCCGACGGCCAGCCCGCTCGAACCGTTCTACCGCGCGCTCGCGCCGCTCCACAGCGGCATGGCCCTGATGCTGGCGCAGCTGACCCAGCCGCCGCCCGTCCCAACGACCGCGATCTACAGCCCGAAAGACGGCGTCGTGGCGTGGCGCAGCTGCGTCGACGCGCCGGGACACAACCGTGAGAACATCGCCATCGAGGGCGCGCACCACACCACCATGCTCGCCAACCCCCGAACGCTGCAAGTGATCGCCGAACGCCTCGCGCTGCCGGAGCTTACCGCTGGGTCGGATTGAGCGCCGCCCGCCATCGGGCGAGCGCATCGCGCAGCGTCGCCGCGACTTCGCGCCGCACCGGCGCCGGCAGGAACGTGCCGATCGGCAGCGTCTGCCCGTGCGAGACGAGCGACAGGCGGTTCGAATCGTCCGGCCGTTCCTCGAAGATCACCCGCACCCAGAACGGCTGAAACCGCCACAGCCGCCGGTCGCCGCGAATCCCGACACGCTCGACGGTCAGCTCGTCCTCGGCGAGGCGCAGCGTCTCGCGCTGGCGGGCACTGCGGTACGACAGCCGGAAGGCGAGATAGACGAGCCCGACATCGAGCCCGAAAAACCCGCAGACCGGCCACGCGCCGAGCGACACGAACAGCGTCCCGGCGGCGATGCTGATCCCGGCGAGCACCAGCATCAGGATGTTGAACCCGCGCGGCGGCAGGCTGCGATGCGGCAGCAGCACCTGTTCGAAAAAGACATGCCGGGGTGCCGCCGAGGCCGGGGGCGCAGTCATCGCCAACATATAAAACGCCGTTAGCCATGATGAAAGCCGCCGAGTCGCGCACTTAAGGGATTTGCTAATCACTGCGATGCTTCGATGCCGCACGTACCCCTTGGAGTAGCAAGATGATGCGCTTGATGACGTTGGGCGCGGCGGGCCTGCTCGTGAGCAATGCCGCGCTGGCCCAGACGCCCGTCTACGACACCGACCAGCTCCCGGCGTTTCACGGCAAGGTCGCCCGCTACAGCCTGACCCCGCGCGACGAGGTCGACGGGATGATCCTCGATGACGGCACCGAGGTGCACCTCTCGCCGCGGCTGTCGTCCGAGCTGGTGTTCGCCGTCAAGCCGGGAGACGCGGTGACGGTGCATGGCCTCAAGGCCAACGGCATAGCCATGGTGCAGGCGCTGTCGATCGCCAACGACGCAACCGGGGCCAAGATCAACGACACGGTGCAGCCCGCCGCGTCGCGCGATCGTCCGGTCTTTGCGCCGCAGCGCATGATGGAGGCGCGCGGCCGGGTCAAGATGACGCTGCACGCGCCGGACGGCCGGGCTGACGGCGCGTTGCTGGAAGACGGCACCTTTATCCGTTTCGCGCCCGGCTACAACCCGCCGGGCATCGATTGCCTCACGCCCGGCAAGGACATCGTCGCCACCGGAACGGTCACGAGCGGGCTGCTCGGCCAGGTGATGGAGACGCGTTCGATCACACCCGACAAGGAAGCCGCCGCCGCTCCCCGTCCGGCGGGCCCCACTGTGGTGATCATGAACGGCGGCGTGGCGCCGCCGGGTCAGCATTTGCCGCTTCTTAATCCGCCCGCCGGGAATTCGCCCGGCTCACCATCCTCGCACTGAGCGCGGGGCTTCGCGACGCCGCGGATTGTGCTTAACATCCGTGGCGATGCCGAAGAAATTCACCAAGGCCGAAGTGGCCGAGTTCTACCGCCTTCTAGCCGAGACGCGTCCGATCCCGCGCACCGAGCTCGAATTCATCAACCCCTTTACCCTGCTTGTCGCGGTCGTGCTGTCGGCGCAGGCGACCGATGTCGGGGTCAACAAGGCGACGCCGGCGCTGTTCGCGCTTGCCGACACGCCGGCGAAGATGGCCGCGCTCGGCGTCGAGCGGGTCGAGCCGCTGATCCGCACGATCGGGCTTTACCGCACCAAGGCGAAAAACGTCGTCGCGCTGAGCCGCATCCTCGTCGAGAAGCATCACGGCGAGGTGCCGCGCGATCGCGAGTCGCTGGAGGCGCTGCCCGGGGTGGGCCGCAAGACGGCCAACGTGGTGATGAATGTCGCGTTCGAGCAGCCGACCATCGCGGTGGACACGCATATCTTCCGCGTCGGCAACCGCACCGGCCTGGCGCCCGGCAGGACCCCGCACGAGGTCGAGCTGAAGCTCGAAGCCGTGACGCCGGCGCAATACAAGCTGCACGCGCATCACTGGCTGATCCTGCACGGCCGCCATGTCTGCAAGGCGCGCAAACCGGACTGCCCGAACTGCGTCGTCGCCTCGCTGTGCCGCTACAAGGCCAAGACCGTGCTCGACGCGCTTGTCGCCGCGAAAGCGGCCGCGCCCGCCCCGGCGCCGTAGCCGGCCGCGTCTCGACGGGTTTCCGTCAGGACGCCGCGCGCGCGTTCGCCAGCTCGGCCACGACGTCTCCCGCCGCCGCGGTCGATTGTACGTCGCCGCAAACCTGCCCACCCAGCTCGATCTCGATCTGGCCATAGCGGATCGTGCCCGAAACCTGGCCGCCCGAGCGGATCAGCAGCCGTTTGCGGACGATCAGGCTGCCCTCGAAGATGCCGCGCACATCGGCGTTGTCGATTTCGGCGCTGCCCTTGAACATGCCGGTCTCGGCGATGTCGACATCGCGGCAGTTCTGCAGGTTCGCCTCGACGCTGCCTTCGACGATCAGCGTGTCGCACGACGCGATCTCGCCCGACAGCGAGATTTCCCGGCCGACGGTCAACTGCCGTAGCCCCGCCTCACTGCGCCGCGGCGGCGGTGACACCGGCGGCGGGGGAGGGGGCGCGGCGGCGACCGGCGGCGGCGTCACCGGCACCGGGATCGGTTCGGTGACGGCCCGCCGCGGCGGCTCCTGGGCGCGCGGCGGCTCGGCCGGGGCGCGCGCCATTTCCGGCACCCGCGGCGGCACGGCGGACGGCGTCCGGCCGACCGGGGTGATCGAGGCGCCCGACCCGATCGGCCGCGCCGGTTTCATCGGAATGCCCAAATCGTCGGGCGAATCAGCCATTCTACGATCCTCCGTATCGGGTCTCTTCCGGCCAAACATCGATGGCGCACCCCATTTGTGAGCTCATGGGAGAACCGGATGCGGCGCTGTCTTCGCCGCCGCGCATGATGGCGCGGAGCCCGCTTAACGCGACCATCCCGGATCACCCCCGCCTATGACCATATCGATTGAATCCGCGGAAAACAAAAAGATTTGTCCTGCATTGTCGGTCTTAAACCGGCAATGACAATAGCTTAAGGAGCTGTTCTACCGGCATCGGGACAGGGCCGAAACCATGGCATCGGCGAATCGCTCGCGCGCAGTTGAAGCCGGCACCCTTGTCGCACCGGCGCTGCTGCCTATACTGCGCCGCCATCCCTTCATTCGAGACAGGAACGCGAATGGTCGCCGCCACGCTTGATGTTGCCGGCATCGGCAATGCCATCGTCGATGTCATCGCCCATGCCGACGAGGCATTCCTCGAGACCGAGAGCTTTACCAAGGGCGCGATGACGCTGATCGACGCCGAGCGCGCCGACGCGCTGTACGGCCGCATGGGGCCGGGCATCGAAAGCTCGGGCGGCTCGGCCGGCAACACCATGGCGGGGCTGGCCTCGCTCGGCGGCACCGGCGCCTATATCGGCAAGGTGCGCGACGACGCGTTGGGGAAAATCTTCCGCCACGACATGACCGCGATGGGCATCCGGTTCGAGACGCCGGCGGCGACCAGCGGACCCGGCACGGCGCGCTGCCTGATCCTGGTCACGTCCGACGGCCAGCGCACCATGGGGACCTATCTCGGCGCCTGCGTCGATCTCGGCCCCGAGGACATCGACCCGCGCGTCGTCGCCGCCGCGCAGATCACCTATCTCGAAGGCTATCTGTTCGATCCGCCGCGCGCGAAGGCGGCGTTCCGGCGCGCCGCCGCGGTCGCCCATGCCGCCGACCGCCAGGTCGCCTTGTCGCTCTCCGACCCGTTTTGCGTCGGCCGCCACCGCGACGAGTTCCTTGATCTGGTGGCGAGCGACATCGACATCCTGTTCGCCAACGAGGCCGAAATCTGCTCGCTGTACCAGACCCGCGATTTCGATGCCGCCGCCGCCGCGGTGCGCGGGCATGTCAGGATCGCCGCGCTGACCCGCAGCGCCAAGGGCAGTGTCATCATTTCCGGCGAAAAAGCGCATGCCGTCGCGGCCGCGCCCGTCGCGCGGGTCGCCGACACCACCGGCGCCGGCGATCTTTACGCCGCGGGCGTGTTGTTCGGCTTGACCCGCGGGCTGCCGCTCCCCACTTGTGGCGCGATCGGCAGCCTGTGCGCCGCCGAAATCATCAGCCATGTCGGCGCCCGCCCCGAGGCGGCGCTCGACAAACTCGTCGCCTCCGCCGGTCTGGTGCCCAGGTGATGCAGGTGCCGCCGCCGGAAAGGACGCTGCTTATTCGTGACCGAGAACATCCGCAACATCGCGATCATCGCCCATGTCGACCACGGCAAGACGACGCTGGTCGACCAGCTCTTGCGCCAGTCGGGCGTGTTCCGCGCCAACCAGCAGGTTGCCGAGCGCGCGCTCGATTCCAACGATCTGGAGCGCGAGCGTGGCATCACCATCCTCGCCAAATGCACCTCGCTCACCTGGAGGTCCCAGGAGGGCAGCACCCGCATCAACATCGTCGACACGCCGGGGCACGCCGATTTCGGCGGTGAGGTAGAGCGCATCCTGAGCATGGTGGACGGCGTGCTGGTGCTGGTCGACGCCGCCGAGGGGCCGATGCCGCAGACCAAGTTCGTCGTCGGCAAGGCGCTGCGCCGCGGGCTGCGGCCGATCGTGGTGATCAACAAGATCGACCGCCCCGACGCCCGCGCCGAGGCGGTGCACAACGAGATCTTCGACCTCTTCGCGCTGCTCGACGCCGACGAGCACCAGCTCGACTTTCCGACGCTGTTCGCCTCGGGCCGCGACGGCTGGGCGGTCGCCGACATGGCCGACGAGCGCAAGAACCTCGCGCCGCTCTTCGACCTGATCGTGTCGCACGTACCGGCGCCGCAGGCCGACCCCGACCAGCCTTTTACGATGCTGGCGACGACGCTCGACTACGACCCTTATGTCGGCCGCGTGCTGACCGGCCTCATCCATTCCGGAATCGCGCGCATCAACATGCCGGTCAAGTCGCTGACCCGCGACGGCAAGCAGATCGAGCAGGCGCGCCTGACCAAACTGCTCGCCTATCGCGGCCTCGAACGCGTCGGGGTCGACGAGGCGCGGGCCGGCGACATCATCGCCGTCGCCGGGCTGCAGGACACCACCGTCGCCGACACGCTCTGCGCCCCCGAGGTCACGACCCCGCTCGCCGCCGACCCGATCGACCCGCCGACCCTGGCGATGACCTTCTCGGTCAACGACAGCCCGCTCGCCGGGCGCGACGGGACGAAGGTCACCTCGCGTATGATCGCCGAGCGGCTGTTCCGCGAGGCCGAGGGCAATGTCGCGATCCGCGTCAAGGAAAGCGCCCAGCGCGATGCGGTCGAGGTGTCGGGGCGCGGCGAGTTGCAGCTCGGCGTGCTGATCGAGACGATGCGCCGCGAGGGCTTCGAGCTGTCGATCTCGCGCCCGCGCGTGTTGTTCAAGACCGAGAACGGCCAGCGCCTCGAGCCGGTCGAGGAGGTCTTTGTCGATGTCGACGAGGAATTCGCCGGCGTCGTCGTCGAGAAGATGAGCCGCCGCAAGGCCGAGATGCAGGACATGCGTCCCTCGGGCGGCGGCAAGCTGCGCCTGACGTTCCTCGCACCGACGCGCGGCCTGATCGGCTATCACGGCGAGTTCCTCACCGATACGCGCGGCTCGGGGGTGATGAGCCGCATCTTCCACGGCTACGCGCCCTATAAGGGCCCGGTCGAGGGCCGCGTCAACGGCGTCCTGATCTCGACCGCCGGCGGGACGGCGGTCGCCTATGCGCTGTGGAACCTCGAGGAACGCGGCTCGATGTTCGTGTCGCACGGCGATGCGATCTATCCCGGCATGGTCATCGGCGCGCACACCCGCGACAACGACCTCGACGTCAACCCGGCGAAGGGCAAGCAGCTCACCAATATCCGCACCACGTCGAAGGACGAGGCGATCCGCCTCACCCCGCCGATCCAGATGAGCCTCGAAGAAGCGATCGCCTACATCGCCGACGACGAGCTGGTCGAGGTTACGCCCAAGGCGATCCGCCTGCGCAAGCGCCTCCTCGACGCCAACGACCGCAAACGCGCGTCAAGGAGCGCGGCGGCGGAGTAGCCGGCCGGAAATTGACTTCCCGGCGGCCGCGCGTATAGTGCGCGCCCTTCCCGAGAATGCGGGCGAAAGCCCCGGCCGGCCGCGCGGCGGGCCCTATCGGGACAATAACAATGGAAATGGAGAGCCGGCTCATGAGCCAGCGCACGGAGTCGAAGTACAAGATCAATCGCCGTCTCGGCGTCAATTTGTGGGGGCGCGCGAAGAGCCCGCTCAATCGCCGCGAATACGGCCCCGGCCAGCACGGCCAGCGGCGCAAGAAGCCGTCGGATTACGGCACCCAGCTCGCCGCCAAGCAGAAGCTGAAGGGCTATTACGCCAATATCGGCGAACGCCAGTTCCGCCGGCTCTACGAGGAGGCGGTGCGCCGCAAGGGCGACACCGGCGAGAACCTCATCGAGCTCTTGGAGCGGCGGCTCGACGCCGTGGTCTACCGGATGAAGTTCGCGCCGACGCCGTTTGCCGCGCGCCAGCTGATCAACCATGGCCATGTGCTGGTCAACGGCAAGCGGCTCAACATCGGCTCGGCCAAGCTGCGCGACGGCGACACCATCGAGTTGCGCCAGAAGGCCAAGGAAATGGCGCTGGTCCTCGAGGCGTCGCAGTCGAGTGAACGCGACGTGCCGGATTATCTCGAAATCGACCACGAACGCATGCGCGGCCGCTTCATCCGGGCGCCCAAGCTCGCCGATGTGCCCTATCCGGTGACGATGGAGCCGAACCTCGTCGTCGAATTCTATTCGCGCTGATTGCTGGCATTACGGGCCTTACCCGTCATGGCCGGGCCTGACCCGGCCATCCACGTGGATCCCCGGGACGAGCCCGGGGATGACGTGACAGTGGCAAATCCCACCAAGCGTCAGGCCACCCTAAAGTTCAGGGGGTTGCGATGCTGTGGCTGCACCTCGCGATCGTCTTTCTGCTGATCCTGCTCAACGGCTTTTTTGCGATGGCCGAGATCGCGCTGGTCTCGGCGCGTCCGGCGCGGCTGCAGCCGATGGTCGAGGACGGCAGCGCCGGCGCCGCGGCGGCGTTGGAGCTGAAGGCCGACCCGTCGCGCCTGCTCGCGACCGTCCAGGTCGGCGTGACGATGATCGCCATCCTCTCCGGCACGTTCGGCGAGGCGACGCTCGGTTCGTCGCTTGAAGATTATTTCTCGACCTTCCCCAATGCCGTCGCGCGCTACGCCCACGCCGAGAGCATGACCCTCGTCGTGATCGGCATCTCGCTGTTTTCGGTGATCTTCGGCGAGCTGGTGCCGAAGCGCGTCGCGCTGCTCGACCCCGAGCGCATCGCCGCCGTGCTGGCGCGGTTCATGCGCGCCCTGGCGGTGGTCGGCGCGCCGGTCGAATGGGTGCTCAGCGCGGTCGCCGACCTGCTGCTCAAGCTGGTGCCGATCCGCGCCGAGGCGGCCAATGCGGTGACCGACGAGGAGATCGGCTTCATGCTGCGCGAAGGGGTCGCCGCCGGCCACATCGCGCAGGCCGAGACCGCGATCGTCGAGATGGCGCTGCGCCTCGGCGACCGCCGGGTCAGCGCGGTCATGACGCCGCGCACCCAGATCGAATACATCGACCTCGACGACCCGGCGGACGAAGTCCGCCGTCACATCCGCGAGAGCAACTATTCGCGGTTTCCGGTGGTGCAGGGCGGCATGCATCAGCTGGTCGGCGTCGTCGAGGTCAAGCACCTGCTCGACGCCGTGCTGAACGAAGCGCCGTTCGACGTGCGCGCGGCGATGCGCACGCCGCTCTACCTGCCCAATACCGTGACCGTGCTGCGCGCGCTGGAAGTCTTCAAGACGACGGGCGAAGCCCTGGCCCTGGTGGTCGACGAGTACGGCGATCTCGAAGGGCTGGTGACGCTGCACGATATCCTTCAGGCGCTGGTCGGCGAGCTGCCCGGCGGCGCGGACACCGACCCGCGGGTCGTGCATCGCGACGACGGCAGCTGGCTGTTCGACGGCATGGTCGCCCTGGACGAGGTGAAGCAGGCGCTGCAAGTCTCGCATCTGCCCGGTGAGGACGCCGATTTCCACACGCTCGGCGGCTATCTGATGGCGCGCCTCAACCGGGTGCCGATGGTCGCCGACCGGGTGCTTGCCGGCGGGTTTCGCTTCGAGGTCGTCGAGATGGACGGCCGCCGCGTCGACCGGGTGCTGGTCGCACCGGCGGAGATTACGCCGCCGTAGGCGGTAGCCGGTCGCTCGCCGCCGACAGCAGCTCGGTCGGGAAGCCGGCGGCGATCAGCGCCGCGACGATCGCCGCGACATGGCGCCGGCTTTGCGTCTCGATCACCACGTCGAGCTCGGCCCGTTTGACCGAGCTGTCCTGAAACAGCCGCTGGTGATGCACCTCGACGATATTGCCGCCGCGCCCGCCGATCACCGCCGAGAGCCGCGCCAGCGCGCCCGGCACGTCCGGCAGCTCGGAGCGCAGCCGCACCAGGCAGCCTTCGCGCACCAGTCCGCGCATCAGCACCGAGGCCAACAGACGCGCATCGATGTTGCCGCCGGTGATGACGATGCCGACGCGCTTGTCGCGAAACCGCTCGGGATTGCCCAGCAGCGCCGCGACCCCGGCGGCGCCGGCGCCCTCGGCGACGAGCTTCTCGCGGTCGACGAGGTGTTCGATGGCCGCTTCGATCTGCGCGTCCGCGACCAGCAGGATGTCGCTCACCAGCGCGGCGACGATCTGCCGGGTCAGCAGTCCCGGCTCCTTGACCGCGATGCCCTCGGCCAGCGTCGCCCCCGACGGCGCGGCGTCGGGCGGCTTGCCGGCCAGGACGTCGCGCATTGCCGGGTAGAGCGCCGACTGCACGCCGACGATCGCCATCTGCGGCCGCCGCGCCTTGGCCGCGACCGCGATGCCGGAGATCAGACCGCCGCCGCCGATCGGCACGATCAGCGCGTCCAGCTCCGGCCGGTCGGCGAGGATTTCGCGGCCGATCGTCCCCTGGCCGGCGATCACCGCCGGGTCGTCGTAGGGGTGCACCGGCACCAGGCCCTTGTCGCGCGCCAAGCGATCCGCGGCCTCGCGCGCCGCGACCAGATTGTCGCCTTGCAGCACGACGGTCGCGCCGAGGCTTTCGGTGCGGTCGATCTTGGTGAACGGCGTGCCCTCGGGCATCACGATCGTCGCCGGGATCCCGAGCCGGCGGGCGTGGTAGGCGACGCCTTGCGCATGGTTGCCCGCCGACATCGCGACCACCCCGGCGCCGCGTTCATTGGCGTTGAGGGTCAATAGCTTGTTGAGGGCGCCGCGCTCCTTGAACGAGCCGGTCGGATGCTGCGTCTCGAGCTTGAGCCAGACCTCGCATCCGGCGGCCGCCGACAGGATGGGAGCGGGGACCAGCGGCGTCCTGGCGATGGCGTCGCCGATGGCGCCGGCGGCGCGCTCGATGTCGGTGTCGGCGACCGGCAGCACGGTCACGGTGCGGGCACCAGCGTCAGGGTGGCGGCCGGGGCGGCGCGGTCGGGCACCATCCATCCGAAAGCGCGCCAGCGCGACAACAAATCGGCGTAATGCGGCGATAGCGGATTACCCGACTGCCCCGGCGCGATCATCATCCGCGACTGCGCCGGCGCCGCCAGATCGGTGATGATGCGCAGGCCGGCACCGAACCGCTGTACGTAGGGGTGCGCCTCGTCGCGGATCAGGCTGGGGCCGCGGTTGACCGTGTCGTAGCCGCCCGGCGTCGGGATCGCCACGCGCAGCCAGTCGCGCAGCCCCGGAATGCGTTCGAACAGCGCGTTGGGGAACTCGGCGATATGGGCACGGCCCCATTGCCATTGCGACATCTCGTTGCCGTAGCCGCGCCGCAGCTCGTCGATCGCGGTATCGAGCGCCTCCGACAGCCGGCTCTCGCAGGTCTCGCGGCCCGGCTGTTTGCGGTCGGCGCACCAGTCGGGCCGCTCGGTCAGCACGGCATACATGATCTGCGGCTTCAAGTCCCAGTAATCGGCGGCGGCGTCGCCGAGCCGCGCGAACAGCACCGAATGCGCGAAAGCGCGCAGCCAAGCGGTGAACAGCAGCGGCTCGACCTTGTCGGCATCCATGTGAAAATCCCAGTCCTTGAGCCGGTCGACCGCCTCGCGCGCCATGTCGCCCGATGGGACGATCCGGGTCATCAGCGGGACCAGACGCGCGGCTTCGAGCGACAGCGTGTCGGCCTGGATCGCGGCGCTGGCCTCGGGCGATTGCCGCGGCGCCGCGGCGAGCAATTGCTCGATCCGCCGGGCCCGGTCGGCAAGGTCCCAGTCGCGGCTGATGAAATACGGGTAGCTGTCGGGCACGATCTTGTTGTTGGCGCTGACGAAATGCCCGGAAGCCGGGTTTGTCTCCTGCGGCAGCTGGTCGAACGGGATGTAGCCGTCCCAATCGTAATCGGCGGTCCATCCGGGTACCGGCAGCCAGCCGTCACCGCTTTTGCGGATCGGGATGTGCCCGGCGGCGATAAAGCCGATCGTTCCGCCGGCATCGGCGTAGACCACGTTCTGCGGCGGGCCGGCGAGATGCCGCAGCCCCGCCTTGAAGCCGGCCCAATCGCCGGCCCGGTCGATATCCCACAGCGCCTCGGCGCTGGAATCGTCATCGTCGAGGAACGTCGTCCGCAGCGCCAGCACATAGCCCGGGTCGCTGGTCCCTTCCGGCAGCGTGTCGCTGACGACCGGGCCGTGCCGGGTGGCGCGGACGGTCAGCGTCACCGGGTCGCCGTCACGCACCGTGATGGTTTCCCGGCGCGTGCGAAACGGCAGGCTGGCATCCGCCACCATGTAGTGCCCGGGGTCCTGAGGGTCGAGCTTTTCGATAAACAAATCCTCGATATCCGCCGTCGTCGTGGTGAAGCCCCAGGCGATCTTCTCGTTGTGGCCGATGATCACCAGCGGCACCCCGGCGGCCGTCGCGCCGGCGATGTCGTGCTGCGGCGTCTTCAGCCGCGCCAGATACCAGAAGCCGGGCGTGCTGAAGCCGAGATGCGGGTCGTTGGCGAGCAGCGGCTTGCCGCTGGCCGTATGGGCGCCGTCGACCACCCAGTTGTTCGAGGCGTAATGCGGTCCCATGCCTTCGGGCAGCGCGGCATAAAGTGGCCCGAGCGGCAGCCGGCGGTACAGCGGCAGCAGCGCGGCCAGGGTGCGGGGAGCGTCCTTGGGGTAGTCGGGGTAGAGGAACGCCATGTCGGCCGGCGATGCGGTCCGCGCCAGCCGGGCGCGCAACAGCTCGCCGCGGTAATTGCCGCCGAGCTGAAAGTCCATCAGCTTGCCCCACACCAGCGTATCCGCCGGCTTCCACGGCTCCGGCGAAAAGCGCAGCATCAGGAACTCGGGCGGCAGCGCCAGCCCGCGGCTGGCGATATAGGCGTTGACCCCGGCGCAATAAGCCTCGATGCCGTGCCGTACTTCGGGCGACAGCTTGGGAAAGGCCGCCTCGGCGGCGCGGTAGAGGCCGAGCACCCGCATCTGCCTGTCGACCGGCACCGCCGCCGCCCCGATGAGCTCGGCCAGCCGCCCGGCGCCGTAGCGGCGCTGCATCTCCATCTGGAACAGCCGGTCCTGCGCGTGGACGAAGCCGAGCCCGAATGAAACGTCGTCGTCATCCTGGGCGGTGATCGTCGGGACCCCGTCGCCGTCGCGGGTGATGGTGACCTCGCCGTGCAGTCCCTTGACGCTGATGCGGCCGGCAACCGCCGGCAAGGAGGTGCGGATGACCAGAAAACCGCCGCCGGCAATGACGAGGAGCGTCACCAGCACGCCGGCGACGGTCCAGCCGAGGACGCGCCACGCTCTGCCTCGCCGCTGAGCGCCGCCGCGCGAACGCCTCACAACTGCCGACCGGAGAAGGGGCGGGCGCGGCTACATGCCCAGTTCACGGAGGATTTTGGCGCGGTCGGCATCGAGATCGGGGGCGGGGGACCGGGTTTTGGGGTCCTCGAAGGCCGACAATTTCATCGGGTTGCCGACCAGCCGCAAAGCGCCGGTGACCGGGTCGTCGACATCGATCAGCATGTTGCGCGCTTCGACCTGCGGATGGGCGATCGCCTGCGCGACGTTGTTGACCGGCCCGCAGGGCAGGCCGGCGTCCTCCAGCACCTTGATCCAATGGTCGCGTGTGTCGGTCGAGAGGATGGCGTCGATCTCGGCCTTCAGCCGCTGCTGGTTCTGGTTGCGCAGCGGGTTGGTCTTGTATTCGGCGCGCTGGGCCAGTTCGGGATGGCCGAGCGCTTCGGTGAGCTTGATCCACAGCCCGTCATTGCCGGCGGCGATGATGATGTCGCCGTCCTTGGCCTTGAACGCCTCGAACGGGGTGATCGAGGGATGCCGGGCGCCCAGCGGGCCGGGGATTTCGCCCGAGGTCGTGTAGCGCATGATGGCGTTTTCCAGCAGCGCCAACTGGCAATCGAACAGCGCGACATCGACCTTGGTCGCCTCGCCGGTGCGTTCGCGATGCAGCAACGCCGCGTTCAGCGCGATCGTCGTATAGAGGCCGCCGGCAAGGTCGCCGACCGATGTGCCGATGCGGGGCGACGGTTCGCCCGGGTGCCCGGTGATGCTCATGATCCCGCCCAGCCCCTGCACCACCATGTCGTAGGACGGGTAGTGCGAGAACGGGCCGCTATGCCCGAACCCCGAGGCCGCGGCGTAGATCAGCCTCGGATAGCGCGGGTGCAGCGTCTCCCAGCCGTAGCCGAGCCGCTCCATGGTGCCGGGCCGGAAGTTCTCGACCACGGCATCGGCCTTGTCGAGCAGCCGCTCGAAGATCTCGCGGTCACCGGGCGCCTTGAGGTCCAGCGCGATCGACTCCTTGCCGCGGTTGACCGAGGCGAAATAGGTCGACTTGCCGTTGGTGAAGGGTCCGTAGTGCCGCGCGTCGTCGCCGGTCTTGGGCGCCTCGACCTTGATGACCCGCGCGCCGAGCTCGGCCAGCAGCAGGGTACAGTAAGGCCCGGCCAGAATGCGGGACAGATCGACGATGGTGATGCCCGAGAGCGGGCCCGGCTGTGCCATGCGGCGGTTCCTTTTATCTGCTCGTGCCGGCTGAATAGCGCAGAGCGGGGTCGCGCCGCAATCAGCCTCACCGCCGCATCTTCCGGTGACGCCTCGCCGGGAAACCGGCTACAATCGGTTGCGGCCCATCGGTTGCCGAGGCGGGGCGATGCTGCGGCAGAGCGACATCGAGGAAGGCGAGGCCAGGCGCACCAACGCCTCGATGGGCCTGATCGTCATCCTCCTCCTGGCCATCGCCGGGGTGCTGCTGGTGCGCGCGCTGCGCGAACAATCGCGTATCGAGGACTGCCTGATGCAGGGCCGGCGCAATTGCGTGCCGATCGAACTGCCGATACACCCGCCGAACTGACCCTCCGTGATGACCGACGTCGACCGGGTGCCGCCCGGGCTGCACACATTTTCCTGCGTCGACGGCCATACCTGCGGCAATCCGGTACGGCTGGTGATCGGCGGCGCGCCGTTTCTCGACGGCGCGACGATGAGCGCGCGGCGGCAGGACTTCATCGCCCGGTTCGACTGGGTGCGGCGCTCGCTGATGTTCGAGCCGCGCGGCCACGACGCGATGTCGGGGGCGATCCTCTACCCGCCGCTGCGCGACGATTGCGATGTCGCGATCCTCTATATCGAGACTACGGGCTGTCTGCCGATGTGCGGGCACGGCACCATCGGCAGCGTGACCTTCGCGCTCGAACATGGCCTGGTCGCGCCGCGCGAGGAGGGCGTCGTCGCGCTCGACGCGCCGGCCGGCAAGGTTGCCGCGCGCTATGTCCGCAACGGGCCGCATGTCGACAGCGTACGGCTCTACAACGTGCCGAGCTATCTCGCGGCGGCGGATGTCGCGGTGCCGGTCGAGGGGTTCGGCGAGCTCGTCGTCGATATCGCCTATGGCGGTAATTTCTACGCGATCGTCGATCCGCAGAAGAATTTCGCCGGGCTGGAGGCGGTGTCGGTCGACTGGCTGTTGCGCTGGAGCCCGGTCGTTCGCCGCCGCGTCAACGACGTGGTCCAGGTCGTCCACCCCGAGGACCAGACCATCCGCGGCGTCAGCCATGTGCAATGGACCGGCGCGCCGCGCGACCCCAAGGCGCATGGCCGCAACGCGGTGTTCTACGGCGAGCGGGCGATCGACCGCTCGCCCTGCGGCACCGGCACCTCGGCGCGCATGGCGCAACTCGTCGCCAAAGGCAAACTGCGGGTCGGCGACGCTTTTGTGCATGAAAGCATCATCGGCACGCTGTTCGACGGCCGGGTCGAGGCGGCGGCACAGGTCGGCGGCCATGCCGCGATCGTGCCCAGCGTCGCCGGCTGGGCGCGCCTGCACGGGCTCAATACGATCTTTGTCGACAGCCGCGACCCGCTCGCCGGCGGGTTTTCGCTGACCTGACCTTACCGGTGCGCCGCGTTGTAGTGCGCGAGCACGTCGCCACCGGGGCACAACTCAGCTTCGCCGAGGGCGTTGAGCGGCTGATCGACGGTTTCGAGGAAATGGTGCAGGTCGCCGTGATCCTGCTCGACATAGAGCAGGCCGGTCACCACCTCGCCCGAAACGTGGTGGCGCGCCAGATAGTTCAGCGCCGCGACCCGGTCGGTCGGGTTGTAATCGAGCGCGAGCTTGTGCAGCCGCAGCGTGGATCCGTCATGCTGCACGATGTTGACGGCGGTGCCGGGCGCGTAATTGGCGGTGATCTCCGTGCGGTCCACCATGAAGTCGAGCCGGTTCACCGCCTCGTTATGGCCGCGGACGTATTCGTAGCTCTTGGTCGATTCGGGGTTGTTGTTGAACGCGACGCAGGGCGAGACGACGTCGATAAAGGCGGCGCCCTCATGCTCGATCGCGCCCTTGATGAGCGGCACGAGCTGGTTCTTGTCGCCCGAGAAGCTGCGCGCGACATAGCTTGCGCCGAGCTGCAGCGCGAGGCTCACCATGTCGATCGGCGAATCCGTGTTGGCCGGACCCTTGCGCGTCTTCGAGCCCTTGTCGGCGGTCGCCGAGAACTGGCCCTTGGTGAGGCCGTACACGCCGTTATTCTCGACGATGTAGACCATGTTGACGCCGCGCCGGATGCAGTGCGCGAACTGGCCGAGCCCGATCGAGGCGCTGTCGCCGTCGCCGGAGACGCCGAGATAGACCAGGTCGCGGTTGGCAAGGTTGGCGCCGGTCAGCACCGACGGCATGCGGCCGTGCACGCTGTTGAAGCCGTGCGACTTGCCGAGGAAATAGGTCGGCGTCTTCGACGAGCAGCCGATCCCGGAGAGCTTGGCCACCCGGTGCGGCTCGACGCTCAGCTCGAAGCAGGCCTGGATGATCGCGGCGCTGATCGAATCATGGCCGCAACCGGCGCACAGCGTCGAGATCGCCCCCTCATAGTCGCGGCGCGTATAGCCGAGCTTGTTGGTCGGCAGTTGCGGGTGATGGAGTCGGGGCTTGGTGATGTAGGTCATCAGCTGCGTACCTTGCGAAGCGGCGCGAGCGTCACGACGGAAACCATGTCGGCGATCGCCTTGACGATAAACCGCGCGGTGATCGGCGTGCCGTCGTAATGCAGGATCGGCACCACCTTGGCGGGGTCGATTTCGAGCTCGTTGACGATCAGCGTGCGCATCTGCGCGTCGCGGTTCTGCTCGACGACAAAGACGCGCTCATGGTCGGCGATAAAGTCGGCGACCTCGTCGGCGAACGGAAAGCCGCGCAGCCGCATCGCATCGAGATGGACGCCGCGATCGTCGAGCGCCTCGAACGCCTCCTCCATCGCCACCGTCGTCGAGCCGAAATAGAGCACGCCGAACTTGGTGGCCTCCGTCGCCATGCGCTTTTCGGGCTGCGGCACCAGGCGCTTGGCGGTGTCGAACTTGTGCAGCAGGCGCTGCATGTTGTCGACGTAGTCGTGGCCTTCCTCGCTGTAGCGCGCGTAGCGGTCCTTGCTGGTGCCGCGGGTAAAGAAGGCGCCGCGGCGCGGATGCGTGCCGGGCAGGGTGCGGAAGGGGATGCCGTCGCCGTCGACATCGAGATAGCGGCCGAACTCGACCCCGGCTTCAAGCTGCTCGGCGGTCATCACCTTGCCGCGGTCGTATTTGCGGTTCGGGTCCCAGGCGAGCGGCGGGACAAGCCACTCGTTCATGCCGATATCGAGGTCGAGCATCACGAAGATCGGCGTCTGCAGCCGGTCGGCGAGGTCGAGCGCGTCGGCCGCCATGGTGAAAGCTTCGTTGGGGTCCTTCGGGAAGATCAGCACGTGCTTGGTGTCGCCGTGCGACGCGTAGGCGCAGCTGAGGATATCGGCCTGCTGGGTACGGGTCGGCATGCCGGTCGACGGGCTGCCGCGCTGGATGTCGAAGATCACCGCCGGAATCTCGGCGAAATAGGCGAGGCCGATGAATTCCTGCATCAGCGAGATGCCGGGGCCGGAGGTCGCGGTAAAGGCTCGCGCGCCGTTCCACCCGGCGCCCACCACCATGCCGATCGACGCCAGCTCGTCTTCCGCCTGGACGATGGCGAATTTGTGCTTCTTGTTCTCGGGGTCGCGGCGATAGCGATGGCAATGCGCCGAGAACGCCTCGGCGAGGGATGAGGACGGGGTGATCGGATACCAGGCGCACACGGTGGCGCCGCCATAGACGGCGCCGAGCGCCGCCGTGTCGTTGCCGTTGACGAAGATGGAGTCGCCGACCTTGTCGGTCCGCCTCAGCCGGACGCCGAGGGGGCATTCGAGGTTTTCCAGCGCCCAGTCGCGGCCGAGCTTCAACGCGTGAAGATTGGCGGCGATCAGCTTGTCGCGGCCTTTGAACTGCTCGCCGATCAGCGTCGCGGTCGCTTCGGGGTCCATGTCGAGCAGCGCCGACAGCGCGCCGAGATAGATCACGTTCTTGAACAGCTGCCGCTCCCGCATCTGGGTATAGGTGCGGTTGCAGATTTCGGTGAGCGGCACCCCGATGATGTTGATGTCGTCGCGGAATTTCGACGGCGGCAGGTCGCGCGTGCTGTCGTAGAGCAGATAGCCGCCAGGCTCGATCTCGGCGATGTCCTTGTTCCAGGTCTGCGGGTTCATCGCCACCATCATGTCGACGCCGCCGCGGCGTCCGAGATGGCCGGCCTCGCAGATGCGGACCTCGTACCAGGTCGGCAGGCCCTGGATGTTCGACGGGAAGATGTTGCGCGACGAGGCGGGGATGCCCATGCGCAGCACCGACTTGGCGAACAGCCCGTTGGCGCTCGCCGAGCCAGACCCGTTGACGTTGGCGAATTTGACGACGAAGTCGTTGACCGCTTCTATCGGCTTCGGCATGACGGCCCAGCGTGTGTCATATTGATGAGGAATTTGCGCATGTCCCAGGCTCCGGTCGGGCAGCGCTCGGCGCACAGCCCGCAATGCAGGCAGACATCTTCGTCCTTGACCATGACCCGGCCGGTCTTCAGGGAATTCCCGATATAGAGATCCTGAGTCAGATTGGTTGAGGGAGCGCTAAGCCGCTGCCGGAGATCGCTTTCTTCGCCGTTCCCGGTGAAGGTGATGCAGTCGACCGGGCAGATGTCGACGCAGGCGTCGCACTCGATGCACAGCGGGCCGGTAAACACGGTCTCGACATCGCAATTGAGGCAGCGCTCGGCTTCGAGATAGCCGAGCTTCTCGTCAAACCCGAGCTCGACTTCCGTCCGGATGTCGGCCAGCGCCACCGCGGTGTCGCGCAACGGCACCTTGTAGCGCAGGTCGTTGGAGATGTCGTTGTCGTAGCTCCACTCGTGGATGCCCATTTTCTGGCTAGTGAGCGACGTGCCCGGCGGCGGCCGGTCGTTGACGTCTTCGCCGTGGCAGAACTTGTCGATCGACACCGCCGCGTCATGGCCGTGCGCGACCGCCCAGATGATGTTCTTGGGGCCGAACGCGGCGTCGCCGCCAAAGAACACCTTGGGCACCGTCGACTGCATCGTGCGCGGGTCGACCTTGGGCATGTCCCACCGGTCGAATTCCATGCCGATATCGCGCTCGATCCACGGGAAGGCGTTCTCCTGGCCGATCGCCACCAGCACGTCGTCGCACGGGATGTGCTGGTGCGGCTCGCCCGACGGCACGAGGCTGCGCCGGCCGCGCTCGTCGTATTCCGCCTTGACCTTCTCGAAGACGATGCCGGTCAGCCTGCCGCCCTCGTGGGTGAATTCGACCGGCACCAGGAAGTTGAGGATCGGGATGCCCTCGTGCATCGCGTCCTCTTTCTCCCACGGGCTCGCCTTCATCTCCTCGAAACCGGAGCGGACGACGACCGTGACCTGCTCGCCGCCGAGGCGACGCGAAGTACGGCAGCAATCCATCGCCGTGTTGCCGCCGCCAAGCACGATCACGCGTTTGCCGATCGAGTGGATGTGTTCGAACGACACGCTCGACAGCCAGTCGATGCCGATATGCACGTTCGCCGCGGCTTCCTTTTGCCCAGGCAGCTGCAGGTCGCGTCCGCGCGGCGCGCCGGTACCGACAAACACCGCGTCCCAACCCCGTGCGAGGAACGCCTTCAACGAATCGATCCGCTCCCCCAGGTGCAGCACCGGCTCCAGCCGCGTGATGAAACCCACCTCTTCGTCGATCACGCTCTCCGGCAAACGGAAGCGCGGAATTTGCGTGCGGATCATGCCGCCGGCTTTGGCGTCGCTGTCGAAGATGTGGACCTCGTACCCGAGCGGCAGCAGATCGCGGGCGACCGTGAGCGAGGCAGGTCCCGCGCCGATACACGCCACGCGCTTGCCGTTCTTTGTCTTCGCCGGATGCGGCAGCAGCTCGATCACCTCGCCTTTGTTGTCGGCGGCGACGCGCTTGAGACGGCAGATCGCAACCGGCTCCGGCTCGACGCGTCCGCGACGGCAGGCGGGCTCGCACGGGCGATCGCACGTGCGCCCCAGGATGC
>DASZOZ010000033.1:0-73733 GCA_035550515.1 Allostellaceae bacterium
CTGCTGCACCCCGAGCCGGCCCAGCACGCTGGCGTGCAGAAACGCGTCGCCGCCGCCGTCCGCCAACTCGACAAAGCCAAACCCGCGATCGGCGCGGAACCACTTCACCACCGCCTTGATCGGCGGGCCCGATGGCTGCTCTTCAAAGCGCGGCGAGCCGTGCCGCGGCGCCGAGCCGTAATCGCGCCCGCCGCCGTAGCCGCCACCGCCGCCGTAATCCCGTCCGCCGCCGCCGTAACCGCCGCCGCCAAAATCGTCATCAAAATCGCGCCGCCGGCCCCGATCGCGATGCCCTCGCCCGTTTTCCACGACTGAAATTCCAATTCCAGGCGCGGGGACAATACCCCGCCGCATCCATAATGCAGGTTTTTTCGCCTAACGGAAACGTGGATGCGAATCCGGTTGAAACAACTTCCCGCAATTTGCAGTTTTAGCGGGGCATGCCGACGTAACGGCCGACCCACGCCGGGTGCGGCAGGTGAGCGTGCGCCGCCGCCGCCTGGTGCACCCGCGCCCGTAATTCCGGCGGAAACGGGCAGACGCGCCGCGCCTTGAGGTCGACATGGAGGAACAGCAGTTCCTGCGTCGCCGCCCGCTCGCCGTTGTCGAGGCGGAACATCTCATGCGCCAGGTGCAGCCGCTTGTCGTCGGCCGAGAGGATCTGGATCGTCACGCGCACCCGGTCGCCGACCAGCAGCTCCCGCTCGTAGCGGTTATGGGTCTCCGTGACGAAGGTGCCGAGATCGGTCCGCCGGCGATAGGCGAGACCGAGATCGAGCACGTCGAACATCCGGTCGGTCGCATAGTCGAACAGCACCGTGTAATAGGCGAGGTTCATGTGGCCGTTATGGTCGATCCATTCCGGCCTCACCTCGCCCTGATAGCGGTCGAACGGGGCGGGGAAGGTCAAGCCCGGCCCCACAGCCGCGTTGACGCCAGCGCCGCGCCGTCGGCCATCGCCTTCAGCTTCTTGAACGAGATGTCGGGGTCGAGCTTGCCGTAGCCGGCAAAGGTGCCAAAGCCGCAATCGCTGCCGGCGATGACCCGCTCGCGGCCGACGATGTCGGCAAAGCGGCAAATCCGTTCGGCGACCAGCTCGGGATGCTCGACGTAATTGGTCGAGGTGTCGAGCACGCCGGGGACCAGCACCTTGTCGTCGGGCAGCTTGACCTCGTCCTTCCACACCGCCCATTCATGCGCGTGGCGCGGGTTGGCTGCCTCGACCACCAAAGCCTGCGGCTTGGCCTTGACGAGGACGGGCGCGACCTTGCGGAAATCGATGTCGTGGTCGTGCGGCCCTTCGTAATTGCCCCAGCAGATATGGATGCGGCAGCTCTCGGCCGGGACGTTGCGCAGCGCATGGTTCAGCACCTCGACATGGAACGCGGCGCGCTTGAGGAAATCTTCCTCGCTCAAATCCTGGAAGCTGGTGTGGTGCGCCATCGCCAGGTCGGGGCAGTCGAGCTGCAGCACAAACCCGGCGGCGACGATCGCCTCGTATTCCTCCTGCATCGCCGCGGCGATCGCCTCGACATAGGCTGCGTGCGACGGGTAGTAATCGTTGGTCTGGAACACCGGCACGAGACCGGGCGAGGCCGAGGTCATGAACACGTCGGTGGCGCCGGCGCCTTCGGTCGCGGCCTTGAGGTTGGCGATGTCCTGGCGCAGCGGCTCGCGGTCACGCCATTCGATCGGCGCGACGCAGACCGCGCGCCGCGCCGCGTTCTCACCGGTCATCCGCGCGTAGGCGGCGACGAAATTCGGGTGCGGGCCGGTGTCGAGCCGCGGCGGCGCCGGCTTGTGTCCGGCAAAACCGCTGAGCCGGTCGGCGATATAGGTCGAATAGCCCGGCTTCGACATCTCGCCGTCATCGACGATGTCGACCCCGGCCGCGACCTGGCGGCGGACGATGTCGTGCACCGCCTGGCGGGTCTGCCGCTCCAGCTCGGCCTTGTCGTAGGCTTCGCCCTTGTCCTTCTTGACCAGCAGCTCGCGCAGCGCCGGCGGACGCGGCAGGCTGCCGACATGCGTCGTCAGGATGCGGTCGGTGCTCGTTTTCATGGCCGATCTTCCTGTTCATGTGTCGTCCCGGCGGAAGCCGGGACCCACCTGGCAGCACCAGAGACGGTTGATCAGTGGGTCCCGGTTTTTGCCGGGACGACACGTTCTTGTCGCAGCGCGCTTGTGTCAATTCAGCCCGTAGAGCCGGGCGGCGTTGTCGTGGGTCAGTTTCTGCCGCATCTCGGGGCCGAGATTGGCCATCTGGCGCTCGATCGCCGTCTTGGAATTGGGCCAGACGCCGTCGGGGTGCGGGTAGTCCGAGGCCCACAGCAGATGCCCCTCGCCAAAGAACGGGATCAGCGACATCGCCGCGTAATCCTCCTGGAAGGTCGCGTAGATCTGTCGCTTGAACAATTCGGACGGCTTGGTTTCGAGCGCGCTGCCGCCCTTGTCGGCCCAGAATTCCTTGGCTTCCCACAGCCGCCAATGGCGGTAGTCGAGTTCCTGGACCAGCCAGGGCAGCCAGCCGGTGCCGGCCTCGGCCATCACCATCTTCAGCTTCGGGTGGCGTTCGAGGATGCCCCAGGAGAACAGGTCGACAAACGGCTCGAGGAAGTTGCCCATAAAGAATTTGGTGTTCTCGAACACGCTGGCGGCCTTGCCGGCGGAGCGGTCGCTCGGCTTGCCGACAAACACCGTGATGTGCCAGCCCATGACGATTCCGGTCTCTTCGAGCGCGGTCCACAACTTGTCCCAGGCCGGGTCGTCGAGCTTGGGGCTGATGTTGGCGATCATCAGCGAGACCTGCCGCACCCCGCCTTTCTTGTGCAGCCGCATCAGCTCGTCATAGGCGGTGTCGGGCGTCTCCGGCAGCATCGGCGCGCCGATCAGCCGGTCCGGCGCGGCCTGGCAGAACTCCAGGAGCCAATCGTTGTAGACCCGGTAGCAGGCGACGCGCAGCGCCGGGTCGTCGGTGCTGATCTGGAAGATCGGGCCGAAGATGACCTGCGCCTCGACGCCGTCGCGGTCCATGTCGGCAAGGCGCAATTCCGCCACCGCCGGACGGCGCGCGCTCTGGTCGTGGATGCCGGCGCGGTCGAAGGAGTTGTAGATCGGCTTCACCGCGCGCCGATTGCCGGTCGTGGGGCGCTTGCCGTCCCAGCGGCCCCATACCTTGCCGTCGCAAATCCACATCGCCTGGCCGTCGCGCTCCTCGACATGCGGGGCGCGGTCGCGGAATTGCGCCGGCAGCCGGGTCGCCCAAAGGTCCGCCGGCAGCTGCGACAAATCCATGTGGTCATCGCAGGAAATCAAGGTGTTGGCCATCCGGCTCTCCCGTCTGAAACTGGATCGGCACTAAAATCTATTCCGCCGCCTGTTGCTGCCGCTCGGCGGCGATCATGCCCTCGACATGCCGGCGCATCGTCATGCGCGTCGCATCCGAGGCGATGTCGACCAGCCCGTCCTCGCCGAACTCGCTGAGCCGTGCCTGTTGCGCCTCGACCATCGCCGCGTCCTCGCGGAAGGCGAAGGCGATTTCGCCGAACAGCTGCTCGGTGGTCGCCGGATCGTCCTGGCGATAGCCGTTGGCCGCCGACCAGAAGTAGAAGCAGCTGGTCTCGGTCTCCGGCGTCAGGCCGTGGAACAGGCGGAACTGGAAGGCGAAATCGTCGGGCTCGATGCCGGAACCGGCATCGGTGGCGCCGGTCCATTGCAGGATCGTCGACGGCGCGACGAACTCGAAGACCTGCAGCCGGTCGACGCGCCCCTGAAAACCGGCCGCCTTGACGTAGCTCGGCGGCGGCGGCGAGTTGCGCATCCAGCGGGTGAACCTGACCCCGGTCGGCGTGCGCACCGTCTTCATGTCCGCCTGGAAATGCTGCAGCGGATTGCCGCCGATGGTCTTGGCGTGCAGGTAGCCGAGATGCGTCAGGTCCATCAGATTGTCGACCATCAGCATGTAATTGCCTTTGATCGGATACATCGTGTGCTGGTGCGGCCATCGGGCCTGGTCGTCGTGGTAAGGGAAATCGACGATCGACGCCGGGTCGGCCGCCGCCGGATCGCCCGGCCAGATCCACAGGAACCGGTTCTTCTCGACCAGCGGATAGCGCCGCACCGCCGCGCCCGGCGGGACCAAGCGCTGGCCGGGAACGCTGACGCATTGGCCGTCGGCATCGATGACGAGGCCGTGATAGCCGCATTCGATGCCCTCGGCGACGCAGCGGCCGAGGCTCAGCGGCGCCGAGCGATGGCAGCAGCGGTCGGCGAGCGCCGTGGCGCGGCCCCGGCCGTCGCGGAACAGCACGACCGGCTCGTTCAGGATGCGCCGGGCGAGCGGCTTGTCGGCGACCTCGTCGCTCCAGGCGGCGATGTACCAGGCGTTGCGCGCGAACATCGGTGGCCTCCCGTGCCGGCTCTGAGGCCGCGCATGGTAAGGCCGCGCGCGTCCGGCGAGAAGCGGGTTATGCGTGCCTGAAGGTTATGCGTGCCTGAAGGTTATGCGTGCTTGAAGGTTATGCATGCCTGAAGGTTATGCATGCCTGACCGGGCGGCCGAGATTGGGGAGGAAGATCGTCAACAAGCCGATCAGCGGCAGGTAGGCGCAGACGTGATAGACCGTGGTGATGCTCGTCGCGTCGGCGAGGCTGCCGAGCGCCGCCGCGCCGACACCGGCCATCCCGAAGCTGAGGCCGAAAAACAGCCCGGCCATCGTGCCGATCTTGCCCGGCACGAGGTCGAGCGCGTAGACGATGATCGCCGACGAGGCCGAGGCCATCGACGCGCCGATGACGACGGTCAGGATGCAGGTCCAGAACAGGCTGGCGTAGGGCAGCATCAGGGCGAACGGGATCGCCCCCAGGATCGAGCCCCAGATCACCGCCTTGCGCCCGATGCGGTCGCCGATCGGCCCGCCGACCAGCGTGCCCAGCGCCACCGCGGCGAGGAAGACGAACAGGTAGATCTGCGCCGTCGGCAGCGACAGATGGAACTTGTCCATCAGGTAGAAGGTGTAATAGGTGCCGATGCTCGCTTGGTAGAACGCCTTCGAGAACACCAGCGTCAGCAGGATCGCCAGCGACCAGAACACGTGCCGGCGCGTCAGGTTGAGCGGCGCGGCGGAAGTTGTGCGCACCCGGCGCGAGGGCGGGTGCTCGCGGCGGTACCAGTTGCCGACAAAGACCAGGACGACCATCGCCAGCAGCGCGGCGCTCGAAAACCAGCTGACGCTGCCCTGCCCGCGCGGGATGACGATGAATGCGGCGAGCACCGGCCCCGTCGCCGAGCCGATATTGCCGCCGACCTGGAACAGCGATTGCGCGAGGCCATGCCGCCGCGCCCCGCCCGACGCCAGCCGCGCGACGCGCGACGCCTCGGGATGGAACACCGCCGAGCCGCTGCCCATCAGCGCCACGGCCACCAGCACCATCAGGTAGTGATGCGCCGTCGCCAGCAGCAACAGCCCGGTCAGCGTCGCGCACATGCCGAACGCGAGCGAATAAGGCTGCGGCTTGTGGTCGGCGGCGAGCCCGACGAGCGGCTGCATCATCGACGAGACGACCTGCATCGTCAGCGTGATGACGCCGATCTGCACGAAGTTGAGGCCGTAGGTGGCCTTGATCATCGGATAGAGCGACGGCACGAGCGACTGCATCATGTCGTTGAGCAGGTGCGAGAAGCTCAGCGCGAGGATGATCGAAAACGCGGTGCCTTCCGCGATCCTGCGCTCGATCGCCGCCGCGCCCTGGATCGGCGGCATCGCCTCGCGCGAAACCTCAGTCGTCGCCATCACCCGACCCTGTCGCTGTCAAGCCATTGGACTAACACGGGAAGGGCGAAGCCCGGTCCGGCTTTTCGCCATGGCAGATATTCTTTCGGAGGGTGGGGGTGGCGCGAGCGATTCAAGCCGGCGCGGTGCCGCGCAGGCAGGTCCGGTGCAGGACGCGCTTGTAGCGGGCGGCGTCGAAATTCGCGTCCGCGCGATGCAGCAGGCAGCGGTTGTCCCACATCAGCATGTCGCCCGACCGCCAGTGGTGGCGATAGACGAAGCGCTCCCGGGTCGCGTGCGCCTCGAGCTCGGCGAGCCGGGCACGGCCGGCCGCGAACGGCCGGTCGTCGAGATGCGAGGCGTGCTCGCCCATGAACAGGCTCTTCCTGCCGCTCTCTGGCTGGATGCGGACCAGCGGATGGGTCATCGGCGGCGCGTCGGCGATCTCTTCGGGCGTCGCCTGGCGGCCCGCCTTGAGGCACGACTGCTCCCAGCTATGGATGACGCCGACGCCCTCGAGCTCGGCCTTCTCCGCGTCGCTCAACGCCTCGTAGGCGAGGATCATGTTCGCGAAACAGGTGTCGCCGCCGCCCGGCGGCATGACGCGCGCATGCAGGATCGTCGCCAGCGACGGCAATTCGCGGAACGACTTGTCGGTGTGCCATTTCTGCGAGGCGACCTTGCCGCTCGGCTCGCCGTCCGGCCCGAGATTGTGGACGATATGCACCAGCGGATGGTCGCCCGGCCCGCGGTTGCGCGCGACGTGGCGCTCCAGCGTGCCGAACTGCGCGGTGAAGGCGACCTGCTCGTCCTTGGTCAGGTCCTGGTCGCGGAAGGCCAGGACATGATGCCGTACGAACGCATCGTAAACCGCCTGCCGTGCGGCCGCGTCGAGCGGCCGGCGCAGATCGAGCCCGACCACCTCGGCGCCGGCGACGTCCGACAGCGGGTTGATGACGAAGTCTTGTGCAGCGGCTTGGCGGTCCATGACGGCGGACATTGTCTCTCTCCCGTTGGCCTCTGACGAGAAGTATGCGCGATTTACTGCGCCGCTTCCCGCGCCCGCTCGTCATAGCCGCTTTTCGGCCAGTCGAGCCCGTAATGCTGGCGCAGCATCGTGCCTTCATATTCGGTGCGGAACAGGCCGCGGCGCTGCAGCAGCGGGATCACCTCGCGGCTGAACGCGTCGAGCTGCAGCGGCAGCAGCGGCGGCATGACGTTGAACCCGTCGGCGGCGCCGTCGGTGAACCAGTCTTCGATCAGGTCGGCGATCTGCTCCGGCGTGCCGGCGGTCACGTAATGGCCGCGCGCGCCGGCGAGATAACCGAGCAACTGGCGCAGGGTGAGATTGTCGCGCCGCACCAGGTTGATGATGACCTCGGTCCGGCTGCGCGCCGCCTGCACCGTGCCGGGGTCGGGGAAATCCTCGGGCGACAGCGGCCGGTCGAGCGGCAGATGCGAGAAATCATGCCCGCCAAAACGGTTCGACAGCCGCTTGCGGCCGACTTCGGGGTCGGCGAGGTCGTTGGTCTCGCGCACCAGGCGCTGCGCCTCGGCCTCGGTCCCGGCGATCATCGGCGACAGGCCGGGGAGGATCAGCACCTGGCTCGGGTCGCGTCCCTCCTCCGCCGCGAGCCGCTTCAGATCGGCGTAGAATTCCTGCGCCGTCGCCTTTGCCATATGCGCGGTGAACACCGCCTCGGCATGGCGCGCCGCGAAGCGGCGGCCGGTGTCGGACGAGCCGGCCTGCACCAGCACCGGCCGGCCCTGCGGGCAGCGCGGCATGTTGAGCGGCCCTTCGACCCGATAGAAATCGCCGCGATGGTTGATCGGCCGGATGCGGTCGCCCTTGGCGTAGAGGCCGCTTATCCGGTCGTCGACCACCGCATCCTCGGCCCAGCTGTCCCACAGCGCCTTGACGACGGTCATGAATTCCTCGCCGCGGGCATAGCGGTCGGCGTGGCTGACCTGGCCGTCGCCGCCGAAATTGGCGGCTGCGGCGGCCAGCCAGGAGGTGACGATGTTCCACGCCGCCCGGCCGTTGGAGATATGGTCGATCGAGGCGAACTGGCGCGCCAGGTTGAACGGTTCGGTATAGGTCGTCGAGCAGGTGGCGATGAGGCCGATGCGCTGCGTCGCCACCGCCACCGCCGCCAGCACCGTCAGCGGTTCGAGCCAGGTGCGCGCCGCCTGCGCGGCATCGCCTCCGAGCGCGAGCTGGTCGGCGAGGAAGATCGAATCGAACTTCGCCGCCTCGGCGCGCTGCGCCAGGTCCTGGTAATAGCGGATATCGGTCAGCGGCAGCGGCGACGTGTCGGGATGGCGCCACGACGCCTCGTGATGTCCTCGGCTGTGGAAGAACAGGTTGAGGTGCAATTGCCGCTGCATGTCGCCGTTCCCTGAGAGGCGCCGTCGAAACCGCGGCGCAGCTTACTCGCTTTCCGCACCTGTTCGCGAGCATCTCGCGGAGGTCGCCGATCGACGCATCCGTCGTTTCCGCGTCATTCCGGGGCATCGCGGAACCCATGAACACGGGCTTATCCAAGATGCCGGTGGCGTCGGAGCGCGCTTTTCCGGGTCCGTGTTCATGGGTTCCGGGTTCGGCCTGGGGGCCGCCGCGGAATGACGAAAGCAATTTCGGGTCAGGCCCTAGGGCCGCTGCAGCAGCCGCGCGTCCGGCGGGACGGGGTCGGCGGGGAGCTGCACGGCGCGGTGTTGCGCCCGCGCCTCGTCGATCAGATGGGTCAGCAGCGCGGTGAACCCCAGCGGCTCAGGCGCCGCCTCCCACAGGTAAAACCCGAACGAGCCGGGGCAGGGGTTGACCTCGTTGAGCCAGACCTCGCCGCTCGCCTCGTTGCACAGGAAATCGATGCGCGGTGCGCCGGTGCCCCCCACCGCGTCGAACGCGGCGATCGCCCAGCGGCGGATGTTGTCGGCAAAGACCGGCGGCAGGTCCGGGTTGATCTCGCGCGTCAGCGACAGCATCCCCTCGCTCGGTTGCGTCAGGTTCTTGCCGCCGGCCTTCCCCCCCTTGCCGTCGCCGCCCGACAGGTATTTCTGCCGGAAGTCCAGCAGCGCCTCGACCCGTTTCGGCCGCTCGATCGCCGAACAGCGTGCGGTGCCGGCGAACCGCGCGACCGACACATTGTATTCGACGAGGTTCGGCACGAACGGCTCGATCACCGCCTGGGTGTCGAGGCGGAAGATCGGCGCCAGCAGCGCCCGCGCCTCCTCGACATCCTCGGCCTTGCCGACGCCGATGCTGCTGCCGAGATGCACCGGCTTGACGATGCACGGAAAGCCGATATTGGCCGCGCGCATCGCCGCGCCCAACGCCGCGGCGGCCGGCAACCCGGTTTCCGGGCGGTCCACGACCGCTTGGCGCAGCACCGGGACATCGCGGCCTTCGAGCGCCCGCTTGGTGATGCTTTTGTCCATCAGCACCGCGGAGGCCAAGGTGCGCATGCCCGTGTAGGGAATGTTCGCCGCCTCGAAAAGGCCTTGGAACTGGCCGTCCTCGCCGTACAGGCCATGAAACGCCAGCAGCGCGACATCGAACGCGAGCGGCGGCTTGCGCGAGAACAAGCCGCTCTTGCGCGCGGTGAGCCGTCCGCCGCCGCCGGCGGCGATGTCGAGCGTGACCGCGGTCAGCCCGGCGCGAATCCGCGCGTCGGGGAGGTAGCTGCGGCGGTCGTCGAGCCCCGGCCCGACCAGCCAGTCGCCGTCGGTCGTGACATAGACGACAAACGCGTCGAAGCGCGTCTGGTCAAGCGCCTGCAACGCCTGCAGCCCGGTGACGACGCTCACGTCGTGCTCGGGCGAGCGGCCGCCGAGAAACACCGCAATTCGGGTTTTCATCGCGTTGTCTTATCCTATAGGCAAGGGGCTTTCGCCAGTCTTCGCGAGCCGAATGTCATTGCAGCGACACGACATCACCGCGGCCGGCGCGCATTTCGCCGTCTTCCGGCTCGCGGCCGCGCCGCCGCGCGACGGCGCCGAACTGATCTGGGCGCATGGCTGGGGGCACAGCCACGACGCGCTGGCTCCGCTCGCCATGGCGATGCGTTCGCGCGCCGATTCGTGGCTCGTCGACCTGCCTGGTTTTGGCGCCTCGCCGCCGCCGCCCGGCGCATGGGGCACCGAAGACTATGCCGATGCGATGGCGGCCTGGATCGCGACGCTGCCGGCGGGACCCAGGGTCTGGATCGGCCATTCGTTCGGCTGCCGGGTCGGGGTGCAGCTCGCCGCGCGGCATCCCGATGCGGTGCAGGCGCTGTTCCTGTGCGCCGCCGCCGGGCTGCCGCCGCATCGCTCGCCGATGACGCGGCTCCAGCGCCTGCCGCGCCGTCTGGCGTTCCGCGCGCTGCGCGCCGTGACCCCCGAGGGGCCGGCCCGCGACCGGCTGCGCGAGCGCTTCGGCAGCAGCGATTACCGCAAGGCCGGGGCGATGCGCCCGGTCCTGGTCAAGGCGGTCAGCGAAGACCTGAGCGAGGCGGCGCGGCGCATCCGCGTACCGGTGGTGCTGGTGCACGGCGACCGGGACAGCGAAAGCCCGCGGGAGATCGCCGAGCGTTTTCACGCGTTGATACCGGGCGCGCAACTGCATGTGCTGCGCGGCTTCGACCACTGGAACATCCTTGGCGACGGGCGGCACCAGGTGACACATCTGCTCGGCGCGTTGCTGGAGAGCCTGCGGTGACGGGGATTTTCGCGCTGATCGGGTTCGCGTTGTTCGCGCTGCGCCGGCTGATGACTTACCTGCACCTGTTTCAGCAGGAGGAATACGACAACCGCCGTTTCCTCGCCTGGCTGGTGCGGGAGCGGGCATGGGACACGCGGCTGTCGGCGGCGTTGCTGGTGGCGGGGGCGATGCAGTTCCTGTCGCCGCACCATGTCGTGCCGGATTGGGCCTTTGGTGCGCTCGCCGGCGCGGTCTGCGTCGCGATCGCCGCGTTCGAGGCCGACCCGCGCAAATCGGCGAAGAAAAAGCTGGTGATGACGGCGCGCGCGAAACGCATCTACGGCGTCGCGCTGGCGCTGCTCGGGGCGATCGGGGCCGCCGCGGCGGTCGCGACCGGGCCGCTCGGCTGGAGCCTGTGGCTGTGGCTCGTGCCGGTGCAGCTCGTGCCGCTGGCGCTGGCCGCCGGCAACCTGCTGCTGGCGCCGGCCGAGGCGCGGACCCAGCAGCGCTATTGGAACGAGGCGCGCGAGGCGCTGCGCCGGGTCGACCCGATGGTGATCGCGATCACCGGCTCGTTCGGCAAGACCTCGGTCAAACACATCCTCGGCCACGTGCTGGAGACCGCGGCGCCGACGCTGATCACGCCGGGCAGCGTCAACACCGCGATGGGCATCGCGCGGGTGATCCGCGAGCGGTTGCAGCCGCATCACCGCTATTTTGTCGTCGAGATGGGCGCCTACGGCCCCGGCTCGATCCGCCGCCTGTGCGCGCTGACCCCGCCCAACATGGGGCTGGTGACGGCGATCGGCCTGGCGCATTACGAGCGCTTCAAATCGCTGGAGACCGTAGCAGAGGCCAAATTCGAGCTGGCCGAAGCGGCCGCCGCCAATGGCGGCAAGGTCATCGCCGCCGCCGAAGTCATGAATTTCGCCGCGCCGCAGCGTTTTGTCGCGGCGCATCCCGGCACGCTGCTGACGGTCGGCGGCGAGGATGCCGCGATCATCGTCACCGGCCTGCGCCAGGATGTCGATGGCGTCGCCGTCAGCGTGACCTGGCAGGACCGGCGCTATGAGCTGCGCGCGCCGCTCTTCGGCCTGCAACAGGGCAGGAATGTGGCGCTGGCCTTTGCCGCCGCCTGCACGCTGGGGCTTGCGCCGGAGGACGTCGTCGCCAGCCTCAGGAGCATGCCGCAGATCGTCCACCGGCTCGAAGTGAAGCGCGAGGCGAACGGCGCGACGCTGATCGACGACGCCTACAACGCCAACCCGGTCGGTTTCGCGGCGGCGCTGGAAGTGCTGGACGTGCTGCGCCGGCCGGGGGGCCGGCGCATCCTGGTGACGCCCGGCATGGTCGAGCTCGGCGCGGCGCATGACGACGAGCACCGCCGCATCGGCCGACTGGCGGCGAGCCATGTCGATGTGCTGGTGGCGGTGGCGCCGCACCGCGTCGCGCCGCTCGCGCAATCCTTCGCCGAGGCCGCGCCGCAAGCCGAGATCGTCTCCTGCCCCGGCTTCGCCGAGGCGCAGGCCTGGATGGCCCGCAACGTCACGCCCGGCGATGTCGTGCTGCTGGAGAACGACTTGCCCGACCTGCTGGAGCAGAAGCTGCGGCTGTAGCGGGAGGGGGGCCGGCGCGGCCGAAAGGCAGCTCTACGGTGGCCGCCCGGTCACCAGCAGGAAGGTCGCCGGGAGGCGCAGGCCGCCGGTGGTTTGGTAGGGCGCGAACGCCGCCGCGATGTCCTTGACGATGGCGGCGCGGGTCGCGGCCTCTGCATTCTTTTCGTCCATCAGCCGCTGTACCGCGCCGAACTGCCCGGCGTGTTCGGCGGCATCGGCGGCGCTGTCGCCGCCATGGACCAGGAAGGACCGCGGCTCGACCGCAATGTCGGCGAAGCCGGCTGTTTCGAGGATGCCGCGCAGATAATCGCGGTCGCCATAGGCGTTCGGTCCGGGGGCGCGGGGGGACCGCGCGGCGGGCTCGCCGAGATGCCGGATCGCGACCTCGAGCGGGATGCGCTGGTGGCTGCTCTCGGCGATCGTCGCCCATACCGCCATGCACAGCCGGCCGCCGGGCCGCAGCGCCTTCTTCAGATTGCCGAACGCGGCGGCCGGGTCGGCGAAGAACATGACCCCGAGGCGCGAGGTCAGCAGATCGAAGGCCGCTTCGGGAAACGCATGGGTCTGCGCGTCGGCGTGCATCAGCGTCACATTGCCGAGCCCTGCGGCGTCGATCCGCCGCCGTGCCGCGTCGAGCATCGGCGTCGCGATGTCGACGGCGGTGACGTGGCCGTTGGGCGCGACCGCTCGCGCATAGGGTTCGGTGGTGACGCCGGTGCCGCAGCCGATATCGAGCACGCGCTCGCCCGGGGCCGCGCGCGCCGCCGCCAGCAGCTGCGCCAGCATCTCGACGTTGCGCGCTTCCTGAAGCGCCTGACGCTGGACCCATCGCGGCCCCGCGACCTCGTTCCAGTACTGCGCCATCGCCGCATTGGCGTCGGGCATATCTTTTCCCCGCGTTGAAACCTCCCCCGCCGGCGGAGAGGGTGGGGGGTTACGCCACGCCTTCCTGCTGCATGACGCGCTGCACGGCAGGGCGCGCCTTCATGCGCGCGTAATGCGCGGCGACATTGGCCGGCAGCGGCATGTTGAGCCGCGCGGCGGCCCAGAACTCGACATAGAACGCCGCCGCGTCGGCCACCGACAGCGCGTTGCCGCCGAGATAATTCTTGCCGGCGAGCGCCTTGTCGAGGATCTGGAAGCCTTTCTCGACCATCTCGCGGCCGCGCGCCTTCACCGCGTCTTCCTGGTCCGCCGGGCCGAAATTGCCGGGGCGGAAGATGCGTGCGAAGCCCTGCCCGTGCATCGTGCCGACCGCGTATTCCATCGCCTCGTAGGCGCGGAGCTCGGTTTCGAGATCCTTGGGGATGAGGCCCTTGTCGGGGTTGGACTTGGCGAGATAGGTCGCGATGACCGGGAATTCGGTGAGGATCGAGCCGTCGTCGCGTTCCAGCGCCGGGACCTTCGATTTCGCGCTGACCTGGGTGAATTCCGGCTTGTACTGCGCGCCCTCGCGCAGGTTGACCGCCTGCAGATCATACGGTTTGCCGATCTCCTCGAGCAGCACATGGATGCCGATCGAGCAGACGCCGGGAGCGTAATAGAGCTTCATGGAGGATCTCCTCGCAGACAGGCTACTTCCCGAGAATGCCGTCGGCCTTGAGGCCGTCGACGTCGGCGGCGCTCATGCCGAGCCAGCCTTGCAGCACCTCGGCGTTGTGCTGGCCGAGCAGCGGCGACGGCTTGACCTTCGCGGGGTGGCCGTCGAAGCGTACCGGCCAGGCCGGCATCTTGACCTTGCCGCTGGTCGGATGGTCGATGGTCTGCATGATGCCGCGCTCGGCGAGTGATTCGTCGGCCATCAGCTCGACGGTGTCGAACACCGCGCCCGCCGGCACCCCGGCCTCGCCGATGCGCTTCATCGCCTCTTCCTTGGTGTGCTGGCGCGTCCAGGCCGAGATGATCTCGTCGACCTCGGCGGCGCGCTCGGCGCGGGCGTTCTGCGTGTCGTAACGCGCGTCGCCGCTCAGGTCCTCGCGGCCCATGACCTTAAGCAGGCGCTGCCAATGCTCGGGGTTGGCGCGGCTGCAGAAGACGTAGACGTAATCGTTCGGTCCGCCCGGCTTGCACGGGTAGAGCGCCGACGGCACCAGCCCGCCGGGTTGCGACGCCGCGCTGCCGCCGCGCGCCGGCGCCTTGCCGCTGAGCTGCGTACGCGAGAACGGTACGCGCATGTAATGGATCATCGCGTCCTGCATCGCCACCTGGAGGCGGCGGCCCTGGCCGGTCTGGGTGCGCTTGTAGAGCGCGCCGAGCAGGCTGATCGCCATCAGCATGCCGGTGCCGGTGTCGCCGAACGACGGGCCGGGCTTGACCGGCGGCCGGCCGGCCTCGCCGGTGACGCTGGTCGGCCCGCCGGCCGCCTGCGCGATCATGTCGAAGGCGAGGTTCTTCTCGTACGGGCTGCCGGTGCCGAAGCCTTTGACCTGGCAGTAGATGATGCCGGGGTTGAGCTTCTTGACCTCGTCATAGCCGAGGCCGAGCCGCTCGATCGTGCCGGGCGCCATGTTCTCGATCGTCACGTCGGCCTTTTTCAGCAGCTCCTTGACGATTTCGAGACCGCGCGGCGACTTCAAATTCACCGTCAGCGATTTCTTGTTGGCGTTGAACTGGTGGAAGTACCACGGGTCCTTGTCGGGTGCGCCGGGGCCGGCGAGCCGGCGGCCGGGATCGCCGGTCAGCGGGTTCTCGATCTTGACCACCTCGGCGCCGAGCCAGGCCAGCGACTCGGTGCAGGACGGCCCCGCTTCGAACTGGGTGAAGTCGACAACCTTGATGCCCGCCAGGCAATCGAGCTCGACGCCCAAATCCGCCATGTCAAATCCTCCGGTGAGTTTGAGCCAACCGTGCGCCCGCCCGACGGCGAAAGGCAAGACGATATCTCCGTCCTGTCAGCCGGTGAGCCGGTCGAGGCGCTTTTCGACCAGGCGGACGAAGAGGCTGGCGCCGAAGGGCAGCGCGGCGTCGTTGAAATCATAGCCGGGGTTGTGCACTTCGCAGGCGCCCTCGCCGTCGCCGTTGCCGATCTGGATGTAGGCGCCCGGCACCGCGCGCAGCATGAAGGCGAAATCCTCCGACGCCATGGTCGGCGTCATGTTGCGGTTGACGTTCTCCTCGCCGACCAGCTCGGCGGCGCAATCGAGGATGAATTGCGTCTCGTCGGCATGGTTCATCAGCACCGGGAACAGCACGCGGAAATCGAGCGCGGCGGTGGCGCCGAACCCGGCCGCGACGCTCTCGGCGATGCGCCGCATGTTGGTCTCGACCAGGGCCATCGCGGCATCGCTGAAACAGCGCACCGTGCCGCCGAGCACCGCCTTGTCCGGGATCACGTTGTAGGCCTGGCCGGCATGGAAGCGGGTGACGCTGACGACCGCGGTCTCGACCGGGCGCATGTTGCGCGACACGATCGTCTGCAGCGCCGCCGCGATGTGCGACCCGACGATCACCGGATCGACGCTCGATTCGGGGCGTGCGCCATGCGCGCCGACCCCGGTGACGGTGATGTCGAAATAGGCGCCGCCCGCCATCATCGGCCCCGGCCTGGTCTGGAACTTGCCGATCGCCAGCCCCGGCCGGTTGTGCATGCCGAAGACGACATCGCACGGAAAGCGCTCGAACAGCCCGTCGGCCAGCATCGCCGAGGCGCCGCCCAGCCCCTCCTCCGCCGGCTGAAAGATGAAATGCACGGTGCCGTCGAAATTCCGGGTCTGCGCCAGGTATTGCGCCGCGCCGAGCAGCATCGTCGTGTGCCCGTCATGGCCGCAGGCATGCATCTTGCCGGCATGGGTCGAGCGGTGCGCGAAATCGTTGGCTTCGAGGATCGGCAGGCAGTCCATGTCGGCGCGCAGCCCGATCGCGCGCGGCGAGTTGCCGGCACGCAATCGCCCGACCAGCCCGGTCTTGCCGATGCCGCGCGTCACCTCGATGCCGAATTCCGCAAGCCTGGCGGCGACCAGGTCGGCGGTGCGGCTTTCCTCGAAGCCGAGCTCGGGATGGGCATGGATGTCGCGCCGCCACGCGGTCATGTCGTCATGCGTGGCGGCGATGCGGTCGAGCGGGGGCATGGCGGGTTTTCCTCTAGTGTTTTCTCACCATAGCGCGGCATAGGCGGATGTCGCGAGGGTGTAGAGGCCGGCCGCGCCCAGGACCGAGAGCGCGAGCGCGGCCGCCGCGGTCTCGCCGAGCCGGTCGCCGACCCGCAGCCCGATCCGCCCGCCGATCCAGACGAGCGGCAACAGGCTCGCCGCGATCAGCCAGTCGCGTGCCGGCAGGCCGACAAAGACGGCGTTCGCGATCAGGGTCACCGCATAGATCACTGCGAAAAACGCGATCAGCGTCGCGCGCACCAGCGGCATCGGCGCCCGGCTCAGCAGCAGGTAGATCAGCGCCGGCGGCCCGGCCATGCCGACCAGCCCGGTGGCCACCCCGGCGACCGCGCCGACCGCCAGGTCGCGCCCCGGCCGCAAGGCGACGCGCGTCGCGTGCCGGCGAAAGCGGTACCAGGTCAGCATGACCGCAAAGCCGGTGACGATCGTCCCGGCGCTCGCGCCGACGACGAGCCGGTCGGCGTGCGCCAGCGCCAACAGGCCGAGCGGCAGCGCCGCCAGCGCGCCGATGGTGAGCCTGGCGAGCAGGGCCTTGTCGACCCAGCGGTAGAGCCGCGGCATCACAAAGACCGAGACCGCGAAGCTGATCACGACGATGATGTGGATCGCCTCCCCCGGCGGCGCGAACAGCAGAAAAAACGGCACCGCGAGCACCGCGAAGCCGAACCCGTTGGTCGCTTGCAGCAGCGCGGCCGCGAAGCACGTCGCCGCCAGCCCCAGCCACGGCGCGAGCGGGATCAAGGGCCCCTCTGCAAGGCGCGGTCGGCAAGCCCGGGCTCGTCCCGGGAATCCACGGACAGCGTTCGGACGGCCGAGCGGCCGGCCGGGTCAAGCCCGGTCATGACGATCGGGGCCAAGTGCAGCGCTTACCGCCGGGCGCGGGGCGACGCCTCGTTCGCCAGCGCCGAGGTCACGTCGGCGAACGAGGTCTTCAGCGAGGTGCGCACGTCGAGCACCGTCGGCTTGCGCGAGGCGAGCGCCTCATCGAGCGCGGGCGCGAAGTCCTTGGCGTCCTCGACGCGGACGCCGTTGCAGCCCATCGCGCGGGCGATCGCCGCGTGGTCGAAATCGTTAAACTCCGCCCCGAACGGCCCGCCGCCATGCAGCACCCAGCCGAGCGCGTTGTTGTTGAACACCACGGTGGTGATCGGGATGTCGTGCTCGATCGCGGTCATCATGCCGTTCATCGTCATCGCGAACCCGCCGTCGCCGCACACCGCGACGACCGGCCGGTCGGGGTGCACCAGCTTGGCGGCCAGCGCCGCCGGGATGCCGAACCCCATCGGCCCCGACCCCGCCGCCTGCAGGAAGCCGCCGGCCATCTTCACCTGGTAGAAATGCGTCATCAGGATGCGGTTCTCGCCGGCGTCGCAGGTGACGATGGCGTTGTCGGGCAGCGTCTTGATCATCTCGCCGATGACCCGCTGCGGCAGGATCGGCTTGTCGTCGCTGTCGTATTCGGCGGCATTGAAATAGCCTTGCGCCGCGCGATGCGCCGCGACGCGCGTCTCGGCCTCGGCGCGGCGGTGTCCGGCTTTGCTGCGCACCGCCTCGTGCAGCTGGCCGAGGAACAGCTTGACGTCGCCGAGCACGACCTGCTCGGCCGGGATGGTCCATGAGGCGTTGCGCGGCTCGATATCGACCTGGATGAACGATTGCCGCGTCGGGTCGAGCAGCTTGCCGTTGGCCCAGGCGGTGTCGCTCGGCGACAGCTTCGAGCCGAGCACCAGCACCAGGTCGGCCTCGCCGATGCAGGCATTGGCGGCCGGCGTGCCGAAGGTGCCGAACACGCCCAATGCCAGCGGGTGCGTCTCGGGGAAGACGCCCTTGCCGGCGGCGGTGGTGCCGACCGGCAGCCCGGCGGTCTCGGCAATGCGCTGCAATTCCTCATACGCCTGCGCAATCCGCACGCCGTTGCCGGCGATGACGACCGGCCGGCGGGCGGCGAGGATGCGCTCGGCCGCCGCGTCGATCAGCGCCGCGTCGATCGGCGGCGAAGGCGGCGGCAGGTAGAAGCGGGTCGGATAGAGCGGCGGCTGCAGGTCCGGGGTGATCGTGCCGGCCAGCGCATCGTGGCTGAACAGGATCGCCACCGGCCCCATCTGGCCGGAGAGCGCATGCTTGATGGCGAGCTGCGTCGCCTGCACCGCTTCGAGCGGCTCCAGCGCCTGCATCACCTGCTTGGTGACGCCGCCAAAGGCGCGCCGCGCGTCCCAGCTGCCGTAATCGCCGGTCGCCTGCTGGTAGGGCGCGTGCAGGTGGAAATGCGGCGCGTCGGAGAAATCGGTCAGCAGCACCATCGGAGACGACGACAGATGCGCCTCCAGCGTGCCGATCAGCCCGTTGCCGAGCACCCACGGCCCTTGGCCGATCATCACGCCGGGCCGCCGGGTGAGCCGGCCGTAGACCTCGGCCATCACCCCGGCCAGCGATTCCTCGCGCACCGTGACCATGCGCACCTGGTTCTGCACCTGCGCGAGACCCGCGATGATGCGCCCGGTATGCCCGCCGGAGATGCCGAAGACATATTCGATCCCGGCCTCGGCCAGGACCCGCGCCACCAGCACGCGCGACGGCGTCTCTTCCTTCAGCATCCGCTCGATGGCCATGGCCGACTCCTCCCATTCGGGTTTGGCCCGAGCTTGCTACCGCCGGCGCCCGGTGGCAACGGGTGCCGGATCGCCGCCTTTGCGTCCTTCTCCCCCAGACGGATTGCTGTCATAAATCCGTCATAAAACGGAGGTGGCGGCATGTCCCTGATCAATGCGGCCCTTGACAGGATCGCCGCGCCCGAGCGGCGGACCATCGCCGTCACCTGCGGCGCGCACATCCTGCACGACGGCTACACTGATCTTCTCTATGTGCTGCTGCCGTTGTGGCAGGCCGAGTTCGGGCTCGGCTATGCCGCGGTGGGGCTGATGCGCGCGCTCTATGTCGGCGCGCTCGCGGGGTTCCAGATGCCCGCGGGGGCGCTCGCCGAACGGTTTGGCGGACCGCTGATCCTCGGCCTCGGCACCGCGCTCGCCGGCATCGGCTATCTCGTCGCCGGCGCCAGCGCCGCCTTTCCGATGCTGGTTGCGGCGCTGGTGATCGGCGGGCTCGGCTCGGGCGTGCAGCACCCGATCAGCGCGCATCTCGTGGCGCAGGCGTTTCCCGGCACCCGCTCCCGGCAGGCGCTGGCCGGCTACAATTTCTCCGGCGATCTCGGCAAGATGGCGTTTCCGGCGCTCACCGCCTGGCTGCTGACGCTGATGCCGTGGCGCGCGGCGACGATGGTGATCGGCATCATCGGCCTGGCTGCCGCCGCGGTGATCCTGACCCTGCGCGGGTTGCCCGGCCGCGGGACCGCTGCCGAAACCGCGGCCGCCGACAGCACGGCCGAAGCCGCCGGAAGCGGCCGCGGCTTTCCGCTGCTGCTGTCGATCGCGATGATCGACAGCGCGACGCGCATGGGGTTCCTCACCTTCCTGCCGTTCCTGCTCAAGCTCAAGGGCGCCGGCTTGCCCGAGATCGGCGTCGCGCTGACCTTGATCTTTGCCGGCGGCGCCTGCGGCAAGCTGGCCTGCGGCTGGCTCGGCCAGCGGCTCGGCGTGGTGCGCGCGACCTGGGTCACCGAAGGCGCGACGGCGCTCGGCATCCTCGCGCTGCTGCCGCTGCCGCTGGTCGCCGGCCTGGCGGTGTTGCCGCTGATCGGCGTCGCGCTCAACGGCACCTCCTCGGTGCTCTACGGCACGGTGCCGGAGCTGGTAGCGCCCGAGCGGCGCCAGCGCGCCTTCAGCATCTTCTATACCGGCGGGGTCGGCGCGGGGGCGCTGTCGCCGGTGCTGTACGGCGCGATGAGCGACCTGTTCAGCGTGCCGGCGATGATGATGCTGGTCGCCGCGGTGGTGCTGGTGACCGTGCCGCTGGTGTGGCGGCTGCGGCCGCACCTGCGCCACGCCTGAGACCGCGCGCCGCTCCGCAGCCGCGCCGCGCGGAGACGATCATCTCAGATGTTACGGTTGACCCGATCGTAAGCTTCGCTAACGTTTTGCCGCGCACTTTTCCGAGGGGCCGGCCATGAAGCTGATGTGGTTCCACCTGATGCCGTATACCGAGCTGCCCGACGATTTCCGCGAGAAGAACCCGTCGGTCTGGGTCGACATCCACTCGTCGCTGTTCGACCCGCGGCGCGCGCATCACATGTACAACGACTTCATGGACGAGCTCGAATACGCCGCCGAGTGCGGCTTTGACGCGGTCTGCGTCAACGAGCACCACAACAATGGTTACGGGCTGATGCCGTCGCCGAACCTGGTCGCCTCGTCGCTCGCCCGCCGCACCACCGACACCGCGATCTGCGTGCTGGGCAACAGCCTCGCGCTCTACAACCCGCCGACCCGGGTGGCCGAAGAATTCGCGATGATCGACTGCATCTCGGGCGGCCGGCTGATCGCAGGCTTCCCGGTCGGGTCGCCGATGGACACCTGCTACGCCTACGGCCAGAACCCATCGATGCTGCGCGAGCGCTATCACGAGGCGCACGACCTCGTTGTCAAGGCGTGGACCGCGCCCGACACTTTCGCCTTCAACGGCCGCTACAACCAGCAGCGCTACGTCAACATCTGGCCGCGGCCGGTGCAGAAACCGCACCCGCCGGTCTGGATCCCGGGCGGCGGCTCGGTCGAGACCTGGCAGTGGTGCGCCGAGATGGACTACGTCTACTGCTACCTGTCGTATTACGGCTACAAGGCCGGCAAGTCGACGATGGACGGGTTCTGGGCCGAGATGGCCAAGCTCGGCAAGGACCGCAACCCCTACCGCGCCGGGTTTCTGCAGTTTGTCGGGGTCGCTGAGAGCCGTCAGCAGGCGCTCGAGCTCTACGCCGAGCCGGCCGAGTATTTCTATGGCCGCTGCCTGCATATCGACCCGCGCTTTGCCGGCCCGCCGGGCTACGCTACCGAGGAGACCCAGCGGCGCGGTATCAAGGGCATGGTTTCGCAGGCCGCCGACAACAGCCGCGACCACCAGCGCTACGAGACCAAGTTCGCGGCGCTGGCGCGCGAGATGGATGCGATCGTCGACAAGGGCTATGTCATCATCGGCTCGCCCGACGAGGTCGTCGAACAGCTCACCGAGGTCGCGACCAACCTCAATGTCGGCCACCTGATGATGCTCCTGCAGTTTGGCAGCATGTCCAAGGAGCTGGCGAAGTACAACACGCGGCTGTTCGCCGAAAAAGTCATGCCGCGGCTCCAGCACCTCCATTCCGAGTGGCAGGACCATTGGTGGCCGCAGCCGATGGCCAAGACCGAGCGCGCCGCCCCGGCGTCGTTCGCCCCCGCCCAGGCAGCGGAGTAGGACGCATGCCTCACCCCTATCCCAACCTTCCCCCGCTAGCGGGGGAAGGGGCACGCCGCAACCCTTGCAACTCCCTCCCCCGCTGGCGGGGGAGGGCTGGGGTGGGGGTGTTCGATGCCTGAACCGAAAACGACCACCGTCGAGATCAACGGCACGTCCTGCCGGGTGTGGACTGCCGGAGCGGGGCCGAAACTCGGCTTTCTCGCCGGGTTTGGCGGGTTGCCGCATTGGGTGCCGTTCCTCGACGCGCTGGCCAGGGAGCGCACCGTGATCGTGCCGTCGCTGCCGGGCTTTCCGGGCGGGGAGCGCGGCCATCTCGCACTCGACAGCCATCTCGACTGGCTGGTCGCGACACGGCAGCTGCTCGAAGGCGCCGGGTTGGCCGGCGCCGACCTCGCCGGCAGCTCGGTCGGCGGCTCACTCGCCGCCGAGATCGCGGCGCTGTGGCCGGCGATGGTCAAGCGGCTGGCGCTGATCGCGCCGTTCGGCCTGTTCGACGCGGACGACCCGGCGACCGACCCCTGGGCGCAGCGGCCCGGCGACGTCGCCGGCCTGTTCTGCACCGACCCGAAGAACTGGGAGATGCTGAAGGCCGAGCCGGAAGGCCATAACGACCCGGAATGGCCGATCGAGCAGGTGCGCGCCAGCGAGGCCGCCGCCCGCATCTTCTGGCCGCTCGGCAATACCAGGCTGGAAAAGCGCCTGCCGCTGATCTCGGCGCCGACCCTGCTGGTCTGGGGCGGCGAGGACCGCATCATGCCGCGCAGCTACGCCGACAGGTTCGCCGCCGGCATTAAGGGCAAGACCGAGATCACGGTGATCCCCGGCGCCGGTCACCTCGCGGAGCTGGACAAGCCGGACGAGACGGCGGCGGCGATCCTGGGCTGGGTGGAGTAAGGACCCCCACCCGCCCCCTCCCCCGCCAGCGGGGGAGGGAGATTTGCCCCTTCCCCCGCTGGCGGGGGAAGGTCGGGATGGGGGCTCATCGCAGGGAGAGTGCCATGCCCACCAAGCTCGCGGACTACCGGAACAAGTACCAATGCGTGCGCTTCGAACGGCGCGACGGCATCTTGCAGATGACGCTGCACACCGATGGCGGCAGCCTGCGCTGGGGGTTCGGGCCGCATGGCGAGCTGCCCGACGCGTTCTACGATGTCGGCAACGACCGGGAGAACCGCGTCGTCATCCTGACCGGTACGGGCGGCGAGTTCTCCGGGCCGCGCGCGACACCCGGCACCTCGTCCTTCCCGACCCGGCCCGGCATCGAGCGCATCGACCGCATTCACTGGGAGGGCCGGCATCTCCTGATGAAGCTGCTCGACATCGAGGTGCCGGTGATCAGCGCGATCAACGGCCCGGCCTGGCGGCATTCGGAAATCCCGCTGCTGTGCGACATCGTGCTGGCCGCCGACACCACGCAATTCCAGGATTCGGCGCATTTCGCGTCGGAGGTGGTGCCGGGCGACGGTATGCACATCGTCATGCCGTTGCTGCTCGGCATGAACCGCGGCCGCTATTACCTGCTGACCGGCCAGACCCTCGACGCCCAGAAAGCGCACGAGTTCGGCCTCGTCGCCGAGGTGCTGCCGGCCGACAAGCTGCTCGCCCGCGCCTGGGAGATCGCCGAAGACCTCGCCAAGAAGCCGACCCTGGCGCTGCGCTACACCCGCCTGCTGCTGACCGAGGCGCTGCGCCGCCAGATGCACGACCTCCTGGGTTACGGGCTCGGCATGGAGCTGCTGGCGCTGGGGGAGAAGCCGGAAGCGTAACGATCGTCAGGCCGGCCAGCCGAGCCAAGCGCACAGTGCGCGGCCCATCACCAGCTCCAGCTCGGCGCCGCGGAGCCAGGTGAGCTCTTCGGTAAACAACGTCACCGCCTGGCGGTAGGTGCAAGCGATGCCGGTCAGGTCGGTCCCCCAGAAGAAGCGGTGCGGCCCGAATGCATCGAACACCCGCTGCAGATGCGGATGCAGCCGGCGATAGGGGTAGGGCTCGCTCGAATAACGCGGCAGCGCCGAGGCCTTGGCGGCGATATTGGGATGCTTCGCGAGCGCCAGGAGGTTGGCGACGTCGCCGAACGCCGCGTCGTCCTTGGCGTCGCGCACCAGCGCGAGATGGTCGATCACAAAGCGCATGCCCGGGTGCCGCTCGGCGAGGCGGCCCAGTTCCGGCAGCAAGCCGGGGATCGACACCATGGCCGGCACGCCGGCGCGCTCGGCGGCCTGCCACAGCCAGTCGCCTTCGGGCTCGGTGAACAGCGCCCGGGCGCCGTGCCCGGCGGTGGTGACGCGGATGCCGAGCACGCCCGGCTGCGCGCGCCACCGGTCGAGCGCGTGCGGGTCGGGCCGGTCGAGCGGCGGGCGGCCCATCACCGCGAACCTGTCGGGGTGCGTCTGCGCCGCGGCGAGGGCGAGGTCGTTGCGGTCGCCCTCCCAGGAAGGCGGCACGATGACGGCGCGATCGACCCCGGCCGCCGCCATCTCGGCCAGCAGATCGTCCTGCGAGAACGGTTGCGGCCGGTGCGCGCGATGCGCCTGCCCCGCCGGCCATGGCCGCGCCGGCGTATCGGCGCCCCAGATATGCACCTGCGCATCGACGACCGGCATCGGGTGTCCTCCTATCGCGGCGTTTCGGCGAGCAGCCCCTCCAGCAGGAAGCCGAAACCGAGCCCGTACAAGACGCAATGCACCGCCTGGCCAATTTCCCATTGGTTGCGTATCGCGGTCCAGTCGGCCGGTGGGGTCCGGGCGCCGGCGATGACCCCGTTCATCGGCGCCACCAGCCAGAACCACACCGCCAGGCCCAGCGTCACGCATACCCCGGCCGCAACCGCCCAGGCAAAAGCCGGCCGCCGGCGTCGCGTCGCGAAGACCAGTCCCCAGGTGGAAACGATCGCCGCGATCTCGATGCAGGCGCCGACCGGCCAGCCGAACGCGACGTACAGATTGTGCTGCACGTCGAGCCACTGCGCGCCGTTCAGCCGCAGCTTGCCGTAGATCTCCATCACATGCGCCCAGGTCAGCCCGAAAACCAGCACCACGAGCAGCAGGTTGAGGAAACGCAGCACTTTCAGCATCACGCGCTCCGGCGGCCGGCGACACCCTTCACCGGCAAACGGCCGCGCGGGGGTGACGAGCACCAGCCGCGCTTGTCAAGGCGGCGGGGGCATGGTTCGATCGCCCCAAGCCGGCCAGGCCGGGGGAGGACATGCCCGACTCGATCATCACCGATACCGCGACCAAGATTTTCCAGGATTTGTGCGAGGCCGAGACGGTCAACAAGGCCGAGAAGGGCGAGTGGCCAAAGGCGCTGTGGGATGCGCTGGAGGAGTCCGGTCTGCCGCTGACCTGGGTCTCCGACGCGTTCGGCGGCGCCGGCGCGGAGCTGGCGGACGGGTTTGCCGTGCTGCGCGTCGCCGGCCGCTTTGCCGCGCCGGTACCGCTCGCCGAGACGCTGCTCGCCGGCTGGCTGCTGGCCGAGGCGAAGATCGCCGCGCCGGCCGGACCGATGACGATCGCCCCGGTGCACGAGGACGGCCGCATCACCGTCGGCGCCGACGGCAAGCTGTCGGGCCGGGCGCGGCAGGTGCCGTTCGCCCGCGACGCCGCGCACATCGCGGTGATCGCGACGCAAGGCGGCGCGCCGGTCGTGGCGCTGGTCGACGCCAAGGCCGTGACCATCGCGCCCGGCGTCGGGCTTTCGGGCGAACCGCGCGACACGGTGAGCTTTGACGGCGCGACCGCCCGCGAGGTCAAGCCGGCGCCGGGTCTCGATGCGGCGAAGCTGACATTGATCGCCGCCGCCGCCCGCGCGCAGCAGATGGCCGGCGCGCTGGAGCGCATTCTCGACCAGTCGGTGCAGTATTCGCTTGACCGCTCGCAGTTCGGCCGGCCGATCGCCAAGTTCCAGGCGGTGCAGCAGAACCTCGCGGCGCTTGCCGGCGAGGTCGCCGCCGCCAGCGCCGCGGCCGACGGCGCCGCCGAGGCGATCGCCGCGCACGGCATCGCCAGCGACATCACCGCCGCCGAGGTGGCGATCGCCAAGCTGCGGGTCGGCGACGCCGCCGGTAGCGGCGCCGCGATCGCACATCAGGTGCACGGCGCGATGGGCTTTACCTACGAGCACACGCTGCACCACTCGACGCGCCGGTTGTGGAGCTGGCGCGAGGAGTTCGGCAACGAGACGCTGTGGGCGGAGCGGCTGGGCCGCATGGTCGCGGCCGCCGGCGCGGACGAGTTGTGGCCCTTCGTCACCCGTGGCTCGTAATTGGCGTGGCTCGTAATTGGGGATCGTGAGGCAAGCGATGGCGAACACCTTTCAATTCGACCCGGTCGACCTGCCGCCCAAGTGCAAGAAATTGCGCCAGGAAGTCCGCGCCTTCCTCAAGCAGGAGATGGACGCCGGCACGTTCAGCCCGCAAGGCAAACGCGGCGACAACGCCGCCGCCTTCGCGCGCAAGGTCGGCGCCAAGGGCTGGATCGGCATGACCTGGCCCAAGGAATACGGCGGCGGCGGCCGCACCCAGCTCGAACGCTATGTGGTGACCGAGGAGATGCTGGCGCATCGCGCGCCGACCCGGCACTACTCGACCGCCGACCGGCAATCCGGCCCGGTCATCCTGCGTTACGGCCAGGAGGCGGTGAAGCGCGCCATCATCCCGCGCATCGTCTCCGGCGAATTGTGCTTCTGCATCGGCCTCAGCGAGCCGAATTCCGGCTCGGACGTGTTCGCCGCCTCGACCCGCGCGACCAAGACCGACGGCGGCTGGCTGGTCAACGGCCGCAAGATCTGGACGTCGAACGCGCACAACGCCGATTACATGATCGGGTTGCTGCGCACCTCGAACCCGACGCCGGAAAACCGCCGCCACGGCCTGACGCAATTCCTCGTCGACATGAAGTCGCAGGGGATCACCATCCGGCCGATCATCAACCTGACCGGTGCGCACGACTTCAACGAGGTGATCTTCGACGACGTGTTCGTGCCCGACCTGCACATGATCGGCGAGGTCGACCAGGCCTGGAAGCAGGCAAGCGCCGAACTGGCCTATGAGCGCAGCGGCCCCGACCGCTGGCTCGAAACCTTGCAGAGCCTCACCGAGCTGGTGCGCGTCGTCGGGCCGGAGCCGAGCGAGCGCCAGGCCGAGGGGATCGGCCGCGAGGTCGCCCATCTGGCCACCATGCGGCGCATGTCGCTGTCGGTCGCCGGCATGCTGCAGGCGGGCAAGACGCCCGCGGCGGAAGCCTCGATCGTCAAGGACCTCGGGACCAATTTCGAGCAGGCGCTGCCCAACAAGGTGCGGCTGATGGCGCCGGTGCGCGGCGACAGCGCTCCCGACAGCAACGACGACCGCTTCGAACAGGCGCTCAACTACACGACGCTGATCGCCCCCAAGCTGACCATCCAGGGCGGCACCCGCGAAATCCTCCGCGGCATCATCGCCCGCGGGCTGGGCCTGCGGTGAGTATCTCCCGGCGTCATTCCGGGGCATCGCGCCGCGATGAACCCGGAACCCATGCACACGATCCTTTGCCCTTGATGTACCGACTCCGGCAGCCTGCTGTCGAAGTCCGTGTTCATGGGTTCCGGGTTCGCGACGGTGTCGCGCCCCGGAACGATGGTTGAAAGTGATCCATGCCCGACCTTAGACCCCTGCTTTCCCCGAAAAGCCTGTGCATCGTCGGCGCGGCGGCCGACGAGACGATCCGCGGCCGGCTGACCAAACAGCTGATCGGCCACGGCTTTGACGGACCGATCTACCCGGTCACGCGCAGCCAGACCGACATCCTCGGCCACAAGGCCTACAAGAGCGTCGGCGAGATCCCCGAGCCGGTCGATCTCGCGGTCATCGTGGTGCCGGCGGCGCATGTGATCTCGACCATCGAGCAATGCGGCGCCAAGGGCATCCCGGCGGCGGTGATCATTTCCTCGGGTTTTGGCGAGGAGAAGAGCGAGGCGGCGGCGCAGCGCGACGCGCAGCTCCGGACGCTGGCCGCCAAGCTCGACATGGCGATTTGCGGGCCGAATTCGGAAGGGCTGGTCAACCCGCTGCGCCCGCTGGTGGCGACCTTCAGCCCGGTGTTCCACGACACCGCCAAGAAGCTGCTGCCGGAGGGCGGCAAGGCCAAGCCGATCGCCGTGTCGTGCCAGTCCGGCGCGCTGACCTTCTCGTTCCTCAGCCGCGGCGAGGCGCGTCAGCTACGCTTTACGACGCAGGTCAGCTCGGGCAACCAGACCGTGCTCGAAGCGCATGATTATATCGAGGCGGCGATGGAGTCGGGCGCCGCCGGCATCTTCATGGTCTATCTCGAAGGCATCCGCCAGCCGGCGCGCTTCCGCGCGGTCGCGGACCGCGCGGCGCAGGCCGGCAAGCCGCTGATCGTCGCCAAGGTCGGCCGTTCCGCCGCCGGACGCCGCGCCGCCGCGTCGCATACCGGAGCGCTCGCGCAATCGGGCGCGATCGACGACGCGATCTTCCGCCATCACGGCATCATCCGCGGCGAAGACATCGACCACATGCTCGACATGGCGGCCGCCTTCGCGTTCTGCAAATTGCCCAAGGGCAACCGCGTCGCGATCATCACCGGCTCGGGCGGCAGCGCGGTATGGATGGCCGACATCCTGACCACCTACGGGCTCGACGTGCCCGAACTGGAACAGGACATCCAGGACAAGATCATGGCGATGCTGCCGAGCTACGCCTCGGCGCTCAACCCGATCGACGCCACGGCGCAGGCGATCGGCGAGGTCGGCTACGCGCCCATCGTCCGGCTGGTGCGGCAATCGAAGCGCATCGACACGATCCTGCTGATCTCCTCGGTCGCCAATGAAGCGACCGCGCGCAAGCGCGCCGAGGAGCTGGCCGGCATCGTCGACGAGACCGCGCAGCCGATCCTGATGGCGACCTACACCACGGCGACGCCGGGTGCGCTCGCGGCCTTCGCCGACAGGGGCATCCCGGCCTATACGTCGATGCCGAGCTGCGCGCGGGCGATCCGCGCGCTGGCCGATTACGGCCGCTTCCGCGAGCGCATCGCCCGCCGCACCGCGCCCGCCGCGACGCCGGCTTCGGTGCGCGACACGGTCGCCAAGGCGCTGGCCGAATCGGGCAAGGTGTTGACCGAGGTCCAGTCGAAGGCGCTGCTCGCCGCCTACGGCGTCAAGCGCGTGCCCGAGTTTCTGGCCACCAGCGAGGATGACGCGAGCGAAGCGGCCGAGCGCATCGGCGGACCGGTGGCGCTGAAGGTGCAGTCGCCGGACATCGCGCACAAGACCGAGGCCGGGGCGGTGCTGCTCGGCCTCGGCGACGCCGCGGCGGTGCGCAGGGGTTATCGCGAGGTGCTGGCGCGCGCCCGCGCGGCGCAGCCGGGCGCCAGGATCGACGGCGTACTGGTACAGGCGATGGCGGCGCGGGGGCAGGAGATGATCCTCGGCGTGACCCGCGACGCCACCTTTGGGCCGATGCTGATGGTCGGGCTCGGCGGCATCCATGTCGAGGTGCTGAAGGATGTCGCCTTCGCCCCGGTGCCGCTCGACGCGGAGGATGCGCAGGCCCTGCTCGCCGAGCTGAAAGGCGCCGCCGTGCTCGACGGCGTGCGCGGCGCAAAGCCGGCCGACAAGCCGGCGCTGGTCGAGCTGATGGTGGCGCTGTCGCGCTTCGCCGCCGACCACGCCGAGCAGATCGCCGAAATCGACCTCAACCCGGTCATCGTCCACCCGGAGGACGAGGGGCTTTCCGTGGTCGACGCGCTGATCGTCAAGCGGTGAAAGACAACATCTCAACACAGAGGTCGCAAAGGATACGCGGAGGACGCGAAGGCAGCTCGTCCGGCGCGAAGCGCCAAAAAAATCGACAATGAGGCGATGAGGTTTCCGTGGCGCGGAATCTCACTGCCTCACCGCCTCCCTGTGAAATTAACGGCGCTTCGCGCCGCACAATCGTGTCGCACGTTCTCTTTTGAGGAGCATTCGAATGACCGATCTGGGCACCTACAAGGATATCGGCGTCAGCCTCGACGGGCATGTGGCGACGATCGAAATCCGCCGGCCGCCGCATAATTTCTTCGACAGCGACCTGATCGCCGAGATCGGCGAGGCGCTCGAACGCATCGACGCGAGCGACGCCTGCCGCGCCAGCGTGCTGTGCGCGGAGGGCCGCTCGTTCTGCGCCGGCGCCGACTTTTCGAAGCGGATGGACACCGGCACGGTCAACGAGGGCTCGCGCAGCCGGCACGGCAAGCATCTCTACAAGGAGGCGAGCCGCCTGTTCCGCGCCAGGAAGCCGATGGTCGGCGCGATCCACGGCCCGGCGATCGGCGGCGGGCTCGGTCTCGCGCTGGTGCCGGATTTTCGCGTCACCTGCAGCGAGGCGCGGTTCAGCGCCAATTTCAACCGGCTCGGCTTCCACCCCGGCTTCGGCCTGACCGCGACGCTGCCGCGCCTGGTCGGCGCACAGCAGGCGGCGCTGCTGTTCTACACCGGCCGGCGCATCCCGGGCGACGAGGCGGTGCGCATCGGCCTCGCCGACCTGCTCGTGCCGCAGGCCGAGGTGCGCCAGGCAGCGCAGGCGCTGGCCCTGGAAATCGCCCAGTCGTCGCCGTTGGCGGTGCTCTCGACGCGCGAGACGTTGCGCCGCGGCCTCGCCGACGAGATCGACGCGGCCACCGAGCGCGAGCTGGTCGAGCAGGATTGGCTGCGCCGCACCGAGGATTTCGGTGAGGGCATCAAGGCCTACGCCGAGCGCCGCCTGCCGAATTTCCAGGGCCGATGAGCGGCGGCCGGTGTTCGACAGGGACGATGCCGGATAGGCTCGGGGCGAGGTGGATCGATGAACGACGTGACCGTGATCGATTGGGATGAAGACCGGTTCGCCATCGGGCAGCCGGTGCCGCGCGCGGAAGACCCGGTGCTGATCCGCGGCGAGGGGCATTATTCCGACGATTTCAGCCGGCCCGGCCAGGCCTATGCGGTGATGGTGCGCAGCCCCTACGCGCATGGCGTGATCCGCGGCGTCGACACGGCGGCGGCGCGGGCGATGCCGGGGGTCCTGGCAGTCTACACGGCGGCCGATCTGGCGGCGGGCGGCATCACCGCGATGCCGGCGCGCCAGGTGATGAACAACCGCGACGGCACGCCGATGCTGCAGCCGGTGCGCCACGTGCTGGCGACCGACAAGGTGCGGCATGTCGGCGAGGCGGTCGCCTGCGTCATCGCCGACAGCATCGCGGCCGCCAAGGACGCGGCCGAGGCGGTCGCGGTCGATATCGACCCGCTGCCGGCGGTCACCGAGCCGGCCGATGCCGACGCGGCCGAGGCGCCGCAAATCTATGACGACGTGCCGGGCAATATCGGCCTCGACTTCCATTTCGGCGACAGCGAGCAGGTCGCCGCGGCCTTTGCCGGCGCGGCGCATGTCACGCGCTTGCGGCTGCGCAACAACCGGGTCGTGGTCAACCCGATGGAGCCGCGCGCCGCGCTCGCCGAATACGACGCCGCGCAGCAGCATTGGACGCTCCATGTCGGCTGCCAGGGGGTGTTCGGCTTTCGCAACTACATCGCCCAGGTGCTGGGGGTCGGGCGCGACAAGGTGCGGGTGGTGACCGACCGGGTCGGCGGCTCATTCGGCATGAAGCAGCCCAACATGCCGGAATATTTCTGCATCCTGCACGGCGCGCGGATGCTCGGCCGGCCGGTCAAATGGACCGACGAACGTTCGGGCAGCTTCGTCTCCGACACCCACGGCCGCGATCACGCCATGACCGCCGAGCTGGCGCTCGACCGGGACGGCAATTTTCTTGCCGTGCGGCTCAACGGCCACGGCAATCTCGGCGCCACCTACGGTGCGCCGGGGCCGTCGACCCGCAACGCCCAGCGCAACACGCTCGGCGTCTACAAGACGCCGCTGATCGAGGTGAACACCAAATGCGTGTTCACCAACACCACGCCGGTCGGCGCCTATCGCGGCGCCGGCCGCCCCGAGGCGAATTACTACATGGAGCGGCTGGTCGACGCCGCGGCGCGCGAGATGGGCATCGACCAGCTCGAGCTGCGCCGCCGCAACCACATCCCGCCCGAGGCGATGCCGTATAAGAGCCCCAACGGCACCACGTACGACAGCGGCGACTTCACCAACCTGCTGAACAAGGCGGTGGCACTGGCGGACTGGCACGGTTTTCCGCGGCGCAAGGCGGAGAGCCGGGCGCGCGGCAAGCTGCGCGGCCGCGGCATCAGCGATTATCTCGAACTGACCGGGCCGCCGGGCCGCGAGATGGGCGGCATCCGGTTCGAGCCGAACGGCGATGTGACGATCGTCACCGGCACGCTCGATTACGGCCAGGGGCATTGGACGCCCTTCGCGCAGGTGCTCGCCGCCCGGCTCGGCATCCCGTTCCAGCGCATCCGCCTGCTGCAAGGCGACAGCGACGAGCTGATCGCCGGCGGCGGCACCGGCGGCTCGAAATCGCTGATCGTCAGCGGCAACGCGATCGTCGGCGCGGCCGACAAGGTCATCGAGCGCGGCAAGCAGATCGCCGCGCATGTGCTCGAAGCGGCGGCGGCCGACATCGAGTTCCGCGCCGGCCGGTTTGTGATCGCCGGCACCGACCGCTCGGTCGGGCTCATGGAACTCGCGGGCCGGATCAACGCCGGCCTCGACCTGCCGCCGGAGCTGCCGCAGGACCTCGACGTGGCCGACATCTATGACGGCCCGCCCTCCGCGTTCCCGAACGGCTGCCATATCGCCGAGGTCGAGGTCGATCCCGATACCGGCGTGGTCGAGGTCGCCAAATATACTTTCGTCAACGATTTCGGCGTGGTCATCAACCCGTTGCTGGTCGACGGCCAGGCGCATGGCGGCATCGTGCAGGGGATCGGCCAGGCGCTGCGCGAACGCACGGTCTATGACGAAGACGGCCAGTTGCTGACCGGCTCGTTCATGGATTATGCGATGCCGCGCGCCGATGACGCGCCGTTTTTTGTCCACGAGTTCCACTCGGTGCCCGCGACCACCAACCCGCTCGGCGCCAAAGGCTGCGGCGAGGCCGGCTGCGCCGGCGCGCTGCCGTCGGTGATGAACGCGCTGGTCGACGCGCTGTGGGAGCTCGGCATCAAGCATATCGACATGCCCGCCACCCCGGAGCGCGTCTGGCACGCGATCCACGCGGCCCGGGCTTAGACTACGAGCGCATCCGAGCCGCTCCGATCACGGGAACCCATGAACACCGGCAATTGCCGGCCTTCATTTCGTCATCGCCGGGCTTGACCCGGCGATCTCGGCGGCGGTGGAGATGGCCGGGTCAAGCCCGGCCATGACGATCCGTTGTTCGGATAACGCTCTAATCGAACAGCGCGAGGTCGATCGCATCGCCCATCGTGCGGTAGCCGAGATCGCTCGGGTGCAGGTGGTCGCCGCAATCGTATGCCGGCAGCATGCGCAGGTGGTTCTCGGGATCGCGCAGCGCCGCGTCGAAATCGACCAGCGCGTCGAACGCAGTGCCCTCGCGTAGCCAGGCATTGACCGCCTCGCGCACCGCCTCGCGCCGCGCATTCCACGCACCGGGCAGGAAGGTCTCGTTCCAGAACGGCGTCAGCGTCGCGCCGATCATCTTGATCCCCGCCGATTGGCCGCGCAGCGCGAGCTGCTTGAGGCCGGCGATCATCTGCGGTGCGGTGACCTCCTGCGCCGGGTCGGCGCTGCGGTTTCTGAGGTCGTTGGTGCCGAGCATGATGACGCAATGGGTGACGCCGGGCTGGGCGACCACGTCGCGGTCGAAGCGGCGCAGCCCGCTGTCGCCGCGCACGTCGTGCAGGATGCGGTTGCCGCCGAGCCCCTGGTTCATCACCGCGATTGGCCGGCCGCCGTGGTCCTTGGCGCGGGCAACCAGCCGCCGCGCCAGCTGCGACGGCCAGCTGTGGTGCCCGTCATGCGTCGAGATGTTGGCGTCGGTCAGCGAGTCGCCGACCGCGACGACGCCGAGGGTGTCCGGCGGGGCGACGACGTCGACGCCGCAGAGGAAATACCAGTCGTCGGTGAGCTTGCCGACCGGCATCACCGGCGCGGCGGCGAAATCGCCCACCGGCGAGATGTAGTTGGTTTGCCGCGCATAGCGACCGGTGATCCCGAACGTCGCCGGCAGCTCCTGGGGCAGATGGATGCTGACCGCAAGATCGGCGAGCGCCGGCACAGCGAGCGCGACCGGGTCGCTGACCAGCAGCGCGCCGGCGGCGATCGTCGCGCCCGGCTCGCCGCCGAAAGCGAGCTTGCGGTCGGTCCCCGGCACGATCGCCGCGCCCTCGCCGCGCAGTGCGACATGCGCCGACCCGATGCGCAGCGGCCGCACACCATAGGCGTTCGAGATGCGCAGGCGGATCGTGCCGCCGCCGAGGCTGATGCGCGGCGTCATGCGCAGCGTGACATGGGCGAGGGCGGCGCCGTCGGCGGGTGCCGGCGCGGCGGTCCACGTACCCACCCAGTTCGGCTTGCGCTCCATCTTGCTCCTCCCTCTGCGGCGGCGGCGCGATTCTTGCCGCCGAGTATAGGCGCCGGGACGCGTTGCGAAACAGCGAAGGCTGCCGGCGCCGGGGTACGCGCGCTTGTCAGACAGGCGGTGACGGCTATAGTCGCGCTAGCCTCCCGGTTGGATTTGAGGGCGCCGATGTCGCTTTGTCTGCGGGCCGCGCTGGTTGCGGCGATCCTGCTCGCCGCGGGAGGGAGCCGGCCGGTTGCCGCCGGCGAATTTCCCGATTCGGCCGGACGGATCGTCGTTATCCCCGAACATGTCGGCAAGGTGATGGCGGCCAGCCCGAGCGCCGAAGTGCTGGTCTATGTGCTGGCGCCGCAAAAACTGATCGGCTGGGCGCGGCGTCCAGCGGGCACCGCGATGCCGGCGCGCTACGCACGGCTGCCGGTCGTCGGACAGCTGAGCGGTCCCGGCCCGACCGCCACCGCGGCGACGGTGGCCCGGCTGCATCCCGACCTGATCATCGATTCCGGCACGGTGACGCCGGAACGGGCCGCTTTTGCCGACCAGATCACCCAGCAGACCGGGGTGCCCTACCTGCTTGTCGACAACAGCTTCGACCGCACGCCGACGATGCTGCGGATGGTGGGGCGCGTGCTGGGGGTGCCCGAGCGCGCCGACGACCTCGCCAGCTCCGCGGAGCACGCGATCAATGAGATCCGCGGCCGGCTGCTGATCCAGTCGGCGACCAAGCGGCCGCGCGTCTATTACGCGCGCGGACCGAACGGGCTCGAGACCGCGGAGCCCGGTTCGGGGGCGGCGGCCTCGATCGAGGCTGCCGGGGCCATCAATGTCGCGGCCGGCCTCGGCACCGGTCAGCGGGTCGCCGTGACGCCCCAGCAAATCCGCGAGTGGAACCCGGACGTGATCCTCGTCGAAGACCGCGGCTTCTATTCGCGGATGCTGCGCGACCCGGCCTGGCGCAGCCTGCGCGCGGTGCGCGACAAAAAGGTGGTGCTGGAGCCGGAGCGGCCCTTCGGCTGGATCGACGACCCGCCCGGCGTCAACCGGCTGGTCGGGTTGTACTGGCTGTCCGGTCTGTTCTATCCGGGCGACTCGCAGGACGATCTGCGCGCGCTGATGATCGATTTCTACGACAAGTTCTACGGCATCAAAGTCACCGACGCGCAGGTCGAGGCGGTCGCCAAGACCGCCGGCATCCCGCCGAGCGACACGCCGCATCTCTCGGCGTTGCCGCCAATGGCCCCGCTGCCGAGCATGGGCGTACCGGGTGCGGTCAACGAGCCGGGACGGCGCGGCACCCTGCCCAACACGCCGCCGCAGACAACGACGCCTTCCTATATGCTGCCGAAATAACGGCGCCATCCCCGGATCAAGTCCGAGGATGGCGCCACGACGATGAAGTCTGCGCGCTAGCGCGGTTGGTGGACGTAGCGCAGATACGGTTTCACCTCGCGGAAACCGGTCGGGTATTTCTGCTTGGCGTCGTCATTGGACAGTGCGGCCGAGACGATGACGTCCTCTCCCGGCTTCCAGTTGACCGGCGTCGCCAGCGGGTGCTTGGCGCTGAGTTGCACCGAGTCCAGGATGCGCAACACCTCGTCGAAATTGCGCCCGGTCGACATCGGATAGGTGAGCATCGCCTTCACCTTCTTGTCCGGGCCGATCACGAAGACCGAGCGGACCGTCGCGTTGGTCGCCGCGGTGCGGCCCTGCGAGGTGTCCCCGGCCTCGGCCGGCAGCATGTCGTAGAGCTTGGCGACGGTCAGTTCGCTGTCGCCGATCAGCGGGTAGGTGACCGCGTGACCCTGGGTCTCCTCGATGTCTTTCTGCCAGCGCGTGTGGTCGCCGACCGGGTCGACGCTGAGGCCGATGATCTTGCAGCCGCGCTTGTCGAATTCCGGCTTCAGCCCCGCCATGTAGCCGAGCTCGGTGGTGCAAACCGGGGTGAAATCCTTCGGGTGCGAAAACAGGATCGCCCAGCCGTCGCCAATCCAGTCGTGGAAGTTTATGCGGCCTTGAGTGGTGTCGATGGTAAAGTTGGGCGCTTCGTCATTGATGCGCAGCGACATGGTGTCCTCCGTTAACGCAGACGGCCGCCGGGGAACATGGACCTCGAAGATGACCGGCACAAGTCATCTCTCCGGACCCCGCGCCGTGTGGCGTATCTAATTTAGCGGTCTTCGGTCGTCAATAAGACTATAACAACGATATTTATATGTTATTCTGCCGCCTCTTGCCGCGGCTGGTCCGGGCGCCAGCGCAGCAGCGGTTTGCGCGCCGCGGTCGTCTCGTCGAGGCGGCGGCGCGGCGTCAGGCGCGGCGCCGCCTGGAAACTTGCCGCGGCGCCGCTCCTGGCGCGGGCGGCGAGCGCGTTGACGGTGTCGGCGAACTGGTCGAGCGCCGCCTTGCTCTCGGTCTCGGTCGGCTCGATCAGCAGCGCACCGTGCACGACGAGCGGGAAATACATCGTCATCGGGTGGAAGCCTTCGTCGATCAGCGCCTTGGCGAAATCGAGCGTCGAGACGCCGGTATCCTTGAGGAAACGGTCGTCGAACAGCACCTCGTGCATGCAGCTGCCCGGATAGGATTGGGTCAGCGCGTCGGCAAGCCGGACGCGCAGGTAGTTGGCGTTGAGCACCGCATCCTCGGCGACCCGACGGAGACCGTCGGCGCCGTGGCTCATCATGTAGCCGAGGGCGCGCACGAACATCCCCATCTGGCCATGAAAGCCTTTGAGCCGGCCGATCGTGTCCTTGGCCGCATTTTCGGCATGCTCGGCCAGGTCCAGCCCGTTGTCGCCGTGCACGACCCACGGCAGTGGCGCATGAGGTGCGAGCGATGCGGCGAGCGCCACCGGCCCGCTGCCCGGCCCGCCGCCGCCATGCGGGGTGGAAAAGGTCTTGTGCAGGTTGAGATGCAGCGCGTCGATGCCGAGATCGGCCGGCCGCACCCGGCCGACGATCGCGTTGAAATTGGCGCCGTCGCAATAAAAGAAGGCGCCGGCGTCATGCACCGCGGCGCCGATGTCGAGGATTTCGTCCTCGAACAGCCCGCAGGTGTTGGGGTTGGTCAGCATCAGCGCCGCCACGTCGGGGCCGAGCTTTGCCTTCAACGCCGCGAGGTCGACCCGGCCGCGCGGGTTGTTGGGGATCGGGTCGATCGCATAGCCGCAGATCGCCGCCGTCGCCGGGTTGGTGCCGTGCGCCGATTCCGGCACCAGGATGCGCTTGCGCGCATCGCCGCGCGCGGTCAGCGCGGCGCGGATGGTCATCATGCCGCACAGCTCGCCATGCGCCCCCGCGGCCGGCGACAGCGCCATCGCCGGCATCCCGGTCAGCCGCTTTAGCCAATGCGCGAGCGTGTCGATCAGCTCCAGCGCGCCGCGGACCGTCGAGACCGGCTGCAGCGGATGGATGTCGGCGAAGCCAGGCAGCCGCGCCAGTTTCTCGTTCAGCCGCGGGTTGTGCTTCATGGTGCACGAGCCGAGCGGGTAGAGCCCGCTGTCGATCGCATAGTTCTTTTGCGACAGCCGCGTGTAATGGCGCACCACCTGCGGCTCGCTGAGCCCCGGCAGGCCGATCGGGCCGCGGCGTTCGAGGCCGCCGAGGCGCATGCGGTGCGCCGGCGGCTCCGGCAGGTCGACGCCGCAATGACCCGGCGAATCCTGCTCGAAAATCAGCGCTTCCTCGATCTGCAGACCGCGGTTGCCGGTAAAGGTCGCGCTTTCCGCCGCGGTCTCGAAATGGCGGCTCAGGGCCTGGCTCCAGCCGGTCATCGCAGGACCTCCGTCAGCGCCGCGGCGTATGCATCGATGTCTTCCGCGGTCGCGGTCTCGGTCGCGGCGACCAGCAGCAAATCCGCGAGGTCGTCGCGTTCCGGATAGAAACGGCTGGCGGCGACGCCGCCGAGCACGCCCTTCCCGGCCAGCGCCTCGACCGCCTGGGCGGCGGGGATGGGCAGGCGCAACGAGAATTCGTTGAAGAAGGCGTCGTTGACCAGCCGCACCCCCCGGATGCCGGAAAGCCGGTCGGCCAAGGTGCAGGCGGCGGCGTGGTTGAGCCGCGCGAGCCGCGTCAGCCCCGCCTCGCCGAGCAGCGCCAGGTGGATCGAGAAGGCGAGCGCGCAGAGCCCGGAATTCGTACAGATATTGCTGGTCGCCTTCTCGCGCCGGATGTGCTGCTCGCGGGTCGACAGGGTCAGCACCCAGCCGCGCCGGCCGTCGGCGTCGGTGGTCTGTCCGGCCAGCCGGCCCGGCATTTGCCGCACATGCCGTTCGCGCGCCGCGAACAGACCGACATAGGGGCCACCGAAATTGAGCGCGTTGCCGAGCGACTGCCCCTCGGCCGCGACAATGTCGGCCCCCATGTCGCCGGGAGGCTGCACCGCGCCCAGCGAGACGATCTCGTTGACCGCCACCACCAGCAGCGCGCCGGCCTCGCGGCAGCGCGCCGCCAGCGCCGAGCCGTCGTGCAGCTCGCCGAAGAAATCCGGGTACTGCACGACCACGCAGGCGGTGTCGCCGTCGATGTCGATCGGGTCGGCATGGCCCGGGTTCGGCCGCAGGGCCACGACCTCCAGCCCCGAAAACTGGGCATAGGTCCGGCAGACCGCGCAGTAATGCGGGTGCAGCGCGCCGGAGAGGATCGCCTTGGGCCGCCGGGTGATACGGTGTGCCATCGCCACCGCCTCGGCGCAGGCGGTGGCGCCGTCATAGAGCGAGGCGTTGGCGACCTCCATGCCGGTCAGCAGCGCGACCTGGGTCTGGAACTCGAACAGATACTGCAGCGTGCCTTGCGCCAGCTCGGGCTGGTAGGGCGTGTAGGAAGTCAGGAACTCGCCGCGCTGGATCAGATGATCGACCGCCGCCGGCACGTGGTGGCGATAGGCGCCGCCGCCGATAAAGAACGGCACCGAGCCGGCCGGCACATTCTTCGCCGCCATTCTGGCGATCGCGCGCTCGACTTCGAGCTCGCCCTGCGCCGTCGGCAAGTCGACAAGACCCGGCAGCCGCGCCGCCGGCGGCACATCGGCGAACAGGTCGTCGATCGACGCGGCACCGATCGACGCCAGCATTTGCACCCGGTCGGCGGGCGTCAGCGGCAGATAGCGCATCAGCCCTGCTCCGCGACAAAGGCCTGGTACGCGGCCTCGTCCATCAGCCCGTCGAGCTGCTTCGGGTCGTCGAGCTTGACGGTGAGAAACCAGCCGTCGCCCATCGGGTCGGCATTGACCTTCGCCGGGTCGTCGGCGATCACGGCATTGACCGCGACCACCTCGCCGGACACTGGCGCATAGACCTCGCTCGCCGCCTTGGCCGATTCGACGACCGCAGCCTCCTTGCCGGCCTGGACCCGCGTCCCCGCCGCCGGCAGCTCGACATAGACGATGTCGCCCAGCTGCTGCTGCGCATAATCGGTGATGCCAATGACGGCGGTGTCGCCGTCCTGGCGGATCCATTCATGGTCCTTGGTGAAACGCAGCGTCGGCATAAGGGCGGCTCCTATGGGGCGCGGTAATAGCGGGTGGGGACAAACGGCAGCGGCGCGATGCGGGCCGGGCGGGCGACATCGCGCACCACCACCGACAGCGCGGTGCCGGGCTCGGCCTGGGCGCGGTCGACATAGCCCATCGCGACCGGCGCGTTGAGCGTCGGGCTGAAGCCGCCGCTGGTCACCGTGCCGATCGGCTTGCCGGCGGCGTCGATGACGGCGCTGCCCTCGCGCGCCGGGGCGCGGCCGTCGGGCCGAATGCCGACGCGGCGGCGCGGCGGCGGCTCGCTCAGCTCGCGGAGAACCCGTGCGGCGCCGGGAAAGCCGCCGCCGGTGCGGCGGCGCTTGCCGATCGTCCAGGCGAGACCGGCCGCGGCCGGGGTGGTGGTCTCGTCGATGTCGTGGCCGTAGAGGCAAAGCCCGGCTTCGAGGCGCAGCGTGTCGCGCGCGCCAAGGCCGATCGGCGCCACTTCCGGCTCGGCCAGCAATTGCTCGGCGAATTCGGCCGCACGGGCGCCGGCCAGCGAAATCTCGAACCCGTCCTCACCGGTATAGCCGGAGCGGGTGACGAACAGCTCGCCGACCTGCGCGCAGGAGAGGAACGGCATCGTCGCGACGCCGGGCGCAAAGCGGCTCAGCACCGCCGCCGCCTCCGGTCCCTGCAAGGCGAGCAGGGCGAGGTCCTCGTGCAGCTCGACGCCGGCTGCCGGTCCGAGCCGCGCGCGCAGATGCGCGACGTCGCCGTCCTTGGTCGCGGCGTTGACCACCAGCCGCAGCGCCCCGCCGACATTCAGCGCCATCAGGTCGTCGATGATGCCGCCCCGGTCGTTGAGCAGCAGCGTGTAGCGCATGCGCCCGTCGGGCAGCGCGACGATATCGCTCGGCACCAGCGCTTCGAGCATCGCCGCGGTCACGCCGTGCAGCGCCACCTGGCCCATATGCGAGACGTCGAACAACCCGGCCTTGGCGCGGGTGTGCAGGTGCTCGGCGATGATGCCGGTCGGATATTGCACCGGCATCGCGTAGCCGGCAAACGGCACCATTTTCGCGCCGCGTGCGACATGCAGCGCGTAAAGCGGCGTCTTGCGCAGATTGGCCGAATCGTCCGACACCACGGGCACCTCCCCATCGGCGGCGCACGGCGCCGCCAAGAGATGCCCCCTCTGTCGTTTCCCCTGAGAGATTCACCGGCCTTGATGGAGGCGCGGCTTACTCCTTCGGTGAGCGGCGCGCCGTCCCGGCGTGACCGCTGCTTTCCAGAGCGCCCTTACGTCCGCAGTCCTTTTGCCTGAGAGTTTCCGGGGCGGTTGCTCCTTCGGCGCCGCACCATCCCCATCATCCTTGGGCGGCGCGGCCTCTCCTGCGGGCGTGCATACGGCCGGGCTTGTTTAGCATCGCGCGCGACGCGAGGCCAGCCGTAATCCCCAGGGCATTCCCAGGCGGCGCTAACGCCCGCGGTAGTTCTTGTAGAACTGGATCGCCTGCGGGCTTTCCTGAAAGCCGGCGGTGATGTTGAGGTCGGCGATCGGGCGTCCGGCCGTCGGGAAGACGACCTCGACGTGGTCGTTGACTCCGCCGCGTTTGGCACGGTCGGGGATGGAGACGCGCACCCCGAACGATTTCTTGCCGAGCACCGTCTGATCGCTCGCGGTCAGCGAGACGAAGTAGGTCAGGTCGACGTCGTTGCCCTGCGCCGCCGGCCCGCGTTCGGCGGCGATGACGTTGTCGAGAGACACGCGCAACGTGGCGCCGTTGACCTGGCAGCTCGCCGAGATGTCGCTGTAGATGCCGTAAAACATCACGTCGATCGGCCGAATCTCGGCCCCCGTTCCGGGCCGGAACACCGCGGTATTGGCGAGCGGCCGCAGGATCACCGCGATCGGACAGGCGGGCGCGGCCGGCTGGCCCTCGGACTTTTTGCCGACAAACGGGATATAGCTGCAGCTCGCCAGGACGGCCAAGCCCATCGCCGCGAGCAGCGCCGCAGCGCTGCGATACCATCCGGTCGACAAAATGGCGTGCTCGATCTAGAGGCGGTTGTGGCTAGAGGCGGTTGTGGCTAGAGGCGGTTGTGGGTTCCGTCGCAGAGCGGCGACTTGCCGGTCGCCTTGCAGCCGCAGAACCAGACCTGCCCCGTCTTGTCCGCCTCGTACATCAGCGGCGTCAGCCCGGTGCCCTTGTGCGAGCCGTCGCAAAACGGCTGTCCCTTGCTGCGGCCGCAGGCGCACCAGAAGTATTTCTTGCCGGCTTCGACGGCGATGCCGTACGGCGCCTTTTGCGCTGGGATCGGAGCGTCCATCTTTCTTCCCCACCGTCGCCCTTGTACTGTCCGCGCGGTCCGCGCGGCCTCCCCATCGATTGCGAGATCAGGGCCGGTCGGACTGTATGCGAGGCTCGCCCGCCAGACAAGCCGGGTCGGGACAAGCATAATTCGCGGCGTTAACCCCTGGCGGAGCAACTGGCGCGCGCATGGCGGTCTACACGGAAATCGGTGACGACGAGCTGCGCGATTTCGTCGCCGCCTACGACATCGGCGAGGTGCTGTCGTGCAAGGGCATCGCCGAGGGGGTCGAGAACTCCAATTACCTGCTCGCCACCGGACGCGGCTCGTTCATCCTGACGCTTTACGAAAAGCGCGTGTCGCCGGGCGATTTGCCGTTCTTTATCGCGCTGATGGACCATCTGGCGCATCACGGCGTCGCCTGCCCGACGCCGGTGCGCGCCAGGGACGGTGCGGCGCTGCGCGAGCTGTGCGGCCGGCCGGCGGCGATCGTCACCTTTCTCAACGGCATGTGGCCGCGCCGCATCGAGCCGTTCCATTGCGCCGGCGTCGGTGCCGCGTTGGCGCGGCTGCACAAGGCCGGCGCCTCGTTCGCGATGACCCGGGCGAACGACCTGGGGCCCGGCGGCTGGCACCGGCTCTATGTCGCCTGTGCGTCGCGCGCCGACGAGGTGCAGGCGGGGCTCGCCGCCGAACTGCACGACGAGCTCGAGGCGATCGACCTCGCCTGGCCGCAACACCTGCCGAGCGGCGTGATCCATGCGGACCTCTTTCCCGACAACGTGTTCTTTCGCGATCACGCGCTGTCGGGGCTGATCGACTTCTATTTCGCCTGCACCGACGCCTTCGCCTACGACCTGGCGATCTGCATCAACGCCTGGTGCTTCGAGGCGGACGGCGACTTCAACATCACCAAGGCGCGGCTGCTGGTCCGTCATTACCGCGCCGAGCGGCCGCTGTCGGCGGAAGAGGTTGCGGCGCTGCCGCTGCTCGCGCGCGGCAGCGCGCTGCGCTTCCTGCTGACCCGGCTCTATGACTGGCTGAACCAGACCCAGGGCGCGCTGGTCCGGCCGAAGGACCCGCTCGAATATCTGCGCAAGCTGCGCTTTCACCGCGGCATCGGCAACCCGGCCGGCTATGGCATCGACGCCTGACGCCCCTGTGGCCGAGCGCCCGCCGGTCGATATTTTCACCGACGGCGCCTGCCGGGGAAACCCCGGGCCCGGCGGCTGGGCGGCGATCCTCCGCTACGGCACGGTCGAGAAGGAGCTCTCCGGCGGCGATCCGGCCACCACCAACAACCGCATGGAGATGACCGCCGCGATCGCCGGGCTGGAGGCGCTGAAGCGGCCGTGCCGGGTGCGGCTCTACACCGACAGCCAGTATCTGCGCGACGGGATCATGCAGTGGATCGCCGGCTGGAAGGCGCGCAACTGGCGCACCGCCGACAAGAAGCCGGTGAAGAATGTCGATCTGTGGCAGCGGCTCGATGCCGCCGCGGCGCCGCACCAGATCGAATGGCTGTGGGTGCGCGGCCATGCCGGCCACCCGGAAAACGAGCGGGCCGACGCGCTCGCCCGGGCCGCGGTGCCCCTGGACAAGCCGTGATCAGGCAAGCCGTGATCAGGGGCCGACGTAGCGCCAGGTTTTGCCGTCGTCCAACGCCGCGACTTCGTTGCGCGCGGCGAGCTGGCCCAGCGCGTGGCGGATCGAGGTGAAGGCCATCGACACGCCCTTGTCGCTCTCCAGCGCCTTGCGGATGTCGGCGGGGCGCGCGGTGCCGGACGGCATCGCCTTCAGCACCTCGATGATGAGCCGGGCGTTGGTCCCGCGCTGCGGCCGCGTCCCGCTCGATGCCGCCTTGGCCGCGCCGCGCCGCCGCGGGCCGGGCTTCGCGGCGGGAGCGGGTTGGGCGGAAGGGCGAGTTCTGCCCGAGGCCGCTGTCGCCGGCGCAGCGGTCCCGGCGGGATGGCCGGCAAACTCCCGCACCGCTTGCATGGCTGCCGCATAGCCCGCCTCGTAGGCTTCGCGGCGGACCGCCTCGATCTGGTCCTGGAGCTGTGTCAGCGCCGTGTTCGCCATGTCTCGCCCCGTGCTTTGTCCTTTTCTCGGCGATGATTAGCACGGCTGCAAGCCAACACCTAGTCTTGCCCCGACTCACTTAACCTAAGTTAGAGCCGTTCGCGCGGCGGTCGTGTCTTCGTCACGCGGTTGCGAAGCCGTCGCGGCTGCAAGGTGGAGGGTCACGGTTTCGTGCCGCTCCCGAGGATTGCCGCGATCGGGATGCAGTACCAGCCGTCGCGGCGATAGGCGGCGGCCTGCCGGGCGATCTCGGCCTCGATCGCCGCCAGCGCCGCCGGCCGCTGCGCGTCGATCAAAGCGGCGGTGCGCACCGTGCCGCGGCGCAGCGCGGCGATCAGGTCGCCGGGATGCGCCAACCGCCATTCGCGGCGCACCGGCCGAACGGCGTGATCGGCGAAACCGGCGTCCTGCAGCAGGCGCCGCACCGCCGCCGCGCTGCCGATGCCGCCGCCGGAAACCGGCGCCTGCGCGGCGTCGGGATCACCGTGCAGCTTGATGGCGTCGAGCAGCAGGCGCCAGGCGGTGTTTTCCGACGGTGCCGCCCAGGTCGCAAAGGCGATGCGGCCGCCGGGGCGCAGAACGCGCTGCGCTTCGGCCAGCGCTCGCGCGGGACGCGGCACGTGATGGATGCCAAAGCTCGACACCACGGCGTCGAAAGAGTCGCCGGGAAACGGCATCGCCTCGGCGTCGCCTTCGCGGAAGTCGAGCTCTGGACGTACCGCGCGCGCCTCGGCGAGCATCGCCGGCGAAAAATCGAGACCCGCCGCGATCGCCCCGCGCGCCGCCGCGGCCGCGGCGATGAGACCGGTGCCGCAGCACAGGTCGAGAAGCCGCATGCCCGGCCCGGCACCGGCGGCGTCCAGCAAGGCAGCGGCGAATTCGCCCGTCGCCGCGGCGAAGGTCGAGGCGTAATACGCTGCCGCTTTCTGCCAGCCGGCATGTTCGAAGGCGCGCAGCTCGTCCGGATCGAAACCCATGCGACAAAAGTCGACGATAAATGTTCCTGGCACAAGGATTGTAGGTGGAGTAAACGGCGCGCTCGGCGCGCGACCGCGCCGGCGTGGCCTCCAGGGAGGAGATGCGTGCGCATTCGGATCGGATCAGCCCCGGTGCCGTTTTCGCCCTCGATGAAGCCGACTGAGAGCTCGACCCGGCGTGGATGACCTGGCCCAACAGCCGTCACCGGGGGCGAGCGCGGCCGCGGAACCGGCGGCCCCGGCCCAAACCCATGACGCGGCCCAAACCCATGAGGGTGTCGGGCGCAGCATGGCCGTCGCCGCGCTCGGCGTCGTCTACGGGGATATCGGCACCTCGCCGCTCTATACGATGCGGCAGTGTTTCGACGGCGCCGCGTCGGTGACGACGACTCGCGTGTTCGGGGTGCTGTCGCTGATCGTCTGGGCGCTGACCATCGTCGTGACCGTCAAATACGTGATCGTCCTGCTGCGCGCCGACAATCGCGGCGAGGGCGGGATCTTCGCGCTGACCGTGCTGGCCTTGCGGGCGACGATCCGCGGGCCCAACCGCTGGGTTCTCGGCGCCGGGCTGGTCGGGGCCGCGCTGTTCTTTGGCGACGGGGTCCTGACCCCGGCGATTTCGGTGCTGAGCGCCGTCGAGGGGCTGGAGGTCAAGACCCCCGAAATGGCGCCGTTCGTCATCCCGCTGACCATCCTCCTGCTGGTCCTGCTGTTTATCGCGCAGCGCCGCGGCACCGGCCGGGTCGGGGGGTTTTTCGGGCCGATCATCATCGTCTGGTTCAGCGTGATCGGGTTTTTGGGACTGGTCGAAGTCGCCCGCAACCCGAAGATCATGTGGGCGATCAATCCGCTTTACGGCATCGACCTGATCCGCTCGGACCCGGCCGCCGGGTTTGTGATCCTCGGCGCGGTCGTGCTGGCGGTCACCGGCGCCGAGGCGCTCTATGCCGATATGGGGCATTTCGGCCGCGGCCCGATCCGCCGCGCCTGGCTGCGGTTTGTCTTTCCGGCGCTGCTGCTCAATTATTTCGGCCAGGGCGCGCTGCTGCTGGCAAAGCCCGAGGCGATCCAGAACCCGTTCTACCTGCTGGCGCCGCAATGGGCGGTGCTGCCGCTGGTCGTGCTCGCCTCGACCGCGACGGTGATCGCCTCGCAAGCCGTGATCTCCGGCGCCTTCTCGCTGACCAGCCAGGCGGTACAGCTCGGCTTCCTGCCGCGGATGCATGTGCGCCACACGTCCGAGCGCGCGATGGGCCAGGTCTACGTGCCGGTGATCAACAACCTGCTGCTCGTCGCCGTGGTGGCCACGGTGCTGGGCTTCCGCTCGTCGAACGCGCTGGGCGCCGCCTACGGTATCGCCGTCACCGGCAGCATGACGATGGACTCGATCCTCGCCTTCACCTATCTGCGGCGCGGGCCGCGATGGCGGTTGTGGCAGCTATTGCCGCTGTTCGCCCTGTTCCTGACGGTGGATCTCGGCTTTTTCGGCGCCAATATCCTCAAATTCTTCGAGGGCGGCTGGTTCCCGCTGGCGACCGGCACCGCGGCGCTGACGGTGATGGCCACCTGGATCTGGGGCCGACGGAAGCTGTCGCGCCAGCGCGCGAGCGGCGGCATGCCGCTCGACATGCTGATCGCCAGCCTGCGCCCCGACCGCCCGGCGCGGGTGCCCGGCACCGCGATCTACATGACCGCCGAGGTCGACAACGTGCCGGCCGCCCTGCTGCACAACATGAAGCACAACAAGGTGCTGCACGAGCGCACCGTGCTGATGACCGTGCAGACCGCCGACGTCCCGCGCATGCCCGAAGCGAGCCGGCTGGAGATCCGCCATCTCGACCAGAATTTCCACACGGTCCGCATCCGCTACGGCTTCACCGAGGAGCCCGACATCCCGCGCGCCCTGGCGATGTGCCGGGTCAGCGGGTTCCGCTTCAACCTGATGGACACTTCGTTCTTTGTCGGCCACGAAAAGATCGTGCCGACGCGCCGCACGCGCTGGCTGATGCCGTTCAAACGCCTGTTCGTGCTGCTTTCCGAACTGGCGCTCGACGCGACCGAGTTCTTCCGCATCCCGGTCAACCGCGTCGTCGAACTCGGCGGCCAGGTCGAGATCTGACCAGGCCGCCGCAGGCGGCCGTCAGTTGACGAAGCGGTAGAGCTTGGCGGCGTTGTCGCAGATGATCTTCTGCTTCACCGCCGCCGGCAGGTGGCCGAGCTCCTTCTCGATATATTCCTGCGAATCCGGGTAGATGCCGTCGGGGTGCGGGAAATCCGAGCCCCACATGATGTTGTCTTCGCCCAACTCCTCGATCAGCTTCACGCCGATCGGGTCGCTCTGGTAGGTGGCGTAGCACTGGCGCCGCCAGTATTCGCTCGGCTTCATCGTCAGGTCGAGTTCCTTGAACTGGTCCTCCCACTCGGCGTCCATGCGGTCGAGGATATAGGGGATCCAGCCCGTTCCCGCCTCGCCGATCACCATCTTCATCTGCGGCCGGTGGTGCAGCACCCCGGCGAAGATCATCGACATCAGCACGTCGGCCATATGCATCTGAAAGCTGCTGATGCTGGCGGCCCGCGCGGCGAGCAGCGTCTTGCCGGTGAGTTTCGAGAAATCGCGGCCCGGCCCGCCGATCGTGTGGAAATGCACCGGCAGCCCGCTGGCGGCGATCGCGTCCCATACCGGGTTCCACCAGGGGTCCCATAGCGGGGTCATGTCGTGGCGGCGGGCGACCTCCAACCCGCGGACATTGCCGCGCTTGGCGACGCGCTCGATCTCCGCCACCGCCTCACCGGCATTATGATTCGGGATGTTGGCGAGCCCGCCGTAGCGATCGGGATGCTTCGAGCAGAAATCGGCAAGCCAGTCGTTGTAGATGCGCAGCATGCAGCCGGCCGCCTCGTTGTCGTTGAGCCGGTTGGTCGCGCCGAGGATGCCGTAGAGGATTTCCGCCTGAATGCCGTCGCGGTCCTGGTCCTGCAGCCGCAGATCCGGGTCGGTCAGCCGACGGACCTGCTGTTGCTCGGGGTCGTAGAGACCGGTGGAGGCCATGCGGTCGGACCGGTGGATCTTGCCCGGCTCGTATTTGCGGCCGGCCGATCCCATCCCGGCATCCAAACCAAACGACGAGCCGTTCTTGGTGACCCATTCGCGCCCCCGCGCGCCCTCGGCCACAAAGGGCATGCGCTCCTTGAGCGCCGCCGGTGCGTTGCTGGTGAACAGGTCGGGCGGCAGCCAGATCAGATCGACATGGCAATCGGCCGAGATCACTTTGTACTGCATCGCCGTTCCTCCATTCCGTTGTGCGAAGCCTAGCGCGGCCCGCCTATGCTGCCTACCCTTGCGGGTCAGCCCTTCAGCAGCAGCGCCGTCAGCTCCTCCGGCATGCTCAGCATCGGGTAATGCCCGGTATCGAGCTCGTAAAACGGCGCTTGCAGTTTTTCGGCGGTGCGGCGCTGGTGCGCCTCGCCCGGGTTTGGCGCGCGCTTGCACCAGATGACGCTCGCTTCCCAGGGCGTGGTCCAGAAATGCTCGAGCTTGACGCCCTCGGTATAGATGCCCGCCGGGTGCTGCGTATAGCGGGCGAGCGCCCATTCCTTCATCGCCGGGTCGAGATCGGCGAAAAGACGGTTCGCCGCATCCTCGCGCGACGGGCCGCGGGTCAGCCCGCCCGGCGTACCGGCGGCGGTCGAGCGGGTGACGATGTCGCCGATCTTCTCGCCGTCGAGCAGCGCCAGCGCGTCGACAAACACCAGCCGGCCGATGCGGTCCGGGATCAGCTCGGCGACGCGGCACACCACCATGCCGCCCGAGCTGGTGCCGACCAGCACGACGTTGTCGAGGTCCTCGTAGAACAGCAGCGAGGCGATCTCGTCGGCATGCGATTCGGTGGTGATGCCGGGGCGCACCTGCGCGGCCCGTTCGCCGCATCCTTCGAGCGACGGGGCGTAGACCTCATGGCCCTGGGCGCGCAGCCGCGCCGCCACCGGCTTCCAGATCCAGCCCCCCTGATAAGAGCCGTGCACCAAGACGAATGTGGCCATGTGGATTTCCTTCCCTGCGCCGGGGTGGTGTTGGAAACTCAAGCGCCGCCGGTCACGTCGATCGTGACGCCGGTGACGAAATCGGCGTCTTGCGACGCCAGGAAGCAGATCACCCGCGCCTGGTCGACCGCCTCGGCGACGCGGCGCAGCGGCGTGTTGTCGATCGCCCGCGCCTGGTCTTCCTGGCTGCGCCGTTCCCAGTGCGGGCGGATGCGCTCGGTGAGCGTGGTGCTCGGCGCGATCGCGTTGATGTTGATGCCGTAAGGGCCAAGCTCGTAGGACAGCTTCTTGGTAAAGGCGATGATCCCGCCCTTGGCCGCGGCATAGGCGGCCGACGATGCGGCGCTGCGCCCCCGCCCGGCGATCGAGGACAGGTTGACGATCTTGCCGCCGCGCTGCCGTTTCATCACCGGCACCACCGCATGGGTGAACAGGAAGGTGCCGTCGAGGTTGAAATCTATGATGGCCTTCCACTCGTCGAGGCTCAGCTCCTCGACCGCGGCGCTGGGGCGCGGGATGATCGTGCTGCCGCCGACCGCGTTGACCAGGATGTCGATGCGGCCGAATTCCTCGGCGACCGAGGCGACCAGCGAATCGACCTGGTGCTTGTCGAGCGCGTTGCACAACCGGCCGTGGGCGATGCCGCCGACAGCGGCGATCTCGGCGACGGTCCGGTCGAGCCGCTCCTGGTTGTTGTCGACGCCGACGATCGTCGCGCCCTCGCGCCCCATGATATTGGCGCTGGCGCGGCCGATGCCGCTGGCGCAGGCGGTGATCAGCGCGATCTTGCCCTCGAAGCGCATCGCTCCCCCTTCCGCAGCCCGTATCGTTCCGGGCATCTTAGAGAAGCGAGACACCAGGGGAAGGAAATAGCGATGCAGATCGGGATGCACCTGCCGCATGCCGGCAGCCAGGCGACACCGGCGCTGATCAAGGACCATGCCCGCCGGGCCGAGGCGCTGGGCCTCTCGGACGTGTGGGTCAGCGAGCACATCATCGTGCCGCGGGCGCAGTTTCCCCGCTCGCCGCTGTTCTACGATCCGGTGCTGACGCTGACCTGGGTCGCCGCGGTGACCGAGCGCGTCCGGCTCGGCACCAGCGTCATCGTGCTGCCGATGCGCCACCCGCTGCCGCTCGCCAAGGAGCTGTCGACGCTGCACAACCTGTCGGGCGGGCGGCTGATCCTCGGCGTCGGGGTCGGCTGGCTGGAGCCGGAATTCGCCGCGCTCGGCGTGCCGTTCCACGAACGCGGCCGGCGCATGGACGAGGGCATCGCGATGATGAAGGCGGTGTGGTCGCAGGACCCGGTGAGCTTCGACAGCAAGTACATCGCCTCCGAGATCAAGGACATGACGATGCTGCCGCAGCCGGTGTCGCCGATCCCGATGTGGCACGGCAGCCGCAGCGAGGCGGCGCACAAACGGACGGTCCGCATCGGCGACGGCTGGCACGGCAGCCAGGTGACGCCCGAGCAGGCCGGCGAGGTCGTCAAGCGCCTGCGCCGCGACCGGCCCGAGCCGTCGTTCACGATCTCCGTCCGCAGCCATTGGGACGGCAAGGATATCGGCATGATGCGGGCGCGCGTCGCGGCGTACGAAGCGGCCGGGGTGCAGCACGTCATGGTCCACCCGCAGGATCGCGAGGTCGACGACTGGAATACCGTGATCGAAGGCGTCGGCAAACTTATCTAGGAGAGCATGGACCGCCTAGCCTACGCTTCGCTTTACCTGATCCCGGCCTTCTGGGTGACCTGGCTGGCGATCTGGCTCGCCGGCTCCTGGAACGTCAAGCGGACGCAAGTGCGGGAGCCGCTGGGCGGCGCGCTCGCCAATCGCCTCCCGGTGCTGCTCGGCGCGCTGATGCTGGCGGCGCCGGCATGGCAGCCCGCATTGCTGACGCAACGCCTGCTGTGGGGTCCGGCCGGGCCTGCGGCCGGAACGGTGCTGGTGTTTGCCGGCCTGGCGCTTTCGGTATGGGCGCGCTGGCATCTCGGCCGCAACTGGAGCAGCACGGTGACGGTCAAGGAGGGGCATACGCTGATCCGCAGCGGCCCGTATCGCTGGGTGCGGCACCCGATCTACAGCGGCATGGTGCTGGCGCTGTTCGGCTCGGCGCTGGCGATCGGCGCGCCGCGTGGCTTTATCGGCGCGGGATTGATCCTGCTCGGCTTCGTGCTGAAGCTGCTGGCCGAGGAAGCGCGCATGCGCGACACCTTTCCGCGCGAATACGCTGCGTACTGCCGGCAGACCGCGCGGCTCATTCCGAGGGTGTTCTAAGCCCCGACCTGCTCTGTTAGGATATGTGAATGACAAAGCTGCTCGACAAAGCGATCGCGCAAATCCGCCGCTTGCCCGATGCCGACCAAGATGATGCCGCGGAAATCCTGCTGACCCTGGCCTCGCGGGCAAAGCCGCTCGACGAACCGACATGCGCCGCAATCGCCGAAGGCCAGGCCCAGGTCCGGCGCGGTGAATTTGCCGACGATGCGGCGATCAATCGGCTGTTCGAGCCCAAGGGCGAATGAGGATCCGCTACACGCTGCGAGCTCAAGCGGATCTAGAAGCCATCTTTTCCTATTTCGACCAACTCTCGCCCCAAGTGCACGGGCCGTGCGCATCGAGATCAAACGACGCGTCGATCAGCTCCTCGCCTTTCCGCTAATGGCGCCGGCGACCGAAATCCCCGGCCTACGGGAATTGTCGGTGTCGCGGTTTCCCTACAAGGTCTATTACGAGCTTTACGGCGACGAGATTTGTATCCTGCACATTCGCCATGCCCGTCGTCGTCCCTGGACCGGTCGTAGGTAAGCGATGAACGACAGCGAATTGGCAGCCGCGGTCGCCGAATTCGCGGCGGCGCGGGACCGGGGCGAATATTTTCCCCAGGCCTGGGCCGGCCGGCTGTCGCTCGATGACGCGTATCGCATCCAGCTGGCGCTGATCGCGGACCGCGGCGCCCGGCGCGTCGGCTGGAAGGTCGGGCTGACCTCGACCGCGATCCAGCAGCAATTCCAGGTGCACGAGCCGGTCTTCGGCTGCCTCTTGGCCGGCGGCCGGCTCGACACTGGCCACATCTTTCGCTCCGGCGATTTGATCGCGCCGGGGTTCGAGAACGAGCTGTGCATCGTCATCGGCCGCGACCTGGCCGCCGGTGCGACGGCTGACGACGTCGCTGGGGCGGTGGCGCGCGTCCATCCCGCTTTCGAGATCATCGAGACGCGCGGCGATCTGACCGGTCAGCTCGCCCTCGCGCTCGCCGACAACGCCCAGCAGAAGGCGTTCGTGCTCGGCCCGGCGGCGGAACGGGCGGCCCTCCCGGCGCTCGATGCGGTGACGGTCAGCGTGCGGGTCAACGGCACCGAAGTTGCCGCCGCGAACGGCAGCGCCGTTCTCGGGCACCCGTACAACGCGGTCGCCTGGCTCGCCGGCAAGCTGGCGCAGTTCGGCGAGAGACTGCGCGCCGGCGACTATGTCATGAGCGGCTCGTTCACCCGGCAGTTCCCGCTGAACCCTGGCGACCGCATTGCAGCGGATTTCACCGGGATCGGCGCGGTTGCCGCCGCCGTCGCTTAGCCTAGCCTCCAGGCGCGGGCGCCAAATCCGGCGGCCGGTCGGCGTCGACAAAGGTGGCGAGGGTCTGTTCGATCGTCTCGCGCGGCAGGTCGCGGGTGATGAAGACGATCCGCGTGCGATGGTCGTCGGTCGGCCATGCCGGCAGCAGGACCGGCGGGTGAAACAGATGCTGGACGCCGTGCAGCACCACCGGCTGGCCCGGCCGCTCGTCGATCGCGACGATCGCCTTGACCCGCAGCAAATCCGCGCCGCGCATCGAGGTCAGCGCATCGAACCATCCCGACAGCGCCGTCCACGACATCGGCTGCTCGCGCACGATGCAGAACGAGGCGATATGTGCGTCGTGCCGGTTGACGTCGTGGTGATGGCGATGCCCATGCCCCGCATGCGCGTCATGCGTTGCGGCGAGCGCCTCGTCGCCCAAAGCCTCGTCGCCGAGCCAGCGCTGCACCTCGACCGTCTTGGTCGTCGGGTCGTAGAGGCCGAGGTTGAACAGCATCGACGGGTCCACCGCGCCGCCCGTCACCTCCATGATCGGGGCGCCCGGATTGAGCGCCGCCAACCGCCGCTCCAGCGCCCGCCGCGCCGCCGGCGTCGCCACGTCGCATTTGGTCAGCAACAGCCGGTCGGCGACTGCCGCCTGCTTCACCGCCTCGACCTGGGCGTCGAGCGTGCCCATGCCGTTGACCGCGTCGACCGTCGTCACCACGCCGTCGACCATATAGCGCTCGGCGACGATCGGGTCCTGCATCAGCGCGTGCAGGATCGGCGCCGGGTCGGCCAGGCCGGTGGTCTCGATCACCACCCGCTCGAAGCCGGGGATGCGCCCCTTGGCGCGGTCGACGAACAGGTTGACCAGCGTGTCGGCGATGTCGCCGCGGATCGTGCAGCACAGGCAGCCGCTCTGCATCAGCACGACATCGTCGGTCGCCTTCTCGACCAGCAGATGGTCGATGCCGACCTCGCCGAACTCGTTGATGATGACGGCCGTCGCCGCCATCTCCGGCTGCTTGACGATGTGGTTGAGCACGGTGGTCTTGCCGCTGCCGAGAAACCCCGTCAGCAAGGTCACCGGCGTGCGCGACGCCGCCTCGATCGCGGTCAACGACATCTCGAACTCCTCTCCCGAAGCCAGGGGCAGTTTAACCACAGAGGCACGGAGCACACGGAGTCTGTCGACATCCATGGCGATTGAAAGGCGCCTGGCGCCGATGGGGCCGCCTGGCGGTGTTAACCTTTAGCCATGCGCCGAGCGCGTTTGACACCCTGTCGCGCCGGGGCCTACGCTTCGGGCAAATCACCCATGCGAGGTCCATCGCACCACGGGAGGAACACCATGAGCCGTCATCAGAGCCCCGAGCAGGTTCACGCCAAGCTGAAGCATCCGGTCGTCGACGGCGACGGCCACTGGCTCGAATTCGCCCCGGTCTTCAGCGAGAAGATGCGCAAGGCGGGCGGCGACAAGGCGGCGGACGGTTTCCTCAAGGCGCTGCAATCGACCACCGACGCGCTCAAGATGACCCAGGAGGAGCGCGATGCGCGCCGGGTCGCCCAGCCGAATTTCTGGAACCGCCAGGCCGAGAACACGCTCGACCGCGCCACCGCGATGATGCCCAAGCTGCTCTATCAGCGCCTCGACGAGATCGGCACCGATTTCGCGGTGATCTACCCGACCGCCGGCCTGCGCCTGCCGCGCATCAAGGACGACGAGACCCGCCGTGCGGTCATCCGCGCCTACAACATCGTCTCCGCCGAGTATTTCCAGCCCTACAGCGACCGCATGACGCCGGCGGCGATCATCCCGATGCACACGCCGGAGGAGGCGGTCGCCGAGCTGGAGTTCGTCACCGCGCAGCTCGGCGCCAAGGTCGGCATGTTCGGCAGCGGCATGTCGCGCCCGGTCCAGGCGGTGCAGACCAACGACCCCGAGTCGCAGCGTTTCACGGTGTCGTACGACGTGCTCGGCATCGACAGCCCGTACGATTACGACCCGGTCTGGCGGAAATGCGTCGAGCTCGGCATCGCGCCGACCTTTCATTCCAGCGCCAGCGGGCAGGGTCTGCGCAACAGCCCGTCGAATTTCGTCTACAACCATGTCGGTCACTTCGCCGCCGCCGGCCACGCGGTCGCCAAGGGCATCTTTCTCGGCGGCGTCACGCGGCGCTTCCCGCAGCTCAATTTCGCCTTCCTCGAGGGCGGTGTGGGCTGGGGCTGCCAGCTGTTCGGCGACCTGATCGAGCATTGGGAGCGGCGCGGCGCCCCGGCGCTGAAGCGCATGGACCCCGACAAGCTCGACCGCAAGCTGCTGCTCGACCTCGTCGAGCAGCACGGCTACGACGACATCGCCGCCGTGCTGAAGGCGCGCGACGGCTGGCCCGACCCGAATGCCAAGCAGCTGACCGGCAACCGCACCGAGCTCGACGATTTTGCCGCCTGCCGGATCACCCGCAAGGAGGACTGGGTCGAGCTCTATGCCAAGCCCTATTATTTCGGCTGCGAGGCCGACGACCGGATGAACGCGACCGCGTTCGGCAGGGGCAACCCGTTCGGCTCCAAGCTCAACGCGATCTATTCGTCCGATATCGGCCATTTCGACGTGATCGATTTCCGCGACCCGCTGCCCGAGGCCTATGAGCTGGTCGAGGATGGCCACATCACCGAGGACGATTTCCGCGCCTTCGTGTTCAAGAACCCGGTGATGCTGTGGGGCAAGCAGAACCCCCGCTTCTTCGAAGGCACCGTCGTCGCCAAGGAAGCCGCCGCGGTGCTCGCCGCCGCGCAGCCCGCCGGCTCGGCCGACTGAGCAGCGGACGCGCGTGCCCCCTGCCGGGGCACGCGCGTCAAATTGCGATCGTCGTCTCGATCGTGTCGTAATCGGCCCGCAACCCGCGACCCGACACATCGAGCAGCCCTGTGGCGACGAGCGCCTGCACGTCGGCATGCACATTGCTGTAGTCGCGTTCCAGCGCCTTGGCGAGCGCGCGAATGCTGGCGACCTGGTGGCGACGGACATAATGCAGCAGTTCCATTCGCTTGCCGGTCAGCACGCGGCTGAGCGCGTCCCAATTTTCGAACGATAACCGCCGCTCATGGAAGTGCTCGCCCCGCTCCGCGCGATGCCAGGCATCGACGAAGCGGTGCGACGCCTCTTCCTTGAACCCCCCGCCGACAGTGATCTTCACATCCGTCATCCATGACCTCTCAATGTCCGTATGTCGGCCCAGAAGTCTTCCATCAACCGTTCCACCGTCGTAAACGCATAGGCGGTTTCGGTGCCTTGAAAATGCCGATGGTCGCCTTGCCGCGTTCGTTGTCGTATCCGACCTCTCGCCGTCCCGGTGCGCCGTAATACAACGAGTATTTCAAGTCGTGTGCGGATGGCGTCACGGGCGACGGTACGCGCCAGATCGTCGTAGTCGATCCGCTGGTGGAGCAGCAGTTGGGCGGTCGAGCGCACTTGCTCTGTATAGGGGGCGCTGCGCTATGGTTTTCACCGCCGCCCGTGCCAGTGCCACGCCGAGTTCCTCGGCCTCGCAGCCGATCGCCAAGATGCGCCGCCCGCTCACCCTCCCGGAGGGTCCTGCCCGCGCGACTGGAAGCGCAGCCGCAATTAAAACGTAAATCAAGCATGCGGTGCCCGCCCCTTGATTATCCTTAATACAATAGAACAGCGATATTCACTCCGAACGGATAAGTTAAAACTCGCGGAAAAGTTCAAAAATATGGCAGCTGATGGGAACGAATGCCGAGAAGAAAGCGTCCAGTTACCAGGTCGATATTCGACCTTTCCGCAATCGGAGGCGTTCTTCGCCTGAGTTCGGGCGAAGAATCAATCGGGAGAGAGTTGATGACGAAGACAATCCTGGCGCTCGCTGCCGCGGGCGTGCTCGGCGCCGCCATGGTTTCCACCGGGGCGAATGCCATGGTTCCCGGCACCAATGCGAAGATGACCACGACATCCAAGGTCAGCCAGACCAGGCTCAACCGCGAACGGGCGATGCTCCGGCGCGACGTACGGCTGGGCCGGACCACCGACGCCGCGCGGCTGCGCCGTGAGATCAATGCCGACGAGCGGGCGATCCGCCACGCGAAGGGCGGCATGCAGCAGGGCACGCGCGCGCGGACCATGCAGCCGCAGCAGCCGATGCCGCCGCAAAGCCCGAACCAGAACCACACCAACACCCAGACCCCGACCCCGACCCAAAACCAGTAGTCGGACCTGCCCGAGCGGCGCGCTCTCAGCGACGGCGCGCCGCTGTTTCCGCCGCAATTTGCCGGGGCCGCGAGCCCGCCGGATGGTGTGGCGATTTGACTTGCCGGCGCACGGGGCATACGCTTTTCGCCAGCGATTGCGCGACCCCGGAGGCAGGAATGAGCTCGCATCAAAGCCCGCAAGACATCCGCAAAGGCTTGAAGCACCCGGTCATCGACGGCGACGGCCACTGGGTCGAATACACGCCGGTCTTCGCCGAGAAGATCCGCAAGGTGACAGGCGATCTCGGCGGCAACGGCTTCCTGCAGTCGCAGCGCCGCATCCCGGACGCGCTCGAACTGACCACCGAGCAGCGCAAGGAGCGCGGCATCGCGATGGAGGGGCAATGGGGCCGGCAGGCGCTCAACACCCGCGACCGCGCCACCGCGATGATGCCGCGTATGTTCTATGAGCGGATGGACGAGCTGGGCATCGATTTCGGCATCGTCTACCCGACCGCCGGGCTGGGCATCCCGCGCATCGCCGACGACGCCACCCGCCGCGCGGTGATCCGCGGCTTCAATGTCGTCACCTACGACTATTTCAAGGACCTCTCCGACAAGCTGACCCCGGCCGCGGTGATCGGCGTGCACACCCCGGAAGAGGCGATCGAGGAGCTCGAATTCTGCGTCAAGCAGCTCGGCTCGAAGGTCGCGATGTTCGGCAGCGGCGTGCGCCGGCCGATCCCGCACGCCAAGAATGCCCCGCCCGACGTCGCCAAATACGCGCTCGGCTTTGACCAGCTCGGGATCGACAGCCAGTACGATTACGACCCGGTCTGGCAGAAATGCCGCGAGCTCGGCATCGCCCCGACCTTTCACACCGGCGGGCGCGGCTATGGCGAGCGCATGAGCCCGTCGAACTTCACCTTCAACCATATCGGCCATTTCGCGGCGGCCGGCCACAACGTCGCCAAGGCGCTGTTCCTCGGCGGCGTGACCCGGCGCTTCCCGGACCTGCGCTTCGCCTTCCTCGAAGGCGGGGTCGGCTGGGGCTGCCAGCTGTTCTGCGACCTCATCGAACATTGGGAGCGGCGCGGCGCCAAGGGGCTGGAGCGCATGGACCCGTCAAAGCTCGACCGCGCGCTGCTGCGCCAGCTGGTCGACCAGTACGGCTATAGCGACATCGCCGCCGAGCTCGACAAGCGCGACGGCTGGCCGCTCGAGGAAGATTTCCTCACCGGCAACGTCCCGCCGGACGATTACATCCACTGCGGCATCACCCAGAAGCAGGATTGGCTCGACCTCTACGCCACGCCGTATTATTTCGGCTGCGAGGCGGACGACCGGATGAACGCGGTCGCCTTCGGCAAGACGATGCCTTTGGGGGCGCGGATCAACGCGATCTACAGCTCCGATATCGGCCATTTCGACGTCATGGACATGCGCGACCCGCTGCCCGAGGCATGGGAGCTGGTCGAGGACGGTCATATCGGCGAAGACGACTTCAAGGACTTCGTGTTCTCGAACGCGGTGCGGCTGTGGGGCACGCAGAACCCGCGCTTCTTCGAGGGCACGCCGGTCGCCAGGGAAGCCGCCGCCGTCCTCGCCGCCGCCAAGGCCGGTCCGGCGTTGCGCGACGCCGCGAAGTGACTGCCCGGGTCACCGCCGCCGCAGGGCGGGGGTGACCCGTTCTCATCTTTATGGCGTCACCGCCGCCGCAGGGCGGGGGTGACCCGTTCCCATCTTTACGGCGTCACTCCCGTCGCAGGGCGGGGGTGACCCTTTCCTATCTTTACGGCGTCACCACCGCCGCAGGGCGGGGGTGGCCCTTTCCCATCTTTACGGCGTCACTCCCGTCGCAGGCGGGGGTCTCCCGTCGCAGGCGGGGGTGGCCCGTTCTCGTCTTTAAGGCGCCGGGTGCGCGGCGATCCAGTGCCGCGCCACGTCGGCGCGGCGGCAGATCCACACCCGGTCCTTTGACTGGATGTACTCGATAAACCGCATCAGCGCCTTGGCGCGGCCGGGATGGCGGGTGATGCGCATGTGCAGCCCCACCGACAGCATGCGCGGCCGCTCGGCCCCCTCCTCGTAGAGCACGTCGAACGCGTCGCGCAGATAGGCGAAGAAATCCTCGCCCGGCCCGAACACGCCGCGGCCGAACTTCACGTCGTTGGTCGACAGCGTATAGGGCACCATTAGCAGCGGCTTGCCGCCCTCGGTCGTCCAATAGGGCAGCTCGTCGTTATAGGTGTCGCTGCTGTAGAGAAAGCCCGCGGTCTCGGCGACGATGCGCCGGGTGTTCTCCGACGGGGCGTAGCGGCAATACCAGCCGAGCGTCGGCTTGCCGGTGGTCTGGCGGATCAGCTCGACGGCGGCGGCGATCTGCCGCCGCTCCTCGGCTTCGTCCAGCTCGAAATGCTTGATCCAGCGAAGACCGTGACCGCAGATGTCCCAGTCGGTCGCGGCGATCGCCTGCGCCGCCGGCGGGTTGGCCGCGAGCGCCTTGGCGCAGGCGAACAGCGTGACCGGCACCTGGTACCGCGTGAAGATGTGGTGGAGCCGCCACCAGCCGACCCGGCTGCCGTATTCGAACATGCTCTCGGCGCCGAGGTCGCGCCGCCCCGCCATGCCGGGGTCGACGCTGGCGCTCTCGGTCAGCCCGCCCTCGCTGAACCCGTCGGCATCCCAGGACGGCTCGGAGCCTTCCTCGAAATTGATCACGAAATTGACCGCGATGCGCGCGCCGCCCGGCCAGTTCGCGTGCGGCGGGGTAGGGCCGTAGCCGACAAAATCGCGGGTCATGGCGTCTCCAGCGGTTCGGGGTACCAGTCGTCTGCGAGGATTTGGTCGAGCGTGTAGGGACACTCGTCGGGCATCCGATCCGCCGCCCGGCGCTCGCGGTATCGCTCCAATCCCAGTCCGGCCTGCTTGCGAGCCGCGCGATAAAGTCGCCCGAGCTCATTCCCAACATCCGCTCTCAACGTCGCGGTCAAGTCGTCTTCCAACGTGGTGCGCGCATCGACAATCGATGCCATCCAATCAGCACGTGGTTCTTGTGCCGGCGAGTATTGCAGTTTCAAGAAGTGCTCGACGATTCGCCGTACCTGGCTGCGAACCGCATTGCGTACGCTCTTGCCCAAATCCTCGATCTCCTCGGCGACATGCTCGCGGTCGAAGCGGTTGTCGGCGACCGGCATCGCGCGCAGCACGGCGGCCTGGTGCTGGGTCCAGGCGTAGAAATCGTCGTCGTAATCGGGGGTCTTGGGGTTGGGTCCGTCGGGCATCGTCGGCGCCTCAGCAACGCGGCGCGATCATACGCCGAATTCACGCATCAGGCCGCGGCCGATCGCGGCCAGCGGCTGGTAGTCGCGGAGCTCGTTGTAAATCTGCGCCGAGACGCGCAGCCACACCGCGCCGTCGATCACCATGACGCCGGCGCTGACGCCATGGGCCTCGCGGAGATGCCGCGCCACGCGCCGCGCCGCGCTACGGTCGGCGGCGCCGACGCCGGGCAGGCGCACCGAGGCCATCGCCGCGCGGAATTGCGGCGCGGCGGCGACCTCGCTGTTCCAGGCGTCGCGCCACATCTCGGCGGCGTCGCGCGCCAGCGCGTCGTTATGGGCACGCACTGCCTCGGCGCCGAGGCCGGCGAGATAGTCGAGCGCTTCCGGTACGGCGAGCCAGGGCGAGCTGTCGCGGGTGCCGCTGAAGTCGAACTCGGCGGCGAAGCCATGCCCGAGGTTGTGCGAGATCGCCACCGGGTGCAGCGCCGCCTGCCGCTCCGGCGCGCACCAGATCACCGCGGTGCCGCGCGCCGCAAAGGCCCATTTGTGCAGGTTGGCGACGTAGTAGTCGACCCCGAGCGCGGGCACGTCGAGCGCGATCTGTCCCGGCGCGTGGGCGCCGTCGACCGCTACGGGCACAGCTCGCGCGCGGCATAATGCGGCCATTTCGCGGATCGGGAACACGACCGCGCCCGCCGAGCTGATGTGGTCGAAACAAGCGAGCCGCGTGCGCGGCCCGAGCGCCGCGGCGAGCGCGCCGAGCAGCGGCTCGGGATCGATGAACGGCACCGGCACCGGCACGGTGACGACCCGCGCACCGGCGCGCTCTGCGTAATGGCGCAGCGTGTTGCCGACCGCATTGTAGACCTGCGACAGGCAGAGCAACTCGTCGCCGGGTTCAAGCTTCAGCGAAGCGATGACCGCACTGGTGCCTTGTGTCGCGTTTTCGAGAAAGGCCCAGTCGTCGCCGCGTCCACCGAGAAACCGCGCGACCCGCTCCGCCGCGGCCCGTGTCGCGCCCGGCAGCACGTCGCGGTAGAAGCTCGTGGGATCGGCCTCCATGCGCTCGCGCCATGCTTGCGCGGCATCCGTCACCACGCGCGGCGCGGCGCCGTAGCTGCCGTGGTTGAGATGGGCGACCCCGTCGGCGAGCGAGAAATCCCCCAGCCTCGCATGGCCGAAATCCGGGAAGTTCACCGCTGCTCCGCCGCGAAACGCCGGCTGAACGCCTCCTGCCAGGTCTCGGTCGAGGTAAAGCCGGGGAGCTTGCTGGCATCGGTCCGCGTCGCTTCCTTGAGCGCGGCGTCGTCCTGGTCGTAATCCACGTCGAAGCGGCAGGGCTGCGTCGCGTGCCACGGTGTCTGGGTGAACACCTCGATCCGGTTGTTCTCGGGGTCGCGGAAATAGACCGACCAGGTATTGCCGTGGCTCACCGGCTCGGGCTTGGTGGAGGGCAGGGCGCGGACCTTCTCGTAGACGCGGCGTACCTCGTCGAGGCTGTCGACGCGGAACGCGACATGGCCGATGCCGCCGCCCTGGTCGGTCACGTCGCTCGGGATCAGCACGATCTGGTGGTGTTCGTCGGGGCTGTGGCTGAGGAAGATCAGCTCGCGCCCGGCCGCCGGCCCGGCCGTCAGCAGCCCGCGGTCGCTGACGATAAACCCCATGACCTCGGTATAGAACTGCTCCATCGCCTTCTGGTCGTGGGCGCGGATCTCAAAATGGCTGACGGTGTAGCTCATGGTTTCGTCCTCCCGGCATCGGTCCGATGATGCCCCCGTCCTCGGCGGCGGAAAAGCCCTTGCGGCGGGCCGCCGCTGCCGTTAAGGCGGTGCAGCTTCATGCCACCGGAGATCACCGATGCCCAGCTTCCCGAGCGCCGCCAGCCTCAAAGCCCTCACCCAGTGGGACACGCCGACGATCTGCAACGCGTTGGAACTGACCAACCCGGAGCGCCGCGCCTTCGGCTTCACCCGCCGGCCGGTGGTCGCGGCCTTCCCCGAGATGAAGCCGGTCGTCGCCTTCGCGCGCACCGCCCTGATCCGCTCACGCGAGCCGAACCAGCGCGAGCGCGAGAGCGCCGCCAAGATGCGCATCGGCTATTACGAGCACATCGCCGCGCAGCCGATGCCGTCGATCGCGGTGATCCAGGACATCGATGCGCCGGACACCGGGTTCGGTGCGTTCTGGGGCGAAGTGCAGACCCATGTCCATGCCGGGCTCGGCTGCGCCGGGGTGATCACCGACGGTTCGGTGCGCGACCTCGACGCGATGGCGCCCCATTTCGTCGTGCTCGCCGGCTCGATCATGCCGAGCCACGCGCATGTCCATCTGGTGGATTTCGGCGGCACCGTCAGTGTTTTCGGCATGGTGGTGTCGGCCAACGACATCATCCATTGCGACCGCCACGGCGCGGTGGTGGTGCCGCATGACGCGGTCGACAAGATCCCGGCGGCGGTCGACCTGCTGACCCGGCGCGAGAAGGTCGTCATCGAAGCCTCGAAGCGGCCCGGTTTCTCGATCGAAGACCTTCGCCGCGCCTTTGCCGAGCAGAGCGAGATCCACTGAAGCAATCGCGTGCCGGTGAAGCCGCGTGCCACCTATCGCGGCGCGCCGGTGTCGAGCGTGCTGGTCGATTTGGTCGGCGAACCGCCCGGCTCGTGCGACATCGACCGGGTGCGGGAGATCACGTCACCCTGATGCACGCGGGTATGGGTCATCGAATGGCTCCATGTCCCTCCCGCCTGGGCCTTGTCGTTCGCCATGCCGTGCAGATTGTCGGCGTTGCCGTTGACGTTACTCTTGCTCATGTCGTGCGTCCCGCCCGCGGCGCTGCCGCCGGCGCCGAGCGCCGAATCGGTGCCGGACGGGCTGGTTGACGTCGCGCCCAGGCCGAGCGACGAGGCCGAGGTGCCGCCGGCTGCCGCGCTGCCGCCGGTCCCGCCGGCGGCGGATCCGAGGGCCGTCGGCGGCGCCGCGCCGGCAAGCCCGGCCGAGGCGCCCAGCGCGGCGGCCAGCGCGGCCGAGAAGATCGTGGTTCGGGTCATCGCAACCTCACTTCCTGCTGCCGGGATCGACATAGATCGTGCAATCGCCGTTGCTCGACATCACCGTGGTCGCATTGCGCCCGTTGCTGGCGGTTCCCGCCGTGGCGACGCCGCCGCTGCCGCTGCCGGAATAGACGGTGACGCCGTTGCCGCCGCTGGTGGAGGCGGAGACATGCCCGCCGCCGGCGGTGACCGTCGATGACAGCGCCCCGGAGGGCGTGCCGCCCTTGCGCTCGACCACCTTGCAGCCGTTGGGGTTGGCGACGCTGGGATTGTTGACGCTCCTGGGTTCGGCGAAGGCCGGCGTTTGCGCCAAGGCCATGACACCGAGCCCCAACGCCGCAAGCAAAATCATTTGTCGCTTCATGGAGGGCCCATCCTTCAGAAAAGGAAGGCGCGGCCCACCGAGGGGCCGCGCTTCCGTCCGTGCCGGTACCGGTCTAGTAGCGGCCGCGATCGCCCTGGCGGTCGTGGTCGCGGTCATGACGGCCGCGGTTCATGTGCTGGTTGTCCATGTCGCGGCCCGTATTGCCGGCCGAGGACCCGCCGGTGCCCATGGCGGCATTGGTCGCGCCGTGGCCCGCGCTCGCCCCACCGGTCCCCAGCGTCGAGGCCGAGCCGCTGCCGTAACGGCCGCCGCCCGCCGACGAGCCGCCGGTGCCCAACGCCGCGCCGGTCGAGCCGTGCCCGGCGCTCGCCGCGCCGGTGCCCAGGGTCGAGGCGGAGCCGCTGCCCGTGCCGCCATATCCGGCCGCCGACCCGCCCGTGCCCAGCGCGGTGCTGGCCGAGCCGTTGCCGGCGGTCGCGGCGCCGGTGCCCAAGGTCGAGGCGCTGCCCGACCCGGTGCCGCCGGCCGAGGAGCCGCCGGTGCCGATGGCCGTGCCGACCGAGCCGCCGCCCGCCGACGAACCCCCGGCGCCGACGGTCGAGCTGGACTGCGCCAAAGCCAGCGTCGCGGTGCCGGCCAGCAGACTCGCGGCGAGGGCCGCCATACGCAATTTCTCTGACAACATAGTATTACTCCATTTTCCTTTTGCAGGTTTACCTTCCTCCCGTTCCTCACCTTGAAAGCGAGAGGGAAACGACACGCGGCAGGGCTGTCGTGACTTTCCTTCCGCCTGCGACATTCACGACGAATAACGAATTGTTGTAGATTGAGTTCCGGAAATAACTTCCGTATGGATCGCTGATAGCGAAAATCAAGTTAATTTATTTACGCTCTATTGCGTAAACGGATCGCCGTGAGCTGCGCGCGACGTAAAAGCAGCGGCCGACGCTTCGCTCTTTCGCCGCGTGGCTCGGGCGCGCTAGGCTTCGCCGAGCGGAACACCGTCAAGGGGAGCGAAACGATGCAGGTCATGGACGCGATCTCGGAAATCCTGAAGCGCGAAGGCGTCAAGACGCTGTTCTGCTTCCCGACCACGCCGATCATCGAGGCGGCGGTCGCGGCGGGGCTGCGGCCGATCATCTGCCGCCAGGAGCGTGTCGGCGTGCACATGGCGGACGGCTGCGCCCGGGTGCAGAACGGCAACCCGCCCGGCGTCTTCGCCATGCAATACGGGCCGGGCGCCGAGAACGCGTTTGCCGGGATCGCCTCGGCCTATTCGGATTCGACGCCGCTTCTGCTGCTGCCGCTCGGCCACCCGCGCGAGACGGCGCATCATTTCCCGATGTTCAACTCGGTGCGCACCTATTCGACCGTCACCAAGCAGGTCGAGCCGGTGGTGATGCCGGAGCATACGGTCGGCGCGCTGCGCCGCGCGTTCAACGCGCTGAGGAACGGCCGCTCCGGCCCGGTCATGGTCGAGGTGCCGGCCGATGTGATGACCGCCGATTTCCCCGGCAACGACGTGCATTACGAGCGCATCCGCCGCACCCGGTCGGCCGCGGACGACAGCGACATCGACGAGGCGGCGAAAAAGCTGATCGAGGCGCGCTGTCCGATGATCGTCGCCGGCCAAGGGGTGCTTTACGCCGAGGCCTGCGACGAGCTGCTGCAACTCGCCGAGCTGCTCGATACGCCGGTGATGACGACGACCGACGGCAAGAGCGCGTTCCCCGAAGACCACGCGCTGGCGCTCGGCTCCGGCGGCACGGTTTATACCGGGCACGGCCGCCACTTCCTGCACGCGAGCGACCTGATCTTTGCCGTCGGCACCTCGCTCACCAAGCACAACATCTCGACGCCGATCATCCCCGACGGCAAGCGCATCATCCACGCCACCAACGACGCGCGCGACCTTTACAAGACGCATCCCTGCGAGCTGCCGATCCTCGGCGACGCCAAGCTCGTGCTCCGGCAGATGATCGAGGCGGTCACGGACCGGCTCGGCCAGAAGCGACATTCGACCGGCGCGCGCGCCACCATCGCCGAGAAGAAGGCCGAGTGGCTGGCGCGCTGGGAGCCCAAGCTGCGCTCGCAGGAGACGCCGATCTGCCCGTATTTCGTGATGTCGGAATTCATGCGGGTGATCCCGTCGGAGGACGCGATCGTCACGCATGACAGCGGCAGCCCGCGCGACCAGCTGTTGCCGATGTATGTCGCAAAGAAGCCGCGCGGCTATCTCGGCTGGGGCAAGTCGCACCAGCTCGGCACCGGGCTCGGCCTGGCGATCGGCGCCAAGATGGGCGCGCCCGACAAGATGTGCGTCAACTTCATGGGCGATGCGGCGTTCGGCATGACCGGGCTCGATTTCGAGACCGCGGCGCGCAGCGGCATCCCGATCACCACGATCGTGCTCAACAACTCGACGATGGCGATCGAGACCCACGCCATGGCCTACAGCCACGAGAAGCACCGCACCCGCGACCTCGGCGGCAACTACGCCAATTTGGCGGCCGATCTCGGCGGCTGGAGCGAGCGCGTGACCCGCCCCGACGAGGTCGGCCCGGCGATCCTGCGCGCCCGCAAGGTCAACGAAGACGGGCGCGCCGCGCTGTTGGAGTTCGTCACCAGCGCCGAGACCGCCTTCTCGCACCGCCGCGGCGCCGCCTAGACGGAACGTCCGTCGCGGCCGGCGGTTAGAGCAATACCGCCGGCCGCGCTCGCGCCGGTGTGCGAGCGATAACGATGGACGATCTTCGACAACCCGTCGGGCTTCGACAACCCGTCCGGCATGAGCATCGGGAGTTCCCGGAAGAGCGGTCCGGAGAACCGCGGGACGCCGATGGCCGCGGCCGCTCGGCGGTGCAGCCGTCCGACATACCGGCGCGCGGTTGGAAGGATATCGTGCTGCGGGTCTATCGCGGCATCAATGACGACCGCATCTTCGCCAACGCGGCGGCGGTCACCTTCTACGCGCTGTTGGCGGTGTTTCCGGGCATTGCCGCGCTGGTGTCGATCTACGCCCTGTTCGCCGACCCGCATGTGATCGCGTCGCATCTCGACTCGCTGGCTGGCGTCCTGCCGGGCGGGGCGCTCGATGTGGTGCGCGACCAGCTCCAGCGGCTCACCAGCCAGCCGTCGTCGAAATTGGGCATCGGCTTGCTGGTCAGCCTGGGCATCTCGCTATGGAGCGCCAATGGCGGGATCAAGGCGCTGTTCGACGCGCTCAATGTCGTCTACGAGGAAAAGGAAGCGCGCGGGTTTTTCCGGCTCAACGCGACTTCGCTCGGCTTCACCGCCGGCCTCATCGGCTTTGTGCTGCTGGCGATCGCCGCCCTCGTCGCGGTGCCCGCGGTGATGGCCTATTTTCCGAGCGCGCTGGCCGAGATGCTGGATTACGCGCGCTGGCCGGTGCTGCTGGTGCTGGTCGCGCTCGCCTTGTCGCTGATCTACCGCTACGGGCCGAGCCGCCGCAAGCCGCAATGGCGCTGGGTCAGCTGGGGCAGCGCGCTGGCGGCGATCGGCTGGCTCGGGGCGTCGGCGCTGTTTTCCTGGTACGCCGCCAATTTCGGCAGCTTCAACAAGACCTACGGCTCGCTCGGCGCGGTGATCGGCTTCATGATGTGGATCTGGCTGTCGGCGATCGTCGTCCTGGCCGGCGGCAAGCTCAACGCCGAGATCGAGCACCAGACGGCGCGCGACTCGACGGAGGGCCGTCCCAAGCCGCCCGGCGCGCGCGCCGCGAAGATGGCGGACACGCTCGGCCCGCCGCAGGACGGGTGGGGCTAACGCACACCCCGGCGCGGCTTACCCCGCCAGTGAATATCTTGGATCGGCCGCCAGACACACGGCCTCGGGCAGCCCCAGTTCCTTCTTGACCAAATTCGTCCCCAGCACCATCGCCACCATCTTGTATTGCGCGTGGCGGCGGCTCATGCCTTCGCGCCCCATGCCGCAATCGGAGGAGACCGCCAGCCGTTCCGCCGGGATGTGCTTCAAGGCCTCGCGGACGATGTCGGCCACCTGGTCCGGCCGCTCGATCTGCAAGGTGTGATGGTCGATGACGCCGATCACCACCTTCTTGCCGGTGACGATCCGGCCGATCGCCGCCAGGTCGCCGGTGCCGGACGAGCAGGTCTCGAAGGTCAGCGCATCGGCATCGACCTCGTTGAGCGCTTCCAGGGTCGGCTGGTAGCTCTGGACGTCGCGGAAGATGCGCTGCTGCGCCGGGTTGCCCCAGCAGGTATGGCACCAGACTTCGGTCTTGCCGCGCAGCCCCTTGACGGTGTTGTTGAAAATCTTGATCAGCTCGGGGCTGTCGAGCCGGCCGAACGGCTTGCCGCGCGCCGGCACCATGTGGATTTGCGGCTCCTCGAGCTGGATCACCGGGCAGCCGGCATCGGCCAGCGCATTGAGCTCCCGGTTGATCGCCTCGCTGAACGCCCAGACGCGCTCGACCGGGTCCTTGTAGTGGTCGTCCTCGACCGCAGCGGCCAACAGCTCGGGCATGATCGTGCCGAACTTGACCGGGCGCGGCGTCAGGCGCTGGGCGACCTTCCACATCGCCGAATATTGCAGGTCGCCCGGCCCCAGCGGCCCGACGATGCGCGGCACTACCCGCGCCTCGAGCTGGTCGTGCAGGATCTGCCCGCGCGGCACCGCGGCAAGGTTGACCTTCGGCACGGTCAGCGCGATGTCGCGGGAGAGCCCGGCCATATGGGTCAGCGGATAGCTCTGCCAGCTCCACCCGCCGATCTCCTCGTCGTAATGCGCGTCCCCGTCGGTGCAGATGTCGAGCCCGGCGATCTCCTGCGCGCGCAGATGGGCCGAGACCGCATCCTCGTACTGCTCGCGCCAGCGCGCATTGACCATCGCCTCCAGAAAGCTGCGCCGCCCCAGCTGCGCGGTATGCCATGCCGGCCGCGGCAGTGAGCCGATGATCGAGGTCGGCAGAACCTTGCCGGCGGTGGCTTTGTCCATGCGGTCCTCACCCCCGCCGCTGGAGAAATTCCAAGGTCGCGTCGGACGCCGGGTCGGCGTGGGTTGCCGCGACGTGGTAGGAGTTGCCCGGCAGCACGACGAGCTCCGAGCCGGCGATCTGCTCCTGCCAGGCACGCATCGCCGCGACCGACCCCAATGCGCTGTCCTCGGTGGTGATCACCAGGGTCGGGCACTGGATCTTGGGGATGTCGGCGCGGATGTCGGCGATCGCGATCGTCGGCATAAAGCCGATCTGGGTCGAGACCGCGGTGCGCGCCATGTACTTGACCCAGAACTCGAAGCCCTCGGGTGGGAAGTAGTTGCCGAGCCGGTTGCCCATGTTCTGCCGCGCCCAGTATTCGACGCCGTGGTCCTCGAACATCCTGACCGTGGCGTCGACGCTTTTTGCGGCTTCCTCGCGGTAGGGTGGCGGCGAGCCGACCACGGTCAGCGTCTTGACCCGCTCCGGGCGGCGCGCGGCAAAGGCGCGCGCGACGGTGCCGCCGATCTTGGCGCCGACGAGATGGAAGCGGTCGATGCCGAGATGGTCCATCAGCAGGCAAAAATCCTCGATCAGCCGGTCGAGCGTCCAGGGGAAGCCGCGCGGCATCGGCGAGGATTGGCCGAAACCGCGCATGTCGGGCCGCACCACGCGGTAATGCCGCGCCAGCTTCGGCACCCAGCGCCACCAGGCAAGCCCGCTCTCGGCATTGCCGTGCAGCAGCAGCACGGCGTCGGGCGCGGTCCACGGGTCGGTGAAATCGTCGACCGCGTAATGCATGTCGAGATCGGCTGAGGGCTTGAAGTTCGGCATCTCTCCCTCCCGGTGCTGTGTGCCGCGATCCTAGTCGAGAATGCCGCGGCGCTCTGCTATGATTTGCAAAACCCGCTTCCAGGGAGGTGCACGATGGGCGAAATCCTCGGTATCGGCGTCACCCATTACCCCGGCCTCATCCAGCCCGACGAGCAGATGGCCGGGCTGCTGAACCGCACGCTGAACAGCGACCAGGTGCCGGAAAACCTCAAGGACCCCAAGACCTGGCCGGCGCCGATGCGCGCGGAGTGGAAAGACCCCGTGGCCGCGGCCAAGGAACACCGCAAGCGCCTGGTCAACGGCTTCCGCAAGACGCGCGAGGCGATCGACGCGTTCAAACCGGACTTCGTCGTGATCTTTGGCGACGACCAGTACGAGAACTTCCGCGAGGAAGGCGTGCCGTCGTTCTGCGTCTTTCTGCAGGAGGAGACCGAGTCGCACCCGTTCCACCGCTATGCCGCGGGCAGCACCAATGTGTGGGGCGAGGGCAAGGAAACGGTCGTCAAGACCAGGGGCCACAAGGCCGGCGCGTCGTATCTCGCGGCAAAGCTGATCGAGCAGGATTTCGACGTCAGCTATGCCTACAAGATGCGCTATGAGAACGGGCTGCCGCACGCTTTCATCAACACCGTGATGTATCTCGATTACGACCGGAAGGGGTTCCCGTACCCGGTCGTGCCGTTCCACGTGAACTGCTACGGGTCGAGCGTCATCGCCAAGCGCGGCTCAACCGCGCACCTGACCGGCGAGGCCGACCCCAACCTGGTCGACCCGCCCGGCCCCAACCCGCGGCGCTGCTTCGATGTCGGCGCGGCGATCGCCCGCCTCTTGGCGGACAGCCCGTGGCGCGTGGCGCTGATCGCGTCGTCCTCGTGGTCGCACGCCTTCCTGACGCCGAAGAACCACTATCTCTACCCGGACAATGCCGGCGACCGCGCCCGTTTCGACGAGTTGTCGTCGGGCAAGCAGTCGCGCTGGCGCGAGCTCACCACGGCGCAGATCGAAGACGCCGGGCAGCAGGAATTCCTCAACTGGGTGACGCTCGGCGGCGCGATGAGCCAGCTGAAGCGCGAGCCCGAGATCGTCGACTACGTCGAAAGCTACATCTTCAACTCGGACAAGTGCTTCGCCGTCTGGCGGCCGTAACCCTCGCTTGCCGCGATGAACGACGCGTCGATCACCCTGCCGCCGCCGCGGGTCGAGCCGTATCGCGGGCCGCCGCCGCACGAGAAAGGTCCGCCGGTCTTTCTCGACTATGACCAGGTCGAGCTCGACGCCGCCTATGACCAGGCGGTCTATCAACCCAACATCCTGCAGCTCAACAAGCGCTGGGCGAGCAACAGCGCCCGCACCCGCGCCCGCCTCGGCGAGCCGCAGCGCTGCGCCTATGGCGAGACCGGCATCGAGCAGCTCGACATCTTCCGCACGGCGCGGCCCGACGCCCCCGTCTTCATCTTCATCCACGGCGGCGCCTGGATCCGCGGCGACGCCAAGACCTACGCGGCGCCGGCCGAGATGTTCGTCGGCGCCGGCGCGCATTACATCGTGCCCGACTTCATCAATGTCGCGGAGGCCGGCGGCAGCCTGTTCCCGATGGCCGAGCAGGTGCGGCGCGCGATCGCCTGGGTATGGCGCAACGCCGCCGGCTTTGGCGGCGACCGGAACCGGATTTACATCGGCGGCCAGTCCTCCGGCGCGCATCTCGCGGCGGTGGCGCTGACGACGGACTGGCAGGCTCACGACGTGCCGCGCGACATCATCAAGGGCGGGTTGTGCACCAGCGGGATGTACGAACTGGCGCCGGTGCGTCTCTCGGCGCGTGCCAATTACGTTAAGTTCACCGATGCGATGGTCGAGGCGCTGAGCCCGATCCGCCATCTCGACCGGCTCGCCGCGCCGGTCATCGTTTCCTACGGCACATACGAGACGCCCGAGTTCATCCGCCAAGCCCAGGCGTTCGCCGCGGCGGTACGCGATGCCGGGAAACTGCGCGAACTGATCGTCGCCGAGAACTACAGCCATCTCGAACTGCCCGAGACGCTGTGCAACCCTTACGGCATCCTCGGCGACGCCGTGCTGAAGATGATGGGGCTCTCCGGCTGAACGCCCCTACTCATCGTCGCCTTGGCCGGGCCTGACCCGGCCATCCACGTCTTCTTGTTCCGGCGTCCGAGAATGAAGACGTGGACCCCCGGGTCAAGCCGGTCAAGCCCGGGGGAGGCGTACCGCCGTTTTTCCCTTGGCCGGGCTTGACCCGGCCATCTACGTCTTCACATCAGACGATCGTACAGATCTTCCCAAAACGGGTTTTCCCGGTGGATTAACTGGACTTTCCACTTGCGCGGCCAGTGCTTCATGTTCATCTCGCGTTGCCGCGCCGCGAGAATAGTCGGGTGTTCTTCAAAATAGACGAGGCGCTTCAGGCCGTATCGCTTTGTAAAGCCATCGACGACGCCCTCGCGATGCTCCCAGGCACGGCGAGAGAGATTCATCGCAGTGCCGATGTAAAGAATTCCGTTCTTCTTGTTGGTCATCATGTAGAGCCAAACGCTCATGGCATACGGATGGCCTGCGGTCGTGCCCCGATAAGAACGACGTGGGTGGCCGAGCCCGGGGGAGGGGAATGGTACGTCCTACTCCCGCAAATCCTCGAAGAATTCCTTGACCTTGGCGAAGAAGCCGGCGCTTTCCGGGTGCGTCTTGCTTTCGTCGGCTTCCTTCTCGAATTCGCGCAGCAATTCCTGCTGACGCTTGTTCAGGTTGACCGGCGTCTCGACCACGGCCTGGACGTACATGTCGCCGCGCACCGGCGAGCGCAGCACCGTCATGCCCTTGCCCTTGAGGCGGAAGCGGTGGCCGGACTGCGTGCCCGCGGGCACGGTGACCTTGGTGCGGGTGCCCTCGACGGTCGGCACCTCGATCGTGCCGCCGAGCGCCGCCGTGGTGAACGGCAGCGGCACGCGGCAGTAGATGTTGGCGCCGTCGCGCTGGAAGATCGCGTGCTGGCCGATGCCGATAAAGATGTAGAGATCGCCCGGCGCGCCGCCGAGCAGCCCGGCCTCGCCCTCGCCGGCAAGGCGGATGCGGGTGCCATCCTCGACGCCCGGCGGGATATTGACCGACAGCGTCTTCTCGCGCCGCACCCGGCCCTGGCCGCCGCAGGCGCGGCAGGGCTTTTCGATCACCGTGCCGGCGCCCTGGCAGGTCGGGCAGGTGCGCTCGATGGTAAAGAACCCCTGTTGCGCGCGGACCCGCCCGTGACCTTGGCAGGTGCGGCAGGTCGCCGGCGACGAGCCGGGTTCGGCGCCGCGGCCGTGGCACGGCTCGCATTGCGCGAAGGTGCTGACGCGCACCGTGGTCTGCTTGCCCTTGAACGCGTCTTCGAGGCTGATTTCGAGGTTGTAGCGCAGGTCGCTGCCGCTGCGGTTCGGCCCGGTCTCGCGCCGGCCGGCGCCCATCGCGCCGAACATCTCCTCGAAGATGTCGGCGAACCCGCCCGAGAAACCGCCAAAACCGCCGGCGCCCGCGCCGCCGTTTTCGAACGCGGCGTGGCCAAAGCGGTCGTAAGCGGCGCGCTTCTGGTCGTCCTTGAGGACGTCGTAGGCTTCGTTGACGTCCTTGAATTTCTGTTCGGCGGTCTTGTCCCCGGCGTTGCGGTCGGGGTGGTACTGCATCGCCATCTTGCGATAGGCGCGCTTCAACTCGTCGGCGCTCGCGCCTTTACCGACGCCGAGGGTCTCGTAGTAATCCTGCTTAGCCATGGCCAATCAAGGTTCGACTCGCGGAGGGAGTGCCACCCCCGGGCCTGTCGCCCGGGGGTGAGCAAGGATCACGGTGAGCAAGGATCACGCCTTGCGGCACTGCCGTCCAGCCGGGAATCAGGCCGAGCCGCGCTTCTTCTCGTCGACTTCCTCGAAATCGGCGTCGACCACCTTGTCGTCGTGGCCGGCCCCCGGGTGACCCGCCCCGGGTCCGCCGCCCGGACCGCCCGTGCCCGGTCCTTGCGGCCCGGCGCCGGCGTCCTGCTGCGCCTTGTACAGGCCTTCGCCGAGCTTCATCGCGACCTGCGCCAGGGCTTCGGTCTTCGCCTTGATCTCGTCCGCGTTGTCGCTGCCGAGCACGTCCTTCAGCGCCTGGATCGCCGCCTGCACCGGAGCCTTCTCCGCTTCCGGCACCTTGTCGCCGGCCTCGGACAGGGTCTGCTCGGTGGTGTGGATCAGGCCGTCGGCATGGTTCTTCGCCTCGACCAGCTCGCGCCGCTTCTTGTCGTCCTCGGCATGCGCCTCGGCGTCCTTGACCATCTTCTCGATATCGGCCTCGTTGAGACCGCCCGAGGCCTGGATGCGGATCTGCTGCTCCTTGCCGGTGGCCTTGTCTTTCGCCGACACCTGGACGATGCCGTTGGCGTCGATGTCGAAGGTGACCTCGACCTGCGGCATGCCGCGCCGCGCCGCCGGGATGCCGACCAGGTCGAACTGGCCCAACAGCTTGTTGTCGGCCGCCATCTCGCGCTCGCCCTGGAACACGCGGATCGTCACCGCGGTCTGGTTGTCCTCGGCGGTCGAGAAGGTCTGCGACTTCTTGGTCGGGATCGTCGTGTTGCGGTCGATCAGCCGGGTGAACACGCCGCCCAGCGTCTCGATGCC
>DASZOZ010000034.1:0-18051 GCA_035550515.1 Allostellaceae bacterium
TTGCAGCACGGTGATCTTCTCACCGGTCAGCGGGTCGATCTCGTGGATCCCCTCGACCTCGTCGCCGAATAGCGAGATGCGCCAGGCGCGATCCTCGTAATGCGCCGGGAAGATCTCGATCGTGTCGCCGCGCACGCGGAACGTGCCGCGCACGAAATTATGGTCGTTGCGCCGGTACTGCATCTCGACGAAGTGCGACAGCAGCCGGTTGCGGTTGATGCGCTCGCCGACCTGCACCGATTCGGTCATCTGCGAATAGGTTTCGACCGAGCCGATACCGTAGATGCACGACACCGAGGCGACCACCACGACATCCCGCCGTTCCAGGATCGCCCGCGTCGCCGAGTGCCGCATGCGGTCGATCTGTTCGTTGAGCGAGGATTCCTTCTCGACATAGGTGTCGGAGCGCGGGACGTAGGCTTCCGGCTGGTAGTAGTCGTAATACGAGACGAAATACTCGACCGCGTTCTCCGGAAAGAAGCTCTTCATCTCGCCGTAGAGCTGCGCGGCGAGCGTCTTGTTCGGCGCGAGCACGATCGCCGGGCGCTGAATGCGCTGGATGACGTGCGCCATCGTGAAGGTCTTGCCCGAGCCGGTGACGCCGAGCAGCACCTGGTCCTTCTCGCCGCGCTCAATGCCCTCGCACAGCTCGTCGATCGCCTGTGGCTGGTCGCCGGCGGGTGTGAATTCCGAGGACAGCTGAAACGGCTTGCCGATATCGCCCTGCGGACGCTCGGCGACAAACAACGGCTGGAACATGGCGCAAAGATAAGACCGCCGGCCGCGCGACGCCAGTAACGACGTGGCCGGCTGTTGCAGCCCCGCCGCAGTCTCGCAAAGGTGATCGCTTCGCGCGGCCGCCCTTGTTTTCCGCGGCGGCGCCGGCACCACATGAGCCGGTGGCCGCAGGCGGTCGGTCTGAACAGCGGAGACGATCTCATGTCCTATGTCGATGGATTCGTGGCGGCCGTGCCCACCGCCAATCGTGCGGCCTACAAGAAGCATGCGGAAGCCGCCGCGGTCGTCTTCAAGGAGCACGGCGCCCTGAAGCTGGTCGAATGCTGGGGCGACGACATACCCGAGGGCAAGCTCACCTCGTTTCCCATGGCGGTGCAGTGCAAGGACGACGAGACCGTCGTCTTCTCGTGGATCGTCTGGCCGTCGCGCGCGGTCCGTGATGCGGCGATGCCGAAGGTGATGGCCGACCCGCGCCTGCAGCCCGACGCCAACCCCATGCCGTTCGACGGCAAGCGCCTGATCTACGGCGGGTTTGAAGTGATCGTCGACGCCTAGGCCGGTCTCTGCGCCTGCCCGCTGGCGGTGAGGCGCCAGTCGAGCGATGCTGCGGCCGTCAATCCTTGCGTCAGGGGTTGCTGGACCGCGCCGATGAGCGACCTCGCCGAGCCCACCACGGAACGCGCAACCGCGACGCGCCGGCGGCGGCCGCAATTGCGGCAGGCTTTTCCCATCGTCGCGCAATTGCGCGGCTATAAGCGCGCCTGGTTGCCGCGCGACGTGACGGCGGGGCTCGCGGTCGCGTCGGTCGCGCTGCCGATCGGTGTCGCCTATCCGGCAATCGCCGGGTTGCCGCCCGAAGTCGGCCTCTACGCCAGCGTCGCGGCCCTGGTCGGTTACGCGCTGTTCGGCTCGTCCCGTCAGCTGATCGTCGGTCCCGACGCGGCCACCCTTACCGTGCTTGCGGCGTCGCTGACGCAGATCTCCGCGGCCGGCCCCGATCAGCGGATGGCTGCGGCGGCGGCCTTTTCGCTCGCGGTGGGAATTTTCTGCCTGGTCGCCGCCGCATGCCGGCTCGGCTTCATCGCCAATTTTTTGTCGCGGCCGGTGCTGACCGGGTATCTGTGCGGGGTCTCGCTGTCGCTGATCGACGGGCAGATCGAGCGGCTGACCACCGTGCATGTTCGCGCCAAGGGGCTGTTGCTGCCGCTGATCGACCTGGCGCGGTCGCTCGACGCGGTGCATCTGCCGACCTTGGCAGTGGGCGGCGCCGCCTTCCTGCTGCTGCGGGTGCTGCGCCGGATCGCGCCGCGCGCGCCCGGCCCGCTGGTGGCGCTCGCGCTGGCGATTGCGCTGTCGATGGTCCTCGACCTGCGCGGCTGGGGCGTCGCGCTGCTCGGCCCGATCGCGGTGAGCCTGCCGGGGATCGGCGTTCCGCGAGTGCCGTTCGACCGGCTCGACGATCTGGCGCTGGCGGCGGTGGGCATCCTCGTCGTCGGCTTTGGCAGCGGCATCGTCACCGCCCGCAGCTTCGGTGCCAGGAACCGCTACCGCGTCGACGCCGACCGCGAGCTGGCCGGTTTTGGCGCGGCCAATATCGCCTGCGGGCTGGTCGGCGGGTTTCCGGTGACCGGCGCCGATTCGCGCACCGCGGTGAACGACGCGATGGGCGGCCGCACCCAACTGGTCGGGCTGGTCGCGGCGGCCGCGCTGGTCCTGGTGCTGACGGCGCTTACCGGCGTCTTGCAGTATCTGCCGATCGCCGTGCTCGGGGCGGTGCTGGCCTCGGCGGCGGTCGACCTGATCGACATCGCCGAGCTGCGCCGGCTGTGGCGGGTGAGCCGCCCCGCTTTCGCTTTCGCGATCATCGCCATGGTCGGGGTGGTCTGGTTCGGCGTGCTCAAGGGCGTCATCGTCGGGATCGGCGCCACCGGCGTGTACCTGCTGGCGCGGGTATCGCGGCCGAACGACGCGCTGCTCGGCCGCGTGCCGGGGCGCGACGGGCTCTACAAGCTGCACCGCGAGCCGCGGGCCAGGCCGATCCCCGGCCTGGCGCTCTATCTGGTGCAGGGCGACCTGGTCTTCTTCAACATCGACTACGTCAGGGACCGCATCCGCTGGATCATCGATCGGCTGCCGCCCGCGACGCGCTGGTTCGTCATCGACGCCGAGGCCGTCGCGACGATCGATACCACCGCCGCGGCGGTGCTGGAGGATATCCGCGACGAGTGCCGCCGCCGCGGCATCAGGTTCGGTCTCGCCGACCTGCACTCGCAGCCGCGCCGGATCCTGGAGCGGGCGGGGGTGGCGGCGAGCATCGGCCCCGACATGCTGTTCGACCGCGTGACCGACGCGGTCGCCGCCTTCGGCAAGACCGCGGCCGGCGGCGCGGCACCGCCTAGCGAGGCGGCGGCGCGGTCGTGAGCGGCAAGACCTCGCTGCTCAGCAGAAGCGCCGCGCGCAGCCAGCGCGGCCGCTCGCGCTCGGGCACGCCGAGGCGCATCGTCGACAAGCCGATATCGGGGATCGCGCGTGGCGCCGAGCCGGCCCAGTCCGACCAGCCAAGCCGGTCGGCCAGCGCTTGCAGGTCGCCGTGCAAAGCCCCCGGATCGGGCGCGACGTAGAGCACCGCCGCGGCGCAGGCGAGGGCGGCGACCAGCGCAACGCCGCGCCACCACGGCGACCAGCGCCGCCGCCGGGCCGGCATCACGCCCGGCATCGTACCCGGCATCACACCCGGGCCGACCCGCCGGTCGATCGCGTCCCAGACCCGCGCCGGCGGCGCCTCCGCCGTCACGGCGGCGTCGAGCGGCGCGAACCGCTCGCTCCAGCCGGCGACCCTCGCGGCGAGCGTGGCGTTGCCCGCCATCGCCCGCTCGAACCGCCGCCGCGCGCGGCGCGGCATCAGCCCGAGCACGTAATCGGCGGCGAGGCGCGCGCCGAGCTCCGGGCGCCCATAGTTCATTGGCGAACCCGGTTCATGCCCCGGTTCATGCGCCGAGGCACCGCTGCAGCCGTTCGAGGCTGCGCCACAGCGAGCTTTTCACCGTCCCGACCGGAATGTTGAGCCGTGCCGCGATCTCGTCGCGTGTCAACCCGTAGAGATAGGCCAGCAGCACCGCCTTGCGCGGTTGCGTGTCGAGCTCGTCGAGGCAGCGCTGCAGCGCGCGCAGTTCGACGGTGATGTCGGTCCGGCCGGTGGCGACAAAACTGTTCAGTATATCCTCCGGCGTGCTGTGCCCTTCCGGGCGGCTCTGCTGGTGGCGGAGCTGATCGATCGCGCAGTGGCGAACGATGGTGACGAGCCAGGTCATCACCGACCCGCGTACCGGATCATAGTCCTTGGCTCGTCCCCAGACCGCGACGAAGGCCTCTTGCAGGACCTCCTCGGCGATCTCCCTCCGCCCGCTTATTCGGAGCGCGACGCCAAAAAGTTTCCCCGAAGTCGCCTGATAAAGGTTAGCAAAGGCTTGCTTGTCCCCCCGGGCGGTGCGGCGCATCAGCTCCGGCAGCTTCGAATTCAGATCGGACACGCGCGGAGCCAAGGTTCCAGGGACGGTATTGCCGCTTTCATAGGGGAGAGCGCCGCGCCGCGCCAGCCGCGGAATGGGTCAACCGGGGCGCGGTCGGCTTCACATCCGCACCGCAACGCATTAGTTTACGTCGGTATTCCCGGAGAAAGTGAGATCATGGCTTTTCTTGCCGACCGCCTTGCGCGGGTCAAAGCTTCGCCCACGATGGCCATCACCGCGCTCGCCACCGAACTAAAGGCGGCCGGCCGCGACATTATCGGCCTGTCGGTCGGCGAGCCGGATTTCGATACGCCCGACAACATCAAGGAAGCGGCGATCGCGGCGATCCGCCACGGCGACACCAAATACACCGTGTTCGACGGGCGGTACGAGCTGAAAGAGGCGGTCTGCGCCAAGTTCAAGCGCGAGAACGGGCTCGACTACAAGCCCGACCAGGTGTCGATCTCGAGCGGCGGCAAGCAGGTGCTCTACAACGCGATGGTGGCGACCTTGTCGCCGGGCGACGAGGTGATCATCCCGGCGCCGTACTGGGTCTCCTATCCCGAGATGGTGCTGCTCGCCGACGGCGAGCCGGTGCCGGTCGCCTGCCCGCAGAATTACGGCTTCAAGCTGCGCGCCGAGGACCTCGAGGCGGCGATCACGCCCAAGACCAAATGGCTCATCCTCAACTCGCCGTCCAACCCGACCGGCGCCGCCTATACCGAGGCCGATCTGCGCGCGGTCGCCGACGTGCTGCTCAAGCATCCGCAGGTCTGGGTGATGACCGACGACATGTACGAGCACCTCGTCTACGACGATTTCGCCTACAAGACGATCGCCCAGGTCGAGCCGCGCCTCTACGAGCGCACGCTGACCGTCAACGGCGTCTCGAAAGCCTATTGCATGACCGGCTGGCGCATCGGCTACGGCGCCGGGCCCAAGCACCTGATCAAGGCGATGGGGGCGATCCAGTCGAACTCGACCGCCAATCCCTGCTCGATCAGCCAGGCGGCGGCGATCGAGGCGTTGAACGGACCGCAGGATTTCATCGCCCCGAACAACGCCAGGTTCAAGGAGCGGCGCGACCTCGTGGTCGATGCGCTCAACAAGATACCCGGGCTGCATTGCCCGCGGCCGGAAGGCGCGTTTTACGTCTACCCGTCCTGTGCCGGGCTGCTCGGCAGGAAGACGCCGCAGGGCGAGGTGATCAAGACCGACGAGGATTTCGTCAAATACCTCCTCGCCGCCGAAGGCGTCGCGGTGGTGCATGGCGATGCGTTCGGCCTCGCGCCGCATTTCCGCATCTCCTACGCCACCGGCACCGACACGCTGCAGGAAGCGATGCGGCGCATCGACCGGGCCTGCCGCGCGCTGACCTAGCCGCAGCGAGCGGCGCGACCGCCGATGGGGGGGTGGGTCCGGCGCTTGGCGCGGCGACCGGTGGTGTTGCCGCGCCGGCCGTGGCGCCTGACCAACTCGCCGCCGAATTGCCGCGCGTCGATTTCATCAAGATCGACGCCGAGGGGGCCGAGGAAAACATCCTCCTCGGCATGCGCCGCACGCTGGCCAAGGATAAGCCCTGCTTGATCCTCCACTTCGACGCTCCGCGGTGAGGCTGAGCCGAAAACGGCTCGCGCGGCGCTCCTGGGATGCTTTGGCGGGCCGAGCGTTGACGGAGCACCCCGCTGTCGTGCGAGCAGGCTCATGGCACAGCTTTCCTGTCGCGTCATCGCGGTGATCGTGCTGATGTCGCTGGCGGCGTGCAGCGGCCAGCCGTGGACCATGCTGCGCTCGCCCGATCAAATCACCCTGCGCTGGTGGAACGACGAGGTCGCCGGCGGCGAGGCCAACAGCGTCGCCAACGCCTACTGCACGCAAATGGGCAAAGCCGTGCTGCTCGACGGTGTCGAGCAGGTCGGCAGTGCCTCGATCGGCCGTTATCGCTGCCTCTGATCGAGCCCACATGCGTCCTCTTCCCGCCGGCGGGGAGGGCGCGAGATTCCGGTTGCCATCGCCAAGCCCGCTCGTCACGATCCCGTCATAACGCGAGACGCAGCGCGTCCGGCTCAAAGCGCGGCGTCCGATGACGAGACGGGAGACGCTTATGGCCGATGTGGGTCACCGCTGCGCGGTTCTGGTCGGACCCTATCTTTCGGGCAAGACGACGCTGCTCGAGGCGATGCTGCATTCGAGCGGCACGACCTCGCGGCGCGGCAGCGTGCGTGACGGCAGCTCGGTCGGCGACCATGCCGCCGAAGCGCGGGCGCGGCAGATGTCGACCGAGCTCAATGTCGCAAACGCCACCTATCTCGGCGACAAGTGGACGATCCTCGACTGCCCCGGCTCGGTCGAGCTGTCCTACGAGGCGCAGCACGCGATGCTGGCGGCGGATGTCGCGGTCGTCGTCTGCGAGCCCGAGGTCGAGCGTGCGGTGACGGTGAGCGCGCTGCTGCGGTTTCTCAGCCGCCACAACATCCCGCACATGATCTTCATCAACAAGCTCGACACCGCATCGGCACGGGTGCGCGACGTGCTGGCCGCGCTGCAATCCTATTCCGAGCGGCCGCTGGTGCTGCGCCAGGTGCCGCTGCGCGATGGCGAGTCGGGGGTCACCGGCTATGTCGACCTGGTCAGCGAACGGGCCTATCGCTACAAGCCGGGCCAGGCCTCCGACCTGATCCAGCTGCCCTCCGACTTCTGGGACGCCGAAGCGGATACCCGCACCAGCCTGGTCGAAAAGCTCGCCGATTTTGACGACGAGCTGCTGGAAAAGCTGCTGGAGGATGTCCAGCCGACCAAGGAGGAGATCTACCAGCACCTCAAAAAGGAGGTGGGGTCCGGGCAGATCGTGCCGGTGCTGGTGGGCGCCGGGCTGCAGGACCACGGGGTGCGCCGGCTGTGGAAGTCGCTGCGCCACGACACCCCCGGGCCGCAGGTCGCGGCCGAGCGGCTCGGCATCGCCGCGTCCGGCGAGCCGCTGGCCCAGGTCATCAAGACCTACCACCTGCCGCATACCGGGAAATTGTCGCTGGTGCGGGTGTGGCGCGGTCAGATCGCCGAGGGCAACGTGCTCAACGGCACCCGCGTCGCGGGCATCGTCCGCATCACCGGCGCGCAGCAGGAAAAGGTGCCGTCCGCGGGGGTCGGCGAGGTCGTCGGCTTTACCCGGATGGAAGACATCGCCACCGGCGCAGTGCTGACCCCGTCGGGCAAGGCCGACCCGCTGCCGCAGCCCGACAAGCCGCAGCCGGTGTTCGGCCTGGCGATCCACGCCGAGAAGCGCGGCGACGACGTCAAGCTGTCGGGGGCGATCGCCAAACTCATCGACGAGGATCCCGCGCTGGAGCTCGAGCAGAACCAGGACACCCGCGAGATGGTGCTGTGGGGCCAGGGCGACGTGCATATCCAGATCGCCATCGACCGGCTGCGCAACCGCCACAACCTCGCCGTCGTCGGCCACCCGGCGCAGGTGCCGTACCGCGAGACGATCCGCAAGGGCACCGAGCAGCACTCGCGCTTCAAGCGCCAGTCGGGCGGGCACGGCCAGTTCGCCGACATCACCATCCAGGTCAAGGCGTTGGTGCGCGGCGCGGGCTTCGAGTTCAAGGACAGCGTGGTCGGCGGGGCGATCCCGCGCAACTTCATCCCGGCGGTCGAGGAGGGCATCGAGGAGGCGCTGAAGACCGGGCCGCTCGGCTTCCCGGTGGTCGATGTGCACGTCAATCTGATCACCGGCCAGTTCCACGCGGTCGACAGCTCGGACATGGCGTTCAAGACCTGCGGCCGCCAGGCGATCCAGGAAGCGCTGCCGAAATGCGACCCCTTCCTGCTGGAGCCGATCGACGCGGTCGAGATTTCGGTGCCGAACGCCTTTACCGCCCGGGTGCAGCGGCTGGTATCGGGCCGGCGCGGCCAGATCCTCGGCTTTGACGGCAAGGAGGATTGGCCGAACTGGGACGTGGTGCGCGCCCATCTGCCGCAAAGCGAGCTGCACGACCTGATCGTCGAGCTGCGCTCGCTGACGCTCGGGGTCGGCAGCTTCTCGCATCAATTCGATCACATGCAGGAGCTGACCGGCAAACCGGCCGAGAAGGTGATCGCTTCCCGCGCGGCGGAGGCGGCGCAGTAATGTCTATCGCCTTGGCCGGGCTTGACCCGGCCATCCACGTCTTCACGCGCCCTGGCGTTCCCGGATCAGGTCCGGGGGAGGCGTCTTGACAACGAGCCGGCAAGCGCTCGGCTCGAAGATATATAACGATGCGATACTCGGTCGCGTCGGGGCGGCGGCGGATCGCGAAACCGTGACTTGGGCCGTTGCGTAGGGCATCCCAAATCCGGGGCCTTACGAGAACGGGGCGGTACGATGTTGATCCGGCGTAGACGCGGTTGGGAGCTGCCCGAAAGCGCGGCGGTGGACGAAGCGGTGTTTCGCGACCGACGGCGGCTGATCCAGGGGCTGGCCGCCGGTCCGGTTCTCGCGCCGGGTTTGCTGCGGTCGACCGCCGCCTTCGCCGACGCCGATCCCTTGGCCGGCCTTTACCCGGCGAAGCGCAATCCGAAATATACGCTCGACCGGCCGCTGACCGACGAGAAGTACCCGACGCACTACAACAATTTCTACGAGTTCACGACCGACAAGGATGTCGATGCGAGCGCCCTGCCGGTCCGGCCGTGGACGGTCACGATCGACGGGCTGGTCGACAAGAAGCTGACGATCGACATCGATGACCTGCTGAAAAAGATGCCGCTCGAGGAGCGGCTTTACCGTCACCGCTGTGTCGAGGCGTGGTCTTTTGCGGTGCCGTGGACCGGGTTCCCGCTGGCCGCGCTGGTCGCCATGGCAAAGCCGCTCGGCGCGGCGAAATACGTCAAGATGGTCACCTTCATGGACCCGAAGGTCGCGCCGGGACAGAAGGCGTTCTTCTACCCGTGGCCCTATACCGAGGGGCTGACCCTGGCCGAGGCGACCAACGAGCTGGCCTTTATGGTGACCGGCATGTACGGCAAGCCGCTGCCCAAGCAGGACGGTGCGCCGCTGCGCCTCGCAACGCCGTGGAAATACGGCTTTAAATCGATCAAGTCGATCGTCCGGGTCGAATTCACCGACAAGCGGCCGGTCGGCTATTGGGAGCAGCTCCAGGACAGCGAATACGGCTTCTGGGCCAATGTGAACCCCGCGGTGCCGCACCCGCGCTGGAGCCAGGCGACCGAACGCGTGCTCGGCACCGACCAGCGCGTGCCGACGCTGATCTACAACGGCTACGGCGCGTACGTCGCCTCGCTCTATGACGGGCTGAAAGGCGAGAAACTGTTCATGTGACGGATCGAGCCGTCTACCGCAAATATTTCTTCTCCGCCGCCTTCATCGCCGGGACGCGTTGCAGCGCGAAGATGTCCTCGACCGAGGCGATCTGCTGGTCGACCGCATGGATGCCGCCGTCGCGGCGGATCCACGCAAAGACCTGGCGCATCGCGCCGACCGCGGCGCGGATGGCGTGGTTGGCGTAGATGACGAGCTTGATCTTGCCGAGCTCCCGCACCTTGGCCTCGGTGAGGTCGGGATAGGCGGTCGGCACGATGGTCAGCGGGATCGGACCCCGCCACGCCTCGGTGAAGGCGACGATCTCGTCCGGCGTCCGCTTCTTCGAATGCACGAGCAGCAGATCGGCGCCGGCTTCCGCATAGGCCATGCCGCGCTTCAGCGCCTCGTCGCGGCCGAGATCGGCGATCAGCGCCTCGGTCCGCGCGATCACCAGCAGGTCGTGCGGCTTGCCGGCCTGTCGCGCCGCCTCGATCTTGCCCTGGAACTCCTCGACCCGCACCAGCTCCTGCCGCCCGCCGGCGAGCAGGCTGGTGTCCTTCGGGAACATCTTGTCTTCCATGACCACCGCTGCCGCGCCGGCGCGGGCATAGGCGCCGACCACGTGCAGCACATTGACCGCGTTGCCGTAGCCGGTATCGATATCGGCGACCATCGGGATCGTGGTCTGCTCGATGATGGCCCGCGTCATGTCGAGATGCTGGGTCAACGACAACAGGCTCGCATCGGGCACGCCATAGGCGGCCGACAGCTCGAAACCACTGGCCCAGATGCCGTCGAACCCCGCCTCCTCGGCGAGACGCGCCGACAACGGGTTATGCGCCGACATTAACGTCACGAGGTCGCGCGTTGCGATCATCTCTTTGAGGCGATTGGCCATGGGTTCCTGCACCTAGGGGACGACGAGGACTATACCGGCTTTATCGCGGCGGCGCTGCGCCGGGGGGCCGCCGGCACACGGTGCGGGACAGGCGGCGCCAGAACGCGGCTGCCGTCTCGCTGTCGAGATGGATGCCGTCGCTGGACGGCAGCCCCGCGGGGACGGCCGGATCGTTCCAGCAGGTTTCGCCGGGCGGGAAGGCGGCCAGGATCGCCTGGCGCGACGCGACCACGGCCGGCGCCTCTTCCAGCGCGGGATCGATCGGCATCTCGAAAAACACCAGTTCTGCACCTTGCGCCGTCAGGAGCGCCGCGAGTCGCTGGGTCGCGGCGATGTTGGCGGCGAGGACCGCCGGATCGGGCGGCGTCCCCAGCCGATCCCGCTGATAGGCGATGAGCGCTGCGTGCAGTTCCCGGTCATCCGATCGCGGATAATAGGTCTCGTCGCGGCCGCGCGCGAGGCGGCGCAGCAGCGAGACCGCGATATTGGCCGGCTGGTAGGTCGTCCGCAGCGCCTTGACGTAGCGCTTCAGCGTGTAACCCGGTTCGGCAAACACCGCATCGACCAATGCCGCATCGGCCGGATGGCCGATATTGTTGGTCTCGACATAGATGCGCCGCGGCACGCGCCCGCTGCGGGCGATGATGCCGAGCCCGGCGAGCGGGGTCTGGCCCGACAGCGCGAGATTGGCCACCTTGGCGCCGAGCGCGCTGTGCGGGATGCGCTGCGCCTGCGACGACCCGACGATCGCGGTCTCGGCCGGCGCGTCGTAGAGGAAATGCTCGACGGCGATGGCGATGTCGCTCTCCTGGTCCTGGCCGGAACGGACGGCCGGCGACCACAGCGCTATCAGCCCGGCGTAGAGCCCGACCGCGCCGATCGCGGCGAGCGCGATCGCGCGGAAGCTCGCCGCAGGGGGACATGGCCTAAAACTGGAAATAGATGAAGGCATCGATCGGGCCGGCGTTGAACAGGATTGCGCTCGCCAGCAGGCCGTAAGCGACCGCTTCCAGCGGCGCGGCCGGCGGTCTCGCATGCCGCGGCCGGATCGCCCGTCGGCGGCGCCACAGATACCGCGCGTGATAGGCGAGCACCGGCGCCGAGTAAAACCCGATCACCACCGCCGGACCGGCCTGGAACGGCAGGCGCCAGTTGTCGCGGAGCGCCAGGAAGAAGCCCGCCGCTTCGCTGAAGCGCGGCAGCCGAAAGAAGATCCAGGCCAGGGTGACGACGCCGAACACCAGCGCGGCGCGGGCGATCCGCACCGGCAACAGCGACGACGCATAAAAACGGCTGCCGCGCATCGACCGCTCGATGATCAGCGCCAGCCCGTGACAGGCGCCCCACAGCGCATAGCTCCAGGCCGCGCCGTGCCACAACCCGCCAAGACACATCACGGTCATCAGGTTCAGATAGGTCCGTCCGGCACCGCGCCGGTTGCCGCCGAGCGGGTAGTAGAGGTACTCGCGCAGCCACGACGACAGCGACATGTGCCAGCGCGTCCAGAACTCGGAAAAGCTTTCCGCGACATAGGGAAAATTGAAATTCTGCGGCAGTTCGTAGCCGAGCAGCCTGGCCAGCCCGATGGCGATCAGCGAATAGCCGGCGAAATCGGCGAAAATCCGCATCGAATAGCCGAAATCGAGCACCAGCAGGTTGAGGCTCGACTGCGTCAGGTAGGCCGGATAGGTCAGCAGATAGGTGGCGTTCTGCAGATTGTCCGCCACCACCCGTTTCAAGAAATAGCCGACGATCAGCGCCTTGGCGGCGCCGTTCCAGTCGATCGCGGAAAATCGCTTCGGCGCGATCTGCGGATAGAACTGATGCGCCTTGACGATCGGGCCGGCGACAAGCTGCGGGAAGAACGTCAGGTACAGCAAGGTGTTGCGCAGATGCCGCCGCGGCGAGGGCGGTGGTGCGCTCCTGCCGGCAACCGCGTCCCGCGAGCGCGACACGTCGACGATCAGGCTGATCCCGTGGAATGTATAGAACGAGATGCCGATCGGCAGCGGCAACGACAGCAGCAGGCCGAGCGGGCTGTCCGCGCCGACGAGGCCGGCGAAAAAACTGCGTTCGATCAGCCCGCCATATTTGAAGAAACCGAGGATTCCCAGGTTCACGGCAACCCCGGCGATCGCCCAGGCCCGTTTTGTGCGCTGCCGTCGGCTGATCATCACCGCGTGGCTCGTCGCCGCCGACAGGACCGCCGATATCAGCAACAGCAGCAGCAGAGAGGGCTGCCCATAGGCGTAAAACCCGAAACTCGCCGCGACCAGCAGGGGAACCTGCCATCGGCGCAGCGGCGTCAGGTAATAGAGACCGAAGACGACGGCAAAAAAACCCAGGAACGCCGGCTCGGTAAACAGCATCAGCGGTCCGCGGTCCGGCGCGGTTCAGGGGTCGGGCGGCGACGCATGGCTTACCGTTCGGCCGGCTCAGGCGGCCGCGGTCATGCGCATGATATGCGCCGCATCGCCCAGCGTCGCCAGCTCGCGGACGGCGGCCGTCAGCGCCGCCACATCGACAAAGGATGCGCCGAAGGCCGCGCATTCGCTGACCTTGGCATCGAGCTCGAGATCGCTCATCGGCCGCCCCGGCGTGCCGCGGCCGGCGGCGACGTGTTCGTTGAGGCTGGTCCCGTCGGCGAGCTCGATCGTCACCGTCGCCGCCTCGACCGGGATCGCGCCGTCGTCCGCAGCGCTCACCCGGGCGCGCAGCGCGCGCACGTTCGGGTCGGCAACCGCATCGTCCTCGAATTGGGCGATGCCCGCGGCACCCTGCAGCAGCGCCACGGCGACGGCATGCTGCAGGCTCACCTTTGCCGAGCGTCCGTCGCCGATATCGGGCCGGTCGGTGCGTTCCCGCAGCAGCGGGTGGCCGCGCACCGCCACCCCGGCGATCTGGTCGACCGGCACCGGGATGCGTTTGCGCAGCTCCAGGCAGGCGTCGATGACCGGAAACAGCACCACGCCGCAAGGGTACGGCTTGTAGGCATTGGCGAGGATTTCCCAGCGCTCGCCCAGCCCCTCCAGCGCCTTGCCGAGATCGACGGTGTCGCTCGCCACCGCGGCGAAGCCGTATTTGCCTTCGATCGCCTGCTCGGCCGCGGTGAAGCCGGCCTCGGCGAACAGCGCCCCCATCAGCCCGTTGCGCGCCGCGTTGCCGACGCCGATGCTCTTCGACATGCTGCCGAGGCTCTCGACGAGCCCGGCCGATTGCGTCGCCGCATGACCGAGCGCCCAGTTCATCCGCACCGCATCGAGCCCCAGCAGCTTTCCCGCCGCCGCGGCGGCGCCGAAAATCCCGCAGGTCGCGGTGATATGCGCGCCGCGCCGGTAGTGATGCGGCATCACCGCGTTGCCGACCCGGCAGCTGACCTCGACGCCGAGGATAAAGGCGTGCAGCAGTTCCTCGCCGCCGGTGCCGCGCGCCTCGGCCAGCGCGAACAGGCCCGGCGCCACCGGTGCCGCCGGGTGCATGACGGTCGGCAGATGCGTGTCGTCGTATTCGAGGACATTGGCGCTGGCGGCGTTGAGAAACGCCGCGTTCAGGATATCGCAGCGCTCGACCCGGCCGATCAGCCCGGCGACGGGGGCGCCGAACGACGGCGTCAGCACGCGGACCGCCAGGGCGATCGCCTCGTCGCCGCACCCGCCCAGGGCGCAGCCGACATAATTGAGCAGGCCGCGCACCCCCTCGCGGCGCACGGCGTCCGGGATATCGCGCCATTGCGAGCCGGCGACGAATTCGGCGAGACGGCGGGTCACGGCGGGTTGGGTCATCTTGCTCTCAGCTCCCGTTCATCACGTCGCGCAGATGCTGCTGCGCCTTGGCGATCGCCGTGTTGCGCGCGGTCACCGCCTCGATCAGCGCGGCCAGTTGGGGACGCAGGGCGGCGTCGCCGGTCTCGATCAGCGATCCGTTGATCGTCACCTTGTCCTTGTGCTGGATGAGGAAATCGCCGAGATCGACGATCGCCGTCAATGCCTGCGACAGGTCGGGGAAGATGTCGGCAAAGGCCTGCGCCGGGATCGTCACGTCGCGCTCATAGGCTTTGTCGAACACCGGTTTCAGGTCGTCCGGCTGCTTGAGCGCGGCGTGCGCGGCATCGGCGGCGGCGAGCTGCTTGTCGATCGCGCCGCGCAACTGGCCGATGCCGTCGCGCGCCGCGACGAAATCGGCGTGGCGCGTCACGATCTCGCCGAGCGAATGCACCGCGCCGCGATTGATGGCCTCCGTCATCGGCCGGGCGACGGATTTGTCGAGACCATCGTTGAAAGCGGTGATGATCGCGTACTGCTTGGCATAGGGGCCAAAGCCGCGCTCCTCGTCCGCGGTCGGGTGCGGCACGTGCAAGCCCGGCTTGTCGAGGACGCGGGTTTGCAGAAAGGTGATGAACGCCTTGCGCTGCGCCGGCTCGTCGTCGCAGCCGGCCACCAGCAGGACCACCAGCGCCAGCCCGGTCAGCGACAGAAAACGGCGAGCGTGGCGCATCGTTGGCGGCCCGTAGACGAGACGAGCGCGCACTATAGTCGCGGTGCCGGGTGGATATTAAACGAATGTTAAGTGTATAATATCGAAAATAGAATTCCCGATCCTGTGGATCATATATGTTTCACGAAAACCGGACGAGGTCCCCCCCAATGCACGTCCAGATGCACGTCCATGTGATCCACGAGAACGCGGCTTGGCTGGAGCCCTTGGCGAAGGCGCTCGCCGGCGAGCGGCTGCCGTGGCGCGACTGGTTCCTCGACCGCGGCGCCTTCGACCTGTCGCGGCCGCCGCCGGAGGGTATTTTTTATAACCGGATGAGCGCGTCGTCGCACACCCGCGACCACCGCTACGCCGCCGAACTGACCGCCGCGGTGCTGGCTTGGCTCAAGGGGCACGGGCGGCGCGTCGTCAACGGGCCGCGCGCGCTCGACCTGGAAATCTCCAAGGCCCGGCAATACGCCGCGCTCGAAGCGGCCGGCATCGCCGCGCCGCGCACGGTGCTGGTGGCCGGCGCCGATCTGCTCGCCGCGGCGGCCGACCGGCACTTCCCCGGCGAACCGGTGATCCTCAAACCCAACCGCGGCGGCAAGGGGTTGGGGGTAAGGCTGTTCCACACCCCGGCGGCGCTTGCCGACTATGTTGCCGGCGCCGACTACGACGCGCCGGTCGATGGGCTGCACTTGCTCCAGCAATACATCCGCTCGGACGAAGCGCTGATCACCCGCGCCGAGTTTGTCGGCGGCAGGTTCCTCTATGCGGTCGAGGTCGATACCAGCGACGGGTTCGAACTGTGCCCCGCCGATGTCTGCCGGGTCGGCGATGCGTTCTGCCCCGCGGCTCCGGGGGAAATCGGGCGGCCGCGCGCCAAGTTCACCATCATCGACGACATCGACGCCGGGCTGAAGGCGCGCTGCGAGGCCTTTCTCGCCGCCAACGACATCGAAGTCGCCGGCATCGAATTCATCCGCGACGCGAACGGCGCGGTCTACACCTATGACGTCAACACCAACACCAATTACAACCCGGACGCCGAAGCCGCCGCCGGCCGCTCGGCGATGACCGCGCTCGCCCGCTTTCTCGGGGCGGAGTTGGCAAAACAAGAGAAGTAACGTTCCCGCGCGAAGCGCAATAAAACCACAGAGGCGGTGAGGCACAGAGGTTCCGAGCCGCTGAACCTCAGTGTCTCACCGTCTCTGTGGTGAACTAATTACGCTTCGCGCGGGGCTCGGCGCTAGCGCAGCACGCCGATCTTCTTCCGCTCGATCAGGTCGAAATCGATCCTGGCGCCGAGCCCCGGTTCGGTCGGGGCGTGCACCATGCCGTCCTTGTCGGGCGCGATATCCTCGGCGAGGCCGTATTTCTGCATCGCGTCGGGCAGCAGCACCTCGAAGAACTCGGTGTTGCGGATCGCCATGATGACGTGAAGATTGGCGAAATTGTTGAGCGAGTTGCCGCCGTGATGGACCTCGTAGTTCATCCGGAACGCCTCGGCGAGATGCGCGGTCTTGACCAGCGTGGTGATCCCGCCCTTCACCGCGACATCGCCGCGCAGCATGTCGGTCGCCTGGTGGATGATCCACGGCGCGTACTGGTCGAGCCCGCCGATCGGGTACTCGGTCGCCAGGATCGGGATGGTGAGCTTCTGCTTGAGCTTGATGTAGTTGTAGAGGTCCTGCTCGGCGAGCGGGTCCTCATACCAGTAGAAGCCCAGGGCTTCGGCCGCCTGGCCGACCCGTACCGCCTCCTCGAAGCGATAGCTCCAGGTCGAGTCGAGCATCACCGTGTAATCGTCGCCGACCGCCTTGCGTACCGCCTCGCAGACCTTGATGTCCTCCCGCCAATGCTGGGGCGGATGGATCTTGTAGGCCGCCCAGCCGGTCGCCTTGTAGTGCTGCGCCTGCTCGGCATAGGCCTCGATCGAATTGTGGATTTCCGAGCTGGCATAGGCCCCGATGCTGTCGCGGCAGGTGCCGATCAGGCGGTGGATCGGCAGATTGGCGACCTTGCCGGCGATGTCCCACAACGCGATGTCGACCGCGCTGATCGCGCGGATGCTCGCCGTCCGCGCCCGCGCCCAGAGCTGCCGGTTGAGCCGCTCGCGGTCGAGCGGGTTCTGTCCCATGACGATCGGCTTGAGGAAATGGATGAGGCCCGGCCCGTCGAGGCTCGCCGGGTTCGAGGAGGTGCCGAGAAAGGCGTGCCCCTCGACGCCCTCGTCGGTGACGACCCGCAACAGGCCGAGGTCGCTCTTGCCGGTCGGCCGCGCCGAATGCCGGCCGTAGGTCGTGGCCGGAATGCCCTCCCAGGCGAACAGCGTGATCGTGACGTCGGTGATCTTCATCAACCATCTCCCCGGCCGCGTTTCCCTGGCCGCTTTCCCTGGCCGTGCCGGCGCATCAAATCGCAATCCGCACGGCGGCGACAAGCCTCGTCCGGCGGCGGCGCGATGCTGCCTGGGAAATCCGGCCGCGATATCCCATATACCTCCGTTGCAATCTGCCGCGGTTGAGGGTAGAACGTGCGGCCCCGTGCGGAGCAGTCCGCGCGGGGCGTTGGTATTTGGCCGAGCACCAAGGCGAGAGGCGCTGGACGCGACAGGGTGACCGAAGCTGCGGAGATCGGCCCCGGCAGGAGTTGGAAAAGCAGGCAAATCAAAGGACCGGAGGGGTGGCCGAGTGGTTAAAGGCGGCAGACTGTAAATCTGTTGACGTACGTCTACGTAGGTTCGAATCCTACCCCCTCCACCACCGTCCCGCCGGCTCGCAGACCGCCTGGCGCCGGCCGGCCGGGACCAGGGGATAGCAGGCCCCGAGGCGTAGAAATACGGGCGGGTGTAGCTCAATGGTAGAGCTCCAGCCTTCCAAGCTGGCTACGTGGGTTCGATTCCCATCACCCGCTCCAGGTTAGGCCGAGGTTTGATGGCCAAAGGTATGATGGCGGAAGACGTTTCCTCTTGGGATAGGAAGCCTGGCGATGTCGAAGGCGAAGTTTGAGCGGAACAAGCCGCACTGCAACGTTGGGACGATCGGGCATGTTGATCACGGGAAGACGACGCTGACGGCGGCGATCACGAAGGTTTTGGCGCAGTCTGGGGGGGCGACGTTCACGGC
>DASZOZ010000035.1:0-19758 GCA_035550515.1 Allostellaceae bacterium
GCTGCCGCAGCGCTGCGGCGACCTGGGGAAGGTGCCGGTAGTCGGTGTCGCGCAGGACGAGGCTGATGTCGGGATGGGCGATCAGCTTGCCGGTGCCGTCGACGACATAGGCGTAGCCGCCCTGGCCCATCTTCATCGCGGTGATCACATCCCAGATCAGCTTGAGGTTGACCTCGGCGACGGTGACCCCGGCGTTGCGCCCGGCGCGGGCGATCGCCAGCGTCATGTACGGCTCGGATTCCTTGCGGAAATAGACCGGGCTGAACCACACCTTGTGCGCCCGCGCCTCGATGAAGGCCGGGCTCTGCGAAAAATCCTGGCCGCTGCCGACCACGTCCATCGCCAGCCGCGACACCTTGAGCCGCTCCTTGCCCTCGTTGTCGAGTTCGGAGACCTCGGTGATCGCCGGCACCTGCGAGAGCAGCCGCACATAGTCGAAGCGGCGCTGGTCGAGCGGCGCCGCCGACCATTGGGCATGCGTGGTCCAGCCGACCTGGCGCTCGATCTCCTCGACGAACTCCTCGATGCGCTGCGCCGCCGCGTCGGCCTTCAGCTGCTGCATGCGGATCATCGCCGCCTTGTTGGCGCGGTAGCCGAACCAGAAATCGAAGCCGCCGTGCACCAGCAGCGCCGCCGCGACGAGGCCGACAAAGAACAGCACGTATTTGCGGAACAGCTTGCCGCGCGGGGCCGGCGCGGTCGTCGCCGCCGGCGCTGCGAGCGGCAGGCCCGGCAGGCTTTCCGCGCTCACCTTCCGCCGCCTCGGGCGCGCCGGAACGGCGGGAGGCGGCTTTCGGGGCCGGCGGGAAGGACATGCCCGGTGAGCATCAAAAGCGCCCGCACCGCCCGTTGGTTAGGAGGCGTGCAGCCTATCACGGAATGGCGCCGCGGCCCATCCGCGCTAAGCGGCAGCGCGCCCCCACCTAAAGCCAGCCGGTATCGGGTTCGAGCCCCATCAGATGCTGGCCGACGGTCTCGAAATGCACCTGCCGGCCCTGGAGCTGCTGCGACACGCTGTGCACGTCGCGCCACGGCCGCTCGAACGGATTGTCGTTGAAGATCGCCGTCGCCCCCGCCGCCTGGTAGAGGATGTCGGCCACCTCCAGCGCGGTGTGGATGCAGAAGGTCGCGGCGAGGCGGATTTGCATGCGCTCGTCGAGCGTGATGTGGCCGCGCTCGCGCACCGCCGCGGTGATGTCTTGCAGCCCGTGCAGCAGATAGCCCCAGCCGGCCGACAGCCGCGCTTCGGCCAATGCCACCTCGCGCTGGATCACGTTGTTGTTGCGCAGCGTGACTCGCGCGCCGCGCGGGATCTTGTCGCGCGCCAGCTCGATGAACGACGCCAGCATCGAGCGTGCGCAACCCGTCGCCACCCCGGCAAATCCGGCGGCGTAAAGCGACAGGCTGGAAAAACAGTAGAGCAGCCCCGGCTCGCGCCGCTCGCGCGGCGAGTTGCGGGTGATCGAGCGCAGCGTGTGCGCCTCCGGCACGAACAGGTCCTTGACCTCGTACTGGTCGCTGCCGGTGCCGCGCAGGCCCATCGTGTGCCAGATGTCGGTGAATTTGGTCTCGCTCTTGGGAAAGACGATGGTGCGCACCGTCGGCGTGCCGTCCGCCTCGACCAGCGGGCTGCCGTCCGCCTGGACCACCGGCACGTGGCAGCCGAGCCAGCTCGCGTGGTGGCTGCCGCTGGCGAAGCTCCAGCGCGCCGTGACCCGGTAGCCGCCCGGCGTCGTCCGCGCTTCGCCCGGCCCCGGCCCCCAGGCGAGAATCCCGCGCGCCGGGCCGAAAATCTCGCGCGCGACCTCGGCGGAGAAATAGGCGGCGGTCATCGAGCAGCCGGCATTCTGGTTCAGGCACCAGGCCGCACTGGCGTCGATCTCGGCGATCGCCTCGATGATCGGCACGTAATCCGCCGGCAACAGCTCGGCGCCGCCCAGCGAATGTGGCAGCAGCATGCGGAAAAACCCGCCCTCGACAAACTGGTCGATGATCGCCGGCGGCAATTCCCGCCGCGTGTCGATGGCGCTCGCCGATTCCCTGAGCGCCGGCGCCAATGCCCGCACCCGCGCCAGGTAATCCGCGGTCGCCAACCCGGTTGTTGTGATCCCGGCCTTCGCCTGCTCGCCCACCGTGTCTTGCGGAAGCGTCGCCGCCATTTCCTGCCCCTCCCCGGCGGTCTTGTCCGTGCCGGGACCGGCACTCCACAGGAGAAGCGAGCGCCCTGTCAAGCAACCGCGCTACGGTTAACCGGTGATAAACGCCGGCCGGCTATGGTCGGTGATCATGAGCGTCTCCGCCCTTCCCCGTCCGGCGCACTGGCTCACCGAAGAGCGCTGCCGGGTCTACAGCATCATCGTGCTCGCCGGTTTTGTTGCGGGCTATATCGGTCTTACGGCGCTGTCGCTGCCCGACTTTGTCGATCCGCGCGGGAAGCCCGTCGGCTACGACTTCATCACCTTCTGGAGCGCCGCGTGGCTGGCGCTGCACGGCCGGCCCGAGGCGGCGTTCGACTGGCACGCGATCGCCGCCGCGCAATCCGCCGCGGTGCCGGCGATGGGCGAAAAGCTGTTCCTGTGGCACTACCCGCCGACCTTCCTGCTCGCCGTGCTGCCGCTCGGGCTGATGCCCTATCTTGCGGCTTTCGCGGCGTTTACCGCCGCCGGCCTGGCGCTGTGGGCCGGCTTGATCCGCCGCGTCGTCACCGACCGGCGCTATTGGATCATCGCGGCGGCGATGCCGGCGGGGCTGATCAACTTCTTTCATGGGCAGAACGGGTTTTTCACCGCCGCCCTCGCCGGCTTCGCACTGCTGCTGCTCGAGTCGCAGCCGGTCGTCGCGGGCGTGCTGATCGGCTTGCTGGCGATCAAGCCGCATCTCGCGGTGCTGTTCCCGATCGCGCTGATCGCCTCCGGCAACCGGCGCGCCTTCGCCGCCGCCGCGGTCACCGCGACGGGGTTCAGCGCGGTCAGCATCGCCGCCTTTGGCTGGCCGGCCGTGCTCGCCTTTGTGCACGACATGCCGACCGCCGGGATGCTGATCGACGAGGGCATTCTGCCCTGGGGGATGATGCCGAGCCCTTATGTCTTCGGCCTCGGCCTCGGCCTGCCGAAGGCGCTGGCTTGGGCGCTGCAGGCCGCGGCCGCGATCGCCGCCGCGGCCGGCGTGTGGTGGGTATGGCGGCAGCCGCGCGCGCCGTTCGCGGCAAAGGCCGCGACGCTGCTGACCGGCGCGCTGCTGATTTCGCCTTACGTGTTTTATTACGACATGACCTGGGCGGGGATCGCGGTCGGCCTGCTCGCGCTGTCGCCCTCTGCCGCCGACGGTCCGCGCGGCGCGCGCGACATCCTGTTCGCAGCGTGGGTCGCGCCGATTGCGATGGTGCCGATTTACAAGCTGACCCACCTGCAGCTCGGCGCCGTCGTGCTGCTGCTGTTGTTGGGGCTGGCGATTCGCCGGGCCGTCGACCGGAATCAGGACACTAGCGCGCGGCGGTCTTCCGCACCGGCGTGATGGCGCGCTCGTAGAGCAGGTCGCCGGCGAGCGTCGCGCTGCAGATCAGCGGATGCGATGCGGCGCCGAGTTCCCATTCCTCGGTGATCTGGCCGAGCCGGCCGCAGCTTCGTCCCGGATGCGGGCTGATCGCGCGCACGCCGAGAAACAGCGTCATGCCGATGGCGATGCCGAGCAGCGGGACCTGCAAGGTCGGCCAACGCCGACGGATCTGTTCTTGCTTCTTCAGCACGAGGGGCCTCCGACCAGCGCCGCACGATCCGACGCAACGATTAACGCTTGGTTGACGAACGTTGCGCGACATTGGATGAACCCGTTCGCCGGGGAAAAAGTTGCATCCCGGCCGGGAGCCTTCGCGTAGACTGCGCGTTGATGCCGATCCGCCAACTGCCGCCGGTTCTCGTCAACCGCATCGCCGCGGGCGAGGTCATCGAGCGCCCGGCGGCGGCCGTCAAAGAACTCGTCGAAAACGCGATCGATGCCGGCGCCGGGCGCATCGACGTCACGCTGCGCGATGGCGGGCAGAGCCTGATCGCCGTGGCCGATAACGGCTGCGGGATGACCGCCGGCGAGCTGTCGCTCGCGGTCGAACGCCACTGCACCTCGAAGCTGCCCGACGACAACCTGCTGGAGATCGCCGCGCTCGGCTTTCGCGGCGAAGCGCTGCCGTCGATCGGCGCGGTCAGCCGGCTACGCATCGTCTCGCGCCCGTCCGGCGGCGATTCGGCCTGGGAGATCCGCGTCGAGGCCGGCGCCAAGCACGCGCCGGTCCCGGCGGCGCACCCGGCGGGCACGCGCGTCGAGGTGCGCGACCTGTTTTTCGCCACGCCGGCGCGGCTCAAATTCCTCAAGACGCCGCGCAGCGAGCGCGACCAGGCGGTCGATGCGGTCAAGCGCCTGGCGATGGCCTATCCCGGCATCGCCTTCAGCGTGACGGGCGATGACGACCGCGTGCTGCTGCGCCTGCCGGGGGAGACCGCGGCGCTGGGGGACGACCCGCGCCGGGCGCGGCTGGCGGCCCTGCTCGGCCGCGATTTCGCCGAGAATTCGGTGCCGCTCGACGCCGCGCGCGGCGGCTTCCGGCTGACCGGCCGCATCGGCCTGCCGACCCTCAACCGCGGCCTGCCGCGCGATCAGTATCTCGTGGTCAACGGCCGGCCGGTACGCGACCGGCTGCTGGTCGGCGCGGTGCGCGCGGCCTACCAGGACGTGCTGGCGCGCGACCGCCACCCGGTCGTCGCGCTGTTCGTCGACGGCCCGGCGGCCGAGATCGACGTCAATGTCCATCCCGCCAAGGCCGAAATCCGCTTTCGCGACACCGCCCTGGTGCGCGGCCTCATCGTCGGCGCGCTGCGCCATGCGCTGGACGCCGCCGGCCACCGCGCCTCGACCACCGTCGCCGACGCGGCGCTCGCCGCGTTCCGCCCCGGCAACGGCGCGCTGCCGCCGGCCCTGCCGCGCCTGGCGTTGTCGGCGCCGGCCTACCACGCGCCGCCGCGCGGGCTTTACGAGACCGGCAACGCATTCTACGCCGCCCGGCCCGAGGCGGAGGCCGCTGTCGACGCCGCCGAACCGCCTGCCGCCGACACCGCCGATACGCCGCTCGGCAGCGCCCGCGCCCAGCTGCACGGCACCTACATCCTCGCCGAGACCACCGCGGGGATCGTGCTGGTCGACCAGCACGCGGCGCATGAGCGCATCGTCCATGAGCGCATGAAGGAAGCGCTGGCCGCGCGCGGGGTCGCGCGGCAGGTGCTGTTGCTGCCCGAGGTCGTCGAGCTCGACGCGGCGCTCGCCACGCGGGTCGTCGCGCGCGCCGACGAGCTCGCCGAATTCGGCCTGGTGCTCGAAGGCTTCGGCGCCGGCGCGGTGGTGGTGCGCGAGGTCCCGGCGCTGCTGCCGGGGCTGGAGGTCGCCGCCCTGGTGCGCGACCTCGCCGAGGAGCTCGCCGAATGGGACGACGCGCTGTCGTTGAAGGAGCGCATCGACAGCGTCTGCGGCACGCTCGCCTGCCACACCAGCGTGCGCGCCGGCCGCCGCCTGTCGCAGGCCGAGATGGACGCGCTGCTGCGCCAGATGGAAGCCACGCCGAACAGCGGCCAGTGCAACCACGGCCGCCCGACCTACGTCACCCTCGCCCTCGCCGACATCGAGCGCCTGTTCGGCCGGCGGTGAGCGGATCATATTGCATTGGATCGCCTCCCGCGACTTGATCCGGGGGTCCACGTCTCCATCCGCGAACGTCGGAACGCGCAGGCGTGGGTGGCCGGGTCAAGCCCGGCCAAGGCGACGTGGGCGGCCGGGACGAGAGCCCGGCCAAGGCGGAAGATCGCCTTTACCCCTCGTCCTCGGGGTGGCCGGCGATGGCTTTTTCGAGGTCCTCGTATTCCTCGCATTCGCTGTTGCCGCAGATCGTCTTGATCTTGCGCAGCTGGTAGCGGGCGCTCGCCAGGTCGCCTTTGATCACGTAGGCCTCGCCGAGATATTCGCGGACCTGCGCGTAATGGGGGTCGAGCTTGACCGCGCGCAGATAGTACCGGATCCCCTCGTCGAGCTTGCCGAGATGGCGTGTCGCGTAACCGCGGTAATTGAGCGCCTGCGCGGTGTTCGGGTTCTTCATCAGGTCCAGCACCTCGATCGCCTCGTCATAGCGCTTGGCCTTGGCGAGGGCGTAGGCGTAATTCGCCAGGTCCTGGTCGGGCAGCGCGCCGGCCTGCCGCTTCTCGCATTTCTTGGTGCTGGAGTTGTAGACCTCGCCGCGCGAGCAGGTCGGGGTGTCGGGCGGGCTGCTGCCGGCGGCGAGCGCCGCACCGGCGCTGAAGACAAGGCCGAGCGCCAACAGCAACGCGCGCGGAAGCTGCGTTTTCGCCTCATCCAGCCTCATCGCGATGATCATGGGCGCCTCCTCGGTCAGGGAAGATCAGCGATCCGGCGGATCGTCCGCTATTCGCGCCGGCGAGTGATTGCCAGTTGACACTATCGGGCCAGCCCGATGTTGTCACTTTGGCGCGAGGCCGGTCGCCACTGAGGATGAAGAGCAGGAAAGCGGTGATTTTATTCCCGATCCGCCGCGCGCGATGAGCCTTTCCGAAGCGACCGCGGCGCGGCGCAACCAGATCCCGCGCGGCATCTTCTTCATGGTCCTCTCGACGGTGCTGTTCGCCGGGGTCAATGCGCTCGTCAAGATCGAGGTCGCGCGCTACCCGGTCGGCGAGGTCGCGTTCTACCGCGCGCTGTTCGCCCTGGTCGTGGTGTCGGTGATCATCCTGCCGAAGGGGGGCATCGCGGTCTTTCGCACGCGGCGCTATCTCGCGCACCTGCAGCGCGGGGTATCGCAGTTCGGCTCGATGACCTGCATGTTCTTTGCGTTCAGCTTGATGTCGCTGGGCGCGGCGGTGGCGATCAGCTTCGCGGCGCCGCTGTTCACGACGCTGTTGTCGATCGTGGTCCTCAAGGAGCGGGTCGGCATCCATCGCTGGTCGGCGCTGGTGATCGGCTTTGTCGGGGTCATCATCGTCACCGAGCCGGGACGCGGCAGCTTTCAGCTCGGGGCGCTGTTCGCGCTTGCCAACGCGGTGCTGATCTCCTCGGTCGCGGTGGCGATCCGGCGCATGAGCGCCACCGAATCGACCGAGACGCTGACGATGTATCAGATGATCGTCATCACGGTCTGCACGCTGTTCCTGTTGCCGTTCGGGTTCAAGCCGCCGACCTGGCTCGATGCCGGGACGATGGCCATCGCCGGTCTCGGCAACGGCGTTGCGCAATACTGGTGGACGCGCGCCCTGACCTTGGCGCCGCCGTCGGCGGTGGTGCCGTTCAACTACCTGTCGCTGGTCTGGGCGACGCTGCTCGGCTTCGCGATCTGGGGCGACGTCCCGACGCCGCACCTGCTGGCCGGCGCCGCCGTGGTCGTCGCTTCCGGCCTTTACATCCTGTGGCGCGAGACGCTGCGCCGCGGGCGGGTGCGCCGGCCCGGCGCCGGCAAGACGTCGCCCCGGATCACGGAAACAGGGCAGCCCACGCAGCCCGGGCTTCGCTGAACCTGGCGTAGCCGATCTGCGGGCTGAACGGGTCGAACACCGTGCCGTTGGCGCGGATCGACTGGTTCGGCGCGGCATCGGCGAGCCATGATGCGCAATAGTCGTCGACATAGACGATGTCGCTTTGCACCACGGCATCCATGTCGATATTGCCGAGATAGAGCAGCTGCGCCACCGACCAGCCCGGCGGCGGCCGCCACCCGCCGCCCGCCGCGGGCAGCGGGCTGATCTGCGGGCTCATCCGGACGACGCGGCTGACGGCCGGCAGCGCCAGGCCGCCGCTGCCGCCGGTGATGGTGTGCGCGATAAAGGTCGCGGCGTCGGGCGGGTCGTCGACGATCGCGGTCGCGAGCTTTTTCAAATCCGCCGTAAGCGAGGAATCCGGCCGCGGCAGTTCGAGCGGCGCCCGTGTCGCCCCGGGCGCGGCCAGCGGAAACGATACGTTGCCGGTGCCGAGGCTCAGCACCCGGATATCGGCGGCTTGCTGGCCGAGGACCATCGCCTCGACCACGGCGACCAGCGCCGGGTTGTTGTTGCCGGTGATGCCGCCGTCCCAGTACCGGTCCGCCGCGCCGGGGAGCATCGCCGGGGCATCGAAATAGTTGACCGGCGCGTTGGTCGAGGCGTGCACCGCGCCCGCCAGCGTCACCTGGGCCGGCGCGCCGACCCCGAGCCCGGCGCCCTTCGCCGCCGCCGAACGGAAATACACCGCCCGGTTCAGGTCGTAGTCGAACCCGACGATCAGCAGATGCACCGGTGCCCCGCCCGGTCCCTTGATACCGTCGGCGGCGCCGGCGAGCGGCGCGTCTCCCGCACGGGGCAACAGCCGCTCGATCGCCGGCAGCTTGGCCGCGGCGCTGTATTTCGGCCCCATGCCCAGCGTCGCCGTCAACACGGCATCGACGAACGACGCGGTCGGCGAGAAGATCGACCGGCGCTTGGTCTCGTCGAGAAAATACTGCGCGATGTCGCCGAGGCTCAGGTTTTCGACCAGCCCGGCGAGCACCAGGCTGCCGCCGGAATTGGCCGCCGCCAGGTCGAATTTTTGCAGAACCTGATGACCGGTGGCGCCGGCGCCGTAAAGGTTCATCAAGGTGCGCACCTGGATCAGCGCCCAGGCGCCGCCGCCGTCAAGGGACAGAATGCGGTATGCCATGACCCGCCCCGCTCGCAATATGCCGCCGAACTATGCAACGCCACCGCCGGGACCGCCGCAAGTATCCCGTCGAGGTTGATGCGATTTCGGCATGCCGCCGACAAAATCGCGGTGCGGGTGCCGAGCTTACGCCGCGCGGAAGAACCGGCTGGCGTTGTCCCACAACAGTTTTTTCTGCGTCTCCGGCTTGAGGCTCTTCCAGGCGAGGATGTTCGACACCGTGTTGGGGAACTGGCATTCCGAATGCGGGTAGTCGGAGGCGTACATCAGCGCGTCATCGCCGAGGAATTGCGTGACCATGTTGAACATATCCTCGCCCTCATGCCGCTCGATCGAGCAGAAGAAGCGGCCGCTCTTGAGATAGTCCTCGGGGTGGTGCTTCAGCGTCGCGCAGCTGCCGACATAGTCGTACTGCTCGTTCATCCGCCGGCCCCAGAACGGCAGCCAGCCAAAGCCGCATTCGAGGATGCCGACGCGTATCGTCGGGTAGCGGTCCATCAGCCCGCCGCCGATCACCGACGCGATAAACCGCATCGCCCCCCAGGGGTGCGAGGCGAGGCGGCCGAGGAAGACATTGTCCCACAGGTCGAAGCAGCCGGGGAAATAGGGCGGCGTCCAGGTAAAGCTGTGATGCGCCACCGGCAGGTCGTGGTCGACGCAGGCCTGCCAGATCGGCTCCAGCGACGGGTGGTCGGCCGGGATGTCCTTGGTGACCAGCGGCATCACCGCCACCGCCCAGCGCGACTTGCCCCAGCGCCTGATCTCGGCGACCGCCGCCTCGACGTCGCGGGCCGAGGCGACGATCATGCTTGTCAGCCGGCCCGGATGGTTGGCGGAAAAATCCTCCATGTGCCGGTGGTAGGCGCGGATCACATTGACCTCGAACGCCGGGTCGTCATGGCCGACCAGGCTGGTCCATGCGGTCGGGATCAGGAAATGCGCGTCGACGCCTTCCTCGTCCATATCGGCGATGCGGCTGTCCGCGGCATCGTCCTGCACCCCGTGGCGCGGCTGTTTCGATCCCATCCAGATCGACGCGCGGCCGGTGTGCTCGGGCCGTGGCGCGGCCTCGCCGAGGATGCGCTTGTAGGAGATCTGACCGTAGCGGTAGACGTGGCGCCCCGGCGAGCTGCCGGGCGTCGTCGGCGCGATCGGCGCGCGGAACTGCGCCATCTCGGGCAGGCGGTTGCGGAAACCGGGGTCGAGGTATTTGTCGATCACCTCGGCCGACGGCTCGACATGGGTATCGGAATCCCAGACCTTGAAACCGTTTTTCATGATCCGCCTCCCGTTCGCGCTTATGCCGCGATTCTATACACAAGCGGCCGGAGCATGGCGACTCGCGTGCAAAAACGCTCGACCCGCGCCGGCGATTGGGTAAGGTCGCCTCGATCGGTTTTCAGAGGGATGACCAGCACCATGCCGCAAGTGACCTATGTGAGCCATGACGGCAAGAGCACGACGCTCGATGTTCCGCTCGGCACCAGCGTGATGCAGGCCGCCACGCTGCACGGGCTTGACGGCATCGTCGCCGAATGCGGCGGCTCGTGCATGTGCGCCACCTGCCACGTCTACGTCAACGAGGACCAGCTGTCGAAGCTGCCGGAGATGGAGCTGGGCGAGGACGCGATGCTCGACGGCACCGCCAGCCCGCGCAAGCCCAACAGCCGCCTCTCCTGTCAGCTGGTGATGACGCCGGAGATGGACGGGCTTGTCGTCACCATGCCGGAGACCCAGACCTGATGGCCCAAGGCGGGACGGGTGCCGGGGTCGTCATTGTCGGCGCCGGGCATGGCGGGTTCCAGCTCGCCGCGTCGCTGCGCCAGAACGGATATGACGGCGCGGTCACGCTGATCGGCGACGAGCCGCAACTGCCCTACCAGCGCCCGCCGCTGTCGAAGGACTATCTCAGCGGCAAGATCGACCTCGACCTGCTGTTGATGCGGCCGGAGGCGTTCTTTGCCGAGCAGCGTATCGAGCTGCTGATGGGTGTTGCGGCGTCCGCGGTCGACCGCGCGGCGAAGACCGTGGCGCTCTCCGATGGCAAGCGTCTTGCCTATGACCATCTCGTGCTCGCCACCGGCGCGCGCAACCGCGTGCCGCCGCTCCCCGGCATCGAATTGGACGGCGTGTGCTATCTGCGCGACCTCGCCGAGACCGAAGTGCTGAAGGCCCGCCTGCCGGACACAAGGCATGTCGTGATCGTCGGCGCCGGGTTTATCGGGCTCGAATTCGCATCGATCGCGCGGGCCAAGGGCATCCCGGTCCATATCGTCGAGCTGACCGAGCGGGTCATGGGCCGCGTCGTCTGCCCCGAGACCTCGGCCTTTTTCGGGCGCGCGCACCAGGAGGCCGGCGTCGAGTTCAGCTTTGGCGCGCGCGTCGAGCGGCTCGGCGGCGACGGCGGCAAGGTGAGCCATGTCGTGCTCGGCGACGGCCGGACGCTGCCGGCCGACCTGGTGCTGATCAGCATCGGCGTCATCCCCAATGAAGGGCTCGCCGCGGCCGCCGGGCTCAAGGTCGAGAACGGCATCGCCGTCGACGACATGCTGCTGACCGCCGACCCCGGCATCTCGGCGATCGGCGATTGCGCCTCGTTCCCGTCGCGCCATTCGCAGCGCAACCCGGTGCGTCTCGAAGCGGTGCAGAACGCCACCGACCATGCGCGCTGCGTCGCCAGCCGCATCGTCGGCAAACCCTACGCGTACGAGGCGCTGCCCTGGTTCTGGAGCGAGCAGGGCGACCTCCGCCTGCAGATCGCCGGCCTTACCACCGGCTATCAGCAGGTCGTGCTGCGCGGCGATTACGACAAGGGCGCGTACTCGGCCTTCTGCTACGCCGGCGACAAGCTGCTCGGTATCGAATCGATCAACCGGCCGGCCGACCACGCCTTCGCCCGCCGCCTGCTGGCCGCCGGCCGCCACATCGCCCCGGCGCAAGCCGCCGACCCCGGCTTCGACCTCCGCGCCGCCGCAATGGCCCGCGGCTGACCTTCGCCCGGCGATTTGCTAGAATTCCGCGATGACGAAGGATGAAGTAAAGGCGATCCTCGACCGCATCCCGAGTTGGCCGCCGGAGCGCCAAGAGGAACTTGCCGAAATCGCGCTCGAACTCGAGGCCGAGGCGGATGGCGAGCCCTATGTCGCATCCCAGGAGGAACTGCGGGCAATCAAAGAGGCCCGGGCGAGCGGTATTGCGACGGATGAGCAGGTGAAGGCCGCGTTCGACCGCCTTCGCCGTGCATGACCGCAGAGTACGCAAACCAGGCGGTGGCCGATCTTCACAGCATTGCGGCTTATTACGAGGGGCTCGGCAGCCCTGGAGTCGGTCGTCATATAGCAGCGCGCATCGATGAAGTGGCCGCTCGCATCACTCTTCGGCGGCCCAAAACGGGCCGAAGGGCTGCAGGCGACCAAAACCTTCGTGTGGTTCCGCTCGGGCGCTACCCCTACCTGGTCTATTACGAGGTGATCGACGGGGACGGAGTCCGGATCCTGCACATTCGCCACACATCGCGCCGGCCGTGGAGCCCCGTGCGGCGATGATCCTGCCTCGCATGCCCGCGGCGGTCGTGTTCGACATGGACGGGCTGCTGTTCGATACCGAGGCGCTTTATCAGGAAGCCGCCTCGCTCGCCGCGGCGGAAGGCGGGCACGACATCAGCTCTGGCGTCATCGACCGGCTGATCGGCGTGCCGTGGCTGCAGGGCCGCCTGCTGCTCCTCGAACATTTCGGCGAGAGCTTTCCGGTCGAGGATTTCGAGGCCGCCTGGCTGCGCCATTTCTGGGTGATCGCCGAGGATCGCCTGACGCTGAAGCCCGGGGTCGCCGAGCTGCTCGATACGCTCGATGCGCTGCGACTGCCGCGCGCCATCGCCACCTCGTCATCGCATCGCACGGTTCACCATCACCTTGCCGCGCACGGTCTCGCCGAGCGTTTTCACGCGATCGTCGGCAGCGGCGACTATGCCGCCGGCAAGCCGGCGCCCGACCCGTTTCTCAAGGCGGCCGAGCGGCTGGGCGTCGCCCCGCCGCTGTGTCTCGCCCTGGAGGATTCGCATAACGGCGTGCGCTCCGCCGCCGCGGCCGGGATGATGACCGTCATGGTGCCCGACCTGCTCGCGCCGACCGACGACATCCGCGCGCTGTGCACGACAATCGCCGACGACCTGCACGCCGTCCGCCGCCTCATCCTGGCGGCCCGGCCCGGCGCCTGAACGTTTCGCCGGGTCAGTCGATCGGCTTGGGCGCGCCCGTCCGGCGGTGGTGCAAGTCCAGCCACCGGCCCTCGACATCGCGGCTCATCATATAGATGCGGCGGTTGTCCGGGTCGCCGTAGCGGGCGGCGAGTTCGTCGACCGCGGGGATGGCGCGGTAGCTTTCCCGGTATTGCCGCTCGCGCGCGGCGAAAACTTCCGCGCAGGGGGTGCGTTCCAGCGCGTCGATGTTCGATTCGTCGACATCGAGCTTGAGCTGCAGGCGGCGAGGCTTGCCGGCCGTCTCCAACATGATCGGGATCCACTCCCGCTCCGACAGCCAGCGGCTGAATTTCCCGGCCCGCAACGCGTCGATGCGTTCCGGCAGGGCATCGCGGTCGTCCTCGGTGAGCCGCTCGTCCTCGTAGCGGCTCGCCAGCCCGGCATAGAAGAACGGGCTGGCGCCGCGGCTGTGCAGTCCGCCCGGCAGCGCGTCGAGAAGGTCGAGCAGCCGGTCGAACAGCGGCAGCGTGTTCTTTGTCAGGAACAGCTTCTCCTGGCGGGCCATGCCGCGCTCGCCTGCCAGGCGCAGGATCGCGGTCTGGTAGGCAAAATCGCCGGTCCGGCCGTTCCACCGGTCGTGGACCTCGCCGCAGCCGGCGAGCGAGGTGTGAAAGCCGACGATCCCGGCGGCGCGGCGCTCCTCGATCCATTCGACCAGCTCGGCGTCGCGGCGGATGCGCAGCCCGCCGAGATTGACAAAGCGGAACTTGGCGCCGCCACGCTCGCGCAGCCGTGCGACGCCTTTCAAGGTCGCGATGTCGTAGTCGAAGGACGGGCCGACAAAGATGCCAATGTCGAGATCGGGGCGCTCGGCCTGGCGCCAGTCGTGGAAGCGATGCACCAGGGCCTCGAACCGCGCGAACGGCAGAGTGCCGCGCTTGCGCGATTCGGAGATCAGGCAGTAGCGGCAGATATGGGCGCAAGGCGCGTGGCGCAGCGACAACCGCAGCGCCTTGCCGACGATCTCCCGCGACATCCGCTAAGCCTTGTCGCCGACAGAAGGCGCAACCTCGCGCATAAAGCATTCCATCGACCGCAGCAGGTCGTCGAGGTTGCGGTTGCCGTGAAAATTGATCTGGAACGCGTCGAGCCCGGCGGCTTCCCGATAGCGCCGCAGGTCGGCGGCGATGTCGGCGGGCGTGCCGTGCCCGGCCGGCCGCTTGTCGCGCGGCGGCACGTTGCCGGTGATCGTGCTGAACTCGACGCGGAAGCTCATCCGCACCGGGATCGGCGCGCGGCCGGCCGCCTCGCAGGCTTTGCGCAGCGCGGCGCGGCGCTCGATCAACTGGGCGAGCGGCAGCGGCGTCGGCTGCCACACCGCGGCGAGCCGGGCGGCGCGGCGCAGCGCCGCATCGCTGGTGCCGCCGATCCAGAGCGGCGGGTGCGGCTGCTGCAACGGCTTCGGGTTCACGTGCATGTCGGCGAAGGCGGCGAATTTGCCGGCAAACGACACCTTGCCGGGAGCCCAGCAGGCTTGCCAGAGACGCAGATACTCGTCGGTGCGCGCACCGCGCTCGCGGAACGGCACGCCGAGCGCGGCGAACTCGGCCTCGTTCCACCCGACCCCGGCGCCGATGACGAGCCGCCCGCCCGACATCCGATCGAGCGTCGCCAGCGCCTTTGCGGTCGGGACGGGGCTGCGGTACGGGGTGATCAGCACCGACACGCCGACCCCGATCCGGTCGGTATGCGCGGCCATGAACGACATCGCGACAAACGGGTCGTAGACATTGGTCCACGGCGCCGAGCGGGCATCGTCGCCGACCACGACGTGGTCGTTGACGAAGATCGCATCGAAGCCGACCTCCTCGGCTTTCCTTGCGGCGGCGACGATCGCTTCCGGCGAGGCCGTGAAGCCGAGATAGTCGGAATTGGGGGCGCGGGTCGAAAAGCTGAGCGTCATGGCGGCTCCGGCGTCGCTCGGGGGCGGTTCGGCCCGATGCTACTCGAAACCGACCACTTCGTGCGGGATGTAGGGCTCCTCCAGCGCCGCGATCTCCTCGGCCGAGAGTTTGACGCCGATCGCGGCGATCGCGTCGTCGAGATGGTGCAGCTTGGTCGCGCCGACGATCGGCGCGGTGATCACCGGCTTTGCCAACAGCCAGGCGAGCGCGACCTGCGCCCGCGGCACGCCGCGCGCGCTCGCCACGGCGGCGACGCGCTCGGCGACCTTGCGGTCGGCTTCGTCGGTCTTCGCGAACAGGCGGCCGAACGCCGCGTCGGTCTCGGTGCGCATGCTGGTGTAGTCCCAGTCGCGGCTCAGCTTGCCGCGCGCCTGCGGGCTCCACGGGATGACCCCGATTCCCTCGGCTGCGCACAGCGGCAGCATCTCGCGCTCCTCCTCGCGGTAGAGCAGGTTGACGAGGTTCTGCATGCTGACAAAACGGGTCCAGCCGCGCCGTTCGGCGATGCCGAGCGCGCGGGCGAACTGCCAGGCGTGCATCGACGAGGCGCCGATATAGCGGACCTTGCCGCTCTTTACCGCATCGTGCAGCGCTTCGAGCGTCTCCTCGATCGGCGTGTCGTAGTCCCAGCGGTGGATCTGGTAGAGGTCGACATAATCCATGCCAAGGCGGGTCAGGCTGGCGTCCAGCTCGGCGAAGACCGCCTTGCGCGACAACCCCGCACCGTTGGGGCCGGGGCGCATGCGGCCATAGACCTTGGTGGCGACGACCACCTCGTCGCGCCGCGCGAAATCGCGGATCGCGCGGCCGAGGATCTGCTCGCTGTTGCCCAGCGAGTAGCGGTTCGCGGTGTCGAAGAAATTGATCCCGGCTTCGAGCGCCTTCTTGATGAAGGGCCGGCTCTCCTCCTCGCCGAGGCTCCACGCATGGTTGCCGCGGTTGCCGCCGCCATAGCTCATGCAGCCGAGGCAGATGCGCGACACGACGAGGCCGGTGCGGCCGAGCCTGGCGTATTCCATGTTGTTCCTCCTCGTCCGGAATTACGCCCGCGATCACTTCGCCGCGACGAGCACCGGCGCCTCGCGATAAACGCCGGGGAAGCGTTCCTTGAGCGCGCGGATTTTGGGCAGGTCGTTGATCGCGATATAGGGCTGCGTCGGGTGCAGCGTTAGGTAGTTCTGGTGGTAGTCTTCCGCGGCGTAAAACGTCTTGCCCGGCTCGATCTTGGTGACGATGGGCGCGGGGAAAACATGCGCGGCGTCGAGCTGCGCGATGTAAGCCTCGGCGATCCGGGCCTGCTCGGCGGATTGCGGGAAGATCGCCGAGCGGTATTGCGTCCCGACATCCGGTCCCTGGCGGTTCAGCTCGGTCGGGTCATGCACGACCGAGAAATAGATTTGCAGGATGCGGCCATAGCTGACCTTGTGCGGATCGAAGGTGATCTGCACCGATTCCGCATGCCCGGTCGAGCCGGTGCTGACCGCATGGTAGTCGGCGGTATCCTTGGCGCCGCCGGCATAACCGGATACCGCGCTGGTGACGCCGGCGACATGCTGGAACACGCCCTGGACGCCCCAGAAGCAGCCGCCGGCCAGCACCGCCACCTCGGCGGCCGCAGCCGGCGCCGGCTCGTCGACCGCGGGAGCGGGAACGGCGCGCGCGCCATCCGCCGCGGCGCCCGTCCCCAGCCACAGCGTCATCCCCAGCACGCCGAGCAGCGCGGCGACAACCGTCGGCCGCGACAGGCGCGCAGCGCATGAATGCGTCATCGATGATCTCCCTGCGATCGCGGTCTGCACCGCTCGCCCAGTAGATGGGATGCGGCCGAGGCGCATCATCTCACGCCTGCGTGAGCCGAGTCCTCGCCCAACTCGCCATCGAATGCTGTATGCTTCAAGGTGCCCCTGCGACGGAGACCCCACCCATGACGATCGATGTAGCGACCGGCATCAGCCGCATTCTCAAACAGGAGGGGGTGGGGTGGGTCTCGACCTTCCCGGTCTGCCGGGTGAACAACGCGCTCGGCCGGGAAGGGGTGCCGATGCTGATGATGCGCGACGACCGCTATGCCGTCGCGGTCGCCGACGCGTTCTCTCGCATCACCGCCGGCTCGCGGATCGGGGTGTGCACGTTCCAGGGCGGCGTCAACGCCGCCGGCATGCAGTACGCCTATGCTGGGTTGGCGCAGGCCTATGAGGACGGCTCGCCGGTGCTGTGCATCACCGACGGCGTGCCGGCCGGCGCCTCGGGCAACAGCCAGTACGACGTCGCCGCGGCGATGAAGACCGTGTCGAAATGGTTCGGCTATCTCGACAAGCCCGAGCGCACGCCCGAGCTGATGCGCCGCGCCTTCACCATGCTGCGCAGCGGTCGGCCCGGCCCGGTGATCCTGGCCATTCCCAACGCCACGGCCAGCTACGACGAGACCGCCGACCCCTACCGCCCGGTGAAGGGCTGGAAATCGGCACCGGACCCGGCGGATGTGCGCGCTGCGGTCGACCGGCTCCTCGCAGCCCGCGATCCGCTGATCTACGCCGGCGAGGGGGTCATCTACGCGGGGGCCTCGGACGAGCTGACAGCGCTGGCGGAACTGGTGAACGCACCGGTGATCACGACGCTCAAGGCGAAAGGCGCGTTCCCCGAGGACCATCCGCTGTTTGTCGGCGTGCGCGGCGATCAGGTGGCGCACTACCTGAACAAGAGCGACCTCATCCTCGCCATCGGTTCGAGCCTGTCGCCGGGCCGCTTCAGCCACGGCATTCCGGACGCGGCGACGAAGACCATCATCCACTGCAACGTCGACGAACTGCACATCAACAAGATGTATCCCACCGCGCATGCGGTGATCGGCGATGCGCGCCTGACCTTGCAGGCGCTCCGCCAGGAAGTGTCCGACCGCACCTCAGGCGCCGGACGGACGGCGGGCGATGTGGCGGCGGAGGTCAAGGCGGCGCGCGACCAGGCGCTCGCCCGGTACCGCCAGGTCATGGCGTCCGGCGAGACGCCGATCAACCCCTACCGGGTGTACGGCGACCTGATGGAGGTGCTGGACCGGCGCAACTCGTTTGTGACGCACGAAAGCGGCAACACCCGCGACCAGCTCAGCACCGTGTTCGACACGCTGATCCCGCGCGGCTTCCTCGGCTGGGGCAATGTCTCGACGCTCGGCTTCAGCCTGGCCGCCGCGATCGCCGCCAAGAAGGCGTTTCCGGACCGGGCCTCGGTGGCGGTGACCGGCGAGGCCGGCCTCGGCTACATGCTCGGCAACCTCGAGGTGCTGCTGCGCGAGAAGCTTGGGATCACCGTCGTGCACATCAGCAACGGCGGGTTTGCCGGCTATGGACCCGGCTTCTGGGGGCCGGGGCACGACCCCTTCACCCACCGCGTCCTGGGGTCCGACGAGGTGGATATGTCGAAGGTGATCGGCGCGCTCGGTTTCCACACCGAGCGGGTCAGCGAGCCGGCCGAGATCATCCCCGCCCTGCGGCGGGCGCTCGATGTCAACGGGTCGGGCCGCCCGGCCTATATCGAGTTCATCTGCTGCCAGTACCCGGTCTACGGCCAGTGGGTCGGCCGGGGCGAATAAGGGGGGTGAAACGATGCCGAAGCTGATCCCCGTCCCCGACGCGTTGAGCCAGCCCTTCTGGGACGCCGTCAACCAAAGGCGGCTCGTGCTGCAGCACTGCACCGCCTGCGACCGGCTGCAATACCCGCCGCAGCAGACCTGCCAGGTCTGCAACTCGGCCGCCGGCCTGACCACGAAAGAGGTCGAGGGCAAAGGCCATATCGCGGCCTATATCGTGATCGAGGACGGCCGCCTCAACCGGCGCATGCCCGACCAGCCCTACAACCTGGCGATGGTGACCCTGGACGCCGACCCGCGGGTCAATTTCTATTCGAACCTCCCCGGCACCCCGCCCTACCAGGTGCCGGTGGGCGCCGCCGTCGAGCTGACGTTCGAGGAGGTCGCCCCGGGCCAACTGATCCACGAATGGCGGGTCGTCGCCTAGTTTGACACAGAGGAAAGGGAGAGCCATGGCCGCATCAGCCGGGTATCAGTGGCGGCGGGACAAGGACGGGCTCGGGGTGTGGGAGCACCGCGGCAAGGTCGCGGTGGCAGGGTTTGGGCATTCGCCGGTCGACCGCCGCTGGGACGAAGTCTCGATGGACAAGACGCTCGGCGCCTACTCGATCCTGGCCTGCCGGAAGGCGATGGATGAGGCCGGGGTGACGCCGGACCAGATCGACGGCGTCATCTGCTGCGACAGCCATATCGCCGGCGGCAGCGGCGGCACCGCGTCGCAATGGGCGCCGCGGCCCTACTTCGCCCCGCCCTACGACACCGAGTGGGGGCTCACCCTCATCAACGCCAAGTGGCTGATCGAGCAGATGGGCCTCACCAACGTCAAGTTCGCCCCGACCGGCGTGCCGACGATCAGCGAGATGGTCGGCATGGCGGCGCAGGCGGTGGGCGACGGCCTGTGCAGCACCTGTCTCGTCATCTACCCGACCGGCAATCTCGAAGGCCGCTATCGCCGCGGCGGCGAGAACGCCGACGACTATGCCCGCGGCGCCCGCCAATGGACGGCGCCCTGGGGCAATCACGGCGGCAACGATTTCATCAACATGTTCCCGCACGAACAGTACTGCCGGAAATACGGCGGCAAGCACGACGACCTCGCCCCGTTCGTCGTCAACCAGCACCGCAACGGGCTGCTGACCCCGTGGGGGTACAACGCCACCCATAACGTGCCGCAGCTCACGGTCGAGGATTACCTCAACTCGCGCTACATCCTGAACCCGCTGCGGCTGTGGGACTGCGACCGGCCGGTCAACGCCTCGACCGCGTATCTCTTCACCACCGCCGAGCGCGCCCGCGACATG
>DASZOZ010000036.1:0-3740 GCA_035550515.1 Allostellaceae bacterium
CATCGAGGGTGCAAGTTCGGTCCTGGGAAGTCCGGCGTTCCAAAGCGACGGTTTCTCCCGGTCCCGTGCTCGGGTTTTTATTCCAACTATCTGATTTTTATGAATTTCTATGAGAACAAAACAGCACTTGCCTTATCGAGAACAAATCATGTACGGTGTCTCGACATCGGCTTCGCGCTGACGGCCCTAGGAAACGGGGCGGCGCTATGGAATAAGGAGTTGGGGGATGTCGAACACCGCTTTGCGCCTGGTAGACAAGGACACGATGGACAAACAAAAGGCGCTCGATGCCGCGCTCGGACAGATCGAGCGGAATTTCGGCAAGGGATCGATCATGAAGCTCGGCTCGCGCGAGGTCGCGAGCGAGACCGAGGTGATCTCGACCGGCTCCCTGGGCCTCGATATCGCGCTCGGCATCGGCGGCTTGCCGCGCGGGCGCGTCGTTGAAATCTACGGGCCGGAAAGCTCGGGCAAGACCACGCTCGCGCTCCATGTCATTGCCGAGGCGCAAAAGGCCGGCGGCACCTGCGCCTTCGTCGATGCGGAGCACGCGCTCGATCCGGGCTATGCACGAAAGCTCGGCGTCAATATCGACGATCTCCTCATCTCCCAGCCCGATGCCGGCGAGCAGGCGCTCGAGATCGCGGACACGCTGGTGCGCTCGGGCGCGGTCGATGTGCTGGTGGTCGATTCGGTGGCGGCGCTGGTGCCGCGCGCCGAACTCGAGGGCGAGATGGGCGACAGCCATGTCGGCCTGCATGCGCGCCTGATGAGCCAGGCTCTGCGCAAGCTCACCGGCTCGATCTCGCGCTCGCGCTGCATGGTCATCTTCATCAACCAGATCCGCCTCAAGATCGGCGTGATGTTCGGTAACCCGGAGACCACCACCGGCGGCAATGCGCTGAAATTCTACGCGTCGGTGCGCCTGGACATCCGCCGCATCGGGGCGATCAAGGAGAAGGACGAGGTGGTCGGCAACCAGACCCGCGTCAAGGTCGTCAAAAACAAGATGGCGCCGCCGTTCAAGGTCGTCGATTTCGACATCATGTACGGCGAGGGCGTGTCCAAGACCGGTGAGCTGATCGACCTCGGCGTCCAGGCCGGGGTGGTCGAGAAATCCGGCTCGTGGTTCTCCTATGAGGGGCAGCGCATCGGCCAGGGCCGTGAGAACGCCAAGACCTATCTGCGTGACCATGCCGAGATCTCCGATCAGATCGAGCACGAAATCCGCGCCAATGCCGGTCTCGTCGCCGACGCGATGATGGCTGCCCCCGGCGAGATGGCCGCCGGCGACGAATAGCGCCGCGCTCTACCAGTTCACCAGGGGTGTTGATCCCGTGTTAACCCAACCGCGGCATATTCGGGCGGTGAGCGAGCAGGTGCGCCATCCGCCGGGCTTGGTCGATGCCGCGCCGGCGGTATGGCGGGCCTGGCTGCCGTCCTGGCCGTGGATCGTCGGGCTGCTGGCGATGCTGCGCGCGCTGGCCTCGCCGCTGGCGCTGCTCAACGACCCCGATACCTACATGCACATCGCCGCCGGCCGCTGGATGCTGACGCATGCCGCGCTGCCTGCCGCCGAGCCGTTCTCCTTCACCATGGCCGGACAACATTGGGTGCCCGGCGAATGGCTCGGCGAGGTGGTGCTCGCCGCGGTGTATGCCGCGGCCGGGTGGGGCGGCGTCATCGTCCTGAGCGCCGCCGGCTTTGGCCTTGCCGTCGGCCTCCTTGCCCGGTTCCTGGCACGCCGCCTGGACGCGATGCCGGCGGTGATCGCGGCGCTGGCCGGGGCGGTGCTGGTGTTGCCGCATCTGCTCGCCCGGCCGCATGTCCTGGCATTGCCGCTCCTGGTGCTGTGGTGCGGCGCGCTTTTCGCCGCGCGCGACGACAATCGCGCACCGCCCTGGGCGCTGCTGCCGGTGATGCTGTGCTGGGCGAACCTGCATGGCAGCTTTCTGTTCGGCATTGCGCTTGCCCTGTACCTCGCCGCCGAGGCCGTGCTGGCCGCTCCGGAAGGGACGGCCCGGCGGCACGCGGCCATCCGCTGGGGCGGCTTCATCCTGGCGGCGGCCGCGCTCTGTGTCGTCAACCCGAACGGTCCGGATGCAATCGTCCAGCCGTTCCGGCTGATGGCGATGCCGGCGCTGCAGTCCGGGTTTGGCGAGTGGCAGCCCGCCGATCTTGTCCGTTTCCCGGCGCTGGCCGCCTGGCTGCTGGGCGCCGGAGCGGTGGTCGTATTGGGCTGGCGCGCGCTGCCGTGGACCCGGCTCGCCCTGCTCGCAGCGCTCGCCTACATGGCCTTGGCGCATGTGCGGCACGCCGACCTGCTGGGGCTCGTCGGTCCGCTGGTCATCGCGGCGCCCGCCGCACCCAGGCTGGCGATGCTGCTGCGGCCCGCCGCCGGTTCGCCGGTGCTGCGGGCGGCGGCGCTTTTCGCGCGGCCCGCGCGGCTTCCCGCCTTATGCCTCGTTATTGCGCTGGCGCTCGCCGCCGGCCTGCCGTCGCTGATGCGGCCGGTCGACCGCACCGGCGATGCGGTCACTCCGGCAGCGGCGCTCGCCGCGGCGCGCGCGATGAACCTCACCGGCCCGGTGTTCAATAGCGAGGCCTTTGGCGGTTATCTGATTTTCGCCGGGGTGCCGACCTTTATCGACGGCCGCATCGAGCTTTACGGCAACGCTTTCCTGGCCGGCTACCTCGCCGCCGAGCGCGGCGACGCAGCGGCGCTCGCCGGCTTGCTCGACCGCTACCGCATCGGCTGGACCCTGGTTCAGGCACAGGCGCCGATGGCGGCGGCGCTCGACCGCCTGTCGGGCTGGCGCCGTGTCTATGCGGATGGCCGGGCGGTCATCCATGTGCGGCAGGATTAGAAGAGTCAGCGCGGGCCGGTGCCGAACACGGCAAGAATGTGCCGCCGGACTTGATAAATCCGCCCGAACACCCGTAATTGGGCGGATGCAGACCGCCAACGATATCCGCAGCGCCTTTCTCGATTACTTCGCCGCCAACGGCCATGAGATCGTGCCGTCGAGCCCGCTGGTCCCGCGCAACGACCCGACCCTGCTGTTCACCAACGCCGGCATGGTGCAGTTCAAGAACGTCTTCACCGGCGTCGAAAAGCGGGCGTATCGGCGCGCCACCACCTCGCAGAAATGCGTGCGCGCCGGCGGCAAGCACAACGACCTCGAAAACGTCGGCTACACCGCGCGGCATCACACGTTTTTCGAGATGCTCGGCAATTTCTCCTTTGGCGATTACTTCAAGGACCGGGCGATCGAACTGGCCTGGAACCTGATCACCAAGGAATTCGGCCTGGCGAAAGACAAGCTGCTCGTCACCGTCTACGCTGAGGACGACGAGGCGGCGGGGCTGTGGGCGAAGATCGCCGGCCTGCCGGAGCAAAAGATCATCCGCATCCCGACCTCGGATAATTTCTGGGCGATGGGCGACACCGGCCCGTGCGGCCCCTGCTCGGAGATTTTCTACGACCATGGCCCGGAGATCCCCGGCGGCCCGCCCGGCAGCCCGGACCAGGACGGCGACCGGTTCATCGAGATCTGGAATCTGGTCTTCATGCAGTTCGAGCAGACGGCGACCGAGCGGCAACCGCTGCCGCGCCCGTCGATCGACACCGGCATGGGCCTGGAGCGCATCGCCGCGGTGCTGCAGGGCCGGCACGACAATTACGACATCGACCTGTTCCGCGCGCTGATCCAGGCCTCGGCCGACGCCTCGGGGGTCGC
>DASZOZ010000037.1:0-45862 GCA_035550515.1 Allostellaceae bacterium
GGCGACTTCGGCGCGGTTGCCGCCGGGGGCGGCAGGCGAATGCGGCGGACCATTGCGGGTGAGAAACCAGTACACCCGACCGCCGCCGCAATGAAAGCACCCCGCCTGCGCGCCGCGCCCGATCACAAAGAGCGGCTGCCCCTCGGGCAGCAGCGCGTCGACGCCGTGCGCAATGCCGCGCCAGGCATGATAGCCGGCATAGCGCGGCGTCTCGTCGCCGAACAGCGAGCGGCGCACGACCGAATGGATACCGTCGGCGCCGACCAGAAAATCGCCCCACTCACGCGACCCGTCTGCGAAAACGGCGCTCGCGACACGCCCCTCCTGCTCGCACCCGATGCATTCGCGGCCGGTTTGCACTGCAGCGGGGTCGCGGGCCAGCACCGTGTCGAGCAGGATGCGCTGCAAATCCGCGCGATGGGCGCAAACCGTCGGTGCACCGGCCTTCCGGCCGAGCGCGGCAAAGTCGAATTCGTCGACCAGCTCACCGGACGACAAGAACGACCGCGTCTTGTCGATGATCGATCCGGCGGCAACGATTTCGGCTTCGATCCCGAGCCGGCGCGTCGCCTGGATCGCGTTGGACCACAGCGACAACCCTGCCCCGACCTCGGCTATTTCCGGCGTCTTCTCAAAGACGACGGCTTCGATCCCGACCCGTTGCAGCGCCACCGCGGCGGCCAGGCCACCGATCCCGCCACCGACGATCAGTGCCCGCAACGGCGTCCTACCACGCCTCTCTGCCGCGTTGCGGCCGCGCGACGCCGCTTCCTGCACCGGCCTCGGCGAGTTCGCGCTTTTCGCGCTGCTCCGCCTCGTGCTTGTCGAACATCGCCTTCGCCGCGGCGTTGCGTTTGGCGCTGAATTCGTCGCGGTTGTCGCCGCACCACTGGTATGAGGCGTGGCGGCTCCGGTTCAGCTTGGAGAAATGCGGCATCACATAGCGCGCGTAGAGTTCGTAGGAGCGCTTGGTCGCGTCGAAATCCGCCCAGTTGTGCGCCTGCTGCAGCATCGCGCCAAATTCCCCCTGCTTCGCCTGCAGCCGCTCGATCAGCGCGATCGCGTCGTCCGGGGTGCCGCACACGCCATAGCGGCTTTCGATAAACCATTCGAGCGGGTCCTTCCCCGCCGGCACGATAAAGCGCGGCTGGTTGTTGTTGAGGTAGCCGAGATATTTCTCAAAGCCGAACCGCGCATTCTCGTAGGCCTGGGCGCGCGTCTCGGCGATGTGCATCGGCCCGACGAGCCTGAGGCGGTTGGGGTCCATCGTCCGGCCGTGCCCGGCGGCGACCTCGTTGGCGATCGCCCAGTTCGAGCCGAGCGCGTCGAAGCCGAACGGGTTGGTCGCGGCGACGCAGATCATGCCGAGATCGTATTTGCCGGCGAGCCGCCCGCCCGACGGCGTCACCGCGCTTACCACCGCAACCTCGGGATGCGGCTTGGTGTACGGCAAGAGGTGCAGCCGGCACTCGTTCATCGTGTACCAGTCGGTCTTTTCGGTGACGATCTCGCCCTTAAAGAGGCGCAGGATCGCATCGAGCGACTCGGCCATGCGGTCGCGCTGGGTGAGCGGGTCGATCCCCATCATGATCGCGTCCGACGCCAGCAGCCCCGGCCCGGCGCCGAACATCACCCGCCCGCGCGTCATATGGTCGAGCTGGACGATGCGGTCGGCGACCATCATCGGGTGGTGGTAGGGCAGCGAGATCACGCCGGTGCCGAAGCGGATGTGCCGCGTGCGCTCGGCGGCGAAGGCGATGAAGATCTCCGGGCTGGAGATGATCTCGTAGCCGGCGGAATGGTGCTCGCCGATCCACGCCTCGTGAAAGCCGAGCTTGTCGAGCCAGACCATCAGCTCGAGGTCGCGCTCGAGGCATTGCGTCGGGTTTTCTTCGTTGGGATGGAACGGCGGCAGGAAAATCCCGTGGCGCAGGTTGATCTCGGTCATCGCAAATGCCTCGGTCGTGATCGGCCGGACGATGCTATCGGGTTTCGAAGGTGCGGAAAACCGTTCCGGATGCAATGCCGGCTGCGGCCGCCCGCGCGCCGCTCCGAACCGATACGGTGTCGAGGCAGGCCTGCGGCGCTTAAGCCTTCGCTAAGGCTTGCTGCGCATGTTCGGCGGATGTCGCTATCGCCGCCGCTCGCCGCATGACGGACCGCCCGATGCCGCGGCGGCATACGCCGATCGAATTGCTGAGATTCGTCCTCTCCCTGTCGGTCGTCGCGTATCATTATTTTTACTTCGGACCGAGCATCGCCGCGGTGCCCGGCACGCCGGTCGTCACCGCTGTCCCGTTCCTGTTGTTGGCGGTCGAAACGTTCTTTATCGTCAGCGGCTTCGTCATCATGTTTTCGGCATCCGGGCGGAGCGGTGCCGAGTTCGCCGTCGCGCGTTTTGCCCGGCTCGGGCCGACGCTCTTCGCATGCTCGACCTTGACCTATCTGGTCCTTGGCCTGTTTCCCCTGCATTACGGCGCTCCGGCCTTGAACCAATGGGCTGCGTCGGTTCTCGTATTGCCGCTCGCGGTGCATGACGGCGTCGACGCGTCGTTGTGGTCGCTGAAATACGAGATCGTCTTTTACGTGCTGATCTTTGCGGTTCTGTCGGCGGGCCTGACGCGGCGCCGGATCACATGGCTCGCCTGGGGCCTTGTGGTTTCCGATCTTCTTTTTGCGGCCGGCGGCACGGGCGGCGGGCCGAGCTGGTGGCCGATGGGCCATTACGGCGCGTTTTTCGCCCTGGGTATGCTCTACTATCTTCGATCGTCCGGCGCCAAGGGGTTGGCGCCGATATGGCTGGCCGCCGGTGCGATGGCGCTCGTCGATTGCCGGTTGGAGCTGTGGCGCGTCGAGGCGCAGTTGCTTGGCCACGGCATGCCGGCTCTCGCCACATCGATCCTGGCCGGCGCCGTCGCGATCGGCGCGTTCTTCGGCTTCGCCGGAGCACCCGAGATCCCCGTCTTGGCGCGGGCCTTCACATTGCTTGGCAGCGCCAGCTACCCGCTTTATGTCGTTCACCAATTCCTGGGGTACCGGATCATCACCTGGGCTTGCGGCGCGACCGGGCTTGGTCCGACCCTCGTCAAGCTCGGCGTCATGGGCTTTATGGTATCGTTTGCGTTGGCTTTTACGGTTCTGATCGAGCGCCCGCTGATGGATGAATACTGGTGGTTCGGCCGGCGGCTTGCCCGGATCCTTCACCCTGCCGCCGCCGAACAGCCGCGATAGCGGCTGGCGCCCATCCGCAATTCAGCCGTGGCCTTGGCGGATCGGCGGAAGAAGACTGTTCCGTCCGCTGCGGCGACACGTCATGATGCACCGCAAGATAAAGGGGAGCCTGCCTGAGCCATGAGCCTGTCGCCCGAAGAATACCGCGAGCATCTCGAAACCACCGGCGTCCGCGCCGGGTTCAGCTTCGACGACATCGTGCTCCCGGCGAGCCGCGAATTCCGGCTCGGCGACATGCGTTTCCACTATCTCGACTGGGGCAACAAGGATCGGCCGACCATCGTCTTCCTGCATGGCGGCGCGCTCAACGCGCATACCTGGGACCTCGTCTGCCTGGCGCTGCGCGACGACTACCACTGCGTCGCGCTCGACCAGCGCGGTCACGGCGACAGCGACTGGTCACACGACGCCGACTACACGATGGCCGCGCAGCTCGCCGACACCAAAGGCTTTGTCGACCATCTCGGGCTCGACAGGTTCATCCTCGTCGGCATGTCGTTGGGCGCGATCAACTCGCTCAATTTTGCGATCAACTATCCCGAGATGCTGAACAACCTGGTGATCATCGACGCCGGCCCCGAGATGCGCCGCCCCGGCTCCAGCCGCATCCGCGACTTTGTCAACGGCGTCGCCGAAACGGTCACGATCGAGGCGATCATCGAGAAGGCGCTGGAATTCAACCCGCGCCGCGACCCGAAGATCCTGCGCCGCAGCCTGATGCACGCGCTGCGGCAGCAGCCGGACGGCACCTGGCGGTGGAAATACGACCGCCGCCGCTTTCAGGTGCTCGACCAGGAAAAGCATCGGGCCGAGCGCGCCGCGCTGGCCGACGGCCTCCGCCGCATCACCTGCCCGACGCTGATCGTGCGCGGCGGCGAAAGCGACGTGTTCCACGAGGAAGACGGCATCCGCCTGGCCCAGCGCCTCCCCGACGGCAAGTTCGTCACCGTCCCCAAAGCCGGCCACACGGTCCAGGGCGACAACCCGAAGGACCTGGTCGCCGAGCTCCGCCGGTTTTTGACAAAGGCGAACTAGACTCGCCCCACTTGGACCACCCCGCTATCGTTCAGCTTCCGGGTAGCGGCAAGAATGGCTCGCGGCCGGCGCCGGGGTGGAATTCCTCATCGCGCAGAGCGATCTGCCGACTCAGCGCCACGCCGGTCGTCCGGTGCCGGCGCGCCGCGGTCGCCAGCTCGATCAGTGCCGCGACCGCCGCGGCGATCGGCATGCCGGCGGGGCGGATGTTGGAGATGCAGTTGCGGGCGGCGTCGACGACCCCGGGCGCCGGCGCCCAGGTCAGGTAAATCCCCAGCGAGTCGGCGGCGCTGAGACCGGGCCGCTCGCCGATCAGCACCGCGACTAGGTCGACGCCGAGCAGCCCGCCGATCTCGTCGCCGATCGCCACCCGGCCGCCCTCGACCACCGCTATCGGCGCGATCGCCGGCCGGCTTTCGCCGTAGATCTGCAGCGCCGCGGCGATCAGCGGCACCGCGTGGGCATTGACCGCCATCGCCGACAACCCGTCGGCGACAACGAAGGCGATGGTGTCGTGCTTTTTCTCCTCGCCATCCCCGGGCTTGGCCCGGTCGCGCCCGGCCCCAGGGACGCGGATGGCCGGGTCACGCCCGGCCATAACGACCTGGAGAACATGGCGGGAGTCCGTGTTTAACCGGCGGCCGAGGTCGGGCCGCCGCAGGTACGTCGATCGATCCGCCGCCATCGACCGCAGACGCACCGCCGCCAATCCGAGCGCCGCCAATTCCGCGGCGATGCGCTCGGCGTCGAGCGCGGCGTGGACCGCGTCGCGAGCGCGGGCATGGGCCAGCTGAAAGTCGAGCTGCGCCGGCGTCGGCAGCGCGTTGCCGCTGCGGCCGAGGCCGATCCGCGCCGGGGTCGCCTGCCGCAGCGCGATCCACGCCCCGCTCATTCGAGCAGCCCGAGCACGGGGGCGATCAGCGCCGGCGCCGCGCCCGGCCCGGTGACGTTGCCGTCGCGGTCGGCGATCCCCATCCGTTCCAGCCATGCCGCGAATTCGGGCGCCGGCCGCTTGCCGAGCGCGCGGCGCAGGTAGAGCGCGTCGTGGAACGAGCTCGACTGGTAGCCGAGCATCACGTCGTCGGCGCCCGGCACGCCCATGATGTAGGTGCAGCCGGCGACGCCGAGCAGCGTCAGCAGGCCGTCCACGTCGTCCTGGTCGGCCTCGGCGTGGTTGGTGTAGCAGACATCGACCCCCATCGGCAGGCCGAGCAGCTTGCCGCAGCAATGGTCCTCCAGCCCGGCGCGGGTGATCTCCTTGCCGTCGAACAGGTATTCCGGGCCAATAAAGCCGACGACCGAATTGACCAGCAGCGGGTCGAACGCCCGCGCCACCGCATAGGCGCGCGCCTCCATGGTCTGCTGGTCGACGCCGTGATGCGCCTCGGCCGACAGGGCGCTGCCCTGCCCGGTCTCGAAATACATGACGTTGTCGCCGAGCGTGCCGCGGCCGAGCGCCAGCCCGGCCGCCCGCGCCTGGCGCAGCAGCGCGAGATCGACACCGAAATTCCGGTTGGCCGCCTCGCTGCCGGCAACCGACTGGAACACCAGGTCGACCGGGGCGCCGCGCTCGATCGCGGCGAGCGCTGTCGTCACATGCGCCAGCACGCAGGACTGGCCGGGAAAATCGAGCCGCTCGCGCAGCCGGTCGAGAAACCGGCAGAGCTCGATATATTTGTCGAGACTGTCGGTCGCCGGGTTGATGCCGATCACCGCATCGCCCGAGCCGAGCATCAGCCCGTCGAGGATCGACGCCGCGATGCCGCGCAGATCGTCGGTCGGGTGGTTGGGCTGCAGCCGCGTCGAGAGCGTGCCGACAAGCCCGATCGTGTTGCGGAACCGCGTCACCACCCGGCACTTCGCGGCGACCGCAATCAGGTCCTGCAGCCGCATGACCTTCGACACCGCCGCCGCCATCTCTGGCGTCAAGCCGGGCGCCAGCCGGGCCAGCGCCGCCTCGTCGGCCGCATCGGAGAGCAGCCAGTCGCGGAACTCGCCGACGGTCAGCGACGCGACCGCGGCGAATGCCGCCCGGTCATGGGTGTCGACGATCAGCCGGGTCACTTCGTCCGCCTCGTAGGGGATGACGGGTTCCTGGAGGAAATGCGCCAGCGGCAGGTCGGCGAGCGCGAATTGCGCCGCGACCCGCTCGGTCGCGTCGGCGGCGGCGATGCCGGCCAGCTCGTCGCCGGCGCGCTTCGGTGTCGCCTTCGCCAGCAGCGTCTTGAGGTCGGCGAAGGCGTAGCGGGTGCCGCCGATGGTCGCTAGATGCGCCATCGCCGACAGCCGGCTCGTTGCGATGAAGACGTGGATGCCCGGAACAAGCCCGGGCAAGGCGATGGAACAGGGCTTTCACCCAACATCGGGGCGCCGCGCCCTACCCCCGCACCACCTTGCGGATGCGGTGGTTGTTGGTGTCGCCGATATAGACCGCGCCGTCGGGGCCGACGACCGCGCCGTGCGGGCGGTCGAGCCCGGCCGCATCGGCGGGGCCGCCGTCGCCGTCCGGCCCCTGATGGCCGCCGGCGAAATGGCTGACGATGCCGGTGGCGCGGCCGATCCGGCGGATCGCATGGTTCTCGGTGTCGACGATCAGCAGCGCGCCGTCTCGGTCGATCGCCATCTCCTTGGGCGCATCGAACACCGCCTCGATCGCCGGCCCGCCATCGCCGGCGTAGCCGCGCGCCGTGGTGCCCGCGACGGTGGTGATGATGCCGGTCGCCGGGTCGACCGCGCGCAGGCTGCTGCCCTGCCGCTCCAGGATGTAGACCGTGCCGTCGAGCCCGACCTTCACCGCGCGCGCGCCAAAGGTCCCGGCGGCGCGCGCCGGGCCGCCGTCGCCGCTGTGCTCGGCCGCGCCGGTGCCGGCGAAGGTGGCGATGGTCCCCGCCGCGAGGTTGACGATGCGCACCCGGTTGTCGGCGACGTCGGTGATGTAGAGCGCGCTCTCGCCGGGCGCGAAAGCCAGCCCGTTCGGCTCGGCGAGGCCGGCCTTCGCCGCCGGCCCGTTATCCCCGCCAAAGCGCGCCTCGCCGGTGCCGGCGAGGGTGGTGATGATGCTGGTCCTGGCACTCACCCGCCGCACCCGGCGATTGAGCCGGTCGGCGATGTAGAGATTGCCGTCGCGGTCGACCACGACGCCGTAGGGCTCGTTGAGCGCCGCCGCGGTCGCCGGCCCGCCGTCGCCGGCATAGCCCTTCTCGCCGTTGCCGGCGGTGGTGGTGATGACCCCGGTCTTGGCGTCGACCCGGCGGACGCGGTTGTTGAAGGTGTCGGAGAAATAAAGATTGCCGGCCCGGTCGAAGCACAGGTCGAACGGCCCGTCGAGCAGCGCCTTCTCCGCCGGCCCGCCATCGCCGGCGAACCCCTTCTCGCCCGTTCCGACCGCGGTCGTGATGATCGCCATGACTACCTCTCCCGCGCGCAGCGCCATATTAGTGCAGAGTACGCCGAGCCGCGTCCGCCGCGGTAAGATGTTAGTCTGGAATCGGATGGGAGTGGAGGTCAGCCATGGCCGATGGAAAGAAGCCCCGGCTCGTCGGGATCAACCATGTCGCGATCGAGGTCGCCGACATCGACGCGGCGCTCGACTGGTACGCCAGGATTTTCGCCTTCACGCTGCGCGGCAAAGGCGAGCGCAACGCCTTTATCGACCTGGGCGACCAGTTCATCAACATCACCTTGGTCAAGGACTACGCGGTCCCCGGCGAGGAAAAGCGCCATATCGGCCTGGTCGTCGACGACCGCAGCCGCATCGTCGAGCTGGCCAAGGCGGCCGGGGCACGCTTTGTCGAAGGGCCGTTCCTCGACTTCCTCGACCCGTGGGGCAACCGGCTCGAGATCATCGAGTATTCCAACATCCAGTTCAGCAAGACGCCGCAGGTGCTGCACGGCATGGGGCTCGACCTCGGCAAGAACGAGAAAGCCAGGAAGGAGCTGGCGGACAAGGGCATGGCCGAATGACCGGTTTCAAACTGAGCCTGATCGTCCGCGGCCAGCACCCGCCGGGCGATCCCGCCCGGCACCTCGCCGACGATCTCGACCTGGTGCGCGCCGCCGACCGGCTCGGCTTCGACGGGGTGGTCAAGGGCTCGCATTTCAGCGCGCACCCATTCCAGTCGGTACAGCAGATCCCGTTCCTGTCGTATTGCGCCGCGATCGCCCCGCGCCTGCGGATCATCTGCGGCCTGGTGCTGGTGCCGCTGCACAAGCCGCTCGACCTTGCCGAGCAGCTCGCGACCCTCGACCTGCTGTCGGGCGGGCGGCTGGTGTTCGGCGCCGGGATCGGCTACCGCGACGTCGAGTTCAAGGGGTTCGGCGTGCCGCGCGGCCGGCTGGGGGCGCGGTTCGAGGAGGTGATGCTGGCGGTCCGCCGCCTGTGGACCGAGGATTTTGTCGACATGACGGGCGCCGGCTGGGAGCTCGACCACGCCACCTGCCCGATCAAGCCGGTGCAGCAGCCGACCCCGCCGATCTGGATCGGCGCCAACGCCGACGTCGCGGTCGAACGCGCCGCGCGGATCGGCGATTGCTGGTACATCAACCCGCATAACACGCTGGCGACCATCGAGCGCCAGATGGACCTGTACAAGCGCGCGCTCGACGCCTTGGGCAAGCCGTTCCCGGCGGAGGTGCCGATGCGCCGCGAGGTCTTTGTCGCATCGTCGCGCGCCGAGGCGATCCGCCTGGCGCAACCTTATCTCGAAGAAAAGTACCGCGCCTACCGCGCCTGGGGTCAGGACAAGGTGATGCCCGAAGGCGACGATTTCGACCACGAATTTGCCGAGCTGCTCGAAGACCGCTTCCTGATGGGCGCGCCCGCCGAGGTCGCCGAGCAGATGGTGCGCCTCAACCGGCGGCTCGGCGTCAACCACATCGTCGCTTCGGTCCACTGGCCCGGCATGCCGAACAGCCTCGCGCTGGAGCAGCTCGACGTGCTGTCGCGCGCGGTAATGCCGCTGGTGCGGCAGGCGGTATAGAGCCGCAAACGCGCCGAGCGTCGGTGCCGTCTCGCGCCATCGTTACCCGCTTCGCGCCGAGCCCGACCGGCTATCTGCATCTCGGCCACGTGCGCTCGGCCTGGGAGGGGTGGCACGCGGCCCGCACGGCCGGCGGCCGCTTCCTGCTGCGCATCGAGGACATCGATCGCGGCCGCTGCCGGCCCGAATTCGACGCCGCGATCCGGGAAGACCTGACCTGGCTCGGTCTCGATTGGGACGGGCCGGTCCGGCGGCAGTCGGAGCATTTCGACGATTACCGGACAGCGCTGGCGCGGCTGGAGCGGCAGGGGTTGCTCTACCCGTGCTTTTGCACCCGCAAGGAAATCCAGGCCGAGATCGCCCGCGCCGGCGGGGCGCCGCACGGCGACGAGGGGCCGGTCTATCCCGGTACCTGCCGGCGGCTGTCGGCGGATGAGCGGGCCGGGCGGCTCGCGACGGGCGCGGATTACGCGCTGCGGCTGGATGTGGCGCGGGGGTTGCTGCTGGCGGGGCGGCTGGAATGGTCGGAGGACGGCCGCACGATCGCCGCCGATCCCGCGGCGCTGGGCGATGTCGTGCTGGCGCGCAAGGACGTGCCGGCCAGCTACCACCTCGCGGTCACGGTCGACGATGCGCTGCAGGGCGTGACGCTGGTGACGCGCGGCGTCGACCTCTTTGCCGCGACCCACATCCATCGGCTGCTGCAGGCGCTGCTCGGCCTGCCGGTGCCGCTCTACCGCCACCACCCGCTGCTGACCGACGCCGGCGGCCGGCGCCTGGCCAAGCGCGACCGCGCGCTCACCGTCCGCGCGATGCGGCAGGCCGGCATGCGCCCGGCGGAAGTGCTCGAAAAGGCTCAGTCGAACGGGCGGTGAAGCTCGTTGGCGATGTCGAGATATTCCGGGTCCTCGGGCCGCAGCACGCCGTGGCGCACCGCGAAATCGAGGATCACCAGGTTGACGTTGAACTTGAACGCGGCGGTGGTGCGGATGCGGTCGAGGATGTCGGCGAGCGGCATCAGCACAAAGCGCTCGATCTCGCCGTCGCCGTTGCAGGGCGTGAAGTCGTCGGGCACTTCGAGGTCGTAGACGAACATCACGTCGTCGCGGATGCCGTGCCTGGTCTCCATGCGATAGGTGAGAGCGCCGGTCGCGACCGCACGGCTGACGAGCGCGGCCGGAACCGCGGCCTCCTCCTCGGCCTCCTTGACCAGGGTCTGCGCCGCGCCGTGGCCGTTGCCGATCCCGCCCGCGACCATGTTGTCGAGCTTGCCGGGCGAGGTCTGCTTGTTCGCCGCGCGCTTGCCGATCCACAGGAAATAATCGCCGCCGATGCGGCGATAGCCGTTGATGTGCACCCCGTAGGCGCGCACCCCGAAAAACGGTACGGCGCCGCGATCGAGGCGCAGGATCGGCGGCGCGCCCCAGCACGGCATCACGTCAAACGTCTCGTTGCGCCATTTCGCCACGCGGCGCTCTTTGACCAAGGCCTCGACCACGCCGTCGACCGCGCGGCTGACCTCGTCGCAGCTGCCGCTCGCCAGCAGCCTGGCGTTCTCGCCGTCGACCGCGAAGACCCCGCCATGCCGGCGCAGGATCTCGGCATTGTCGCGCCGCAGCCAGCCGATGCGGTGCTCTCCCGCCGACAGCGGGACCACCCGCGAGCGGTCGAAGCTGTTGCAGTGGCGAATGCGGTCGGCGAACGACATCAGGCAGTCAACACCACATCGACGCCGGTGATCCGACGCAGGCAATTGGCGACGTATTCCGCCGTCTCGCCCAGCCCGGCGACCTCTATATCGATGGTCAGACGTTTGCGGACAACCGCGCTGTGCCAAAGCGCCGGCACCAGGCCGCGCTTGGCGAACAGTTCGAGCACGCGCGGCATCACGCCGGGCTCGGCACGGGCTTGAACGGAGAAGAAGGTGGTGGTTGCCGGTTCAGGGGCGGCAAGGGTGACGGCAGGAGACGACATCGACGCAATCCTCGGCAAGAGCAAGACGAATCACAGCTTCCCGGGCTCTCGGTGAGCCCGGGTCGGTAATTCGCCGCATGCCGGCGTGAGGCGCGTCTCGCGACATCGACGCGGGATGTACGCCGCAACGCCGCTCGCGTCAACCGCTCCGGCGGCATAGAACCGAAAGTCGATAACTGCTTTGCACTGCCGACACCGCGGGTAGTAGTTGTGACCGCGGCGGCGCGCGCCTATATGTGACGGATACGATCCCCCGGAGACTTCCCCATGACGCTGCTCCGCATCGGCCTTGTGGTTGCCTTATGCGCGGGCGGCATGGTCGCCTGCACGCCCGGCGGGCCGCAGCGCGCCAGCGACATCCAGAACCTGAACGGCATCAGCGACGATATCTCCGCGGTCGGCATGACCGACTCGCTGTCGCGCAAGACGCACGACCCGAACGATCGGACGACGCTGCCGAACAACTACACTACCCAGGGTATGGACTAGCCGCGGCCCGGCTGAGGACGCTTTTCTTTCCGGCGCCAAAAACGTAGGTCATGGTGAGCGGCGGCGAGCATGCCGCGTCCCGAACCATGCGTGATGGCGATGGAGCCAAGACAACTTCTCGATGCCAGCGCCGCTGCCGTTGCCGCGGTTGACGGGCTGATCACCAGGGCGCGCGCCAATCTGGCGGCGCGCGTCGGCGGCACCGCCGGCCGCCTCGACGCGGAGCAGATCGCGGCGCACGGGCTGGCCTGGATGGCGACCTACGGCGCCGCGCTGCGGCAATTGCGCGAATGGGCGGCGCGCCTCGATGCGAGCGGCGACTTCGCCGAGCCGCAGCGGCTGATCCTGGCGGTCGGCTTTGGCGAATACCTGGCGCAGTTATGCGGCGGCATCGCGATGGGACAGGGCGAGATCGCCCGACCCTTCGACCTCGGCCTGACCGAAGACGATCTCGCGCCGTTGCGCCGCAACCCGACGATCGCCGGGCTGGCCGAGGCGCGTGCCCGGCTCGGCGCGCTTCTCGCCGAAGGGAGCGGCGGCGCCAACGGGACGGACCTTGGGCTGGGCGACGAGACGCTCGAACTGATCCGCGACCAGGTCCGCCGCTTCGCGGAGCGCGCCGTCGCACCTTTTGCCCATGACTGGCACCGCGAAGACCGGTTCATCCCGATCGAGGTGATCGAGGAGCTGTCGGGCATCGGCGTGTTCGGCGTCACGCTGCCCGAGGAATATGGCGGGCTCGGCCTCGGCAAGATGGCGATGTGCGTCGTCTCCGAGGAGCTGTCGCGCGCCTATATCGGCGTCGGCTCGCTCGGCACCCGCTCGGAGATCGCCGGCGAGCTGATCCGCACCAGCGGCACGCCGGCGCAGAAATCGCGCTGGCTGCCGGGCATCGCCTCGGGCGCGGTGCTGCCGACCGCGGTTTTCACCGAGCCCAACGCCGGCTCCGACCTCGCCAATCTCCAGACGCGCGCGGTGCGCGACGGCGACGTCTACCGCATCCACGGCGCCAAGACCTGGATCACCCATGCGGCGCGCTCCGACCTGATGACGCTGCTCGCCCGCACCGGCGCGCCCGACAGCGGCTACCGCGGCCTGAGCATGTTCCTCGCGCCCAAGCCGCGCGGCGACGACGCGAACCCGTTTCCCGCCGCGGGCATGTCGGGCAGCGAGATCCCGGTGCTCGGCTATCGCGGCATGAAGGAATACGAGATCGGCTTCGACGGGTTCGCGGTGCCGGCCGACCAGCTCCTCGGCGGCGTCGAGGGCGAGGGGTTCAAGCAGCTCATGGCGACGTTCGAGAGCGCCCGCGTGCAGACCGCGGCGCGCGCGGTCGGCGTCGCCCAGAACGCCTTCGAGCTGGCGATGGCCTATGCCCGCGAGCGGCGGCAGTTCGGCCGCAACATCGCCGCCTTCCCGCGCGTGCAGTTGAAGCTGGTGATGATGGCGGTGGAGACGATGATGGCGCGCCAGCTCGCCTATTTCGCCGCGCGCGAGAAGGACAGCGGCCGGCGCTGCGACATCGAGGCCGGCATGGCGAAGCTGCTCGCCGCGCGCGTCGCCTGGAGCAACGCCGACAACGCGGTGCAGATCCACGGCGGCAACGGCTACGCGGTCGAATACCCGATCAGCCGGGTGCTGTGCGACGCCCGCATCCTCAACATCTTCGAGGGCGCCGCGGAAATCCAGGCGCAGATCATCGCGCGCGGGCTGCTCGCCGGGCGGAACTGACCCCGGGGCCAGGCTCAGCCCGCGAAAGCCAGGTTGATCCGCCGGTTCTGCCGGCCCTTGTTCTCGATCTTGCCGATCTCGACCGGGCCGATCTCGGCGGTGTTGCGGACATGCGTGCCGCCGCAGGGCTGCAGGTCGACGCCGTCGATCTCCAGCAGGCGCACCTTGCCGGTACCCATCGGCGGCTTGACCGACATGGTGCGCACCAGCTCGGGCCGCGCCGCAAGCTCCGCGTCGTCGATCCAGCGCGGCGCCACCGGGTGCCCTTCGGCGATCAACTGGTTCAGGGCCGCCGTGATCGCCGCCTTGTCGAGGGTCGCGCCCGGCACGTCGAAATCGAGCCGGCCGCGCCCGTCGCCGATCGCGCCCCCCGTCACCGCGCCCGACACCACCGCGCACAGCAGATGCAGGCAGGTGTGCATGCGCATCAGATTGTGCCGCCGCCGCCAATCGATCTCGGCCGTCACCGCGGTCCCCGGCGGCGGGAGGTTCGCACCGGCAGCGGGGACGTGGACGACCGCGTCGACGCCGTCGCCCTTGACGGTGTCGACGATGGCGATCTCCGTTCCGTCCGCGAGCCGCAGGACCCCGGTGTCGCCCGGCTGGCCGCCGCCGGTCGGGTAGAACACCGTCCGGTCGAGGCGGATCCCGCGCGCGTTGACGGCCGTGACCCGCGCCGCGCAGGACCGCAGATACGCATCGTCGCGGAACAGCAGTTCAGTCATCGCATGCCTCGAACGCTTATTCGGGCTATCACTACAGCATCCATCGCCGCCAGGGGGAACCGCGATGCCGTTGCCGAGATTGTCCGGAGTTCTGGCCGTCGCCGCCGGGATCGCGCTCGGCGGCTGTTTCGATCGGGCGACGGCGCTGGTGTGGTTTCCGCATGCGCAATTCGTCACCATCGCCGATGTCGATCTGCATGCCAGCCAGGAGGAGGACGCGACGGGGGTCGTCGCCCGGCTCGCCAAAGGCACGGTCGTCACCCCGATCGGCCAGGCCGGCTCGGACTGCAATTCGTGCATGCGGGTCGACACGCCGAGCGGCATCGGCTGGCTTTACACGCGCTATCTCGCGCCGGTGCCGCCGGCGGAGTGAGCGCGCCGTCCCGGCAGACGTCAGGTTTCCAGCCAGCCCGGGCTCGGCAGGTTGCGCTCCTTCAGGAAAGCCGGGTTGAACAGCTTCGACTGATAGCGGGTGCCGGAATCGGCGAGGATCGTCACGATGGTATGTCCCGGCCCCAATTCCTTGGCGAGGCGAATCGCGCCGCAGAGGTTGATCCCGCTCGACCCGCCGACGATCAGCCCTTCCTCCTGCGTCAGCCGGAACAGCACCGGCAGCATCTCCTCGTCGGTGATCTGGAACAGCCCGTCGGGGGTGAAGCCTTTGAGGTTCTCGGTCTCGCGGTTGTTGCCGATGCCTTCGGTGATCGAGTTGCCCTCGGGTTTGAACTCGCGGCGGGCGTACCAGCTGTAGATTCCCGAACCCATGCAGTCGGACAGGTAGATCTTGACGTTGCGGCTGCGTTCCTTGAGCGCGATCCCCACGCCGGACAGCGTGCCGCCGGTCCCGACGGAGCAGACAAAACCGTCGACCTTGCCGTCGGTCTGCTCCCAGATCTCCGGGCCTGTCGTCTCGTAATGGCCGCGCCGGTTGGCGAGGTTGTCGAATTGATTCGCCCAGACCGCGCCGTTCGGCTCCGTGGCCGCGATCTCCTCGGCCAACCGGCCGGAATAATGCGTGTAGTGCATCGGGTCGGTCAGCCGGGTCGCCGGGACCAGCCGCAGGTCGGCGCCGCACAGCCGCAGCATGTCCTTCTTTTCCTGGCTTTGCGTCTCCGGCATGACGATGACCGTGCGGTAGCCGCGCGCATTGCCGACCAGCGCCAGACCGATCCCGGTATTGCCGGCCGTGCCCTCGACGATGACGCCGCCCGGCCGCAGCGCGCCGCGTTCCTCCGCATCCTTGATGATCGCCAGCGCTGCCCGGTCCTTTACCGAGCCGCCGGGGTTGAGGAACTCCGCCTTGCCGAGAATGTTGCAGCCGGTCTCCTCCGACGCACGGCGCAGCTTGATGAGCGGCGTGTTGCCGATCGAGCCGATAAAGCCGTCGCGGATGTCCATGACCCTTCTCCCAACTGCCGGGCGCAAGGTCACAATATCGGCCGCTCGGAAAGATGGGGCAAGGTTCAGCCGCGCGCGGCTAGCCGAGTATTCGCGCTATCCCTTCGCGCAAGGAGGCGCAGTCGCGCGCATCGAGAACCCCCAGCCGGCGCAGCACCAGGGACTGTTCGAGCGTCGCCAGAACCGGCTTGATCACCGACGGCTTGAGCAGGCCCGCCGCCTGCCAGTCGCCGACCGGTACGTCGCCCAGACCGCGATTGGCCCGCAACTGGCTGGTCACCGCCATGACGATGATGTCAGGCCGGACGGAACTGTAGGAGAAATTGCTGACGACGACGGCCGGCCGCCGCTTGGAGGCGGCCGGGTCCGTAAATGGAAACGGGACGAGGACGATGGCCCCGAATTCAAAGGGCATCGTACACGTCGTCCTCCGGATTGCTCCACACGCGGGCGAATGCGGTCGCACTTGCTTCCGCCGCGCCGTGGACCAGCGCGCGCTCCCGCTGCAGCATCGGTGCGTCCCTCAACTTCTCCCGCACCGCCTCTTGGAGCGGGCGGGGAATGATGAACCAGGTCGGATTGCCCCGCGATTGAGGATTGCCGATCGCCGAGACGTGCGCGTTTTCGGTAGAGCCGTTCCAGCGGCACGCCATGGTCGGCTCCTCGTGCCATTCCAGTTCAGCGACGGACCAACCCGACCATTCGCCGGCGCCGGGGGTCTGCTCGCCACCGTCATAAATCACATGAAGGTGCGTAATCGCGCCTTTCGGCGCCTTCACGAGGCTGGGATCCTGGTAGGTCAAGCGGCACATCCCCTCTACATGCGGCGTTCGTAGCGACCTACATATCGCAGATCAAGCTGCAATTTGCTTCTTGCCCTGCTGCCCCGGTCGCGTAAGAAGGATGGATGGACGACAAATACGGCGCTTCACGGCGCTCCGCGGAACTGTTTCCCGCGCCGGAGGCCGAGCGGTCGACCGGGCTGCTGCCGTCGCAGATGCTGCGCGGGCTGGTCAAGCTCGGGCAGGAGATCGTCTCGCCGGTCGCCATTGCCGACGACCAGGTCCAGCCGGCGAGCCTCGACCTGCGGCTCGGCGAGGTCGCCTACCGGGTGCGGGCGAGCTTTCTGCCGGGCGCGCGGCATACCGTCAGGGAAAAGCTCGACCAGCTGGCGATGCACCGGGTCGACCTGACCGGCGGCACGGTGCTGGAGCGCGACTGCGTCTACATCGTCCCGCTGTTGGAGATGACGGCGCTGCCGCGCCGCACCAACGCCGCGGCGAACCCGAAAAGCTCGACCGGGCGGCTCGACATTTTCGCGCGGGTCATCACCGATTACGGCACCGAGTTCGACCGCCTGCGCGACGGCTACAAGGGGCCGCTCTACGCCGAGATTTCGCCGCGCTCGTTCAGCGTCGTGGTGCGCACGGGGTCGCGGCTGGTGCAATTGCGCATCCGCCGCGGCTCGCCGCTGTTCCGCGACACCGCGCTGCGCCGGCTGCATGCCGAAAGCCCGCTGGTTGAGCTCCCCGCGGACGGCACGCCGGCGACGCGGGCGATCCGCAACGGGCTGATCTTTACGCTCGACGCGGTGGGGCACTCCGAGACGGGGCTGATCGGCTACAAGGCGCGCCGCCATACCGGCGTCATCGATGTCGACAAGACCGATTTTTACGACCCGAGCGATTTCTGGGAGCCGGTCCATGCGCGGCGCGGACCGGGGGACCCGGCCGGCCTCGTGCTCGACCCCAGCGATTTCTACATCCTGGCCTCGCGCGAGGCGGTGGTGGTGCCGGCCGACCACGCCGCCGAGATGCTGCCCTACGACACGTTCGTCGGCGAGTTCCGGGTCCATTATGCCGGGTTTTTCGACCCCGGCTTTGGCGCGGCGGAGGCCGGCGGACAGGGCAGCCGCGCGGTCCTGGAGGTGCGCTCGCACGAGGTGCCGTTCCTGATCGAGCACGGCCAGACGATGGGGCGCCTGGTCTACGAGCCGCTGATCGCCCGGCCCGACCGGCTCTACGGCGGCGGCATCGGCTCGAACTACCAGCGCCAGGGCCTGGCGCTATCGAAGCACTTCAAGAAGCTGCCGGTACAGTAGCGCCCCATTGCCGCCGCAACGCCTCGCGGTGGCGCAGCAGCCAGTAGAGGCAGATCAGCGTGTGGCCGGTGTCAACCTGCCCGGCATCGACCATCGCCTCCAGCTCGGCGAGCGGTTTGACCACGACGCGGATGTCCTCATGCTCGTCGGCGAGGCCGAAAACCCCGCCGGCCTGCGATGAATCCACGCGGCCGCAGAACAGGCTGATGGTCTCGTCGGAATTGCCGGGCATCGGCACGTAGCGCTGGATCGGCACCAGCGCGCCGACCACTTCGAGGCCAGCTTCCTCGACGGTCTCGCGCCGGCCGACTTCCTCATGCGTCTCGTTGTCGCGGTCGACGAGACCGGCCACGACCTCGACCACCCAGGGCGAATACCCGGCGAGCAGCGGCGGCAGGCGGAACTGCTCGACCAGCACCACCGTGTCGCGCTCCGGGTCGTAGAGCAGCACGCCGACCGCGGCGCCGCGGCGGATCACGTCGTAGATCCGCTCGCCGCTCCACTCGCCGGAAAACAGGCGGTGCTGGAAGCGGTAGACATCGACCTGCAAGTGCCGCTTGAAGCCGATGTCGCGGCCGGTGATGCGCAGGTCGGGATGCTCAGGGAAATCGCCTGGGAAGTCGGTCATTCGATGATGCCGCCGTCGAGGATTTTATCCGGCGTGAGCGTCTCGATCTCGATCACCCAGAGATCGGGATCGCGCTGCCGCTGCCGGGCGATATAGGCGTCCGCCTCGCTTTCCGCCACCGGCGCGGCGCCGGTGGCGCGCAGCCAGCCGAGCGTGCCGTCGACCCGCCGCGTCTGCGTCAGCACCACGGCGTCGCGGTCGCGTCCGCACAGCTTCACCAGCATCGTGCCGGCATCGGGGTCGCCGCGGGCGCTGACCGCGACGCCGATCGCCTGAAGATCGCAGCGCCGCACCAGCGCCATGACCTGGATCGATGTCTTGAGCCGCGCTTCCACCTAAAGCCGCGACAAGGTCTCGAGCCCGCCGACGCCGGAATCGCGGTAGACCGCGATCATCCGCCGGTCGTCGAGCATCAGATAGGTCGTCCCCCCGTGGTCGCAGGTGACGTCGGCCACCGGGTAGTCCGGGCGGGTCAGCAACTGCTTCAGCTTGCTCTGCAGATCGGGCTGCGACGGAAAGGATTGCTGCAAGGAGGCGCTCATCATCCGGCCGTATTGCAGCTTGTAAACACCGTTGCAGTCGGCTGGTCCCAGCGCGGTCGGCTTGCCCTTGTCGGGGGTGATCAGCACCGTGTCGTCGCGAAACGTCACCTGGTTGTGGTCCGGCGTGGTCCAGCTGCCGCTTAGCGGGTTGGCCGGCCGCTCGCTCGGCAGGAACGCGCAGGAGGCGAGCAGCAGCGCCGCGAGCAGCGGCAAAAGGCAACGCGGCGGTTGAATTTCCATCGGCCCCATGGCGGCGAAGTGTAGGGCCGGTCATTCGATTGTCACGCGAAATTGCCGCCGGCGATTGCCTGGCCGCGCGGGGCGTGCTGGGATCGGCGGCGGGAGGAAAGCGCATGAGCCTGTACGAGCGGATCGGTATCGATGTCGGCCGCAAGCTGGTGCTGGAAGACGCGATCGAGTGGGCCGCCGAGCACAAGGTCCGCACCATCGACATCCAGCTCGACACCGGCGACAACGCGCTCGGCACGATCACCGGCATTCGCGGCGCACGGGTCCGCGCGCTGTGCGACAAGCACAAGGTGACGGTCGGGCTGCACACCTCCTCGGCGGTCAACGTCGCCGAATATGCGCCGCACGTCGCCGACGCGGTCGAGGCCTACCTCAAGGCCTATGTCGACGCCGCGGTGCGGCTCGGCGCCAAGTGGATCGTCATGCATGCCGGCTTTCATTTCACTTCCGACAAGGAGCAGCGCATGCGGGCGGGGCGCGAGCGGCTCCAACGCGTCGTCGCCTATGCCGAGACCAAGGGCGCGCTGGTGCTGCTGGAAAACCTCAACAAGGAGCCCGACCAGGCGGAAGTCCACTACCTGGCGCATACGGTCGAGGAGTGGCGGTATTATTTCGCGGCGATCCGCTCGCCGTCGTTCAAGTTGTCGTTCACCGCCAACCACGCCCATCTCGTGCCGGAGGGCATTGCGGGCTTTATCGCGGCGCTCGACCTCGGCCGGGTCGCCGAGGTGCGGCTCGCCGACTGCTTCCGCAACGGGTTTGAGGAGCACCTGAACCCCGGCGCGGGCGACCTCGACTTCGCCGACATGTTCCGGCGCCTGGAGCGCGGCGGCTTCAAGGGCCACTACACCAACGCGTTCGGCTCGTTGGAGGACATGCTCGCCGGCCGCGACGAACTGGTGCGTCTCGCCCGGACGGCGGGGATCGCGGTGGATTAGACCCGTCGAAGGACGCACGATTGCCGATCCGGCGCGCGATCGGCTATGCCTCTTGGCGACCATCGCGGAGAGCCGACATGAACCTCACCCTGTCCGGGCCATCGCATCCGCCGCATTCGGGCGGCAAGGCCGAGCGCCTGGTGATCCTGCTGCACGGGCTCGGCGCCGACGGCAACGACCTGATCGGCCTGGCGCCGTACTGGGCGCCGCATCTGCCGGATGCCGAGTTTTTGTCGCCCGACGCCCCGTTTCCCTGCGACATGGCGCCCTACGGCTATCAGTGGCTGAGCGCGCGCGACCCGAGCCCCGAGGGACGGCTCGCCGGGGCGCGCGCCGCGGCCGCCATCCTCGACGCCTTCATCACCGAGGAGCTGGCCAAGCGCGGGTTGACCGAGAGCGACCTCGCGCTCGTCGGCTTCTCGCAGGGCTGCATGATGTCGCTGTTTGTCGGCCCGCGGCGCGAGCGGCGGATCGCCGGCATCGTCGGCTACTCCGGACGGCTGATCGCGCCCGAGCTGCTCGCCGGCGAAATCCGCTCGCGGCCGCCGGTGCTGCTGGTGCACGGCACCGAAGACCCTATGGTGCCCTACGGTTCGATGGCGGAGGCCGAAACCGCGCTGAAGGCGGCCGATGTCCCGGTCGAGACCCTGACCTGCCCGGGGGTCGGTCATTCGATCGACGGACCCGGCCTGCAGCGCGGCGGGCAGTTTCTGCTGCGGGTGCTCAGCTAGGCTTGGCCGGCGGCAGCAGCTTGGCGAGCGCGTCGCGCATCTTGTCGGAGTCCCAGGCGGCGGCGCCCTCGACCTTGCCCACCACCCTGCCCTCGGCATCGATCAGAAAACTGCTCGGCAGGCCGCGCACGGTGAACGCCTTGAGCGCCGCGCTCTTGGGATCGAGGTAGATCTTGAGCTTTTCGAGCCCGAGCTTGGCGACGAACGGCTTGACCACCTCGGCGCCGCCGCGGTCTTCCGACAGCGCCAGCACCGTCAGCGACGCGCCGAGCCGCTGTTGCAAGGCCGCCAGCGACGGCATCTCCTTGAGGCAGGGCTGACACCATGTCGCCCACAGGTTCAGCAGCACGACGCCGCCCTTGAAATCGGCCAGGCTGGCTTCCTTGCCCGCGGCATCGGCGAACGACAGCGGCGGCGCTGGCTGCGGCGGCGCGGCCGGGATAAACTCGCCGAGCTTTATGTTATCGGGCTCGTCGGCGCGGATCGCCGGCCCCCACAGCAAGGCGACCACCACCCATGCGGCGGCAATGAGCAAACCCAAACCGCGGACCGAGGGCGAGGCGACGACGGAGGCGCCTCCCAACGCGCTGTGGGGCGGCCGGTTTGCCGGCGGTCCCGCCGCTATCATGCGCCGCATCAATGCCTCGATCGATTTCGACCGGCGGCTTTACGCCGAGGATATCGCCGGCTCGCAGGCGCATTGCGCGATGCTGACCGCGCAACACATCCTCTCGGCCGAAGATGGCGCCGCAATCACCGCCGGTCTAGAGCAAATCCAGGCGGAAATCGACGCAGGCACCTTTGTGTTCCGCGAGGAGAACGAAGACATCCACCTCAATGTCGAGGCGCGCCTGGCCGAGCTGATCGGCCCGGTCGCCGGCCGGCTGCACACCGCCCGCTCGCGCAACGACCAGGTCGCGACCGATTTCAAGCTGTGGGTGCGCGGCGCAATCGACCGCCTCGACGCCGGGATGCGCGCGCTGCAGGCCGCGCTGCTCGACCAGGCGGAGGCCCACGCCGCGACGGTGATGCCCGGCTTTACGCATTTGCAGACGGCGCAGCCGGTGACGCTCGGCCATCACCTGATGGCCTATGTCGAGATGGCCGGGCGCGACCGCGGCCGGCTCGCCGATTGCCGCCGCCGGCTCAACCAATGCCCGCTCGGCGCGGCGGCGCTGGCCGGCACCGCCTTCCCGATCGACCGCGACGCCACCGCCGCCGCGCTCGGCTTCGACGGCCCCACGGCGAATTCGCTCGACGCGGTGTCGGACCGCGACTTCGCGGTCGAGTTTCTCGCCGCCGCGGCGCTCGCCGGGACGCATCTGTCGCGCCTCGCCGAGGAGATCGTCGTCTGGTCGAGCGAGCCGTTCGGCTTTATCAAGCTCAGCGACGCCTTTACCACCGGCAGCTCGATCATGCCGCAAAAGCGCAACCCCGACGCCGCCGAGCTGGTGCGCGCCAAGACCGGGCGGCTCGACGGCGCGCTGGTGGCGCTGCTGACGGTGATGAAGGGCCTGCCGCTCGCCTATCAGAAGGATATGCAGGAAGACAAAGTGCCGGTGTTCGAGGCGGCCGACGCGCTCGAACTGTGCCTGGCGGCGAGCGAGGGCATGGTGCGCGACATGCGGCCGCAAGTGGAGCGGCTGCGCCGGGCGGCGGGGCGCGGCTACAGCACCGCGACCGACCTCGCCGACTGGCTGGTGCGCGCGGCCGGCCTGCCGTTCCGCCAGGCGCATCACGCCACCGGCGCCATCGTCAAGCGCGCCGAAGCGCTGGGCAAGGACCTCGCCGAACTGCCGCTGTCCGACATGCAGGCGATCGAGCCGGCGATCACGCAGGCGGTCTATGATGTGCTCGACATCGACAGCTCGGTCGCGAGCCGCGATTGCTATGGCGGCACCGCACCGGCGCGGGTCCGCGCGGCGATCGCGGCGGCACGCCAAAGGTATTTGCGATGACAAAGTGGAAAGCGGCGCCAGGAAGCCTCCACCTCACCCCGGCTTTATCGGCCGCGTCGCGGGTAATTCTCGTCCTGATGGTCGCGCTCGCGCTGAGCGGCTGCGGCCGCAAGGGCAACCCGCAGCCGCCGCCGGGCGAGCCGAACGCCTACCCGCGCACCTATCCGAGCTCGTGAGCATGGCCGCGCCGTTCGCTTATCGAGACGGAGAATTGTGGGCGGAGCGCGTGCCGATCAGTACGGTCGCCGACGCCGTCGGGACGCCGTTCTATTTGTACGCCGCCGGCTCGTTCCGCGAACAGTACCGCGCCTTCGCCGACGCGTTCGCGCCGGACAAGCCGCTGATCTGCTATGCGGTCAAAGCCAACTCCAACCAGGCGGTGCTGCGCCTCTTTGCCGGTCTCGGCGCCGGCGCCGACGTCGTCTCCGGCGGCGAGCTGCAGCGCGCGCTGGCGGCGGGCATCCCGGCGGCGCGCATCGTCTTTTCCGGGGTCGGCAAGACCCGCGACGAGCTGGCTGCGGCGCTCGACGCCGACCTCCACCAGATCAACATCGAGTCGGTTCCCGAGCTGCGGCGGCTGAGCGAGCTGGCGGCGTCGCGCGGGCAAACCGCGCGGGTCGCGATCCGCGTCAACCCCGACGTCAAGGCGGAGACGCACAGCGACATCGCCACCGGCCGCAAAGAAGACAAATTCGGCATCGCTTATGGCGAAGCGATGAACGCCTATCGTCTCGCCGCGCAATTCCCCGGCATCGAGCCGGTCGGGCTGGCGGTGCATATCGGCTCGCAGATCGTCGATCTCGGCCCGAGCCGGGCGGCCTTCGCCCGCGTCGCGCAGCTCATCGGCCCGCTCCGCCAGGAGGGGCTGGCGGTCAGGCGGGTCGATCTCGGCGGCGGGCTGACCGTGCCCTATGGCGACGAGGTACCCGCGACGCCGGCCCAGTATGCGGACATGGTGCGCGGCGTCTTCGGCCCGCTCGATGTCGCGCTGGCGTTCGAGCCGGGGCGGTTCCTGGTCGCCGCCGGCGGCGTTCTCGTCGCGGCGGTCGTTTACGTCAAGGAAGGCGAGCGGCGGATCGTCGTGGTCGACGCCGCCATGAACGATCTGGTCCGTCCGGCGATGTACAAGGCCGAGCACCGTATCCTGCCGATCCGCGAGCCGGCCCGCGACGCGCGCGCCGCCGCGGCCGATGTCGTCGGCCCGGTTTGCGAGACGACCGACACCTTCACCCGCGACCGCAAGCTGCCGCCGCTCGCGGAAGGCGACCTGGTGGCGTTTATGACCGCGGGTGCCTACGGCGCGGCGATGAGCTCGACCTACAACACGCGGCCGCTGGTGCCCGAGGTGCTGGTCGACGGCGCGCGGTTCGCGGTGATCCGCGAACGGCCGGAGGTCGACGCCCTGCTGGCGCTCGACACGGTCCCGGACTGGCTGCGATGAGCGGAGGCGGAGGCGGCGACGCGGCCGATCGCCTGCTGGGCCGCCGGCTCCTGTGGTCGCGCGCGGCGCTGGCCTGGGAAATCCTGTGGCCGGCGGCGTGGCCGGCACTGGCTCTGGCGGGGCTGTTCGTCGCCCTCGCCCTGTTCGATCTCCCGAACCTCGTCCCCGCGGCGGCGCACACGGTCATCCTCGCCGGTTTTGCCGTCGCGATCGCCGCCGCCCTGTTCACCGGATGGCGCAAGCTCCACTGGCCCGACGCGCTGGCCGGGCGCCGCCGCATCGAGCTGAGCAGCGGGCTGCGGCATCGGCCGCTCGCGGCGCTCGCCGATCAGCCGAGCGCGCCGCTCGACCCTGCGGCGACGGCGCTGTGGGAAGCGCATCGCCGGCGTATGGCCGCGGCGGTACGCCGGCTGCGGGTCGGCTGGCCCGCGGCCGGGCTGGCGCGGCGCGACAGTTGGGGGCTGCGCGCGGTGCTGGCGATCCTGCTCGTCGTCGGCGCGATCGACGCCGGCGCCGATTGGCGCGACCGCCTGGTCCGCGCGCTGTCGCCGGGCTGGGACAGCGGACCGCCGGCGCCGGGCGCGAGCTTCGACATCTGGATCACCCCGCCGGACTACACCGGCCTGCCGCCGCAATTCCTGCGCGCGGACACGGCGGGTCCGGTCCGCGTGCCGACCGGCAGCGCGCTGCTGGCGCAAATCCATGGCGGACGCGGGGTGCCGCGCCTGTCGATCGACGGCGAGACCAGCGATTTCGCGGCGATCGACCAGCAGAATTTTCGCGCCGGGGCGACCCTGGCGAAAGGACACAAGCTCAGCGTCGCGCAAGGCGGCGCGACGCTCGGCGCCTGGCCGATCGAGATCGTCCCCGACAACCCGCCCGCCGCGGTCTTTGTCCAGCCGCCGCGCGCGACGGTCCGCGCCGCGCTGCGGCTGGACTACAGGGCGAGCGACGATTACGGCGTCGAAGCGGTCAAGCTGGTCGTCCGCCGGCTCGACGGCAAGCCGGAGGACAAGCTCGACATCCCGCTGCCCCTGCCCGGCCTTCACCTCAAGGAGGCCAAGGCCGTCAACTACCAGGATTTGTCGCCGCATCCCTGGGCCGGCCTGCCGGTCGAGCTGACGGTCGTCGCCACCGACGCGCTCGGCCAGACCGGGGCGAGCGAGCCGGTGCGGATGAACCTGCCCGAGCGCAACTTCACCAATCCGGTCGCCCGCGCCATCGTCGAGCAGCGCAAGGAGCTGGTGAAGGACCCGGGCTCGCGTGAGGCCGTCGCCGAGATTCTCGAGGACCTCGACAAGCGGCCGGCGCTGTTCCGTGACGATACGGTCGCCTATCTGGCCTTGCGCCTCGCCGCGCTGCGGCTGCGCGAGGACGACGCCGACGCCGCCATCGCAGCCGTCGTGCCGCTGTTGTGGGACACTGCCCTGCGCGTCGAGGACGGGCGCCTGTCGGTCGCCGAAAACGACTTGCGCCGGCTCCAGCGGCAATTGCAGGACGCGCTCGCCAAGGGCGCGCCGGACGAGGAGATCGACCGGCTGACCCGCGAGCTGAGCGAAGCCCTCAACCGCTATCTCCAGGCGCTGGCGGAAGACATGAAGAACCGCCCGGCCGACGAGAACCAGCCGCCGGTCGACCCGTCGAAGGTGCTCACCAGCCGCGACCTGCAGCGCATGCTCGACCGCGCCCGGCAGCTCGCGCATAGCGGCGCGCAGCAGCAGGCGCGCGAGCTGCTGTCACAGCTCCAGGACATGCTGGAAAATCTGCGAGCGGCGCGGCCGAGCCAGGCTCAGCACAATGCGGGCGAGGCCGAGCAGATGATGCGCGGTCTGCGCGACCTGATGCAGCGCCAGCAGCAGCTGCTCGACCGCAGCTTTCGCGCTCAGCGCGGCCAGGGTCGCCAGGAAGGACGCCAGGGCCGCGGCAACCAGCCGGATCAGACGGGCCGGCAAGGCCAGATGGGGCAGCAAGGCCAGATGGGCCAGCAAGGCGGGGCGGACGGCGACTCGATGGGCGAGCTCGGCGATTCGGCAGCGCAGCAGGAAGATTTGCGCCACGCGCTCGGCGAGATGATGCGCCAGATGGGTGACGGAACCGGCGAAATCCCCGACCCGCTCGGCCGCGCCGAACGGGCGATGCGGGATGCCACCGGTGCGCTCCGGCGCAATGCGCCGGGCGAGGCGATCAGCCCGCAGAGCCAGGCGCTCGACGAGCTGCAGCAGGGCGCGCGCGATTTCGCCAAGCAGCTCCAGGAGCAGATGAGCAAGGGCTGGGGCAGCCCCGGAGACGACGAGGATTCGGTCGGCAACCCGCCGGACAAAGGCGATCGCGATCCGTTCGGCCGGCCGTTGTCGTCGAACGGGACTTACGACCAAGGCGATGTCGCCATCCCGGAAAACAGCGTCATGCAAAAGTCGCGGCAGATCCTCGACGAACTGCGCCGCCGGGCCGGCGAGCGTTCGCGGCCGGCGATCGAGCTCGACTATATCGACCGCCTGCTCCGCCGCTTTTGACGGCATCTTAGACTTTTCGCCGTTCTCATCCGCACCGATGAACCGCCGCCTGCTCCTGTCGATCATCGCCGGCAGCGTCATGCTGCCGGGCATGGCGCGCGCTCTGCCGAACCCGGCACCGGGGCCGGCACGGCTCAAGCTGACCAATGCGCATACCGGCGAGACGTTCGACGGCCCGTACCGCGACGAGAAGGGCGTCCCCATTCCGTCGGCGATGGCCGACCTCGCGGTGTTCCTGCGCGATTTCCATTCGGGCGAGATCATCGCGATGGATATCGGCGTGCTCGACTTCCTCGCCGCGGTGATGCGCGCCAGCGGGCAAAGCGAGGCGCAGGTCCTGTCGGCCTACCGCAGCCGCGCGACCAACGAGATGCTGGCGCGGACGACGTTCGGGGTCGCCGAGAACAGCCAGCACATCTACGGCCGGGCGCTCGATGTGCATTTCGGCGCCAGGCTCGCCGCGGCGATGCAGGCGGCGCGCGCCATGCAGCGCGGCGGGGTCGGCTGGTATCCGCATTCCGGCTTCATCCATGTCGATTCCGGGCCGGTGCGGAACTGGGACCTCGACGACAGCGGGCTCGGCAACCTGCTGTTCGACGGCCGGGTCATCCGCTTCAACGACAAGGGTGAGCTGGTCATCAGCGCCGGCCACGGCCGCGGCATACCGCTGATGGCGCATGGCGGGCGGCCGCCGACCGTGCGCCAGCGCCTCGCCCGCCTGCACCAGCTCGCGCGCGCCGAGTTCCTCGCCCGCCGGCATTGAGCCGCCCGCCGGACAGGCGGCGCGCCATGGTTCAGCTCGCCGCAAAGGTCACGACGACGCCGACGGCCCCGTCGGGAGCCGGCATGAAGGCGACCACGAAATGGCTGGTCTCGCCCGGCAGCAGGCGCTCGCGCGGCGGGTCGATGATCTTGAACACCAGCTCTTTCTGATTGGCGTCGCGCAGCGCGACGCGGAGATGCGGCACCGCGCGCGGCATGCCGACCTTGTTGCTGACGTCGCCCTCGACGATGAGCCCGTCGGCGTTGCGGGTCGAGGTGATGTTGGCGATGTCGAGCCCGGCGCCGAGCGGCTGGGGTTTGAGCCCGACCAGCTCGTAGAACGGCGCGGCCTGCGGCCACAGCGCGACGATCTGCTCCCGCCCGAGGATCGCGGCGACGACGATCGCGCCGATCAGCAGGATGAGCCCCACCCAGCCGAGACCGGTATGACGGCGGCGCGGCGAGGTCGGCGCGGTAATGGCCGGCCGCGGCGTCGCCGCCGGCTCGTCCGGCGCGGCGGATTGCAGCCGCTCGCGCATGCGCAGCAGCGGCGCCGGCGGCACCGCCGCCGTGGGAGCTGGCGTGGGTGAAGGCGCAGACGCAGCCATATAATGCCAGCTATGACCGCAACTGGCGCAGCGCACGGTGCGCCCGCCCGGCCGGTTCAGCGCCTCCTCGTCGACCTGATAGCGGGTCTGACAGGTCGGACAGGCAAGGATCATCGTGGTGCGCCGGCTTTTTTCAGCTTGGCGCGATGATCGTGGATTTGGCCGAATTTGTCGATGCGACGCGGTTTTACGCGGCGGCGCGGCGCCAGCCGAGCAACTGGTACAGGACGATCGCGGCCAAGGTCGCGGTTCCGATCCCGGTGAGGTTGAACTCGCCGAAATGCAGCGTCATGTCGCCCGAGCCGGCGATCAGCGCCACCGCCGCCGTCACCAGGTTGCGCGGGTCGGAGAAATCGACGCGCGCCTCGACCCAGATGCGTCCCGCGGTTGCTGCGATCAGCCCGAAGACGACCAGCGACAGGCCGCCGATCACCGCCGTCGGGATGGTCTCGATCAAGGCGCCGAATTTGGGCGACAGGCCGAGGATGACGGCCGCCGCCGCCGCGACCGGAAAGATCAGCGTCGAATAAATCCCGGTCACCGCCATCACGCCGATATTCTCGGCGTAAGTGGTCACCCCGGTGCCGCCGCCCGCCGCCGCGATCATCGTCGCGATGCCGTCCCCGAAAAACGCGCGGCCGAGATAGCGGTCGAGATTGCGCCCGGTCATCGCGCCGATCGCCTTGATGTGCCCGAGGTTCTCGGCGACCAGCACGACGGCGACCGGGGCGATGAGGCCGATCGCCCGGCCGTCGAACACCGGCGCCGCGAAATGCGGCCAGCCGAGCCACGCGGCGGCGGCCAGCGGTGCGAAATCGACCGGCTTCCCCCAGCCGAGACCGTTGGTCAGCGCGACGTAGAGCACGTATCCGGCAAAGGCGCCGAACAGCACCGGCACGCGCCGCAGCAGACCGCGCGCCGATGCCGCGACCATCCCGATGGCGAGCACCGTCGCGATCGCCACCCAGGTGTCGAGCGGCGCGCCGGTGGCCTCCTTGATCGCGACCGGGGCGAGGTTGAGACCGATCACCGCGACGATGGCGCCGGTAACCGCCGGCGGCATCAGCCACTCGACCCAGGCGTCGCCGGTCGCCATGACCACGATGCCGATCGCCGCATACAGCGCGCCGGCGGCGATAATGCCGCCCAACGCGAGGGGGATGTTGGGATTGAGGCCGTGTCCGCTGTAGCCGGTCACCGTGATCACGACCGCGATAAACGAGAAGCTCGACCCGAGATAGCTCGGCACCCGGCCGCCGACGCAAAAGAAGAACACCAGCGTGCCGATGCCCGAGAAGAAGATCGCGACGTTCGGGTCGAACCCCATCAGCAACGGGCACAGCACCGTCGCGCCGAACATCACGATGGTGTGCTGAAGCCCGGCGACGACGGTCTGCCCGGCCGGCAGGCGCTCGTCGGGCGCGACGACGCCGCGACCGTCGTTCAGCGTCCAGGAGAAGCTGTGTCTCGCTGTTTGCGGCATTCGCGGCCCCCTTCTTCGCGCGCAAGCTTTGCTTTGCGCGAGAGGTGCGCGCAAGCCCGACGCGATCGCGTCATCTTGACTTGGTTGATGGGGCTGGGCACCTTGGGTGCACGCCGTTGTCTTGGCGAGTACAATAAAAGCGAGCGGAGAGGATGCCTGGTCCATTTGCCCTTGTCCGGGTCCGCGCCGTGAACCGGACCTGAGCGCGGCATGGCGAGCGGCGCGGCTCCCCTTCTCGACATCCGCGAGATCGCGGTTCGCTTCGGCGGCATCGTCGCGCTGGACGGCGTCTCCTTCACCATTGACCAGGGGCAGATCCTCGGGCTGATCGGGCCGAACGGCGCGGGCAAGACGACGCTGTTCAATTGCGTCAGCCGGCTCTACACGCCGGGCCGCGGCGACATCCTTTTCGCCGGCCGCTCGATCCTGGACCGGCCGCCGCACCGCATCGCCGAGATCGGCATCGCCCGCACCTTCCAGAACCTGGCGCTGTTCGGGCCGCAGCGCGTCATCGACAACGTCATGATCGGCGGCCACGCGCGCAGCCGCGGCGACTTCGCGAGCAATGCCTTCCGCCTGCCCTGGGCGGCGCGTGAAGAGGCCGCGCTGAACCGGACTGCGTGGTCGCTGCTCAAGATGCTCGACCTCGAAGAGGTCGCGCTGCGGTCCGCGGACGGTCTGTCGCTCGGCACGCGCAAGCGCATCGAGCTGGCGCGCGCGCTCGCCGCGCAGCCCAAGCTGCTGCTGCTCGACGAGCCGGCGGGCGGGCTGACCCACGGCGAGGTCGGCGAGCTCGGCGCCCTCATTCGCCGCATCCGCGACGAGCGGCACGTCACGGTGCTGCTCGTCGAGCATCACATGAACCTGGTGATGTCGGTTTCGGACAAGGTCGTCGCGCTCGATTTCGGGCGCAAGATCGCCGAGGGAACCCCAGCCGAAGTGCAGCGCAACGAAGACGTGATCCGCGCCTATCTCGGCACCGCGCGGGACCATGCGCATGAAGGCCGGGGCATGAAGGCCGGGGCGCGATGCTGCTAGAGGTCAGCGGGCTCGACGCCTTCTACGGCCAGAACCAGGCGCTGTACGGCGTCGGGTTCAGCGTCGACGAGGGCCAGGTGCGCACACTGCTCGGCGCCAACGGCGCCGGCAAGACCACCGTGCTGCGGGCGATCTGCGGCATGGTTCGGGTCGGCGGCGCGGTGCGCTTCGACGGGCGCCAGATCGCCGGCTGGGCCACCGAAGACGTCGTGCGGCTCGGCGTCGCCCATGTCCCGGAGGGGCGCGGCACCTTCCTGCGGCTGTCGGTCGAGGAGAACCTCCAGCTCGGCGCGATGACCCGCCGCGACAAAACCGCGATCGCCGCCGATATCGAGCAGGTCTACGCCAATTTCCCGCGCCTCAGGGAGCGCCGCAGCCAGCAGGCCGGAACGCTGTCGGGCGGCGAGCAGCAGATGCTGGCGGTCGGCCGCGCGCTGATGCTGCGGCCGCGGCTGCTGCTGCTCGACGAGCCGTCCTTCGGGCTGGCGCCGCTGATCGTCGAGGAGCTGTTCGCGATCCTGCGGCGCATCAATGCCGAGACCGGCGTGGCGATGCTGATCGTCGAGCAGAACGCCGCGCTCGCCCTGGAGCTGGCGGAGCACGCCTATCTGCTCGAAACCGGCCGCGTCGTGATGGACGCACCGGCGGCGGTGGTGGGCGCCGACGAATCGATCCGCCGCGCCTATCTCGGGTACTAGCGATGGAACTGCTGCTCCAACAGGTGATGGCGGGCCTCGCGAACGGCGCGATCTATGCCTGCATGGCGCTCGCCGTGGTGATGATCTACCAGGCGATCGACCACCTCAATTTCGCGCAAGGCGAGATGGCGATGTTCTCGACCTTTATCGCCTGGCAGCTGATGGCCTGGGGCCTGCCCTATTGGGTGGCGTTCATGCTCGCGGTCGTCGCGTCGTTCGCCGCCGGGGTGCTGATCGACCGGGTGCTGTTCCGGCCGGTGCAAAAGGCGCCGATCCTGAGCCAGGTCGTCGCGTTCATCGCCTTGTTCAGCATCCTCAACAGCTCGGCGGGACAAATCTGGGACTATACGGTCAAGAGCTTTCCGACGCCGTTCGGGCACAAGCCGATGTTCGGCAGCACCCTGATCGACACGCATGAGGCCGCGATGATCGGCGTCACGCTGGGGATGCTGGCGCTCTTGTACCTGTTTTTCCGCGGCACGCGGCTGGGGCTGGCCATGCGGGCCGCGGCGGCCAACCCGGAATCGGCGCGGCTGGTCGGCATCCGGGTCGGCTGGATGACGGCGCTCGGCTGGGGCATGGCGGCGGCGATCGGCGCGGTGGCCGGCATGCTGATCGCGCCGATCGTCTTCCTCGAGCCGAACATGATGCTGGGCGTGCTGCTGTACGGCTTTGCCGGCGCGGTGCTGGGCGGCCTCACCAGCCCGGCCGGTGCCGTCGCCGGCGGGTTTGCCGTCGGCATCATCGAGAATCTGGCGGGGACCTTCATCCCCTATGTCGGCCGCGAGCTGAAGCTGACCATCGCGCTGATCGTGATCGTGATCGTGCTGATGTTTCGTCCGACTGGCATGTTCGGCCGCCGGGTGGTGAGCCGGGTATGACCAGTGTGCGCGATGAACCGGTCGCCGTCGCGGCGGCCCGCCCCGCGGCCGGAACCCGCTGGGCGCCGGCGATGCGTCACTGGGTGATCGCGGCGGCCGTCGCCGCCGCGCTGGTGCTGCCGCTGGCGACGTCGAGCTTTGTCACCTTCCAGATCACCGAGGTGATCATCTACGGCCTGGCGATCCTCGGCCTCAACCTGCTGACCGGGTTCAACGGGCAGTTCTCGCTCGGCCACAGCGCGTTTTACGGCATCGGCGCCTATACCACCGCGATCCTGATGCACAATTACGACGTCGCGTATTACTGGACCGTGCCGGCGGCGGGCGGCGTGTGCTTTGTGGTCGGGTTCCTGTTCGGGCTGCCGGCGCTGCGGCTGCAGAACCTGTACCTCGCCCTGGCGACGTTCGCGCTCGCCAACGCGATGCCGCAGATCCTCAAGTTCCACGCGCTCGAAGGCTGGACCGGCGGCGTGCAGGGCTTGGTCGTCGACCAGCCCGACCCGCCCGATTTCCTGTCGATGCTGAGCGGCGACCAGTGGCTCTATTACTTCACGCTGGCGGTCGCGCTCGTCCTGTTTGCCGTGGCTGCGAACCTGATCCGCAGCCGCACCGGGCGGGCGATCATGGCGATCCGCGACAACCCGATCGCCGCCGCGGCGATGGGCATCAACACCTCGCTGTACAAGACGCTGACCTTTGGCGTCAGCGCTTTGTTCACCGGCGTCGCCGGTGCGCTCGGCGCGCTCGCGGTCGCCTTTGTCGCGCCCGACAGCTTTACGATCTTCCTGTCGATCTCGCTGCTTGTCGGGCTGGTCATCGGCGGGGTCGGCTCGATCCCGGGCTGCTTTATCGGCGGGTTGTTCGTGCTCTATGTGCCCAACATCGCCAACAGCGTCTCCACGGGCTTGGCGGGCGCCATCTACGGCATCATTCTACTGCTGGTCATTTTTGTGATGCCGGCCGGGGCGGCGGGGTTCGCGCGCCTGGCGGCGGTCAGGCTGGGCCGGCTGCGCCGGCGTGACATCGCATAATCCACAAGGGAGATCGCCAATGAACAAACTCACCCGCCGCAGCGTCTTGCGTACCGGCGCCGGCTTCCTGGCGTTTGCCGCGCCGGTGCTCGGCGCGCGGATCGCGCGCGCCAAGAATTACGGGCCCGGCGTCACCGACAAGGAGATCAAGATCGGCAATACCGGGCCCTATAGCGGCCCCGCCTCGGGCTACAGCGCCGTGCCGAAGTCGCACGCGGCCTATTTCAAAATGATCAACGACCAGGGCGGCATCAACGGCCGCATGGTCAACTGCATCTCCTACGACGACGCCTACACCCCGCCAAAGACCGTCGAGATGGTGCGCAAGCTGGTCGAGGAAGACGGGGTGCTGCTGACCTCCGCGACGCTGGGGACGCCGTGCAACAGCGCCATCTGGCACTACATGAACCAGAAGAAGGTGCCGCAGATCTTCGTCGCCACCGGCGCGACCAAATGGGACGACCCCAAGGGGCATCCCTGGACCATCGGCTGGCAGCCCAATTACCAGAGCGAGGGGCGCATCTACGCCGCCTTCATCCTCAAGGAGAAGCCCGGCGGCAAGATCGGCGTGCTGTACCAGAACGACGATTTCGGCAAGGACTATCTCAAAGGCCTCAAGGACGGCCTCGGCGCGAAGGCGTCGATGGTCATCGTCGAGGCGAGCTACGAGACCACCGACCCGACCGTCGATTCGCAAGTCGTCGATATGAAGGCGAAGGGCGCCGACATCTTCGTCAATTGCGGAATTCCCAAATTCGCCGCACAGGCGATCCGCAAAGCCGCGGAAATCGGCTGGAAGCCGCTGCACGTGCTCAGCAGCATCGGCAATTCGGTCGGCGCCACGCTGAAGCCGGCCGGGCTCGAGAACGCCAAGGACCTCGTCTCCGACTTCTACGTGAAGGACGCGACCGATCCGAAATGGAAAGACGACGCCGGCTTCAAGACCTGGACGGCCTTCATGGACAAGTACCTGCCGGATGCCGACAAGACCGATGCCGGCAACGTTGCGGGTTCCTCGTTGGCAGCGATGACCGCCCAGGTGCTGAAGCAATGCGGCGACGACCTGACGCGCGACAACGTGATGAAACAGGTTGCCAGCCTGCACCAAGTCAGCGTCCCGATGCTGCTGCCCGGGATCACCGCCAACACCAGCCCGACCGATTTCGCCCCGCTGAAACAGGTGCAGATGGCCAAGTTCGACGGCCAGCGCTGGGAATTGTTCGGCGACCTGATCAAGGGCGAGATCGGCTAACTTACCGTCGCTGCCGGCGGGCGTTGACCCCGCCGGCGTGCCGCTGGACGGAGCCGCGCGGCCTGTGCAACTGTCGGTTCGCCCAGGACGTTGGGTAGGGGCGCGGGTGGGCGGCTCTCGGAGAACGGCGTGGTCAGACTCGAGAACATCGGCAAGCGTTACGGCACCGATGCCGAAATCCTGCACGATGTCTCGCTGAAGCTCGACAGCGGCGGGTTCTATTTCCTGACCGGGTCCAGCGGCGCCGGCAAGACCACGCTGCTCAAGATCATCTATCTCGGCGAGCGGCCGTCGCACGGGCTGGTGACGCTGTTCGACACCGATACCGCGACGGCCGACCGCGCGGCGCATACCGCGCTGCGCCGCCGCATCGGCATCGTGTTTCAGGATTTCCGCCTCGTCGAGCACTTGACCGTGCGCGACAACGTGGCGTTGCCGCTGCGCATCGCCGGCGCGCCAGAGCGCGAAATCCGCGAGAACGTGCCCGAGCTGCTGGGGTGGATGGGCCTCGACGGCAAGCTCGATTTCCGGCCTGCGACGCTGTCGGGCGGCGAGCAGCAGCGCGTCGCGATCGCCCGCGCCATCGTCCGCCGTCCCGACCTGCTGATCGCCGACGAACCGACCGGCAATGTCGACGACGAGATCGCGATGCTGCTGGTGCGCGTCTTCGAGCGGATCAACAAGCTCGGCACGACCGTGCTGATCGCGACCCACGATGTCGCCTTCGCCCGCCAGTTCGCGCACCGCCGCTACCATATCGATCGCGGCGTGGTGTCGCTCGCCAACGAGGGCGCCGATACGGCAGGCGCTGCTGCCGGATGATCGCCAATCTCAAGCTGCCGCCGCAATTCCGCCTCGACCTGCCGTTTCGGCAGGACGCGTCGGGGCGCTTTCTGCCGTGGATCATCGCGTTGATGGTGTATCTCGCGGCGATCGGCGGCGTCGGATTGATCTGGCTCGGCGACACATTGCACCAATGGGACGAGTCGCTGGCCGGCGCCCTCACCCTGCAGGTCCCGGCGGATGCGTCGCAGCCGCGCATCGAGATGGCGCTCGGCGCCCTCAAGCAGACCAAAGGCGTGGTCTCCGCCAGGCTGCTGCAACCCGACGAGATCGCCAAGCTGTTGCAGCCCTGGCTCGGCAACTCGGTCGCCGTCGCGTCGTTGCCGCTGCCGCATCTCGTCGATGTGCGGATCGATCCGCATGCGGCGATCGACTACACCACGCTGCGGCAGCAACTCGATTCGATCATCCCCAACGCGCAGCTCGACAACAACCGCGGCTGGCTCGGCACGGTCCGCGACTTTGCGGTGCGCATCGAAAGCGTCATCACGGTCGGCGTGCTGGCGGTCATCGCGCTGATCGTCGCGATTATCGTCTTCGCCGCGCGGATCGGCCTGGCGATCCACCGCTCGGTGATCGAGCTGCTGCACCTGCTCGGCGCGCGCGACGCCTATATCGCCCGGCAATTCCAGGTGCATGCGCTGTCGCTCGGGCTGCGCGGCGGCGTGATCGGCGGCGCGGCGGCGGCGCTGACCATCCTCGTCCTCGGCCCGGCGGCCCGCATGCTCGAGCTCCCGGTCCCGATCGCCACGCACGGCATTCTCGACTGGCGCGTGTGGCTGTTGCTGGTGGTGACCGGTCTGGCGGCCGGCGGCATCGCGATGGCCACGGCGCGGATCACCGTGCTGCGCCAACTCGCGCGGCTGCCATGACGATGCGGCGCGGGCTCCGGGCGATCGCCTGGTTCGGCGCCGGCGCGACGACGACCATGCTCGCCTGGGCCGGCGGCCTCGCCTGGTTTGTCTACAGCTCGCTGTCGGTCAGCATCGACCCGCGGACGCAGACCGACGCGATCGTCGTGCTGACCGGCGGCCGGCTGCGGCTCGAGGCCGGGCTCGACCTGCTGGGTGCGGGGCGCGCGCAAAAGCTGTTCGTGTCCGGCGTCAACCCGCATGTCGACCGGTTCGAGCTGATGCGCGTCACCGGTCGTTCCGACGGCGATCCCAGCCGTATCGTCATCGGCCACAACGCCGACAACACGCTCGGCAACGCCCGCGAGACCGCGGCCTGGATGCGACAGCAAGGCTATCGCAGCCTGCGGCTGGTGACGAGCTGGTACCATATCGAGCGCAGCCTGCTGGAGTTCCGGCGGGCGATGCCCGACACCATCATCGTCGCCGAGCCGGTCTTTGCCGCGCATGCCGAAACCGGCGAGCACTGGCTCGACGTCGCCGTGCTGACGGTCACCGAGTACGACAAGTTCCTGGCGGTGCTGGTGCGGCCGACCGTGCTGAAACTATGGCCCGGCGCGGCCGCGACCTACGCCATCCAGCATTCATGAGCCTCCTCCGCGCCCTCGCCTTCAATGCCGTCTTTTGGCTCGGCACGGTGGTGTTCGGCGTCCTCGGGCTGCCGTTCCTGCTGACGCCGCGCCGCACGGCGATGCGCTTCGGCCGCTTTTGGGCGCAAGCCGTGCTGTTGGCGCTGAAACATATCGTCGGGCTCGACGGCGAGGTCCGCGGCCGCGAGAACATCCCGGCGGGCGGCTGCCTGATCGCGATGAAGCACCAGTCGATGTGGGACACGCTGATGCTGCCGCCGCTGCTGGGCGACCCGGCGGTCGTCATCAAACGCGAGCTGCAATACGTGCCGTTCTACGGCTGGTACGCGACCCGCGCCGGCTCGATCTTTATCGACCGCAAGGGCGGCGCCGGCGCGCTGCGCCGCATGGTCGCCGCGGCGAGGCAGGCGGTCGCCGACGGACGGCCGGTCGTCATCTTCCCGCAGGGTACGCGCACCCCTCCCGGCACGCCCACGGCCGAAGCGCCTTACCAGCCGGGCGTCGCCGCACTGTATCGCGAGCTCGGCGTGCCGCTGGTGCCGGCCGCAGTCAATTCCGGACGGTATTGGGGCCGCCGCGCCTTTATGAAGCGGCCCGGCCGCATCATCGCCGAGTTCCTGCCGCCGATCCCTCCCGGCCTGCCGCGCCGCGAACTGATGGCGACGCTCGAAAACCGCATCGAACAGGCCACCGCCGCGCTGGAGCGCGAGGCCGCCTATCGCGGTTCGGGGAACCAGTCTTCGTCGCCGCTGCCGATAATCTGATCGAGCGTATAGGGGCATTCCGTAGGAACACGGCCCAGCAAGCCGGGCATGACGCCCTCCTGCCGGCGAAGCAGGCGCAACGCGGTGCGATACAAATCCGGCAAATCGAGCTTCGCTCGAATACTGCGCGTCAGCGTCTTTTCGAGCTGGATACGCCATTCGACGATCTCGCCGCGCCAATGGTCGACCGGCTCGGTCACACCGCCATACTCCAGTTTGAGAAAATGCTCGATGATGTGCTCGCAAAGCGATTGCGCCGAGCGGACCTCGCTGCGTCCCAAATCCTCGATCTCCTCAGCAAGAAGCTTGGCGTCGAGTTGATTGCCGGTCGCCGGCAGGCGCCGCAGCAGATCGGCCTGCTGCTGCGTCCAGGCGTAGAAATCGTCGTCGTAAAGGCTTACATCCGCTCGGTCCATGGCGCGGAATTATACCCGCATCGATACCGAGGACGTCACGTGATTTAGCAGCAACAGCGGACAAAACAGCAACAAAGCGCTATACTGGCGGTCTCGATAGCGGTCCGGAAACCCCCCAATGGTCAGCATCGCCTCGATCTCCGAGCAGATCTGGGACATGAAGTACCGGCTCAAATCGCCGGCCAACGAGGCCGGTGTGCGCGAGCCGGTCGACAAGACGATCGAGGACACCTGGCGCCGCATCGCCGCCGCGCTGGCCGTCAACGAGCGCGACCCGGCGCACTGGGCCGGGCGGTTTTACGCCGCGATCGACGACTTCAAGTTCCTGCCCGCCGGGCGGGTCATCGCGGGTGCCGGCAGCGCGCGCGAGGTCACGCTGTTCAACTGTTTTGTGATGGGCGCCGTCCCGGACGACATGGGCGGCATCTTCGCGCATCTGCGCGAGGCGGCGCTGACCATGCAGCAGGGCGGCGGCATCGGCTATGATTTCTCGACCCTGCGGCCGCGCGGCGCCTATGTGACGGGCGTCGGCGCCGACGCGTCCGGCCCGCTCTCCTTCATGGACGTGTGGGACGCGATGTGCCGCACGATCATGTCGGCCGGCTATCGCCGCGGCGCGATGATGGCGGTGCTGCGCTGCGACCACCCCGATATCGAGGCGTTTATCGAGGCGAAGAGCGAGCCCGGCCGGCTGCGCATGTTCAACCTGTCGGTGCTGGTCACCGACGCGTTCATGCAGGCGGTCGCCGAGGACGCGCCCTGGCAGCTCGTCTTCAACGGCACGGTGCACCGCTCGCTGCCGGCGCGCGAGCTGTGGGATAAGATCATGCGCGCCACCTACGCCTATGCCGAGCCGGGCGTCATCTTTATCGACCGCATCAACCGGCGCAACCCGCTCTATTATTGCGAGCAGATAAACGCCACCAACCCCTGCGGCGAGCAGCCGCTGCCGCCGTACGGCGCGTGCCTGCTCGGCTCGCTGAACCTGGCGCGGTTTGTCGCGGCGCCGTTCACCCCGCAGGCGCGGCTCGACACGGCGCGGCTCGCCGCGATCGTGCCCGACGCGGTGCGGATGATGGACAACATCATCGACATCTCGCGCTTTCCGCTGCCCGAGCAACACCACGAGGCGCAGGCGAAGCGGCGCATCGGGCTCGGCATCACCGGGCTGGCCGACGCGCTGGTGATGTGCGGGTTGCGCTACGGCGCGCGCGAGGCGGTGGCGGCGACCGAGGCGTGGCTCGGCCTGATCGAGCGCGAGGCGTATCTCGCCTCGACCGCGCTCGCTGCCGAGAAGGGCGCCTTCCCGCTGTTCGACAAGGAGAAATACCTTGCCGGAGAGACCATCGCGGCGCTCGACGACGAGGTCCGCGCGGCGATCGCCCAACACGGCATCCGCAACGCGCTGCTGACCTCGGTTGCGCCGACCGGGACGATCTCGCTGTTTGCCGACAATGTCTCGTCGGGCATCGAGCCGGTGTTCAGCTATCGCTACACGCGCAGCGTGCTGATGCCGGACGGCACCCGCCGCGAGGAAGAGGTCAGCGATTTCGCCTATCGCCTGTTCCGCCGGCTGAAGGGCGAGAATGCCCCGTTGCCCGATTATTTCGTCGATGCGCAAAGCCTCGCGCCGGAGGACCATCTGGTGATGCAGGCGGCGGTGCAGCGCCACATCGACAGCTCGATCTCGAAGACCATCAATCTGCCGGCCGACATCCCGTTCGACGACTTCAAGGATGTCTATGCCCGCGCCTATGCGATGGGCTGCAAGGGCTGCACCACCTATCGCCCGAACGAGGTGACCGGGTCGGTGCTGGAAGCGCGGCCGGAGGCGGCGGCGCCGACGATGCCGCAGCAGGCCGAGCTCCCCCTGCCCGCCCCCGCGCCGGCGGCAAAGCCCGCCGACATCTATGAGGCGGGCGGCGTCGTCTACATGGCGCAGCCGCTGTCGCGACCCGAGGCGCTGCCCGGCCAGACCTACAAGATCAACTGGCCCGAAAGCGAGCACGCCCTCTACATCACGATCAACGACGTGGTGCAGGACGGCCGGCGCCGGCCGTTCGAGATCTTCATCAACTCCAAGAACATGGAGCATTACGCCTGGACCGTCGCGCTGACCCGCATGATCAGCGCGGTATTCCGGCGCGGCGGCGACGTGTCTTTTGTCGTCGAGGAGATGAAGGCGGTGTTCGATCCGCGCGGCGGCGCCTGGATGGACGGCCGCTACGTGCCGTCGCTGCTGGCGGCGATCGGCGACGTCATCGAGCGGCACATGATCGAGATCGGCTTTCTGCCGCCCAAGGAGCGGCAGAACGCCCAGCGTCTGGCGCAAGTCGTCAACCTCACCCCGCCCGCCCCCGGCCGCCTGTCCGGCCCGCGCCTGCGGCAATGCCCGAAATGCGGCGAGGCGGCGCTGATCCGCAGCGAAAACTGCGACCAGTGCACCAGCTGCGACTATTCAAAATGCGGGTAGCGGGCGATGGCGCCCGGCGGGCTGTCGGAGGTCGGGGGCTGGGTGATCCAAGCCGGGCTCGCCGGCAAGAGCGAGACGGCGATGCTGGCGGAATTCTGCCGGCGCAGCGGCGCGGCGGGGCTGCCCCTCGCGCGCGCGGCGGTCATTATCGACACGCTGCATCCGGTGCATGAGGGCCGCGCCTTTCGCTGGCGGCGCGAGGACGGCGGCGATGCCGAACTGATCGAATACGGCCCCACAACCGATGGCGAAGCCGCCGCCAACTGGCGGTCCAGCCCGTTCTTTCACATGCTGGAAACCAAGGCGTCGCTGCTGCGCCGAAAGCTCGGCGACAGCAGCGGATTTCCGCAGCTCGACGCCCTCGCCGCAGAGGGCATGACCGAGTATCTCGCGCTGATCAACCGCTTCGCCCGCACCGGCGTGCTGGGTGAGATGGATTGCGTCTATTCGTACTGGGTGACCGATCGCGCCGGCGGGTTCTCGGATGCCGAGGTCGAGCAGATCGCCGGCGTGATGCCGAGCCTCGCGCTGGCGGTCAAGTGCACCTCGCTGACGCGGATCGCCGGCACGCTGGTCGAGACTTATCTCGGCCGCGACCCGGGACGGCGGGTGCTCGGCGGCCGCATCGGCCGCGGCATCGCCGAGCGGATCAGCGCCGCGCTGTGGTACAGCGATCTGCGCGATTTCACCCGCATCGCCGACCAGGTCGAGCCGCACCAGGTCATCCCCTTCCTCAACGACTATGCCGAGGTGGCGATCGCGGCGATCCACGATCATGGCGGCGACGTGCTGAAGCTGATCGGCGACGGGGTGCTCGCGGTCTTTACCGGCGGCACGCCGGAGGCCGCTTGCCGCAGCGGCATGGCGGCGGAGGCGGCGTTGCGGCTGGGACTCGGACGGCTCAACCAGCGACGCGCGTTCGAGGGCCTGCCGACCACCGAGATCTATCTCGGTCTGCATGTCGGCGAGGTGTTCTACGGCAATATCGGCAGCAAGGACCGGCTCGACTTCACCGTGGTCGGCCCGGCGGTCAACGAGGTCAGCCGGATCGCCGCGATGTGCCGATCGGTCGACCGCGAGCTGCTGGTGTCGGAGGCGTTTGCCGCGGCGATGCCGGAGCCGGAGCGCGGGCGGCTGGTCTCGGCGGGGCGCTATGCGCTGCGCGGCGTCGACCGGCCGCAACACCTGTTCACCCGCGATCCGTTCGCCGGCTGACCCTCGATCGGCTCGGGACGCCGGTGCCGGGCCTCACGCCCGCTTTTGCGGTGCGAGCCCCAGCACGGCCAGCTCCTTCTTGCTCAGCAGCGCGCGGGCGGTTTTGGCCACCTCGCGGTCGACCGGCAGCGGCTTGAGGTCGAGCCCGGCGCCCAGCGCCGCTACCACCGTATCGATCGCCGCCACCCGGGCGAACCATTTATGCTCGCCGGCAATCGCAAACCACGGCGCGCGCGGGGTCGAGGTTGCGGCCAGCATGTCGTCGATCGCCGCGACGTAACCGTCGCGGCTGGCATAATTGCGGATGTCGTCGGCGGTGATCTTCCAGTGCTTGATGGGGCTGGCAATACGCTCGGCGAGCCGTTTTAGCTGTTCCTCGGCGGAGACGTGCAGGAACAGCTTGACGAGACGGACCCCGTCATCGACGAGCATGCGTTCGAACTCGACGATCTCGCGATAAGCCCGGCGCCAATCCGGTTCCGGGGTCAGCCTTTCGACGCGCTCGACCAGGACGCGGCCGTACCAGCTGCGGTCGAACACCGCGATGTTGCCGGGCAGCGGCAGGCGCTGCCAGAACCGCCACAGATAGTGCCGGGCCTGCTCGTCGGGGCTCGGCTTGCCGATCTCGTGCACCTGCACTTGGCGCGGGTCGAGCCGCGCCGTCAGCCGCTGGATCGCGCCGCCTTTGCCGCCGGCGTCCCAGCCCTCGAAGACGACGATGCCGCGCAGGCCATTGACCCGATACGCCTGCTCGACCTTGAGCATGTCGATCTGCGCGCGATCGAGCTCATGCTCATAGGCTTCCTTGTGCGGCAGGCGATGCGTCAGATCGAGCGAAGCGAGCGTGACGCCGCGCTTGACCGGGACCGCACCGTGCATTCTGGGTCAGCTCGGCAACTGGTCTCCGTCAGGCGGGACGGCGACTTCGAACGCGTTGGTCACGCCGCACAGCACCGTGAAGTTGTGCGCGACGGTGATCAGCTCGGTCATCCACTGCGCGCCGTGCTTGGCACACAAGCGGTTGAAGATCGGGTAGTCGCAGCGATTGGTCCGCATCAGCTGGCGGGTCAGGTTGACGATGTCGCGCTCCTCTTCCGGCAAGGCCGACGTGTCGCCTTTCGAGCGCAGCAGATCGATCGTCGCCTCGTCGACCCCGGCCCGGCGCGCGGCACCGACCTGCGCCGACCAGACATAGGCGCTGTCGCGCTCGCGCACCGCGGCGAGGATCGCATGCGACAGCAGGCGCGGCTCGACGATGCAGTCGTGGCGATTGAACTTGACCAGCGCCAGCATCTTGTCGGCCAGCTTCGGGCTGTTGAGGAAGACGCTGAACGGCCCGCGGATGCGGCCGAAGACGCCCAGCACATCCTCCGCGACCGATTGGGCTTCGGCCGGAACCTGGCTCTTGTCGCTGATCGGCGTTACCCGCGGCATGGTTTCCCTCCCTGTCGGTTATTCGTCATGGCCGGCCCGGACCGGCGGGCGACGCGGCGAAGCTACTTGATCCCCGGATACGCCTTGCCCCAATCGTCGAGATACACGACATCGGCGAGCGGGCCGCGCCCGACCGAGCCGAAATTGCCCATCGGCCAGCCGATCGGCAGGATCGCGTACGACTTGTAGTTGGCCGGCAGGCCCATCGCCTCGTCGCATTCCTTGCCGTACATCGCGTGCCGCGTGGTCAGCGTCGAGCCCAGACCGAGCGCCCGCGCGGCGAGCAGCATGTTCTGCACCGCCGGATAGATCGACGAGCCGGCGGTGTAATTCGGGTTCTCGCCTTCGAGGCAGGCGACGATCCACACCGGCGCCTCGTGATAATGGTCGGTCAGGTATTTGACCGCGGCGTGCTGACGCTCATAGGCCGCGGGGTTGGAGCCCGGCGGCGGCGAGCTTGTCGCGTAGCGGGGCCCGAGCACCTCGTCGTAGAGCTTCTTGTAATAGGCCTGGACCGCCTGCTTCTTGGCGACGGCGTCCTTCAGCACGAGGAACCGCCAGCGCTGCGTATTGCCGCCGCTCGCCGCGGCCTGGCCGGCACGCAGGATCTGGAAGACCAGCTCGTCCGGCACCGGATCGGGCTTCAGCCGCCGCATCGCCCGCATCGTGTGCATGACGTCGAAAAGATCGCGGCTCAGCGGTACGTGGTGCGGCATATCCCTCTCCTCGGCTGGGCGTGGTTTCTGCCGCGACTGTAGAGTAATTTTCACGGAGCCGACAAACCGAGAATGCCGATGCCCTACGCCCACCCCGAAGCCCTCGTCAGCACCGAATGGCTCGCCGCGCATCTCGCCGACCCGCAGGTCCGGGTGCTCGACGCCTCGTTCAAGCAGCCCGGCGTCATGCCGACCGCACGCGCCGATTACGACGCCGGCCATATCCCCGGCGCGGTGTTCTTCGACATCGACGACGTCGCCGCACCGGGCACCAGCCTGCCGCACATGATCCCGTCGGCCGAGCGCTTCGCGCAGAAGATGGCAGAGCGCGGCATCGGCGATGCCGACAAGGTGATCGTCTACGACGCGAACGGCCTGTCCTCCGCCGGGCGCGCCTGGTGGCTGCTGCGGCTGTTCGGGCATGACGACGTGGCATTGCTCGACGGCGGGCTACCGAAATGGAAGGCCGAGGGAAGGCCGCTGGACACCGCGCCGCCGCGGATCCCGGCGCGGCGCTTCACCGCGCGGTTCGACCCGACCCTGGTGCGCAGCAAGGCGGAGGTGCTGGCGAATGTCGACAGCCGGCGCGAGCTGGTGGTCGATGCGCGTGCCGCCGGGCGGTTTGACGGCACCGCCGCGGAGACCTGGCCGGGGCGGCGGCGCGGCCATATCCCCGGCAGCCGCAACCTGCCCTTCGACCAGGTGACCGACGGCCAGACCAGACAGCTCAAGGGCGCCGACGAACTGGCGGCGCTGTTCGCCGGTGCGGGGGTCGGGTTCGACAAGCCGGTGGTCGCGAGCTGCGGCTCGGGGGTTACCGCCTGCGTCCTCGCCTTTGCCGCCTATCTCCTCGGCCACGACCGGGTGGCGGTCTATGACGGGTCCTGGGCCGAATGGGGCTTGCCGGACGGCCCGCCGATCGCGACGGGACCGGCCGCCTGAATAGTGCGGGCGTGACCAGGATCGACGACACCGTCACCTATCTCGAAATGTTCGAGCGGCCGCCGGCGCGCCAGCTTCCGGCGCCGCTCGGCAAGCTGGCGCTGATGCGCGCGGAAGACTGCACGGTATCGTTTTACCGCTATCTCTACGAGACGGTAGGGACGCCGTGGCTGTGGTACGAGCGGCGGCTGATGAGCGACGCGGCGCTCGCCGCGGAAATCGGCAAGCCGACCACGGAGGTCTTCGTGCTTTATCTGGGCGGCGTGCCGGCGGGGTATTTCGAGCTGAACGCCGCCGCGGCGCGCGAGACGGAGCTGTGCTATTTCGGGTTGGTCCCGGAATTCATCGGCCGGCGGCTGGGGCCGTTCCTGCTCAATGCGGCGATCGAGCGGGCATGGTCGCGCCCGCTGGAGCGGTTCTGGGTGCACACCTGCACCTTCGACCACCCGCGGGCGCTCCCCCTCTACCAGCGCGCCGGTTTTGTCGTCTACGCCCGGCGCGCCGTCACCTTTGACGATCCGCGCGAGAGCGGCATCCTGCCGCCCTCGCTGACGCATCCTCTGCTGCCGCCTCTCGGCTAGGCGCTGCTGTTACCAGCCGTAGTAGTGGTGATAATAATGCGGACCATAGCCGTAGTAGTATGGGCCAGGCCCGTAGTAGTACGGCCCACCGATGCCGACGCCATACGGCCCGATCTGCACCCCGATCTGCGCCTTCGCCGGTGTCAGCGGAACGGAAACCGCGGCCAAAGCCAAGGCAGCGGCGGTCGCTGCGCCAAGCCAGCGAAACTTGCGGGTTTTCGCATTGCTCGACATTTTTACCTCCTGATGTTGTCGAGATCACTTGCGACTCGTTGGTCAACAACACAGGTAATAGGGGGTTCCAGCGCTTTTGACTAACAGGCCCGCATGATTAATTCAAACGATGCTTGGTCGATCAATGCGCGAGGATCTGGCTGAGGAAGGCGCGGGTGCGGTCGCTTTGCGGATTTGAGAAAAAATCCCTGGGCGGCGCGCGCTCGATGATTTCGCCGCGGTCCATGAACACCATCATGTCGGCGACGGTGCGGGCAAAGCCCATTTCATGCGTGACGCAGACCATGGTCATGCCCTCCTCGGCGAGGCCGATCATGACGTCGAGCA
>DASZOZ010000038.1:0-56651 GCA_035550515.1 Allostellaceae bacterium
GTGGCGAAGAAGGGCTACATCCTGTCGATGAACTATACCGGCTGGCTGTACAAGAACGGCGCCAAGGGGGCGCAATTCGACAGCTCCAGCAAGGCCGGCAAGCCGTTCGCCTTCAAGCTCGGCGCCGGCCAGGTCATCAAAGGCTGGGACGAGGGCATCGAGGGAATGAAGGTCGGCGGCAAGCGCACGCTGATCATCCCGCCGAACCTCGCCTACGGGGCCAGCGGCTCCGGCGGTGTTATCCCGCCCAACGCGACGCTGATCTTCGACGTGGAATTGCTGAGCGCCCGGTGATCCGGACCGTCATTGCGAGGCGTGCGCCCGCAACGACGACATGACATGGCCTACGCCGCCAGCGCCTCGTCGAGGTCGCGGATCAGGTCGTCGGCGGTTTCGAGGCCGATCGACAGGCGGATCACGTCGTCGCCGGCGCCGGCCGCGAGGCGCTGCGCGTCGGTCAGCTGGCGATGGGTGGTCGAGGCCGGGTGCAGGATCAGGCTGCGCGTGTCGCCGATATTGGCGAGATGCGAGAACAACCGGACGCTCTCGACCAGCTTGACGCCGGCGTCGTAGCCACCCTTGACCCCGAAGGTGAACACCGCCCCGGCGCCTTTCGGCAGGTATTTCCGCGCCAACTCGCAATAGGGGCTGTCCTCGAGGCTGGCGTAGGAGACCCAGGCCACCTTCGGGTGCGCCGACAGGAACTCGGCGACCTTGCGGGCATTCGCGACATGCCGCTCCATGCGGACGTGCAGGCTTTCGATGCCGGTGATCGTCAGGAACGCGTTCATCGGCGACAAGGCCGGGCCGAAATCGCGCAGCGCCACCGCGCGGGCCTTGGTGGTGAACGCGAAATCGCCGAAATTCTCGAAGAATTTGAGGCCGTGATAGGCCGGTTCCGGGTCGGTCAGCGACGGGAATTTGTCGCCCTGCGACCAGTCGAACCGGCCGCTCTCGACCACCGCGCCGCCCAGCGCGTTGCCGTGGCCGGAGAGGAATTTCGTTGTCGAGTGGCAGACGATGTCGGCGCCATGCTCGATCGGCCGGCAGAGATACGGCGTCGCCAAGGTGTTATCGACGATCAGCGGAATGCCGGCCGCATGGGCGATATCGGCGACCTTCTCGATGTCGACGACGATACCGCCGGGGTTGGCGAGGTTTTCGAGAAAGATCCCCTTGGTCTGCGGGGTGATCGCGCGGCGGAAATTCTCCGGCTCGGTCGGGTCGACAAAATGGCAGGTCCAGCCGAGCTTCTTGAACGACAAGCCGAACTGGGTCAGCGAGCCGCCATAGAGGTTGCGCGAGGCGACAAACGCGTCGCCGGGCCCCAGCAGCGTGAAGAAGATCAGGAACTGCGCCGCATGGCCCGAGGCGGCCGCCACCGCCGCGCGGCCGCCTTCGAGGCTGGCGATGCGCTCTTCGAGCACCGCGACGGTGGGGTTGGTCAGCCGCGAATAGATGTAGCCGAAATTGTGCAGGTTGAAGAGCGAAGCCGCGTGGTCGACATCGTCGAACACATAAGCCGTCGTCTGGTAGATCGGCGTCGAGCGCGCGCCGGTCGTCGGGTCGGGCGCGGCGCCGGCATGGATCGCGCGGGTCTCGAAACCGTAGGTCTGGTTCGCCGATCCGGTGGGCTTCTCCTTGATGCGGCGGGGCAGCGGCGGCACCGGGGCGCGGTTCCGGATGATGCCGGAATTGACCCCGCTCCACGACAGCTCGCCGCCGAGCCGGCCGAACTCGATCTTCGGGCAGCGGTTCATGATGACTTCGAGGCCGGCGGCCTCACCGGTTGCCGCCGCCACGTCGTTGCGGATGCCGAGCTGCATCCACACCACCTTGGCGCCGATCGCGATCGCGTCGGCGACGACCGCCGGCGCCTCCGTCGCCGCACGGAACATGTCGACCATGTCGACCTTGTCGGGAATGTCGCGCAGCGAGGCATAGACCTTCTCGCCGAGCAGCATCTGCCCCGCCGCGGTGGGGTTGACCGGGATCACCCGGTACCCCTTCCCCTGCAGGTACTTCATCACGAAGTAGCTGGGCCGGTTCCAGTTGGTGCTCGCGCCGACCATCGCGATGATCCGCACCGTCTCCAGAATGCGGCGGATTTGCTGGTCGGAATAGGGGATCGGCTGCAGATCGGCCATCGCTCAACCTCGCTGTCGGGACGACCATTTGCGCCGCTTCGCCGTCGCTTTGCCATCAAAAAGAAGGATGGGGAGCGCGGCCGCGCCGAGCCGCCGATCTCACCGCGCGAACCGCGCGGCGGCGGTTTTCGCGGTGTCGCGGCAACTGCCGGCGCGCCTGCCTCGTTTACCGGGCAATGCGTCTCCATTCGAAAGGTACGGTTATGATTAGGGAAATGCTCGGCATCGCGGAAGGCATCTTGCAGGACCTGCACAACGACCACGGCGAGGTCGATTCGCTGCTCGACGAGATGATGGAGAATGAGGACGGCCCGGCGCGCACGCGGATGTTCGGCGAGCTGAAATCCAAGCTGCTGCCGCATCTCGAAGCCGAGCAGGAGATCCTGTATCGCCGGCTCCAGACCGGGAAAAACGAAGAGTCGCGGCGGTTCGGCCAGGAAGGCATGAGCGAGCACCAGGCGGTCGAGCAGCAGCTCCGGAAGATGTCGGGCCTCGGCGACCCGGCGGGCACCCAGTGGAGCGCCGAGCTCAAGGTTCTCCAGGACCTCGTCGAGCACCACGTCAACGAGGAGGAAAGCACCGGTTTCGATTGCGCCCGGGACGAGTTCTCGACGGACCAGCTCGAGGCGATGGGCCGCGAGTTCCAGATGCGCAAGGCACAGCTGGCGACGCGCGTCGCCTGAGGCGATCACAAAGCGGAAGGGTGCCGGGACTTGGACTCCGGCCTTCGTCGTCGCTCCTTTTCGTCGTCCCCGGGCTTGACCCGGGGATCCGGATGGCCGGGTCGAGCCCGGCCCAAGGGACATGGATGGCCGGGTCGAGCCCGGCCATGACGAGTAGAAGAAACGGCTAGCCCGGCAGCTTCCAGCCAAGCCAGTCGCACAGCGCGCGGCCCATGACCATCTCGCGGTCGCGGCCTTTGAGCCACGGCATCTCCTCAGTGAACATCGTCACGCATTCTTTCCAGGAGCACGGCATGCGGGTGATGTCGGTGCCCCAGAAGCTACGCTCCGGCCCGAACGCCTCGACGATCTGCTGGGTGTATTTGTGGATGTTGCGGTACGGGTAGGGCTGCGACGAGTTGCCCGGCGCGCCGGTGCACTTGACGGCGACGTTCTTGTGCTTGGCGAGCGCGAGCAATTGCGGCTGGTTGCCGTGCGCCGCATCGTCGCTGCCGCCGCGCACCCGCGCGTAATGGTCGAGGATCAGCTTGAGCCCGGGGTGCCGCTCGGCGATCTGGCCGACCAGCGGCAGGTGGTTCGACGCCATCAGCGCGATCGGGATGCCCGCCTTCTCGGCCGCCGGCCACAGCCAGTCCATCGTGCCGTCGGTCATCCAGTTGGCCTGGTGCGGCGCGGTGAAGGCGTAGCGCAAGCCGAGCATGCCCGGCCGCTTGAGCCAGCCGTCGATCAGCGAGCGGCTCTCCGGCTTGTCGAGCGGGAAATTGCCGAGAATGCCGAAGCGGGTCGGGTATTTGGCCGCGGCCTCCTCGGAAATCTTGCCCGAACTGGGGTCCCAGCCCGGCGGGTGCAGCAGGCAGGCAGCGACGCCCGCGGCGTCCATGTCGCGGATGCATTCCTCCGCCGTGTAGGAATTGACCTGGCGGTGCGCCGGGTTGGTCGGCGGCCCGGCCGACCAGATATGGACCTGTGCGTCGACGATCAGCATGCGACGGTACTCCCATCCTATAGGGCGGGTTAGCGGAGCGTAACCCACCAGTGCGGTTGGTGACGGTGGCTAGCGCGCCATGCCCTCGGCGCCGGCGGGGACGTCGTAGAAGGCGAGGGTCATCGACACGCTGCTGTAGAAGCCCATCAGGCAGATCGCGTCGGTGATGCCTTCGTGGCCCAGCGCCTTGACCGCGCGGTCGTAAAGGCCCTTCGAGACCCAGCGCGCCTCGGTGAGGCACTTCGCCATCTCGTAGATCACCTGCTCGCGCTCGTCGTCGAACGAGGTGGGCAGGCCCGACAGCATCGCCTCGACCTTGTCGTCGGGCAGGCCGGCGGCCTTGGCGGCACGTTCATGCGCATTGGTCGGATAGGCCGAATGGAACTTGCTGTTGACGACGACGACGGCGATCTCGCGCTCGCGCTCGGAGAGCGAATAGCCGGTGCGGAAATAGGCGCCGAGCGGACCCATGACCTTCACCAGCTTCGGGTTGTGCACGTAAATCTTGTTGGGACCCGGCAGACGGCCGCGCGTCTCCATCAGCGAGCGGTAGCCCTCCTGCTGCTCCGGCGTCATCTCGTCAAACGGGATTTCGGCGTAGCGGCCAAAGGTCGGGGTGTCGGCCATGGGTCTCCTCCTGGGTTATCCGGCTGGATGGTTTCGCCCCACAATAGCGGCTGGCGCGACAAGGCGCGAGCCATCGCAGGACGGTCGGCGGCGTCTGCATGACTGCTCCGCTGAAAATGCTGTTGCGAAGCATTCGCAACCGATTTAGATGGTAGGCGTCACGCTTTTCGGGGCATCTCCCATGTATATTTGCCTGTGCAACGGCTTGACGGATCGCGATGTCCGGGCGCGGTGCGAGGGCGAGTGCTCGGTCGCGATGGTGTACCGCTCGCTCGGCTGCGAGCCGCAATGCGGCAAATGCGTCCCGTTCGTTCGCCAGATGCTGCGCGAGCGGACCAGCGCCGGGGTGGAAGCCGGCGACGACTAGCCATCTTAACGCAACAATTCGCCCCGCTTCTCCGTTAGACTGGTCAGCCCAGCCCAAAAACCAACACCCGGCGAGGCGGCCAATGAAGGGCGATCCAACCGTTATTCAGCACCTGAACGCGGTGCTCAAAAACGAGCTGACCGCGATCAACCAATATTTCCTGCATGCCCGGATGCTGCGGCATTGGGGCGTCACCAAGCTCGGCGACTACGAATACAAAGAATCGGTCGACGAGATGCGGCATGCCGACAAGCTGATCAACCGTATCCTGTTCCTCGAAGGCCTGCCGAACCTGCAGGACCTCGACAAGCTGCTGATCGGCGAGAACGTCCAGGAACTGCTCGAATGCGACCTGCGGCTCGAACAGGCGGCGATGCCGCGGCTGCGCGAGGCGATCGCCTATTGCGAAGCGGCGCGCGACTTCATCAGCCGCGAACTGTTCGAGGCGATCCTCGAGGGTGAGGAAGAGCATGTCGACATTCTCGAAACGCAGCTCGCGCTGATCGTGAAGATCGGTATCGAGAACTACATCCAGCTCAATTCCGGGTCGGCGGAATAAGGCGGGGTCCGCTCCGCCCGGTCCTAACTCCTGGCCTAACTTCCCGGCCCTGCTTCCCGGCGCCCTACTTGGCCGCCAGCTCCCATGCGGCGGGCGGCAGCGCGGCGGCGCGCGCAAAACGCAGCGTGAAGGTCGCGCCGCCGCCCGGACGGTCGGTCACCGAGACCGTCGCGCCGTGCTGGTCGGCGATGCGGGCGACGATGGACAGGCCGAGCCCGGCGCTGCCTTGACGGCGGCGGTCGCGGCGCCAGAACCGCCGGAAAATCTGCTCGCGCTCCGCGGCCGGCACGCCCGGCCCGCGATCGCTGACCGAGATCGCCCCGGCCGGGTCGACGGCGATGTCGACCGTGGTGCGCGGCGGCGTGTGGACGAGGGCGTTTTCGACGAGGTTGCGGACCGCCCGCGCCAGCAGGTCGGCGTTGCCCTGCACCATCACCGGGCCGGGTGCCGCCGCAACCTCCAGCCCCTTATCGTCGGCGAGCGCCAGCGGCGCGAGAAACGCCGCGACCTCCGTCGACACGGCGACGAGGTCGGCGGTCTCGCCGGCCTCGATCTCGAAGGTTTCGAGCTCCGCCATTTCGAGCAGCTGATTGACTAGGCGGCTCATCGCGACGACGTCGTTGCGCAGCGAACGCGACAGTTCGCGGTCGGCGATCATGTCGATCTGCGTGCGCAGAATGGTCAGCGGCGTCCGCAGCTCGTGCGCGGCGTCGGCGGTGAACTCGCGCTGCGCGCGGAACCCCTCCTCGAGCCGGTCGAGCGCGTGGTTGACGGCGTGCACCAGCGGCGTCACCTCGCGCGGCATGCCGGCTTCCGGCAGGCGCAGGTCGGTGCGTTGCGGCCCGATCCGTTCGGCGAGGTTCGAGGCGGAAATCACCGGCCGCATCGCCCGCCGGATGATCAGCACGTCGATCGCCAGCAGGATGAACAGGATCGGCGCGGTCACCCATCCGACGCGCGTGAAAAAATCGGCGACGATGTCGTCGATCAGCACATCGCGGTGCGCGAGGTCCTGCGAGACCTGGACCCAATATCTCGTGCCGTCGATCTCGACCGGGGCGGTGACGCCGAAGACGCGCGAACCGGCATACGTCCCGGTGAACGTGACGATCTCGTCCGGCATGCGCGGGGGCGTGTCGGTGATCGCGCGCTTAGCCAGAAACGAGGACAGCAGGATATGGCCGCTCGCATCGCCGACGGCATAGGAATAGCGCTGATAATCCGGCGAGTAGAGGTCTTCGAGGCGCGGCGTGAGATGGACCCGCAGCAAGCCGTCGGGGCCGCGGTCGATCAGCCGCACCAGCTCGTTGGCCTGCAGGCGCAGCGCCTGCTCGTGCAGCTCCTGCGCGGCGTATTTGAGCATCAGGTACAGCGCCAGCGGCATAAAGATCGAGGTCACGACGATGGCGACGAGATGCAGCGCGATCGCCCGGCCGACGACCGATCGGTAACGGAACAATTAGGGCGCCTCGCCGATGATGTAGCCGACCCCGCGCACCGTATGGACCTGCACCGAGGCCCCGGTTTCCGCCAGGTGCCGGCGCAGCCGGTGGACATGGACCTCGACCGCGTTCGAGCCGACCTCCTGCGCCGGGCCGTAGAGGCTGCTTTCGAGCAGGGATTTGGCCACTACCCGGCCGCTGCGCCGCAGCAGATGTTCGAGCACGGCGATCTCGCGGGCGGAGAAGGTGATCGGGCGTTCGTCGACAAACACCTGCCGGGCGACCGTATCGAGCGTCACGTTGCCGAGCCGCAGCGCGAGGCCGAGCAGGTTGCCCGGCCGGCGCAGCAGGGCCTGCAGCCGCGCCACCAATTCTTCGAGCGCGAACGGCTTGACCAGATAGTCGTCGGCACCCGATTGCAGGCCGGTGACGCGGTCCTTGAGACTGCCGTGCGCGGTCAGGATCAGGACCGGCGTCGTGTCGCCGTGGCGGCGCATCTGGGTCAGCACGTCGAGCCCGTCGGTGTCGGGCAGCCCCCGGTCGAGGACGAGGACGTCCCACCGCCCGGTTTCGAGCGCGGCCGTGGCGTCCCGTGCGGTCGACAGCACGTCGACGGTAAAGCCGCTGGCTGCCAGTCCCTGCTTCAGCAGCGCGGCGAAACGCTCATTGTCTTCAACCAGCAGCAAACGCACCAGCCGCCCCCGATAGGTTGCCGCTGAGATTATCTCATCCTTGGGCCGCCGTCATTGCGGCGGCTTGTACCGCGTTCGGAAGCGCTCAGATCGCGTCGAGCTGCCAGGCGACGTCGTTGGCGATGCCCCAAAGATAGCCGATCTCGCTCTGTCCCACGAGGACCGAGGCGCGTCCCTGGTGCCGCCAGTAGAGCAGGTTGAGGTCCTGGCGCCGCTCGAAGGTCGGGGCGATATCGGGCTGCTTGGTCGAGCCGATGATCAGTGCGAGCGGGCCGATCGCCTTGTTGTCGGTGGTGTAGATCAGCTGCGCCGCCGGCTTGCCGTCGATGACGACGAGCCGCGCGCCCTGGAACGACAGGCCCCACGGCTTGAGGTCGGGCAGGCGGACCTGCTGCGGCAGGCTTTGGCTGATCTTCTGCAGCACGTCGCCGTTGTCGCCGTTTGCCGGCACGTCGACCAGCGAGCCGCCGCCGGCATTGACGATCAGCTTGTAATCGCCGGCCGCCGTGTCGAGCCAGTTGTTGAGCGCGACCGTCTGCAACTGGCGGTCGGTCGGCACCGCGGCGGGCCGCAGCATGCCGTTGCCGACATAGCCGGCGCCCCCGCCGACGACGAGTCCGAACAGTCCGGCCGCGGTCGCCAGCTGGATGTACCAGCGCCGCGATGACGGCGGCGGGTCCGCCCGGCGCGGCCGCAGTTCGACGATCTCGGCCTCGGTGATCGTTTCGCCGCGCGCCGCGGCGAGCAGCCGCTCGGGCACCGGCTCGGTCAGGAAATCGGCGAAGGCGGCACGCAGCGTCGTCGCCGACTCGGCAAGCGTCAGCAGCCGGTCGCGCACGCTCGGATCGGCCTCGATCCAGGCCTCCACATGCGCCCGCTCGGCGGCGTCGAGCTCGCCGTCGAGATAGGCGACCAAGGCTTCGTCGCTATGCTTCTGCATCCGTCACGCTCCTGCGCCCGCCGCCGCCCGCTTGCAGCAACTGCTGCAAGGCGATGCGTGCGCGCGCCAGGCGGCTCATGATGGTGCCCACCGGCACGCCGGTGACATCCGCCGCCTGCTTGTAGCTGAGGCCCTCGACCGTCACGAGCATCAGTGTCGTCCGCTGGTCGGCCGGCAGCTGCGCCACGGCGCGCCGCACCTCCGACAGCGCGAGCCGCGCTTCCACGCGTCGCACCGGCTCATCCGACCCGAGTCGCTCCTCGGCAATCTCTGCGTCCTCCTTGCGGATGTCCCGCGCTCGGAGCTGGTCGATCCAGATCGTCTGGACGATCCGGAACATCCAGCTGTCGAAACGCGTTCCCTCCTGAAACTGATGCTCCCGCGCCAACGCCCTTTCGCACGCCGCCTGAACCAGATCGTCGGCCTCGCTCGCCGATCGCGTCAAGCCGGCCGCGAAACGGCGCAGCCGCGGCAGCACCGCGATCAACTGATCGCTGAACCGTTTGCTCACCGGCGCCACGGGCGAAACCCCGGTTTCCGGCGACTCCCCATAACTCCAATGGGTCGACAACGTTCACGCCTCGGGTTTATTCCGACCGGTGCCCAACGCAGGGCGATGGCAAGCGCCTCGAACATGCAATCTCCAAACCGCGGGGAACAAAGGCGCACATGCCAGCCGACCGTATCACGCCCGGCAATTTTGGCGGAAGCATGGCGCGCAATGCCGCTACGCCCTACATACGCTTCACAATGAAAACGCTCCGCGGCATTGTGCGGCGTTGTCAATGCCACCGCCGATAGAGGACGGTCGCCCGCGATGAAAATCGCCATCGTCAAGGAACGGCGGGCCCATGAGCGGCGGGTGGCGGCGTCGCCCGACACCGTCAGGCAGTTTAAGGGCCTGGGGCTCGACGTCGTGGTCGAGGCCGGGGCGGGGGGCGGTGCGTTCTTCACCGACGCGGCCTACCAGGCGGCGGGGGCGACGATCGCCGCCGACGAGGCGGCGGCGCTCGCCGATGCCGACATTGTGCTCAAGGTGCAGCGGCCGGAGCCGGACGAGGTGCCGCTGCTGAAGAAGGGCGCGGTGCTGGTCGGGCTGCTGGCGCCGCTCGAGCATGCCGACGAAGTGCAGGCCTATGCAAAGGCCGGGGTCACCGCCATCGCCATGGAGCTGGTGCCGCGCATCACCCGCGCGCAGGCGATGGACGTGCTGTCGTCGCAGGCCAACCTTGCCGGCTACAAAGCGGCGGTCGACGCCGCGCACGAATTCGGCCGGGCGATGCCTATGATGATGACCGCCGCCGGCACCATCAAGGCGGCGCGCGTGCTGGTGATGGGCGCCGGGGTCGCCGGCCTCCAGGCGATCGCGACGGCGCGCCGGCTCGGCGGCGTGGTGTTCGCCACCGATGTCCGCGCCGCCGCCAAGGAGCAGGTCGAGAGCCTCGGCGCGACCTTTCTGACGGTCGATGAGGCGGCGATGCAGGGCGCCGAGACCGCCGGCGGCTATGCGCGCGAGATGGGCGAGGAGTTTCAGCGCCGCCAGCGCGCGATGATCACCGACGCGCTGCGCCGCATCGACATCGTGATCTGCACCGCGCTGATCCCCGGCCGCAAGGCGCCCGTGCTGCTGACCGGCGAGATGCTCGACGCGCTGCCGCCGGGTTCGGTGGTCGCCGACATCGCGGTCGAGGCCGGCGGCAATGTCGTCGGCAGCCGGCCCGAGGAGACCGTGACCACCGCCGGCGGGGTCAAGATCATCGGCTACGCCAACGCCCCGTCGCACATCGCGGTCGACGCCAGCCTGCTCTACGCCCGCAACCTGTCGGCCTTCCTCGCCCTTCTGGTCGACAAGGAGAAGGGCCTCAAGATCGACACCTCGGACGAGATCATCAAGGCGGCGCTGTTGACCATGGACGGCGCGGTGGTCAATCCCGCGCTCGCGCCGCCGCCGGCGGACGCCGCTGCGCCCGCGGCAAGCTGACGGAGGAACCATGACGGATACCGCCGCGCTTGCGCAGACCGCCGGCGACCTCGCCGGCAACGCCAGGGATTTGGCGCAACGGCTCGACGCGCTCGCGCACCAGCTCACCGCGCTGCCGCCGCCGGCGGCGCATGCCGGCACGCCGTTCGTCTTTGAGCTGACCGTGTTCGTGCTGGCCGTTTTCGTCGGCTATTACGTCGTCTGGCGCGTCACGCCGGCGCTGCATTCGCCGCTGATGAGCGTCACCAACGCGGTGTCGAGCGTCATCATCGTCGGCGCGCTGATCGCCGCCGGGCCGGCCGGCGTCAGTTTCGCCAAGATCATGGGGTTTGTCGCCGTCACCCTGGCCGCGGTCAACATCTTCGGCGGGTTCATCGTCACCCAGCGCATGCTGACCATGTTCCAGCGCAAGAAATAACCGGCAGAAAGAATAAACGTGGGCGAAAGCTATTCCGCCTTCCTCTATCTGATCGCCTCGATCTGCTTCATCATGGCGTTGAGGGGCCTGTCCTCGCCGGAAACGGCGCGGAACGGCAATTATTTCGGCATCGCGGGCATGGTGATCGCGGTGCTGACGACGCTGGCGACGCCGCATGTCGTCAGCTTCTGGCTGATCATCCTCGGCCTGGTGATCGGCGGCGCGATCGGCACCTATATCGCGCGCCAGATCCAGATGACCGCGCTGCCGCAACTCGTCGCGGCGTTCCACAGCCTGGTCGGTCTCGCCGCGGTCTGCGTCGCCGCCGCCGCGTTCAGTGCGCCCGAGGAATACGGTATTCTCGGGCCGCAGGGCATTTACACCGCGAGCCTCATCGAGATGGGGCTCGGCCTGACGATCGGCGCGATCACCTTTACCGGCTCGATCGTCGCCTTCGCCAAGCTGCAGGGGCTGGTGTCGGGCGCGCCGCTGGTCTTTCCCGGCCAGCATGTGCTCAACGCGGTGCTCGGCGCGGCGCTGATCCTGCTGATCGTGCTGTTCGCGATGACCGGCCATGCGGTGTTCTTCGTGCTGCTGGTGTTGTTGTCGCTGGCGTTCGGGCTGCTGCTGATCGTGCCGATCGGCGGCGCCGACATGCCGGTCGTGATCTCGATGCTGAACTCGTATTCGGGCTGGGCGGCCTGCGGCATCGGCTTCACGCTGTCGAACAGCCTGTTGATCATCACCGGGGCGCTGGTCGGCTCGTCGGGCGCGATCCTCAGCTACGTGATGTGCAAGGGGATGAACCGCTCGATCTTCAACGTGATCCTCGGCGGCTTCGGCACCGAAGGCGGCGCCGCGCCGACCGGACCGGCCGCCGGCGACCGCATGGTCAAGTCGGGCAGCGCCGAGGATGCGGCCTTCATCCTGAAGAACGCCGGCTCGGTGATCATCGTGCCGGGCTATGGCATGGCGGTGGCGCAGGCCCAGCATTCGCTGAAGGCGATGGCCGACCTGTTGAAGAAGGATGGGGTCAAGGTCGAGTACGCGATCCACCCGGTCGCCGGCCGCATGCCGGGGCACATGAACGTGCTGCTCGCCGAGGCCAACGTGCCCTATGACGACGTCAAGGAGCTCGACGAGATCAACCGCGATTTCGCCTCGACCGACGTCGCCTTTGTGATCGGCGCCAATGACGTGACCAACCCGGCGGCAAAGACCGACCCGTCCTCGCCGATCTACGGCATGCCGATCCTCGATGTCGAGCACGCCCGCACGGTGCTGTTCGTCAAGCGGTCGATGGCCTCGGGGTATGCCGGGGTCGAGAACGAGCTGTTCTTCCGCGATAATACGATGATGCTGTTCGGCGACGCCAAGAAGATGTGCGACGACATCATCAAGGCGCTGGAATAGGCGCGGCCGGCGGAGCTGGTCCCTGGGAGTCGCTTCGCATGGTTTCCCTCCCCCGCATGCGAGGGAGGAGCCTGAAGGTGCCGGTTGCGGCTAGTACCCCTCGCGCTCCATGCGCTTGCGCAGGAGCTTGCGGTAGCGGCGGACGGCTTCGGCTTTTTCGCGGGCGCGGCGCTCGGACGGCTTCTCGTAATTGCGCCGCAGCTTCATTTCCCGGAATACCCCTTCGCGTTGCATTTTCTTCTTCAGCGCTCTGAGAGCCTGGTCGACATTGTTGTCGCGAACGAGGACTTGCACGGGTGCACCACTCCGCAGTTGGGCCGGTAAGGGCAGGCACCGTAGCATCATCGGCCGGTCCTGTGAAGGCGCGCGCGCCAACCGCCCGGAGTCGTTCGCTGTTTCCGCCCCGGCCGCTCGCGCATGCCGCCATGCGCGAAGATCGGTTGCCAACGCCGGCGGAAGGCGGAAAACTGATATCGCTAGCTTACGAGTTTGACCAAGGAAAGCATCATGGTCGCGATGGCCGCCGCCCAGCAACAGCCTCTCCCCGAGTTCGACGCCGTGGTCGTCGGCGCCGGCGTTTCCGGCCTCTACCAGCTTTATAGGCTGCGCCAGCTCGGTCTGCGGGTTCGGCTGTTCGAGGCCGGCAGCGGTGTCGGCGGCACCTGGTATTGGAACCGCTACCCCGGCGCGCGCTTCGATTCCGAAAGCTGGACCTACGGCTATTCGTTCTCGCCCGAGCTGCTCGCGGAGTGGCATTGGCAAGAGCATTTCGCGCCGCAGCCGGAGACCGAACGCTATCTCAACCACGTCGCCGACAAGTTCGGCCTGCGCCGCGACATCCAGTTCGACAGCCGCGTCGCCGCCGCCCATTACCGCGACGACGCGCGCCGCTGGGACGTCACGCTGGAAGACGGCCGGCATTATTCGACGCGCTTTCTGCTGACCGCCATCGGCATCCTCTCGGCGCCGACGATGCCGAACATTCCCGGCGTCGCCAGCTTCAAGGGGCAGGCCTGCCATACGCATGCCTGGCCGAAGGAGAGCGTCGATTTTGCCGGCAAGCGGGTCGGGATCATCGGCACCGGCGCGACGGCGGTGCAGATCATCCAGGAAATCGCCAAGACGGTCGGCCGCCTCACCGTGTTCCAGCGCACCCCGAACTGGTGCGCGCCGCTGCACAACGGCAAGATCTCCGCGGCCGAGATGAACGAGATCCGGTCGCGCTACGAGGAGATCTTCGCGCTCTGCCGCACCTCGCCGGGCTGCTACATCCACGCGCCGGACCCGCGGGCGACCCTCGAAACGACCGCCGCGGAACGGGAAGCCTTCTGGGAGAAGCTTTACGCCTCGCCCGGTTTCGGCATCTGGATGGGCAATTTCAGCGACATGCTGACCAACCGCGAAGCCAATGACCTTGCCTCCGATTTCGTCGCGCGCAAGATCCGTCAGCGCGTCAAGGATCCGGTCGTCGCCGAGCGGCTGATCCCGAAGAACCACGGCTTCGGCACGCGGCGGGTGCCGCTCGAAACCGGCTATTACGAAGTCTACAACCAGCCGAACGTCGAACTCGTCGACATCAACGAGACGCCGATCGAGGCCGTCACCCCCAGCGGGATCAAGACCAGCGCGGCCGCGTACGAGTTCGACATCATCATCTACGCGACCGGCTTCGACGCCATCACCGGCGCCTTCGACCGCATCGACATCCGCGGCGTCGACGGCGTGCGGCTGCGCGATGTATGGCAAGACGGGCCGCAGACCTATCTCGGCATCCTGGTGGAAGGCTTCCCCAATCTGCTGATGGTGATGGGCCCGCATGCCGGGCTCGGCAATTTCACGCGCACCGCGGAATACAGCGTCGAATGGGTCAGCGGTCTGGTCCAGTTCGCGGTCGAGCGCGGTCTGACGCGGATCGAGGCGACGGCCGCCGGCGTCGCCGAATGGACCGACCATGTCCTGGCGGTCGGCCAGGGTCTGCTGATGAACGAGATCGACTCGTGGATGACCGGGGTCAACCGCAACGTCGAAAGCAAGCAGACCCGCAAGATCATGCGCTACAGCGGCGGTCATCCCGCCTTCCGCGCGCATTGCGACGCGGTGGCCGCCGACGGCTACCGCAAGCTGGCGCTGGCCTGAAATCGGCGCTGGCTGACGGCGCCGGTCAGCTCCGCATCACCACGCCGATCTCGCCGCGCCGCGACAGCACGTGCAGCGCCACCTCCTCGCCGGCGCGCTGCACCATGATGTCGATGACGCCGGTGGGCAGGGTCAGGCCGCGCAGCACCACCTCGTCGAGAAACGGCGGCAGGGTGGGCCGGTTGAAGGTCACGCTGCGGTCCGCGGTGTCGAACCCGAGGCCGAGACAGGCCTGCAGCAGGCAGAGCGGCGCCACCGCCGCCCAGGCCTGCGGCGAGCAGGCGACCGGGTAGAAGGTCGGCCCCTGACGCCGCTCGCGCGAGAAGCCGCAGAACAGCTCGGGGAGGCGGCGCAGCTCGATATAGATCGAGGCGTCGAACAACCCCTGGAACACCCGCGCCGCCTCGGTGGCGAGGCCGTAGCGCGCGAAGCCGAGTGCGATCAGCGCGTTGTCGTGCGGCCAGACCGAGCCGTTGTGATAGCTCATCGGGTTATAGCGCCGCTCCGACGTCGCAACGGTGCGAATGCCCCAGCCGGAGAACATCGCGCTGCCGGTCAGCGCCTCGGCGACCGGGCGCGCCCGCTCCGGCAGGGCGATGCCGGTGAACAGCGCGTGGCCGGCATTCGAGGCGCGCACCCGGCACGGCCGCTTCGCCCCGTCGAGCGCCAGCACGTAGGTGTTGAGCTCGGGGTCCCAGAAAGCCGCGTCGAACTGCCGGCGTAACGTCTCGGCTTGCGCTTCGAGGACCGCCGCCCGCGCGGCATGCCCGAGCCGGCGCCCGATCGCCGCGGCCGCGCGCCGCGCGCCGTAGACGTAAGCCTGGACCTCGACAAGCGCGATCGGACCTTCGGCCAGTGCGCCGTCGGCGTGGAAGATCGCGTCGTGGCTGTCCTTCCAGCCCTGGTTGGCCAGCCCGGTCGGGGTCTTCCGGCCGTATTCGACAAAGCCGTCGCCGTCGCGGTCGCCGTCCTTGTCGATCCAGGCGAGCGCCGCCTCGATATGGGGCCAATACCGGCGCAGCAGGGCGACGTCGTCGGTGCGGTCGAGATAGGCGCCCGCCAGCATCACGAACAGCGGCGTCGCATCGACGCTGCCGTAATAGCGGCGGAACGGCACCTCGCCGAGGATCGCCATCTCGCCATGCCGCGCCTCGTGCAAAATCTTGCCCGGCTCGGCATCGGCGGCCGGGTCGTATTCGGTTGCCTGCAGCGCCGCCAGGTTCGCCAGCACGCCGCAGGCGATGGCCGGGTCGAGCCACAGCGTCTGCAGCGCCGTCAGCAGCGAATCCCGGCCGAACAGGGTGCTGAACCAGGGGATGCCGGCGTAGGGCACCGGCCCCTGCGGCAGGTCGGTCATCAGCATGTAGAGGTCGGAGACCGCGCGGCGCGCCGCCTCGTTGAAGATCTCGTTCGACGTCTGCACCGCCGCCGCCCGCGAACAGGCGTGCCGCAACGCGTGCCGGGCGTGCCGCAGCGAGCGGCCGAACAATTCCCGCGGGGCGCGTTCGGCGGCGCCGGCATCGCAGCGGATTTCGATAAAGATCGCGGCGTTTTCGCGGGCGTCGAGATCGAGGTCGAACACCGCGGCTTCCGGGTCGAGCCGCGTCGGCGCCGGCTGAAACCGCAGCCGCGTCTCCCGCCGCGTATCGTCGAGCCCGGTATAGGCGAGGACAACCGTGTCGGCCTGCACCACCGCCGGGTGCAGCGTGCCGCGTCGCGGCCGCGGCGAGCCGCGCACCTCGAACAGGTCGGCGAAATCCGCGGCAAATTCCAGGGTGAAGCGCAGGCGGTGCCGGCGGTCGTCAAAATTGCGCACCGCGATGCGCTCGAAACAGGTGGCCTGCCAGAGAAACTTGGAGCGCCGGATGTGGATGAGGTCTTGCCGCAGCGGCAGATCGTCGCTGTCGCGGAAATCCGGGTTGGCGAGGTCGCAGGTCAGCGTGGCGTTGTCGTCGCGCAGGCTCGAGCTGAGCAGCAGCGGCACGGCGTCGCCGATCGTCACCGTCAGGTGGGACAGATAGCGCGTGTCGCAATGAAAGACGCCCTCGGAATGGCCGCGCCGCGATTGCACATTGCCGCTGTGGTCGAACACCGCGAAGGTATCGCCGTGCTTGAGCGTCCGCGGCCGCCGCTCGGGCATCGATTCCGGCGCCTGGATATAGTAGGGCACATCGGCGATGGGGTCGGGCGCGGCGCGGTGTTTTTCGGCTGGGATCGCGGCCATGGTTCCCTCAATGCTGGAGCCGTCGATTGGGACGGCCGACTTCCCCCCCCTCGAGAGAAGCATCGACAATGAGAGAACACCGTCGGCGCCACCCCGCGCAGTTGGCGAGCCGAAAATCGCGTCGCCCTGCGCCCGGGAGGGGCGGTGCTTTACCCGCACCCCATGACGACACATATTGCCGGGATGGCGCTGCTCAAGATTGCCCGCATGGGAAACCCGGTGCTCCGCGCCCGCGCGGCCGAGGTCGCCGATCCGGCCGCGCCCTGGGTGCGCAGCCTCGTCGAGGACATGCTGGAGACGATGGAGGATGCCGGCGGGACCGGCATCGCCGCGCCGCAGGTGCATCGATCGCATCGCATCGTGGTGTTCTTTGTCGCCGGCGAGCGGGTGACGGACCTGCCCGGCGACGGTCCGCAAGAGCTGACGGTGCTGATCAATCCGGTCATCGAGCCCGTCGGCGACGACATCGCGCTCGGCTGGGAGGGGTGTCTCTCGGTGCCGGGTTTGCGCGGCGCGGTGCCGCGCCATCTGCGCATCCGCTATCGCGGTGTCGGGCTCGACGGCCGGCCGATCGAGCGTGAGGCCGCCGGCTTCCATGCGCGTGTCGTGCAGCACGAATGCGACCACCTCGACGGCATCCTCTACCCGCAGCGGATGACCGACCATCGCCTGCTGGTCTACGCCGAGGAGTTCCAGCGCCACCCGATCGACCTCGCCGAATTCGTCAAGGGCGAGACGCCGTGAGAAGCCCGCTCGCCGAGCACGAGCGCGGCCGGCTGATCGAGGCGATGCTGCCCGAGGTCGCGTTCGACGGCTGGTCGCGCGCGGCGCTCCGGCTCGCGGCGCGGCAGCTCGGCATGCCGGCGGCCGAGGCCGAGGCGCTGTTCCCACGCGGCGCGCCCGATCTCGTCGCCGCTTTCAGCCGCTGGGCCGATCGCCGCATGCTGGACCGCTTCGAGGCCGAGCCGATCGGGGAGACCGGCACCGCGGCCCGGATCGGCCGCGCGCTGGAGCTGCGCTTCGCGGTGGTCACGCCGTGGCGCGAGGCGGTGCGCCGCGCGCTGTCGGTGCTCGCGCTGCCGCCGCATGCGGCGCTGGGCGCGCGGCTGATCTACGAGACAATCGACGGCATCTGGTACGCGGCCGGCGACACCGCGACCGATTTCAGCTTTTACACCAAGCGGGCGACCCTCGCCGCGATCTACGGCGCCGCCCTGATGTACTGGCTCGAAGACCGCTCCGACGACTTTAGCGAGACGCGGGCCTTTATCGACCGCCGGCTGGCCGACGTGGCGCGGTTGGGCGAGGCCCGCGCCCGCTTCGAGCGCGGCCTGGAGCGTCTGCCGAACCCGTTCCGCCTGCTCCGCCCGGCACGCTAGTGCCCAGCACATACAGAAGATTCCGTCGTCATGGCCGGGCTTGACCCGGCCATCCGTGTCCCTTGGGCCGGGCTTGACCCGGCCATCCGTGTCCCTTGGGCCGGGCTTGACCCGGCCATCCGTGTCCCTTGGGCCGGGCTTGACCCGGCCATCCACGCGGGATGGCGCGGACGGCCGTGGATGCCCGGATCAAGTCCGGGCATGACGATACCTGGATTGGCGCTAGTGGAAGAAGCCGTGCCGGGCCAAGGGCACATGCGCGACGCAGTGCGTTTCGTTGGCGTCGCGGGCCTGCACGTCGAGCGCGTCGATGCGGCCGGCGATGCCGAGGTCCTTGGCGTTGAGCGAGGCCATCATGGTACGCGCGTGGTCGAGCTCGCGCGTGCTGGCGACCGTCAGGTGCGGGATATAGGGCACGTCCGGCCGCCAGCAGCAGGCGAGCGGGCCGACATGGAGCCGGTCGTGCAATCGGATGATCGCGCCAAACCCCTCGTCGGGCACCAGGAATATGTGAAACCAGCCGGTCTTGTGCTCGGGCACGATCATTGCCGAGCGCAGGCAGAAACGGATGCGGCCGGTGGCGGCGCAAACCGCCTCGACATGCCTGACGGTGGCAATCGCCGAGTCGGCGCCCGGAAAGACCAGCGTGAAGGCGGGCGGTCCGGGGCTATGCGCCTTGGTCTGCCGCAGCTGCGTCAGCCATTCAAGGTCGGCCTTGGCGAATTCCGGCTTCGCCACCACTTCCAGCGCGCTCATCGCCCGTCATCCGTCACACCGTCAGGTTGAGACAGATGCGTGCCGGCGCGCGCGGTTCAAGAGCGCGTGAGCGGCGATCGCCGGCAATACGGCAAAGATTTCGCTAAAGGGTCACATGCCGGCCGGGCAGGTCACCTGCACGCTCTGGCGCGCGGCCATGCGGTCGACCCAGGCGGAGAGCGCCGGCAATTCGGCGAATTGCGCCGCGCCTTCCGGCAGTTTCTTGAAATGATAGAGCTGCGGGATCGCCATCAGATCGGCGAGCGTCACGGTCTCGCCGGCGAGAAACGGCTGGTCGCCGGCGAGCCGGGCGATCTCGCCCAGGCAATGCCGCACGTTCGGCAGCGCCGCGGCGACGGCCGCCTCGTCGGTCGTCCGCCCCAGCAGCGGCGCGACGATGCGCTGGAACAGCACATGCGCGAGCAGGCATGGCGTCAGGTAATTGTCGACGACGCCCATGATCTGGTTCATCCGCGCGAACGGCTGCACCTCGACCGGTTGCAGCGGCGCCGCCGGAAAGGCCTCGTCGACATAGCGCATGATCGCCTGCGTCTCGTAGAGCATGAAACCGTCATGCTCGAACGCCGGGATTTTGCCGAACGGATGGCGCGCCAGATGCGCGGCGGACTTGAACTCGCTGATCCCCACGCTGACGAGGTCGTGCGCGACGCCCTTTTCGGCGAGCGTCAGCCGCACGCTCCACACATAGGGGCTCAGCGCTGCGCCATAGACGATCGGCCGGGCCATCATTGCCTCCCCGCAAGAATGGGCGGGAAGATTCAGCAGCCCGGCACGCCGGTCAAGAGCGCGCGGTCAGTTCGTCACCCGCCACTGGCCGTCGGGCTGCCGGCAGGCCGTGCCGAACACCTGCTGGCTGCCGCTTGTCGTCTGGTACTCGCGGCAGGTCTGGCCGGCGGCGTTGGTGAAGGCCGGCTTCCTGGTGTAGGTGATCGCCGGGATCGCCGCCGCGCCGGCGGCCGGTGCGCCAGTCACGGTCGCAGTCGGCGCGGCCGGCGCCGTCGGCGCATAAGCCGAGTAAGCCGGCGGCGGGGGCGGATAATACGCCGGCGCCGGCGGATAATAGGGCGGCGCGTAGCCCCAATACGGGCCGGGCCCGTAAAAGCCTGGGAAGGGAGCGCCGAAGCCGATCCAGTAGGCCTGTGCCGGCCGCGAGGCCAACGGCAGGGCGATCAGGACAAGCGCGGCGGCAAGGCCGGCAAAACGCGCGGGCAAGCGCCAATCCATCGGGGTCGGGCCGGTCATCGGGGGTTCCTCAGCTCCTCGGGAAATATGTCGATCTGCGGTTATATGCGCCGCGCTGCCGCAGCATCGCCGCGCGGTGCGGCGACAGCCTAACGCAACGTAGGCGTTTCTCAAGAGGCTTGCGGAGGTGCGGCGCGGCGGCGGTTGCGCTTGCCCGCCCGCAGAGGCTAAGACCTTGGGACAAGACAAGGTAAGAATAGCGAGGAGACCTGCCGTGGCGCGCGGAGCCGACCAGCACAAGAACCCCCAATCCGACATCGAAATCGCCCAGGCCGCGACGATGCGCCCGATCGGCGAGATCGCTGCGAAGCTCGGCATCCCCGACGAGGCGCTGTCGCCCTACGGCCGCTACAAGGCGAAAGTCGCGCTCGATTACGTCGAGGGGCTCAAGGACAAGCCCGACGGCAAGCTGATCCTCGTCACCGCCATCACCCCGACCCCGGCGGGCGAAGGCAAGACCACGACCACGGTCGGGCTCGGCGACGCGCTCAACCATATCGGCAAGAAAGCGATCATCTGCCTGCGCGAGCCGAGCCTCGGCCCCAGCTTCGGCATGAAGGGCGGGGCGGCCGGCGGCGGCTATGCCCAGGTCGTGCCGATGGAGGACATCAACCTCCACTTCACCGGCGACTTCCATGCGATCGGCGCGGCCAACAACCTGCTCGCCGCGATGGTCGACAACCACGTCTATTGGGGCAACGAGCTCGGCATCGATTCGCGGCGCGTCACCTGGCGGCGCGGGCTCGACATGAACGACCGGGCGCTCAGGCAGATCACCTCGTCGCTCGGCGGCATCGCCAACGGCTTCCCGCGCGAAGACGGGTTCGACATCGTCGTCGCGTCGGAGGTGATGGCGATCTTCTGCCTGGCGACCGACCTCGCCGACCTCAAGCGGCGCCTCGCCAACATCATCGTCGCGCAGACCCGGGCCCGCGAGCCGGTGCGCGCCGGCGACCTCAAGGCGGCCGGCGCGATGGCCGTGTTGCTCAAGGACGCGGTGGCGCCCAACCTGGTGCAGACGCTGGAGAACAACCCGGCCTTCATCCATGGCGGGCCGTTCGCCAATATCGCGCATGGCTGCAACTCGGTGCTCGCCACCAAGACCGCGCTCAAGCTCGGCGACTACGTCGTCACCGAGGCGGGATTCGGCGCCGACCTCGGGGCCGAGAAGTTCATGGACATCAAATGCCGCAAAGCCGGGCTCAAGCCCGATGCGGCGGTCGTCGTCGCCACCGTGCGCGCGCTCAAGATGCATGGCGGCGTCGCGCGCGACCAGCTCCGCGCCGAGAATGTCGCGGCGCTCGAAACCGGCTACGCCAATCTCGGCCGGCACCTCGAAAACCTGAAACAGTTCGGCGTGCCGGCCGTGGTGTCGGTCAATCGTTTCAGCGCCGATACCGAGGCCGAGCACGCCAAGCTCAAGGCGCTCTGCGCCTCGCATGGGGTCGAGGCGGTGATCGCCGACCATTGGGCCAATGGCGGCGAAGGGGCGGCGCCGCTCGCCGAGGCGGTGGCCCGCGTCGCCGATAGCGGCCAATCCAAGTTCCAGGTGCTCTACCCGGACGAGATGCCGCTGCGCGACAAGATCAAGACGATCGCGCAGAAGATCTACCGCGCCAAGGACATCGCCTGCGACGCCGCGGTCGAGTCGCGGCTGGCCGAGCTGCAGAAGAACGGCTTCGGCCACTTCCCGGTGTGCATGGCGAAGACGCAATACAGCTTCTCGTCCGACGCCAATGCCAAGGGCGCGCCGGTCGACCACATCCTGCCGGTCCGCGAGATCCGCCTGTCGGCGGGCGCCGAGTTCGTCGTCGTGATCTGCGGCGAGGTCATGACCATGCCGGGCCTGCCGCGCGTGCCCGCCGCCAACAGCATCGACCTGACCGACGACGGCCGGATCACCGGGCTGTTCTAGACGTGAGCCGGAGGTTCGACATGAAGCTCGCTGAAGACAAGGTCATGTCGCTCCCACGTAAGCTTGTCGAGCACGTGTTTCTCGGTCTCTACGACCAGATTAACGTGCATCTGGTGAAATTGGCGGGATTTGACTTCCCCGAAGAATTGCGCCGGCACTTTCGTAAGGAATTGCGGGCTTGGTTTAACAAAATCCAAGCTCTTCGCTTCAAGCCAAGCAATCGAACGGGCTCTTACAGATTCTATTATGATCTACTGTTCGATTATCCTTTTGGTGGGGTCGAGATAGAGAACATGCAGCGGATTATCGACAGTATCATTTATGACTATGACGACGTACGTCCAATTAAGACGGCCCCGGAAATGGTGAAGTGGCTGCGCGACTTTCACCATGAACTCGCCGAACGCCTGCATAAGGGCGAAGACGTGCTCGACATGATCCCCGAGTAAGATGGACGCGACCGAAGTCAAGACTTGGCGGCGGAGCGAGCGCGAGCGGCTGCTCGCGCTGCGGATGGCGATGCCGCCGGCGCTGCGGCGCGCCGCCGGCGAACGCATCGCGGCAGCCGTGGAGGGCATCGTTGCCGAGCGGCCCGGTATCCTCGGCATCTACTGGCCGTTTCGCGCCGAGTTCGATCCTCGGCCGCTGGTGGATCGCCTTATCGCCGCCGGCCGGGCGGTCGCGCTGCCGGTCGTCGTCGACAAGAAGGGGCCGCTCGAATACCGCGCCTGGCGCCCGGGCGAAGCGCTCGTCGCCGGCGTGTGGGACATCCCGGTGCCGGAAAAGCGCGAGCTCGTCATCCCGTCGATGGTGCTGGCGCCGGTCGTCGGCTTCGACGCGGCGGGCTACCGGCTCGGCTATGGCGGCGGCTATTTCGACCGCACGCTGGCTTCGCTCGACCCGCGGCCGCTGGCGATCGGCGTCGGTTTTGCCGCGCAGCGGATCGCGACGATCCACCCGCAGCCCTTCGACATCCCGATGGATGTGATCGTGACCGAGGCCGGGGTGAACCGGCGCTGAGGCCCGGCTAGCCGCGCGACCGGCGCCGTCTGCCGCCGCCGCCGCGATCGCCGCGGCCGAGCCCGAGTTCCTTCGCCAGGTTGGAGCGCTGCGCCGAGTAATTGGGCGCGGTCAGCGGGTGATCGCCGGGCAGCCCCCAGCGCTTCAGATAGTCCTCGCCGCTGAGCCCGTGCCGTGTCGTCAGGTGGCGCCGCAGCATCTTTCCCTTCCAGCCGCAATCGAGGCAGACGACGACGTCGCGCTGCACCGAGCGGCGGACCGGGACGGCCGGAGTCGGCGCCGCCGGCACCTCCGCCGGCTGGCCCAGCCCGGTGATCGTGCGATGCACCGACGCGATCAGCTCCGGTATCTGCTCGGGGGCGAGATTGTGGTGTGCGACATAGCTGGCGATGATTTTCGCGACAAGGCGCGGCGCGGCGCCTTGTATTGTGGTTTCCACGGCCATGCTGCCTCCCTGTTTGGTTTTGACTATACAGGGGCGTTCGACTTCTGGCCAGGAGCAGTATTACCGTCAGTTGTATGAATTATGTCAGTTTAATGTAAGTTATGATCATGCCGCTAAACGCTGTTTTTCAATGAGAGAGAGGATTTCCGCTGCCGCGTGCGGAATATTCGTGCCGGGTCCGTAGATCGCCGCGACCCCGGCCTTTTTGAGGAAGTCGTAGTCGGCCGGCGGGATCACCCCGCCGCACACCACGAGGATGTCGCCGGCGCCGTCGCGCTTGAGCGCCTCGATCAGTGCCGGCACCAGGGTCTTGTGCCCTGCGGCCTGGCTCGACACGCCGACGATATGGACGTCGTTCTCGACCGCCTGGCGGGCCGCTTCCTCCGGCGTCTGGAACAGCGGGCCGATATCGACATCGAAGCCGATATCGGCGAAGGCGGTGGCGATGACCTTGGCGCCGCGGTCATGCCCGTCCTGGCCGAGCTTCACCACCAGCATGCGCGGCCGGCGGCCTTCGTCGCGCGCGAAATTGTCGATTTCGCGCTGGATGCGGTGGAATTCGGCGTCGTCGGCGTACTGGCCGCCATAGACGCCGGTCACCGATTGCGTCGCCGCGTGATGGCGGCTGAACACCGCTTCGAGCGCATCGGAAATCTCGCCGACCGTCGCCCGCGCCCGGCTCGCCGCGATCGACAAGTCGAGCAGGTTGCCCGTGCCGCTCCTGGCCGCCGCGGTGAGCGCCGCGAGGGCGGCCGCGCATTTCTCGGCGTCGCGGATTTTCTTGACGCGGTTGAGCCGGGCGATCTGCGCGGTACGCACCTTCTCGTTGTCGACATCGAGCAACTGGACCTCGGCCTTCTCGTCGGCGCGGTATTTGTTGACGCCGACGATGACTTCCTCGCCGCGGTCGATCGCGGCTTGCCGGCGCGCCGCGGCCGCCTCGATGCGCAGCTTGGGCATGCCGCTCTCGACCGCCTTGGTCATGCCGCCGAGGGCTTCGACCTCGTCGATCAGCTTCATCGCCTCGCCGGCGATCGCGTGCGTCAGGCTCTCGACGTAATAGCTGCCGCCGAGCGGGTCGACGACATGCGGGATGCCGCTCTCCTCGGCGAGGATCAGCTGGGTATTGCGCGCGATCCCCATCGAGAACGGCGTCGGCAGCGCCAGCGCCTCGTCGAACGAGTTGGTGTGCAGCGACTGGGTGCCGCCGAGCACCGCGGCGAGCGCCTCGATCGTGGTGCGGATGATGTTGTTGTACGGGCTCTGCTCGGTGAGGCTGACGCCCGAGGTCTGGCAATGCGTGCGCAGCGCCAGGCTCGCCTTGTTCTTCGGGTTGAACGGCTCGATCAGCCGCGCCCACAGCAGCCGCGCCGCGCGCAGCTTGGCGATCTCCATGAAGAAATTCATGCCGATGCCGAAGAAGAACGACAGGCGCGGCGCGAATTCGTCGATGTCGAGCCCGCGCGACAGGGCGGCGCGCACATATTCGAGCCCATCGGCCAGGGTGAAGGCCAGCTCCTGCACGCTCGTCGCCCCGGCCTCCTCCATGTGATAGCCGGAGATCGAGATCGAGTTGAATTTCGGCATGTGCCGCGCAGTGTACTCGATGATGTCGGCGACGATCCGCATCGAGGGGCCGGGCGGATAGATGTAGGTGTTACGGACCATGAACTCCTTGAGGATGTCGTTCTGGATCGTCCCCTGGAGCTGCGCCTGTTTGACGCCCTGTTCCTCGGCGGCGACGATGAACCCGGCGAGCACCGGCAGCACCGCGCCGTTCATCGTCATCGACACGCTCATCTTGTCGAGCGGGATGCCGTCGAACAGGATCTTCAGGTCCTCGACCGAGTCGATCGCCACCCCGGCCTTACCGACATCGCCGACAACCCGCGGGTGGTCGCTGTCGTAGCCGCGATGGGTCGCCAGGTCGAAGGCGATCGACAGTCCCATCTGCCCGGCGGCGAGGTTCGCGCGGTAAAACGCGTTCGACTCTTCGGCGGTCGAAAATCCCGAGTATTGCCGCACCGTCCACGGCCGGTTGGCGTACATCGTCGCCCGCGGCCCGCGCAGGTAGGGCGGCGCACCGGGGACGGCGTCGCGCAACGGGAAGCCGGCAGCCTCGATCGCTTCGAGGTCGGCGGCGGTGTAGAGCGGCCTGACCGCGATGCCCTCAGGCGTCTGCCAGTCGAGAGCCGAGAGCGGCTTGCCGCGCAGCTCGGCCTCGGCCAGCGGGCGCCAAGTGGCAGCCAGATCGGGAGATTTGCCGGTTTTCGCCATGCCGCTCAATATAGACCCCGGCGGGCATAAACCCCAGGGGGCATAAACCCCGGGGGGTCGGTGCGTCCAATTTCACCCGGCCGATAAAGCGGCGGGGGCATCCTGTCCGGCGGGCATGGCCCTTAACCGCAGGCTCATTGACACGGAGAAAGCCGGTTCGTACATTGGAATTATTCCAGTAATGGAGGCCGTGATGTCAGACGCCAAGTGTCCGTTCTCGGGCGGGTCCCGTGCGCATGCGAACCGCGACTGGTGGCCCAACCAGCTCGACCTGCGGGTTCTGCATCAGCATTCGGCGCTGTCCAACCCGATGGATGCGGGGTTCGACTATGCCAAGGCGTTCAAGAGCCTCGATCTGGACGCCGTGATCAAGGACCTGCACGCGTTGATGACGGACTCGCAGGATTGGTGGCCGGCCGATTTCGGCCATTACGGCGGGCTGTTCATCCGCATGGCGTGGCACAGCGCCGGCACCTACCGCATCGGCGACGGCCGCGGCGGCGCCGGCAGGGGCCAGCAGCGCTTCGCCCCGGTCAATAGCTGGCCGGACAATGCCAACCTCGACAAGGCGCGCCGGCTGCTGTGGCCGGTCAAGCAGAAATACGGGCAGAAAATCTCCTGGGCCGACCTGCTGATCCTCGCCGGCAACGTCGCCCTGGAGTCGATGGGCTTCAAGACCTTCGGCTATGGCGGCGGCCGCGCCGACAGTTGGGAGCCCGACGAGGACATCTACTGGGGCCCCGAAGGCAAATGGCTGGCCGATGAGCGCTACAGCGGCGACCGCGAGCTGCAAAGCCCGCTCGGCGCGGTGCAGATGGGGCTGATCTACGTCAACCCGGAAGGTCCCAACGGCAACCCCGATCCCGTCGCCGCGGCGCGCGACATCCGCGAGACCTTCGCGCGCATGGCGATGAACGATGAGGAGACGGTGGCGCTGATCGCCGGCGGTCACAGCTTCGGCAAGACCCACGGCGCCGGCGACGCGGCCCTGGTGGGGCCGGAGCCGGAAGCCGCCGGCATCGAGGATCAGGGCCTCGGCTGGAAGAGCGGGTTCGGCACCGGCGTGGGGGCGGACGCGATCACCAGCGGTATCGAGGTCACTTGGACCAAGACGCCGACGCAGTGGAGCAACAATTTCTTCGAGAACCTGTTCGGCTACGAATGGGAGCTGACCAAGAGCCCGGCCGGCGCGCATCAGTGGCGGGCGAAAGACGCAGAGGCGACGATCCCCGACGCCTTCGATCCGGCGAAGCGCCATGTGCCGACCATGCTGACGACCGACCTCTCGCTGCGCTTCGACCCGGAATACGAGAAGGTTTCGCGCCGCTTCCTGGAGCATCCGGACCAGTTCGCGGACGCCTTCGCGCGCGCCTGGTTCAAGCTGACGCACCGCGACATGGGCCCGATCGCGCGTTATCTCGGTCCGCTGGTGCCGCAGGAGATGTTGGCGTGGCAGGACCCGGTCCCCGCGGTCGACCATCCCCTGGTCGGAGTAGAGGACATCGCGACGCTGAAGGCGACGACCCTGGCGTCTGGCCTGCCGGTGTCCCAACTGGTCGCTACGGCTTGGGCGTCTGCCTCGACCTTCCGCGGTTCGGACAAGCGCGGCGGTGCCAACGGCGCCCGCCTCCGCCTGGCGCCGCAAAAGGACTGGGAGGTCAACCAGCCGGCGCAACTGGCGACGGTGCTGCAGACGCTGGAAGCCATCCAGCGCGACTTCAACGCGTCGCAATCCGGCGGGAAGAAGGTCTCGCTGGCCGACCTGATCGTTCTCGGCGGCTGCGCCGCGGTCGAGCGGGCCGCGCAGGACGGCGGGCACGACGTGACGGTCCCGTTCACGCCGGGCCGCACCGATGCGTCGCAAGAGCACACCGACATCGAGTCGTTCGCGCCGCTCGAACCCGTCGCGGACGGGTTCCGCAACTATCTGCGCGGCCCGCAACGCCTGTCGCCCGAGGAACGGCTGGTCGACCGTGCGCAATTGCTCACCCTGACCGCGCCCGAGATGACCGCCCTGGTCGGCGGCCTGCGCGTCCTCGGCGCGAACGCCGCAGCGTCGCCGCACGGCGTCTTCACCCGGCGGCCCGGGACGCTGAGCACGGACTTCTTCGTCAACCTGCTCGATATGGGCACCGAGTGGCTCCCGCTCGCCGGCGCCGAAGGGGTGTATGAGGGGCGCGACCGCAAGACCGGCGAGCGCAAGTGGACCGCGACGCGCGTCGACCTGATCTTCGGTTCGCACTCGCAACTGCGCGCGCTGGCCGAGGTCTATGCCTGCGCCGACGGAGCGGCGAAGTTCGCCCGCGATTTCGTCGCGGCCTGGGCGAAGGTGATGGACCTCGACCGCTTCGACCTCGCCGAGGGCTAGCGCGCAAATCTCGCGCCGGGCGGCAGCCTTAATCCGCCGCGGCCGCGAACCGTTCCGCGTGACGCACCACCTGGATCTTGTAGTTCTCCCGGTAGCGGTCGCTGACCTCCTGGTGCACGGCGAGGGCGGCGGCATCGCGTTCGGCCCGCGGCGGCTCGATCAGCTCGAAATTGCCGTAGCGGTCCGCGCCGCGCACCAGCATCGCCTTGAGCCGCACCGGGCTGTTCACCCGGACGTCCGGCGGCACGTAGTTGAGGCCGATGCCGATCCGGCGATACGCGGCGTGGTTGGGCGCCGAACGGTGCACCGCAAGCTCGTGGTGCAGCGAGAATTCGCCGGCTTTCAGCGCCATCGCGGTCGGGTTGCGCTTGTCGAACGGTTCGACGATGGTCTGCCCGGCACGGTTGATGCTGTTCTTGATGCCCTTTGCCTCGTGGTGGAGCATGCGCGGCGCGCCCTGGCTCGACAGCATCTCCATGCAACCGGCCTCGCGCCCGGCATCGCTCAGCGCCACCCAGGCACAGACCTGCCGATGCGGCTCCAGGCCGAAAAACGCGCCGTCCTGATGCCAGGCGGCAAAGGTCTTCGACCCCGGCTCCTTGATGAAGAAGGTGCTGGTCCACACCAGGATGTCGGGTCCGATGACGTCTTCGACCGCGTCGAGAATGCGCGGGTGGCGGATCAGCTCGTTGAACCACGGCGAGTGCGCGTAGCCGTGCGAGCGCCACTTGACGTCGGCGTCGGCGACGGGGCAGCCGAGCGCCGCCTCGAGGCGTTCGACGCCGGCGCGGAAATACCCGATCTCAGCCGCCGACAGCGCCGGGATCGGATAAAGAAAGCCGTTGTGGTGAAACGACGCGGCCTGCTCCGCCGTCAGCGCCTTCATGCCCGCTCCCCGCTTGTTGCCGCGGAGAATGTCAGTCCGATTGCGGGTCGCCGGCAACGAAATTTGTCGGGTCGCGGATGGTGACCGTGGTGCCGGGGGCGAGGTCGCGGCTGAACGCCCGCAGCGCCGCCAGCGCCTCGGGCGCGGCCTCGGGCGAGGTGACGTAAAAGCTGACCGTGTCGAACGGGGAGGTCAGCCGGTGAGCCGCCTTGAGCGCGGCGACGCGGCGCCAGGCGGCCGGCACCTGGCCGGGGAACCAGTCGTCGAAGATCATCACCAGGCCGACGCCATGCGCGGCGACGAGGCGGCCGAGCCATTGCGGGTCGCCGGCGGCGTTGGCGCGCAGAGTGCGCGCCTGTTCCGAACCGAGGCCCCACAGGTCGAGCACGTAATTCGGGTTGCGATAGCCGACCCAGCCGAGATCGTTGACCCCGACCGGCCGGCGGTAGAACTCGGCGGCGAAGCGGTGCATCTGGTATTGCTGCTCATAGATCCCGAGGCTGGCGACCGGCGTGGCGACCTCGGCCAAGACATAGGTCCGGCCGATCAGCAGCAACGCGATCGCCGCCGCCGCTACCGGGATCGGGCGCGGCCGCGCGAGGAACGCCGCCAGCGGCTCGCGCCACAGCACGATCGCCGCGGCGGCGCCCGCCGCCAGCGCGTAGGCTTCGTAGCGGGCGAACCATCCCCAGGCGCCGAACAGGATATGCGCGGCCAGCGTGCCCGCCCCGACGCCGGCGACGAGCCAGTCGCGCCGGCCGGTTTGCGCGAAGCGCCGGCTCAGCGGCCGCGCCGCGATCAGCCCGAGCAGCAGGAAGGCGGGGTGCGCCTCGGGGTTGGCGAGGCTCGCCGTCAGATGGCCGCGGAGGCCATGCCACAGCGCGGCGAGGCCGCCGGCCTGCGCGATGTCCGACTTCACCAGCACCGAGCTGGGCAGCGGCGGCAGGCCCAGCGCCGTCATGCCGCCGACATAGGCGGCGAGGGCGACGGCGATCGCGGTGGCGGCGGTCGCGGCCGGCCGCCAATACCCGGCGGCGGCCAGCGCCAGCAGCGCCAGCCCGGCCTCGGCCAACCCCTCGAACCGCCACAACGGCAGCAGCACGATCGTCGCGACCAGCGCCGGCGGCACGCGCCGGCTGTCGAGCGCCCGCGCCAAACCGAGGATCACATAGGCCGCCGTCAGCACATGGAGCGAATGTTCGAGGCCGATAAAAACCAGGCCGACGATGTTGAGCGACAGGCACAGCACCACGATCAGCCCGGCGGCGGCCGGGATTTGCCGGCGGTCTTGCACCAGTCTGAGGCGAACCGCCTCCCGCGCCAGGATCGCGGCGGTGGTCAGCGCGGCGGCGGTGTTCAACAGCAGCGGCGCCCATTCGCGCCACGGCGCCCAGGCGAACACCGCCAGCAGGAACGGGTAGAGGATCGAGGAGGCGGGGGAGGACGGCTCCCCGGCATTGATGCCGTAATGGCCCTGCGCGATCTGGTCGGCGAGGGCGAGCGAGATGTACGGGTCGTCGAGGCTGTAGATCAGCCGGCCGTCGCAGAGACAAAGGATCGCCGCCGTGATGCCGGCGATGATCAGCAGCAGCGGCACGGTTGCCGCGAGCGCGAGGCGCGTTGCCGGCGTCATCGCCTAGACGAGAGCCTTGGCGACGAAAACCTTGGCGAGCTGCCAGCAGGCGCCGATCGCGATGCCCCACCACAGCGCCGCCCACAGCAGGCGGCCGAGTGTGCGCGGCGACACTGCAGCACCCGCCGGCCCAGCACCCGCCGGCTCAGCACCCGCCGGCCCAGCGCCCATCGGCTCAGCATCCGCCGGCTCAGCACCTGCCGGCCCAGCGCCCATCGGCTCAGCACCCGCCGGCTCAGCACCCGCCGGCTCAGCGCCCGCCGGCCCAGCACCCGCCGGCTCAGCGCCCCCCGGCTCAGCACCCGCCGGCTCAGCACCCGCCGGCCCAGCACCCGCCGGCTCAGCGCCCCCCGGCTCAGCACCCGCCAGCTCAGCACCCGCCGGCCCAGCGCCCATCGGCCCAGCGCCCATCGGCCCGGTGCCCGTCGGCCCGGTGCCCGTCGGCCCGGTGCCCGTCGGCTCAGCGCCCGCCGGCTCAGCGCCCATCGACGCACTCCCAGACGGTGAAATGCCCGCGGTCGCGAACCGGCCGGTAAGACGCGGTGAAGGCGTCGCGGAACGCCGGGCCGAACACCGCGCCGTTGTCATAAAAATAGCTGTTCACCGCGAAGGGGGCTTCGCCGCGCGGCAGCAGCCAGCGCCGGACCCGGCAGTCGGTCAGATACGGGATCCAGCGGCGCGACCCGTCGACCCCGGTCTTGCGCAGCTCCATGAGGATCTGCGCGTCGACCGCGCGCGGATAGCCGTGCAGCGACAGTTCCGCCTTGGCGAGCTGGGCGATCTCGTAGCTGCGCTTGTTGTCGCCGTAGCCGATATCGACGGTGCCGGGCGGCGCTTCGCGCGCCAGGGCGAGCGCCTCGGCGGCGTAAGCGTGCCAGTCCTGGCGCTCGGCGAGCTGGCCGAGCGCGATGGGGGTCGTCACCGCGGCGAAGAACAGCAGTGGAAAGACCGCGAACTCGCTGCCGACGCCGGTCGGCGCGAGCCGCCGGCGCGCCTCGGCGAGGACGGGCAGCAGCGGCAGGAAATGATAAGGGCCGGCGCCCGGAAACGTCGCGGGGTAGGCGATCAGCGCGAGGGTGATCAGCGTCGCGACCGCGTAATGCCTCGCCTCCCGCGGCAGCGCATGCCGGCACAGCGGCAGCAGCACCGGCAGCGCGAAGGCGATGCCGTAGGCGGCGACCGGCAGCAGCAGCGCGTCGCCGCGCGTGCGGCCGCCGACCTGCTGCGCCAGGATCGCCAGGTAATCGTGCAGCGAGATGCCGGGCAGCAGAAACGGCGTGAGGAACGCCGCCAGCGCGGCGGCGATCAAGAGCGGCGCGGCACGCCGGCCGCGGCGCGACCACAGCTCCCACAGCACCGGCAGGAAATAGAGAAACGCGTGGATCTTGCAGTTCACCGCCAGCCCGATGCACAGCCCGACGGCGATCGGGCTCGCCGCCGCGGCCAACCCACCGGCGACAAGCAGCGCTTCGAACGGGTCGGCGCGCGTCCAGAAGCTCATCGGGCTCAGCGCGGCGAACCCGGCGACCAGCAGGAACATCCCCTGCACCACCGTCATCGGCGCCGCGCGGCGCAAGCGGTACGCCGTCAGCCCGATCGTCGCGAGCAGCGCCAGCCCGGCCGGCAGCTTGCTGGCGACGATCCCCGGCCCGCAGAGCCACAGCCCCGGCAGCGCCGCGAGATAGGCGAGCGGGCCGTAGATGTTGGCAAACTGCGCGTAGCCGTCTTGCAGGGCGTAGATCGGCGCCCCTCCGGTCGGCCAGTTGGCCCACCACAGCCAGCCACCGATGACGATATTGCCTTCGATATGGTCGAGATAGGCGTCGAGCCGCAGGTTGCGCCACCACTCGACGCCGAGCACCGCGCCGGCCAGCGCCAGGCCGGCGAGCACCATGACCTGGCGCGCCGTCGGCCGGGCGAGGCCGAGGCGCGCCCCGGCCATGCGGGGAAGCGGAATCGATTGCATGTTTTCGGCGCTATGCTGTAGCCAATCGCCTCGCCGGGCGTACGGACGGCACGAGTGTCGGGGCGATGCGTATCGAATCGATTAACCAAGGCGCCACGGCGCCGCGCCGCGGCCGGCTTGAGCGCACGGCAGCGGCTCCCCACCTGTACCGTTCGCGCCGACAGGAGAGATAGATGCCCGCCTTGCAGCCGGTGCGCGGCACGCAGGATTTGTTGCCCGACGCCGCCCGGCGCCACCGCGTGGTGCGGGAGACCGCGCTGCGCCTCGCCCAGCTCTACGGGTTTGCCGAGGTCGACATCCCGATCTTCGAGTTCACCGAGGTCTTCGCGCGGCCGATCGGCGAGCACACCGACATCGTCGCCAAGGAGATGTATTCGCTGAAGGACCGCGGCGGCGAGGATCTGAGCCTGCGGCCCGAATTCACCGCCGGGCTGGTGCGGGCGGTGCTGTCCAACAGCCTGACGCAATCGACGCCGCTCAAGTTTTTCGCGAGCGGCCCGGTGTTCCGCTACGAGCGGCCGCAAAAGGGCCGCTACCGCCAGTTCCACCAGATCGACGCCGAGATCCTCGGCGTGCCGCAGGCGCAGGCCGATGTCGAGGTCATCGCGCTCGCCCGGCGCATCCTGAACGCGCTCGGCATCGGCGAGCGGGTGGAGCTTGAACTCAACACGCTGGGCGATCCGGCGAGCCGCTCGGCCTATCGCGATGCGCTGGTGAGCTATTTCTCGGCGCGGCGCGCCGAGTTGTCCGAAGACAGCCGGCGCCGGCTGGAGGTGAACCCGCTGCGCATCCTCGATTCGAAAGACCCCGGCGACATCCGCATCAACGAGGACGCGCCGGCCTTCGACCAGTACCTCAATGTCGAGTCGCGTGACTTCTTCGCCCAGGTGCGCGACGGGCTCGACCGGCTCGGCATCGTCTATCGGCTCAACCCGCGGCTCGTGCGCGGCCTTGATTACTATACGCATTCGGTCTTCGAGTTCGTCACCACCGACCTCGGATCGCAGGGCACGGTGCTCGCGGGCGGCCGTTATGACGGGCTGGTCGAGCTGATGGGCGGACCGCAAATGCCCGGCGTCGGCTGGGCCGCCGGCATCGAGCGGCTGGCGCTTTTGGTCGGCGAGCCGGAAGCGCCGCCGCGGCCGGTCGCGCTGGTGCCGCTCGGGCCTGCGGGCGAGGCGCTGGCGCTGATCATGGCCGAGACGCTGCGCGACGCCGGTCTCACGGTCGATCTCGGTTATTCCGGCAATCTCAGCCGGCGGATGCGCCGCGCCAATCGCGTCAATGCACGCGCCGCGGTGCTGATCGGCGACGACGAGGTGGCGCGCCGTGTCGTGACCCTGCGCGATCTCGACAGCGGCGCGCAGTCGGAGGTGGCGCTCGATGCCGCGGCGCTGCCCGCGCTGGTCGCGAAGCTGAAGGCGTTCGGCTGATGGACGCGGCGCTGGAAAGCCGGCTCGATCAGCTCGTCCGCCGCCACGGCGAGATCGGCGAGGCGATGGCGGCCGCCGGGCTGAGTGGCGCCGAATTCGCCAAGCTGTCGAAGGAATACAGCGAGCTGTCGCCGATCGTCGACGGCATCGCGGCGCTGCGCCACGCGCAGGCCGATATGGACGCGGCGAACGAGATGGCGGCCGGCGACGACCCCGAGATGAAGGCGCTCGCCGAGGAGGAGGCGCAATCGCTCCGCGAGCGCCTGCCCGAGCTGGAAATGCGCGTCCGCATGTCGCTGCTCCCGAAGGACGAGGACGACGAGCGCAACGCGATCCTCGAAGTGCGCGCCGGCACCGGCGGCGACGAGGCGGCATTGTTCGCCGCCGAGTTGTTCCGCATGTACCAGCGCTACGCGGCGCTGCGCGGCTGGAAATTCGAGCTGCTCGACATCTCGGAGACCGGGATCGGCGGCGTCAAGGAAGCCGCGGCGACGATCACCGGGCGCGGCGTCTTCGCCCGCCTCAAATTCGAATCCGGCGTGCATCGCGTGCAGCGCGTCCCCGAGACCGAGGCGTCGGGCCGCATCCACACCTCGGCGGCGACCGTCGCGGTGATGCCGGAGGCCGAGGAGATCGACATCCAGATCGACGACAAGGACCTGCGCATCGACGTCTACCGGTCGAGCGGGCCGGGCGGGCAGTCGGTCAACACCACCGACAGCGCGGTGCGCATCACCCATCTGCCGACCGGCCTCGTGGTGATCCAGCAGGACGAGAAATCGCAGCACAAGAACAAGGCCCGGGCGTTGAAGGTGCTGCGCTCGCGGCTCTACGAGATGGAGCGCCAGGCGCGCGATTCGGCGCGCGCCGCCGACCGCAAGAGCCAGGTCGGCAGCGGCGACCGCTCGGAGCGGGTGCGCACCTACAATTTCCCGCAGGGCCGGGTCACCGACCACCGCATCAACCTGACGCTCTACAAGATCGACAAGGTGATGTCGGGCGAGGCGCTCGACGAGGTCATCGACGCGCTGACCGCCGCGGACACCGCCGAGCGGCTCGCCGCCGCGGCGGAATGATGCTGCTCGCCGGGGCGGAATTCGCCGGGACGTCCGAAACCATCGGCGCCATCGTCGGCGCGGTGGCGGCGGCCTTGACCGCGGCGGGGTTCGACGAGGCCCGGCGGCGGGCGCGGCGGCTGGTCGCCGCGGCGCTCGGCCTGTCGCCGGCCGAGACATTGGGGCGGGCCGATTGCCCCATCACCGAGGATGAGGGCGAGCGGGTGTCGGCGATGCTGGCCCGCGTGCTGGCGCATGAGCCGCTGAGCCGCATCGCCGGGGTGCGGGAATTCTGGGGTTTGGCGTTCGCGCTGTCGCCCGAAACGCTGGACCCGCGCCCGGAGACCGAGACCCTGGTCGAGGCGGTGCTCGCGCGATTGCCCGACCGGGCGGCGCCGCATCGCTTTCTCGATCTCGGCAGCGGCACGGGCTGCGTGCTGCTGGCGCTGCTGTCGGAATATGCCGCGGCGAACGGGGTCGGCGTCGACCTTGCGCCTGGCGCCGTCGCGACCGGAAAAGCCAACGCGGCGCGGCTGCGCTTGGGCGTCCGCGCCGGCTTCGTGCGGGGCCATTGGGCGAGCGCGGTCGCGGGCCGGTTCGACGCGGTGGTGGCCAACCCGCCCTATGTCGAAAGCGGCGCGCTGCCCGGCCTGCCGCCGGAAGTCCGCGATTACGATCCGCCGCTCGCGCTCGACGGCGGCCCGGACGGGCTCGCCGCCTACCGGGCCATCGCGGCCGACCTGCCGCGGCTGCTCGCCCCGGACGGGCTGTTTGCGGCCGAGATCGGCGCGGGGCAGGGCGAGGAGGTGAGCCGGATTATTTCGGCCGCCGGCCTCGTTGTCGAAACGATCGTCCCCGATCTCGCCGGCATTCCGCGCTGCGTCGTGGCTCGGCGGGCGTGAGAAAATGGTTGGAACCGCGTATTTGCCCGCCTAAAGTGGTGCCTGTCGCCCCCGAGAATTGTTGGAAGATCGACGGGTTCGACAAAAGCCGCACACGGGAACGGTCCGATTTTTGAAGCCTGGGAGGGTGCTGGGCCGGCGGCAGGACGATGGTCCACGGACGATAGTCCAATGACGACAGTCCACTGGGGTCCACCGCGACAAAGATAGGTGTCATGAGACCACAAAAGCGATCGCGCGGCCGCAACGGCGGCGGCAATCCGTTTCATAACAACCAGAACCGCGGCGGCGGCGGGCCGCGCCCGCCGCACCGGTCGCAAACCTTCGACAGCAACGGCCCCAACGTCAAAATCCGCGGCAACGCCTATCAGGTGTACGAGCGCTATCTGACGCTGGCGCGCGAGGCGCAGTCGTCGGGCGACCGGATCGCCTCGGAGAATTTCTATCAGCACGCCGAGCATTATTTCCGCGTCATGAACGCCAACGGCGAGGGGTTTGCGCAGCAACGTCAGCAGCAGCAGATGGCGATGGATTCCGGTGACGCCGAGCCGGCGGAGGGCGAGGGCGAACAGCCGGAAGAGGCGCATTTCGTCGAGGTCCAGCCGGCCGTGCCGCCGCCTCAGCCGCCGCCCTTGTCACCGTCGCCGCCGATGCCCGAGGAAGACCAGCTGCCGCCGTTCATCACCGGCCGCGCCGATTAGGGCAAAGCCCGTGCGAACGGGTGCCATCCGTCCGGCGTTCTCCGGGCGGCGGCCGCATTGATCGAGGTCATTGCCGTAATTCCGGGCGGAGCGAGACTTGAGCCGCGCCTGCCGGCCACCATATCTCGTGGTCGAAGGGCTGCTGGACCTGCCTGATGGGGGTCGGGGCGGTCGGTTCAAGGAGACAAGCCCATGGAACTCGAAAAATATACCGAGCGGTCGAAGGGGTTTATCCAGTCCGCGCAGAACCTGGCGCTGCGCAGCGGTCACCAGCGCCTGGCGCCGGAACATTTGCTCAAGGTTCTGCTCGACGACAAGGAAGGCCTTTGCGCTAACCTGATCAACGCCGCCGGCGGCGACGCCAAGGTCGCGCTGCAGGCGGTCGAAACCGAGCTCAACCGGATTCCCAAGGTCGAGGGCAGCGGCGCCGGCCAGGTCTATATGGGCCCGGAACTGGCGCGGGTCTTCGACCAGGCCGAGAAGATCGCCGAGAAGGCCGGCGACAGCTTTGTCACCGTCGAGCGCCTGCTGCTCGCCTTGGCGATGGACAAGAGCACCGCGTCGGGTAAGGCGCTCGCCGCGGCGGGCGTGACGCCGCAAAATCTCAACGCCGCGATCGAGCAGGTGCGCAAGGGCCGCAAGGCCGACAGCGCCTCGGCCGAGGACAGCTACGACGCGCTGAAGAAATACGCGCGCGACCTGACCGAGGTGGCGCGCGAGGGCAAGCTCGATCCCGTCATCGGCCGCGACGAGGAAATCCGCCGCACCATCCAGGTGCTGTCGCGCCGCACCAAGAACAACCCCGTGCTGATCGGCGAGCCCGGCGTCGGCAAGACCGCGATCGTCGAGGGGCTGGCGCTGCGCATCGTCAACGGCGACGTGCCCGAGAGCCTCAAGGACAAGAAGCTGCTGGCGCTCGATCTCGGCGCGATGGTCGCCGGCGCCAAATACCGCGGCGAATTCGAGGAACGCCTCAAGGGCGTGCTGCAGGAGATCACCGCGGCGGCGGGCGAGATCATCGTCTTTATCGACGAGCTGCACACGCTGGTCGGCGCCGGCAAGGCGGAAGGCGCGATGGACGCCTCCAACATGCTGAAGCCGGCCCTGGCGCGCGGCGAGCTGCATTGCGTCGGCGCCACCACGCTCGACGAATACCGCAAGCATATCGAGAAGGACGCGGCGCTGGCGCGGCGCTTCCAGCCGGTCTTCGTCAACGAGCCGTCGGTCGAGGACACGATCTCGATCCTGCGCGGCATCAAGGAGAAATACGAGCTGCACCACGGCGTGCGCATCACCGATGCCGCGATCGTCGCGGCGGCGACCTTGTCGAACCGCTACATCACCGACCGCTTCCTGCCCGACAAGGCGATCGACCTGATGGACGAAGCCGCGTCGCGGCTGCGCATGGTGGTCGATTCGAAGCCGGAGGAGATCGACGAGCTCGACCGCCGCATCGTCCAGCTCAAGATCGAACGCGAGGCGCTCAAGAAGGAGAGCGACGCGGCCTCGAAGGACCGCCTCGAAAAGCTGGTCAAGGAGCTGGAGGACCTCGAGGAGGAATCCGAAGCGGCGACCGCCGAATGGCAGGCCGAGAAGAACAAGCTCGCCGGCGCCCAGAAACTGAAGGAACAGCTCGACCAGGCGCGCGCCGAGCTCGACATCGTCCAGCGTGCCGGCAATTGGAGCCGCGCCGGCGAGTTGACCTACGGCGTGATCCCCGAGCTCGAACGCAAGATCGCCGAGGCCGAAAGCTCCGGCAAAGGCATGCTGCAGGAGGCGGTGATGCCCGAGCACATCGCCGCGGTCGTCTCGCGCTGGACCGGCATCCCGGTCGACAAGATGCTCGAAGGCGAGCGCGAAAAGCTGCTGCAGATGGAGCAGAACCTGCGTCGCCGGGTGATCGGCCAGGAGGAGGCGGTGGTCGCGGTGTCGAACGCGATCCGTCGCGCCCGCGCCGGCTTGCAGGACCCCAACCGGCCGATCGGCTCGTTCCTGTTCCTCGGGCCCACCGGCGTCGGCAAGACGGAACTCACCAAGGCGCTCGCCGAATTCCTGTTCGACGACGAGAGCGCCATGGTGCGCATCGACATGTCGGAATACATGGAGAAGCACACCGTCTCGCGGCTGATCGGCGCGCCGCCGGGCTATGTCGGTTATGACGAGGGCGGCTCGCTGACCGAGGCAGTGCGGCGCCGGCCCTACCAGGTGATCCTGTTCGACGAGGTCGAGAAGGCGCACCCGGACGTGTTCAACGTGCTGCTCCAGGTGCTCGACGACGGGCGGCTGACCGACGGCCAGGGACGCACGGTCGATTTCCGCAACACGCTGATCGTGCTGACCTCGAACCTCGGCAGCGAGGCGATCGCCAACCTGCCCGACGACGCCGACATCGAAAAGGCGCGGCCGGCGGTGATGGAGGCGGTGCGCCATGCGTTCCGGCCGGAATTCCTCAACCGGCTCGACGAGATCCTGCTGTTCCGCCGGCTGTCGCGCGACGACATGACCGGGATCGTCGAGATCCAGCTCGGCCGGCTGCGCAAGCTGCTGGAGGACCGCAAGATCGTGCTCGACATCGACGCCAAGGCGCTCGCCTGGCTCGCCAATGCCGGCTACGACCCGGTCTACGGCGCGCGGCCGCTGAAGCGGGTGATCCAGCGCGAGCTGCAAAACCCGCTGGCGCAGCGCATCCTCGAAGGCCGCATCGCCGACGGCGCCACGGTCAAGGTCACCGCTAGCCCGCTCGGCCTGGTGATCGGCGACGGCGAGCCGCAGGCCGCGGCGGCCGAATAAAAGAAAAGGGGCGCGGGCCGAAACCCGCGCCCCTCTGCCTCGGGGGAGTATCGAGGAGGTTAGAGCTTTGTCGCGACGGTGTTGAACGTCGTCGAAAGGTTCTTGCCGATATTGGTCATCGCGCTAATTGCCGCCAGCGCGATCAGCGTGGCGATCAGCCCATATTCGATCGAAGTCGCACCCGCTTCATCCCGAAGCAGCGCGGCGACGAGCCGAACCATTAGCCTTCCCCCGGTGTCAATAACGATGACATGCGCGCAGCCTACGTCAGACAGGCTTAAAGGGTGGTAAACGCGATAAGCTCCTGTTCAACATAAGCCGGCGAGCGGAGGCAGGTGACGCGATGGCCGACGGCGGAACAGGCGGCGGGATTGGACGATCGGTCAGGCGGCATGAGGACGCGCGGTTCCTGACCGGGCGCGGCCGGTTCGGCGACGATCTGGACCTGCCGGGCCAGGCCGCGGCCTGGCTGCTGCGGTCGCCGCACGCGCATGCCGAGATCATCGCGATCGACACCGCGCCGGCTCTGGCCGCGCCGGGCGTGCTGGCGGTGCTGACGGCGGCGGACTACCGCGCCGACCGGATGCGGCCGATGCCGCATACACCGGCGTCGCAAAGTCCGCCCGACATCACCCTGGTCAATACCGACGGCGTCCCGCCGGTCGCGCCGCACCAGATGCCGCTGGCGCAGGATCGGGTGCGGTTTGCCGGCGAGGCGGTGGTGCTGGTGGTCGCCGAGACTGTGGCGGCGGCCAAGGATGCGGCGGAACGCGTCGACGTGACGTACCGCCCGCTGCCGGCGGTGACGACCGCGATGGCGGCCTGCGCCCCGGACGCGCCGCTGCTCGGCCACAAGCCCGGCTCGAACGTCACGGTCGACGCGCTGGTCGGCGGCGGCGCGGCGGTCGAGGCGGCGTTCGCCCGCGCGGCGCATGTCGCACGCCTGGCGACGCATGTGCAGCGGGTCACCGGCGTGCCGATGGAGCCGCGCACCGCGCTTGCCGAATACGACGCGGCGAGCGGGCGCTACACGCTCTATATCGGCGGCGGCAGCGTCGGCCGGGCGCGGCGCGATGTGGCGCAGATGCTGGACGTCGCCGAGCCGGCGCTGCGCGTGGTGGCCTACGATGTCGGCGGCAATTACGGCACGCGCAACGGCACCTATCCCGAATTCGCACTGGCCTGCTGGGCGGCGAAGCGGCTCGGCCGCCCGGTGAAATGGCGCTGCGAGCGCGGCGAGGCGATGCTCACCGACTTCCATGGCCGCGACCTGACGGTCGAAGCCGAGCTGGCGCTCGATGCGGACGGCAATTTCCTCGCCTTCCGCACCTCGAACATCAGCAATCTCGGCGCCTATGCCGCCTCCTTCGTGCCGCTGACCAAGGGCACCGAGCTCAGCACCAGCCTTTACCGTACCCCGCTCGCGCAGGCGCGGGCGCGCGCCGTGTTCAGCAATACCGTGATGACCGCGCCCTACCGCAGCGCCGGCCGGCCCGAGGTCATGTTCGTCATGGAGCGGCTGATCGACATCGCCGCGCGCCGGTTCGGCTTCGACCGGGTGGCGCTGCGCCGCCGCAACCTGATCCCTCAGGCGGTGCTGCCCTACGCCAACCCGTTCGGCATGACCTATGACAGCGGCGCCTACGAGGCGATCCTCGACCGCACGCTGGCGCTGGCCGATTGGGACGGCTTCCCGGCGCGCCGCGCCGAAGCGCGCGCTCGCGGCCGGTATCGCGGCATCGGGTTCGGCACCTATGTCGAGTCGCAGAGCGGCGCGCCGAACGAAGAGGCGGTGGTGACGGTGCGGGCGGACGGCGTGGTCGAAGTCGCGATCGGCACGCTCTCGACCGGGCAGGGGCACGAGACCAGCTATGCCCAGCTCCTCGCCGATTGGCTGGGGGTGGAGAACGCCCGCGTGCGCATCATGACCGGCGACACCGACCGTCATCGCTTTGCGGCGGGCTCGCATTCCGGCCGGTCGATCCGGCTGGCGTCGATCACCCTGCACGCCGCCTCGCAGCGGATCATCGCGAAGGGGCTGGAGATTGCCGCCCATCTGCTCGAAGCCGCCGAGGCCGACATCGCCTTCGCCGCGGGCCGCTTTGTCGTGCGCGGGACCGACCGGGCGGTCGATCTGTTCGCCGCGGCGGCCGCGGCGGAGCGCGACGCGAGCCTGCCCGAGGCGCTGCGCGGGCCGCTCATGGGCAGCGGCGACGTGGTCAGCCGCATCTCGTCCTTCCCGCATGGCTGGCACGTCGCCGAGGTCGAGGTCGACCCCGACACGGGCGCGGTCGAACTCGCCTGCTATACCGCGATCGACGATGTCGGCCGCGCCGTCAACCCGATGATCATCCACGGCCAGACGCATGGCGGCATCGCCCAGGGCATGGGCCAGGCGCTGATGGAGCACTGCGTCTACGACCCCGCGAGCGGCCAGATGCTGGCCGGCTCGTTCATGGATTACGCGCTGCCGCGCGCCGGCGACCTGCCGTTTTTCGCCACCGATCTCAGCGAGGTGCCGTCGACGACGCACCCGCTCGGTTTTCGCGGCGGCGGGGAGGGCGGAATCACCCCGGCGCTCGGGGTGATCATCAACGCCGTGGTCGACGCGCTCGCCGAATTCGGCGTCGCCCATATCGAGATGCCGGCGACCCCCGAGAAGGTCTGGCGGGCGATGCGCTACTCGGCCAGGTCGTAGGCCCGCTCGCCGTGGATGACGAGGTCGAGGCCCTCGCGCTGCGCATCGACGCCGAGCTTGAGGCCGACGGTGAGGCCGAGCAGCTTGAGCAACACGATTGTCCACACCGCCGACCAGATCACCGCGGCGCCGACGCCGACCAGCTGCGCCCCAAGCTGCTGCGGTCCGGTGAGGTCGTGGCCGAACCCGCTGCCGCCCAAAGCGGGTAGGGCAAACAGCGCGACCAGCAGCGAGCCGAGCATCCCGCCGACGCCGTGGACCGCGAAAACATCGAGCGAATCGTCGATTTTGAGCCGGCTTTTGATGAATCCGGTGGCGAAAAAGCACAGCGTTCCGCCGGCCGCGCCCATCACCGTCGCGCCGAGCGGGCCGACATAGCCCGAGGCCGGGGTGATCGTCGCCAACCCCGCGACGCAGCCGGTGACGATGCCGACCGAGGTCGGTTTGCCGAGGCGCAGGCGCTCGACGACGATCCAGGCAAGCCCTGCCGCCGCCGCGGCGAAATGCGTCGCCAGGATGGCCGAGGCGGCGGAAGCGTCGGCGGCGAGCGCGCTCCCGCCGTTGAAGCCGAACCAGCCGACCCACAGCATCCCCGCGCCCGCCATGGTCATGCCCGGGCTGTGCGGCGGTGCGAGATGGCTCGGGAAACCGTTGCGCGCCCCCACCATCAGCGCGGCGATCAGCGCCGAGACCCCGGCCGTGGTGTGGACGACGATCCCTCCGGCGAAGTCGATGGTGCCGAACCCGGCCAGCCATCCGTTGCCCCAGACCCAGTGCGCCACCGGGACGTAGACCACGATCAGCCACAGCGCCGAGAACAGCACGACAAAGCTGAACCGCGCCCGCTCGGTAAAAGCGCCGATGATCAGCGCCGGGGTGATGATCGCAAAGGTCATCTGGAACAGCGCGAACGCGGCTTCCGGCACGCCGTCGGGCAGCAGGTGATCGCGCACCCGGCTCAGGAAGGCGGCGCCGAACGAGCCGATCAGCGCATTGCCGTGGTCGAAAGCGAGGCTGTAGCCGAACAGCACCCAGAGCAGCGATACGACGCAGCAGATGACGAAGCAGTGCATCAGCACCGACAGCAGGTTGCGGGCGCGGACCAACCCGCCATAGAACAGCGCCAGGCCCGGCAGCGTCATGAACAGGACCAGCGCGGAGGCGGTCAGCACCCACGCCGTCGCGCCGCTGTCGAGCCCCGCCGCCGGCGCGGCTTCGGCCGGGCCGGCGGTCAGCCCCAGCGTCACTCCCAGGGCGAAGACCGCCGCAGCAAAAAGGCGCAGCATGCGCCGCGCCTCCGCATGATCCCCTGACGTCATCCCGCTCCCCATCCGCGCCGCAGCCGCTGCTGCCTAAAATTTCAGCAGGCGTATAGAGGATGAGGCGGCCGCAGACAATCTCGACGCGATCTTCGCCCGATATCTTCGATCATTGGATCATGTGCGACGCCTTCTTGAAGGTCTTGGTCTCCGAGACGCTGCCGTCGCGGTAGGTCAGTTCGATCGTTACCATCTGGGTTTGCGGCGGCAGCGACAGATAGAGCTTGGCGTTGCCGGGGATGTTCGCCGGGTTGAGCGGGTCGCAGGGCGGCATCGGCAAGACCTGGTCGGGCCGGGTGTTGTCGATGCCGATGCGCGCCTCGCGGATGCCGCAGCGCGACGAGACCAGCGTCGTGTAATACAGCAGCAGCCCGTTATACTGGCGGAACGACACCCAGTCCGAGCTGATCATCTCGAGCGTGCTGCGCTCGCCGCGCGCCAGCTCGACCTCCGGGTCGAACTTGATCGGAAACGGACCGGCCGTGACGCCGTTGAGATCGGTCGCGCGGATATAGATCACCGCCGAGCCCTGGTCGCGATCGAGCTGGAAGGTCGGATTGGCCATGCGGCGCCGCGTGCGCGTGTCGAGCGTGTCGAGAAAGCCGGTTTCCCGGAACGCGCCGCTGTCGCCCAGCCGCCAGGCGATGGCGACCACCGGATCGGCAAACGACACCGTGACCGACCAGCCGGCATTGCTCCGCATGAAATTGGCGAGCGGCGCGTTGACCGGCGGCGCGGGAGCCGGCGCCGGCGGCCTGGGCGCCGGGGCGAGCGCCTCGGGGCGCGGCACGACCAGGGCGGCGGTCTGCGCCTCGCCGGCGCCACCGTCCGCCGGCGGGTTGAGCACGAAATCGCCGACGATTTCGTCGTAATAGGCCGGCGTCTGGTCGTGGCCGACGCTGGCGGCGAGCGCCTTGACCTCGGCCTGGGTGCGCTTCGCGAGCTGCACCATCGTCAGCCCGGGATGGGCGATCTCGCGCACGAAGTTACGGGTGAACACCGAATCCGGGTCGGGGTCGTTGGCGGCGATGGTGTCGAGCGCGGTCTGCTTCGCCCCTGCCGAGAACAGGATGAACACGCCTTCGGGCGGGGTAACCGGCGCCAGGCCCCCGCTGCCGCCCAGCGCCCGCGTCCCCTTGCGCTCGAAGGGGTTGTTGCGGCAGGCGTCGAGCACCAGGACGACAGTGCGGGCGCCGTGCGCCTGCATCCGGTCGACGATCGCTTCGACGGCGAACGAGGCGTCCTGCAGCAGGTCTTCCTGGCCTTCGGTCGCCGCGGGCACATCGATCGGCAGCAGGTAGTTGCGGCCGTGAATCTCGAAGCCGTGCCCCGCATAGAAGAAAAACACCGTGTCGCCGGGCTGGATCGCGCTGTCGAAGGCGAGCAGCGACTCGCTCATCGCCTGCCGGGTCTGGTTCTGGACGACGGTCACCGCGAAATCGAGCCGGCGCAGCGCCGAGGCGACCGCGCTGGAATCGGTCACCGCTTTCGCCAGCGCCGGCACGTTCTGGTAGAGGTCGTTGCCGACCACCAGCGCGAGGCGCTTTTCGGCTTGCGCCGGCAAGGCGGCGGCGAGCAGCGCGAGCACGACCGTCGCGCCGCAGAACAGGCGACGCATCATCCACTCCGGCGAAGGCCGGAGCCTGTTCTTCATCAGCCGCCGATCCCCAATCTCGCCTGCAGGTCGGCGACGACCTGGGTGCGGCTGCGGGTGTTCCAGCGGCGGCGCTGGCCGATCGGCGCGTTCTCGACCTCGGGGTAGACCTTGAGCGCGACAAACACCGGGCCGGGTCCGCCGATGATCTGCGGCAGCGCCCGGTCGAGATCGTCGAGCTTGTCGAACGCCTGCGCACGCGGGTAGCCGGCGGCGAGCGCCAGCCGGTCGTATTTGACGTGCTTGGCGTTCGGCACCGGCTGGCCGCCGGTGGTCGCGTAGACCTCGTTGTCGAGCAGGAAATGGTAGAAATTCTTCGGCGCCTGCTCGGCGATCGTGGTCAGCATGCCGAGGCTCATCAGGATGTCGCCCTCGGAATCGAACAGCACCACCTTGCGCTCCGGCTGCGCCAGCGCGAGGCCGAGCGCGAACCCGGCATGGCCGCCCATCGCCGGATCGCCCAGCGGCACGTCGAGCTGCGGATCGCCGGTCAGCTCGACCCAGAACTTGCCGCCGCGCCCCGGCACGACGATGGCGTCGCCGCGATGCGGCTTGAACGCTTCCAACGCTTCGGCGATGCGCATCATGAGCGGGAACTCCCGATAATTATCGTTCCGGGGCATCGCACCGCGATGAACCCGGAACCCATGGACACGGGCTTCGAAAAGGATGAGCAGACGGCACGGGCCAAAGTGTTGCAGCCCGTGCGCATGGGTTCCGGGTTCAGCCCTCCGGGCCGCCCCGGAATGACAGCTCGAGTCATCATCGGTTGAACCCGTGATACTCGTCGCCGACAAGGACGACGACGGGCTTGCGGGTCTTCGCCGCTTCGGCGAAGGCGACCGAGATGCGCGGCGCGTCGGCGTCGCTCTCGACCAGATAATATTGCAGCCCGTAGGCGTTGATGAACGGCTCGGTATAGGTCGCCGCGGTGTCGGTGGTGACGCCGTGCCGCGTCCAGCCGCGATAGCCGACCATCATCACCAGGCCGACATCCATGCCGAGGAGCCAGCCGCGCAGCGAGTCGCCGCTTTCCTGCAACCCGGTATTCTGGATCAGGATCATCGGCTTGGCGCCGCCTGCCGCGAGCCCCGAGGCGATCGAGCAGGCGTGGCCCTCCCGGCTGACGCCGACCAGCGTCAGCGACGGCTCCGCCTGCATCAGCAGGTAAAGCCAGTTGGTCTCGCTGTCGGGCAGCCAGACGATATGGCTGACGCCGTTCTTCTTCATCTCGGCGAGCACGGTTTCCGGGCTCAGCGCGGCCTCGCTCATCGGCATGTCCCCTCTACGCACCGGCGGCATCGTAAGGTTGCGGCAAAGCCGTAGGCAAGCCGCCGCGGCTGCCGCACAATCATCGGATGCTCAGCGACGCCCAGCGCCGTTTTGTCGAGAGCCGCCGGGTCGGCCATCTGGCGACCGCCGACGCGGGCGGTGCGCCCCATGTCGTGCCGGTCTGCTTTGTGCTGGTAGACGCAACCGTCTACATCACGATCGACGAAAAGCCCAAGCGCCGCGACCGGCCGCTGAAGCGGGTGCGCAACATCCTGGAAAACCCGCGCGCGTCGTTCATCGTCGACCGCTGGGACGAAGCGTGGACCCGGCTCGGCTGGGTGATGCTGCGCGGCCGGGCGGAGATCCTCGACGGCGGCGCCGAGCATGACGCCGCCCAGACGCTGCTCCGGGAGAAATATCCGCAATACCGCGCGATGAACCTTTCCGACCTGCCGGTCGTCGCGCTGCGCGTCGCGCATGTCGCGGGCTGGGGCGATCTGTCGGCGGATTGAACAGAGCAGGCTTGCAGCGAGACGGCATCAGGATGTCGTTGCGAGAAGCGCCGCGACGACGCAATCTCGGGCGGCTTTTGGATCGGGGAGGGCGACATGCATTTCGGCGTCTTGATGTTCATGACCGACTACGCGATGCCGGCGCCGGACTTGGCGAAGGCGCTGGAGGAGCGCGGGTTCGAATCGCTGTGGGCGCCGGAGCACTCGCACATCCCGCTGACCCGCAAGACGCCGTTCCCCGGCGGCGGCGATTTGCCGAAGCCCTATTACGACGCAATGGACCCGTTCGTGTCGCTCACCGCGGCGGCGGCCGTGACGAAAAACCTGAAGCTCGCGACCGGTGTCTGCCTGGTGATCCAGCGCGACACGATCCAGCTCGCCAAGCAGGTCGCCTCGCTCGACCAGGTGTCGGGCGGGCGTTTCCTGTTCGGCATCGGCGGCGGCTGGAACCAGGACGAGATGGAGGACCACGGCACGGTCTACGCCACGCGCTTCAAGCGGATGCGAGAGCAGATCGAGGCGATGCGCGAGATCTGGACCAAGTCGAAGCCGGAATATCACGGCGATATCATCAATTTTCCGCCGATGATGACCTGGCCCAAGCCGGTGCAGAACCCGCTGCCGGTCATCGTCGGCGGCGCCTTCCCGCATGCGGCGCGGCGCGCGGTGCGCTACGGCAACGGCTGGGCGCCGATCGCCGGCCGCGCACCCTATGGCGACATCGCCGAGCAGCTGCCGAAGTTCAAGCAGATGCTGGCCGAAGCCGGCCGCACTGCCGAAGACGTGCCGCTGACGCTGATGGGCGCCGGCGACGATGTCGACGAGCTGAAACGCTATCGCGACCTGGGCGCGGTGCGCTGGGTGGCGATGCTGCCCGCGGAGGGCGCCGACAAGACGCTGCCGCGGCTCGATAAATGGGCGGCGATCATCCGCCAGGTCAACGCGTGAGCGGGGAGAGAGCGATGCCCGACGTGAAGATCCTGGCGAGCGGCCTCGGCTTTCCCGAAGGCCCGGTGTGGATGGCCGACGGTTCGGTGATCCTGGGCGAGATCTCCGGCAAGAAGGTGACCCGCATCGCGCCGGACGGCACCAAGACCGAGATCGGCAAGGCCGGCGGCGGGCCGAACGGCGTCGCCACCGGGCCGGACGGCGCGCTCTATGTCTGCAACAACGGCGGCGCGGTCTACGAGACGACGCCGAGCTTTTTGTCGACCGGGCCGGCGCCCGACTACAAGGGCGGCTCGATCCAGCGCATCGACCCGAAGACCGGCGAGACCCGGACGCTCTACGCCGAGTGCAACGGCCACAAATTGTCGGCGCCGAACGACCTGGTGTTCGACAAGCAGGGCGGGTTCTATTTCACCGATCTCGGCAAACGCTACCCATACCAGCGCGATAACGGGGGCCTTTATTACGCCCAGCCCGACGGGTCGAGCGTCGTCGAACTGGTCTACCCGATCATCACGCCGAACGGCGTCGGCCTGTCGCCCGACGAGAAGACCGTCTACGTCGCCGATACCGAGACCTCGCGCCTCTATGCGTGGGACATCGTCTCGCCCGGCAAGGTCAGACACGACCCGTTCCCGGCGCCCTATGGCGGGCGCTGCGTCGCCGGGCTGCCGGGGTTCCAGCGCTTCGACAGCCTGGCGGTCACCGCCGCCGGCAATATCTGCGTCGCGACGCTGATGGCCGGGTGCATCACCGTGATCGCGCCGGACGGCAAGGTGCTCGACCAGGTCAAGATGCCGGATGTCTACCCGACCAATATCTGCTTTGGCGGCGCGGACATGCGCACCGCCTACATCACCCTCTCGGCCACCGGCCAGCTCGGCGTGACCCAATGGTCCGAGCCGGGGCTGAAGCTCAACTTCATGGGCTGAGGACCGCGTCAAATATGCTGGACTATATGGAAGCTAGCCAAGTTGCCGAGAAGACGGCCAGGTCCGCCTTCGGCAAGAAACATGTCGTGCGCGTTTTTGCCGAGCCGGGGACCGACGCAGAAGGACACGACGCTTTGCGGATCACCATAGTTCTTACGCCGGATGCCGTTGAAAATCTTGAAGGTGACGCCCTGTTGAAAAATCTGCTCGATCTGCGGGAAGGGCTTTGGCAACAGGGGGAAGAACGAACACCAATTGTCGGCTACGCCACCGAAGAAGAGCTGGCACAGAGTGGCGATACCGAATCCTGATCATTGCTTCGAGCAAGCAGAACGACTTGTGGAAGGAGCTGGGCGGCCTCGCCAAGTCGATCTGAGGCGAGCGGTATCGAACGCTTATTATGGGTTGTTTCACGCCATTCTGACTGCCGCGGCAGACGAAGCGGTTGGAACAACGCTGCGGTCGACGCCGAGTTACAGTTTGGCCTATCGCAGTGTCGACCATCGGGCACTACGGGCTTTATGCGCGGAAATTCAAAAACCAACACTTGCCAGTAAGTATCGAAGATATGTGCCTACAGGCGGTTTCAGCCGCTTTATGCGAGAGTTCGCGGCAAGCGTGGTCGAATTGCAGGACTCCCGATATGCAGCGGACTATGACCCGCTCTCGTTCTTGAGCCGATCGGACGCACTTCTCGCCGTCAGGACAGCGCGTCGTGCCATGGGGCGCTTCCGACGAGCCCAAGCGAGGAGCCGCAAAACATTTTTGGCGCTACTGCTGTTTCCGCCGCGATAGTAGGCTCTGGAACGCTTCGAGGGATCAATATGCAAATCGAGGTCATCTGCACCGGCGACGAGGTGCTTACCGGCAAGATCGTCAACACCAATTTCTCCTACATCACCCAGAAGCTGGAGGATGTCGGGCTGGCGGTGCGCTGGGGGACGACGGTCGGCGACGACCGCGAGACGCTGCTCGACGCGTTCCTCCATGCCGGGCAGCGCGCCGATGCGGTCATCGTCAATGGCGGGCTGGGGCCGACGGTCGACGACCTGTCGCAGGAGATCGCGGCGCAGGCGGCCGGCGACGTGCTGGTGCTCAACGAGGAATGGCTGGCGACGATGGAGCAGTTCTTCGCCCGCCGCAGCCGCGTCATGTCGCCCAACAACCGCAAGCAGGCGATGCTGCCGACCACCGCCGAGATCCTCGACAACCCGATCGGCACCGCCTGCGGCTTCGCGCTCGACATCGGCAAGGCGCGGTTCTTCTTCACGCCCGGTGTGCCGCGGGAGCTGCGCCGCATGCTGGAGGAGCAGATCATCCCGCGCCTGCTGGCCCAGAGCGGCACGCAGACCGCGATCCATCTCAAGCGCTTCCATTCCTACGGGCTCGGCGAGTCGCATGTCGACCAGCTGCTGCAAGGGCTGGAGGACATAGTGCCCGACGGCGGCGTCAAGCTCGGCTTCCGCGCGCATTATCCGCAGATCGAGACCAAGCTCACGGTGCGCGGCGCGAACATGGCCGATATCGACGCCAAGCTCGGCCCGGTCGTCGCCGAGGTCAGAAAGCGGCTCGGCAATTTCATCCTCGCCGAGGACGACGACACGCTCGAAGGCGTCATCCTGAAGGCGCTGCAGCGGCAGGACGGCTCCCTGGCGCTGGTCGAGACGTTCACCGGCGGGCAGATGGCGTCGCGGATCGTGCCGCTGGCCGGCGGCGAAACGGTGCTGCGCCGCGCGGTCGTGTCGCGCGACCTCGCCGAGATTTACGATGCGGTCGGGCTGACCGGCGCCGAGCCGCTCGAAATCACCAAGGAGACCGCCGAGGCGGCGGCGCGCGCGGTACGGCGGGAGAGCGGCGCCAGCCACGCGCTTGCCGTGCTGATCGAGCTCGATGACGGGCCCGACCGGATCGATTTCGGCGGCACCATCTGCATCGGCATCGCCACCGAAGGCCACAGCGAGTCGCGGCGCTCGCGGATCCTCGGCGGGCGCGAATGGGTGCGGCTCGGCGCCGTCGAGCTCGGCCTCGACTGCCTGCGCCGGCATCTCTACGGGCTGCCGGTCACCGAACGCATCGATTTCGAGAGAAACTGAACCTTGAGCGACGCAAGGACAAACGGCGGCGGGGTCACGCTCGTCCACAGCTCGGACCTGCATGTCGACGACGGCCGCATCGCCGCTCAGCACGGTGGCGACGGCACCGGCGGGCTTCAGGCGGTGCTGGCCTATGCGCGCCGTGTCGAGGCGGATGTCGTGCTGCTCGCCGGCGATACGTTCGACAACCATATGGTCACCGCCGCCACCGTCGAGCGCGCCGGCCGCATCCTCGCCGAGGCCGGCCTGCCGGTCGTCCTGCTGCCCGGCAACCACGATCCGGTCACCGCCGACTCGGTCTATGCGCGCGGCGGCTACGCCGATATTCCCGGTCTGTCGATCCTCGGCCTGACCGATGACGGGATGGTGGAGTTCGACGCGTTGCAGCTGCAGATATGGGGCAACGCGCATCGCGACTACCGCGACATGCAGCCGCTCAAGGACCCGCGGCCGCGCACCCGGCGCTGGCAGGTCGCCCTCGGCCACGGCCATTACGAGCCGCCCGAGAGCTGGCACAACCCGCTGCGTCCCTCGTGGCTGATCAGCAACGACATGATCGACGCCACCGGCGCCGACTATGTCGCGCTCGGCCATTGGGACCGGCCGGCTCAGGTCGGCAGCGGCGCGGTGCCGGCGTACTATTCGGGCTCGCCGGACTGGGCAAAGACGGTCAATCTCGTCCGCTTCGGTGGTAACGGTGAGGTGATCGTGACGCGAGAGTCGCTGCCGATCGCATCAAATGATTAGCTTTTGTGCCGGAAAGCTTTGCGACCTATTCGCAATTTTAACCGTTGGTTTACAGGGCGTTTTCATTTCGTGCTGTTCGCTTGGCAACATGTGATGGAATTGCCACAGGTCTCTAACCAAAGCTGACTAAAGCACCTCATGGAATTGTCCTAACGGTTGACCCTCAACCCCTTCGTGACGATACTGCGGCATCGCTAGTTACGCACGGACGTGGAGGGGGTAGATGCGCTTTACGATCGGTGGAGCCGCGGCGGCATTGTTGCTGGCGTCGGTAGCTCCTGCGGGGGCGCAAGCGCCGCCGCCGATGATGTTTGGCGGCGGTACCTGGGGTGGGTTCTACCTCGGCTTGAACGTCGGCGGCGCTCAGTCGAGCGGCAAGGACGCCGTGCCGCCGACGGGTTTGAGCTCGCAGGTGTTCGATTTCGGCGGCCCGTTGGGTGGCGGCACCGCCGGCTTCAACTGGCAGGTCAACCCCAATTGGGTGCTCGGCTTTGAAGGCGACATGGATGCCGCCGGCATGAGCGGGTCCACGTCCTGCCCGGTCGGCCTGCATACCTACGTCTGTAACGTTGCCAATCGCTGGCTCGGCACCGCCCGCGGCCGTATCGGCTATGCGCCCACCGGCACGAACATGCTGGTGTTCGCGACCGGCGGCGCGGCGTTCGGCGATGTCGATCACACGGTCACCGGCCCGGTTCACGTGGCTGAGGTCGACTCGACCCAGGTCGGGTGGACCGTCGGCGGCGGTATCGAAGACATGTTCGCCCCCGCGTGGAGCGCCAAGGTCGAATACCGCTATGTCCAGCTGACCAGCAACGCGACCATGAACATGGGCCTGCTGGGCGTGAATTATCACTTCGGCCACGTGGCGCCGCCGCCGCCGGCTCCGGTTGCCGCTCCGGCACCGCCGCCGGCGCCGCCGAAGGTGTTCATCGTGTTCTTCGATTGGGACAAGGACACGATCACGCCCGAGGGGCATGCGATCATCCAGCAGGCGGCCGATGCCTACAAGGCGGGCGCCCCGGTGCAGCTGCAAGTCACCGGGTACACCGACCGGTCGGGTTCGCCGGGCTACAACCAGCGGCTTTCCGAGCGGCGCGCCAACAACGTCGCGCGGGCCATGGCGGCGCTGGGCGTGCCGAAGGAGCAGATGATCGTCAGCGGCCGCGGCGAGAACGACAACCGCGTACCGACGGCGGACGGCGTGCGCGAGCCGCAGAACCGCCGCGTCGAGATCGTCGCCCCGTAACCGACGACGACTTTAAAGAGCATGGCGGGGCGGCTTCGGCCGCCCCGTTCTGTTTGTGCAGCCGCGGACGGGGTGCGCGAGCTGCAAACCCGGCGTGTCGAGATCGTCACGCCGTAAGCTGACGCAACTTCGCGGCAAAGTGACGGGGCGGCTTTTGGGCCGCCCCGTTCATTTTATGTTTAACTCATCGTAGTATTACCGAACAATGAGTGTCGCGCTTCGCGGGCAAGCCCGCTTTACAAGGCCGGACGACGTGTTCCGGTATGGTAGCAGTAGTCATGGAATCTGTTGGTATGGTGGATGCACTTGTTGCGCGCTTGCGGGCGCATCAAGCGAAAATCGGGGTTATCGGTCTTGGTTACGTGGGCCTTCCGCTGATCCGGACGATTGCCCAGCGGGGGTTCGGCGCCCTCGGTTTTGACATCGATCCGGCAAAGATCGCCGTGCTCAACGCGGGCGGATCGTACATCAATCACATTCCGGCGCCGACCATCGCGGCGCTGCGCGGGTCGAACCGATTCGAGGCCACGGATGATTTCGCGCGGCTGGCCGAGGCCGATGCGATCCTGCTCTGCGTGCCGACCCCGCTGACCCGCCAGCGCGAGCCCGACCTGACTTACGTCACCCGCACGACGCAGACCATCGCCACGTATTTGCGGCCCGGGCAGCTGATCGTCCTCGAATCGACGACCTATCCGGGTACCACTCGAGAGGTGATGCGCCCGATCCTCGAAGCCGGCGGATTGCGCTCGGGTCGGGATTTCTTCCTGGCGTATTCGCCGGAGCGCGAAGACCCCGGCAATGCCGATTTCGGCACCAGCACCATTCCCAAGGTTATCGGTGGCGACGGGGACGACGCGCTGCGCCTCGCCCGCACCCTTTACGAAGAGATCGTCGCGCGCGCGGTGCCGGTGTCGTCGATGGACGTGGCGGAGGCGGTGAAGCTCACCGAGAACATCTTCCGCTCGGTGAACATCGCCCTCGTCAACGAGCTGAAGCTGGTCTACGAGGCGATGGGGATCGACATCTGGGAGGTCATCGAGGCCGCCAAGACCAAGCCCTTTGGTTATATGCCGTTCTACCCCGGCCCCGGTCTTGGCGGGCACTGCATCCCGATCGACCCGTTCTATCTGACCTGGAAGGCGCGCGAATTCGGCCTTAGCGCCCGCTTTATCGAGCTCGCCGGCGAGGTGAACACGGCGATGCCGGGGCACGTCGTCGACAAGGTCGCCGGCGCGCTGAGCGATCTGTCCGGCAAGGCCCTGCGCGGCGCGCGGGTGCTCGTGCTTGGCGTTGCCTACAAGAAGAACGTCGACGACATGCGCGAAAGCCCGGCGCTCAAGATCCTGGATTTATTGGAAAACCGCGGTGCGGCCACCAGCTATCACGATCCTTATTTTCCGGAAATTCCGCCGACCCGCGAACATCCCCGGCTGACCGGGCGCCGATCCGTGCCGCTCTCGATCGACATGCTCTCCGGGATCGATGCGGCGGTGATCTGCACCGACCATGACACCGTCGATTACCGCCTGGTCGCCGATCGTTGCCCGCTGGTCGTCGATGCGCGCAACGCGTTCGGCTCGCGCGGGATTACCGGTCCGCACTTGGTGAAGGCGTGAGGCGGCTTCGCCTGATCGTACTGGCGGCGCTGGTTGCGGCCGCGCCCGCGGCGGCGCGCGCGACCGATTGGTCGACGGCGCGCAAAGTGACGGTTGCCATGGTCGAATATGCGTTCAGGCCCGACAAGCTCAGCTTCCGGCAAGGCGTCGCGTACCGGTTGCGGCTCGACAACCGGGGCAAGGAAACGCACGAATTCACCGCGGCCGATTTTTTCAAGGCGATCGATCTGCGCGACGCCAAACCGCTGAACGCCGACCGTACCGAGATCGTCGTCCAGCCGGGCCAGCACAAGGACCTTTATTTCGTCGCCAAGCAGGCCGGATCGTACAAGCTCATCTGCTCCGACCATGACTGGGCCGGCATGGTCGGGGAGATTACGATCTCGCCTTAGCCGGGCTGCCTCCCTATCATCCCGGACATCCGATCCGGAGGAGGCCAATATGGAAAAGCGGCGCAGCATCGACGTCGCCGGCGCGCGGCACGTCAATCCGATCCCCAGCGCCAGCCGCATCGGCCCGTTTGTGATGTCGGGCGCGATCTCCGGCGCCGATCCGGCGACCGGCAAGGTGCCGGAAGACCTCGACGCGCAATGCGCCGCGATGTTCGCCAATGTCCGCCGGGTCATCGAGACCGCCGGCGGCACCCCCGACGACATCATCAAGATGACGGTGTGGATCACCGACCGTGCGCTGCGCCCGACGCTCAACAAGCATTGGGTGGAGATGTTCCCCGACCCGCACTCGCGCCCGGCGCGCCACACCGTCGCCAGCGGCGATTTCGCGCCGCCGATGCAGATCCAATGCGACCTGACCGCGGTGATCGGGGATTAGGCGCACAGCCCAGGGGGCGTTTCTAGGTGGGAGTATAGAATGAAAATCAAGGACATCCGTACCATCGCGCTGGCCTACAAGTGCGATCCGCCTTACGCCAGCGCCTCGGGCGTGCAGCAGCGGCGCGGTGCGCTGCTGGTCGAGGTCGAGACCGATGACGGGATCATCGGTCTCGGCGAGGCCGGCGTCGGCGGCGGCGTCACCGCGACGGTCATCGAGAAGGACCTGAAGCCGGCGCTCGTCGGCCAGGACCCGCTGATGATCGAGGGGCTGTGGCAGAAGATGTTTGTGCGCACCCGGCAATACGGCCGGCGCGGGATCGCGATGGACGCGATCAGCGGCATCGACATCGCGCTGTGGGACATCGCCGGCAAGGTCGCGAAGCTGCCGGTCTACAGGCTTCTCGGCGCCTGTCGCGACCGCGTCGAGGCCTATGCGAGCGGCGGCTTCTACCAGGAAGGGAAGGGGGTCGACGGCATCGCGCACGAGGCCGAGGGCTACCGCGCGCGCGGCTTCAAGGGCATGAAGATGAAGATCGGCCGCAACCCGTCGACCGGAACGCATCTGCGCCAGCTCGCGGGCAACACGGCGTTTTGCGAGACCGATCCGTCGGTGGATTTGGCGCGCGTTGCCGCGGCGCGCAAGGCGCTCGGGCCGCAGGCCAAGCTCATGGTGGACGTCAACTGCGCCTGGAGCCCGGCTTTTGCGATCGAGATGGGGCGCGAGATGGCGCCCAGCAAGCTGTTCTGGATCGAGGAGCCGGTGGCGACCGACGATATCGACGGCAGCGCCCGCGTCGCCGATGCGCTCGACACCGCAATCGCCGGCTACGAGACCGAATTGGGACTTTACGGCTTTCGCGAGCTGATCGCGCGCGGCGCGGTCGATATCGTCCAGCCGGACATCGCCTGGACCGGCGGCTTTTCCGAGGGGAAGCGCATCGCTGCCTTCGCCCAGGCGCATCACCGCATGGTGGCGCCGCACGCTTTTGGCAGCGCGGTGCTGCTGGTCGCCTCGCTGCATTACGCCGCGTCGATCCCAAACGGCCTGGTGCTCGAATGGGACCAGAACCCCAATGGGCTTAGAACCGAACTCTTAAAGCAGGAACTGAAGCTGGAAAGCGACGGCACGGTGCGTCCGCCCGAGCGCCCGGGCCTTGGCATCGAACTCGACCGCGGCGCGGTGGACCGGTTCAGGGTAGGGTGACAACCACCCGTCACTTGGGCTCCGACCGGAAAGATGGCCGGCACTTCACTCTTCACCATCGGCTACGAGAAGGCCACCCTGCGGCACGTGATCGCGGCGCTCAAGGCGGCGGGCGTGGTGACGCTGATCGATGTGCGCGACCGGCCGCAATCGTGCCGGCCGGGGTTC
>DASZOZ010000039.1:0-196932 GCA_035550515.1 Allostellaceae bacterium
AGGGAGTGCCGGGCTGGTCGACCGCAGCTCGCGGCCACATCGCCTGCATCGGCCGACGCCGCAAGCGACGGTCGAGCGCATCGAGAGCTTGCGGCGCCAGCGCTGGACCGGCAAGCAGATCGCCCACAAGCAGATCGCCCACAAGCAGATCGCCCACAAGCAGATCGCCCACAAGCAGATCGCCCACAAGCAGATCGCCCAGCAGACCCGTGTCTCGCCCGCCACCGTCAGCCGGGTGCTGAAGCGCCTCGGCCTCAGCCGCGTCCGAGACATCGAACCGGCCCCGCCGGTACGACGCTACGAGCGCAAAGAACCGGGTGAGATGATCCATCTCGACACCAAGAAGCTCGGCCGCTTCGAGCGCATCGGCTACCGCATCACCGGCGATCGCACCGGCCAGGGCAACAGCCGCGGTGTCGGCTGGGAGTTTGTTCACATCGCTATCGACGACGCCTCGCGCATCGCCTTCTGCCGGATCATGCCCGACGAGAAAAAGGAAAGCGCCGTTGCCTTCCTCCAGGCCGCGCTGGCCTACTACCAGAGCCTTGGCGTCACCGTCGCCCGTGTCATGACCGACAACGGCTCATGCTACAAAGCTTTCGACTTCCGCGACGCCTGCCGTGAGCGCGGCCTCAAGCACGTCCGAACCAGGCCCTACACGCCAAAGACAAACGGCAAGGCCGAGCGCTTCATCCAGACCGCCCTGCGCGAATGGGCCTACGCCCAAGCCTACCCGACGTCAAACCACCGCGCCAAAGAGCTGCCGATCTGGTCGCATCGCTACAACTGGCATCGACCGCACGGCGGCATAAAATACCAAACACCTATCAGCCGACTCGACCTGCCCGAAGACAACCTAGTGAGGCTCCACAGCTAGGCGCAGACGCAGTGCGTTGGTGTGGCTGCGGTGGTCGAAATTCCATGGTGGCGAAAATGCGCATCATCCAAAAAGTGGGACGTTGTCGTCGCGCGACGGCAGTGTGCCGTCCGCGGGCAGGTCGGGGATCGTCCGGGGTGCGAAACTCCTCATGTCGACGCGCGCTTGGGAGCCGGCGACGCTGCGTGTCTCGATTAAACCGCCGCCCTGGATGGCAGAAACGCGCCCCTTGAGATCGTTCGCAACCATCGCGCGTATGGCAGACTTATCCGGATTTGAGAGGTCATCGATTCCGCGAAGGTCAGCTTCGAACTGACGAAACAGGTTGTTTATCGTGACAGGAAGCTGTTCTGCGGGCGTATCGCGCAGCGCTGTATCGAACGCCTTGGCGCGCGCGGCCAGTGCGGGCAGCGTGGCCCAAGACGCCGCGCGGCTCGGGCCACGATGCAACTCGAATAGCATCATGTCAGTGGAATCAAATGGCTTGGACGCCACCGGATTGGGTCCTTCATAAAGGCGACCTTCCTTCACCCAGAGCGTGTTCGCCGGCACTTCCGTTTGCGGCGCGTTAATCGCGACGACAAAACCCGGTTTGGCGGGACGGCCTGCGCCCGCCCCAGGCGCGCGAAGCGTGTCGTGAATGCCAAGGGCAAGCCCTGTACCGGAAAGCCCGAGGAGGCCTTCGGCGCCGGATTTCAGGACGTTCGCGACCTCAGTCACTTGTTTCAGCGCGGGTACCACACCCGACAGTTGAGACAGTGTGTCGATCAGGACCTTCGCGCCATCCTCGGCGGGGACGGAATAAAGCCCGGCAAGAAGCTCAATATCCTGTCCATCATAAACCAACGGGCCCATGAGCCGATAAGCTAACCCAATTAAGCGATCCAGATTGCTGCTTCCCAGGTCTTTCAACTGGCCAGGACCGGCCACCGTTGATGTGTTCCGCTGCGCGGCAGGATCGCCGTAGGCGATAAATGCATGAACCAGCGGATAAAACTCCTTCCACAGAACTCGGGACCTTCGTAAATACATTTCTGCTAACCGCAGAACAACATAATCGTCATTCACCACAAACCCGACAGGAACGGGAACAGGCCTATTTTGCCCATCAACCACATGATCGTCTGGAACCCATTGCCAACCGAGCACCTTGGAATTGCTTTCGAAAAGCTTTTGTAGAAATTCGGGAACAATGCTCATTACGATACCTCTTTAATTCAGTCGAATTGCGTTAAATACAGCCTCCGAAGCGAGCTGCTGAAAGCGCGAGACCGACCAATGCTCAGTTCGGTTGCGAGCGAGTGCATGCCGCGCCAGGATCGCTAGCGGTTCAGCGAGGACGGGATTGCCTAGAGCTGTATCGTCCAACAGGGCGTCGAGCGCATTCTCGCGGTCGGTTTCCTCGCTGACGGCCTGAATCACGCGCGTATCGGTCAGATCTGGAACTCGCGACACCAGGAAGTCGTGAACGCCTTTTTGACGCTGCGCAAAATCAGTCCGCGCTTGGTCAGTTAACGTCTCCGCCGTCGTAAGACGCCTAAACCGCCCGAACCATCCCAGCGCTCCAAGAACAGGGTCACCCCAGCTGCCATAGGCGATCCGGGAAAACACATCGTAGTCGACGTCGTCCAGGATGGCGCGAGCGCGATATAACCGGGCCGCGAGGGTAAGCGCCCGAGCTAAGCGGCCCGGTCGGACTGATTCATCGCTGCCCGGCGGCAGCACGAAGAGGCTGACTGACAGGTCCCACCGTCGATCCTGCCAGAGGGTCACGGCGACTGTCGAACAATGATCGTCGACCCTCGGGAGGGCCGTGTCGAGTTCGCCCCAACCGGGAAGGCTCAAACGCATTCCATCCGTATCTCGCGGGCCGTTCTGCATAAAAATAGAGACGCGGCCGGAGCGATCTTGCCAAACCCGTTGCGCGGTTCCGCCAGCCGATAGCGTCAGTTGATTTGCGCGGTCTGGAATGGAGCCGCTCCACGGACCATCGAAAGCGACCGCGAACGATGCGGGTGCTTTTGAGTGTGCGGCAGAAAGCGGTATCTTGAGCCGTGGGCTGAATGACTGAAGGACAGCGTTCCTCGCATCGAATGGCTTCAGTGCCAACATCGGCAAGAGCGTGGGCAGGATAGCGCCCTGCATTGGGCCGATGGACTCGGATGGCGTATAAGAAAGACGCGGATTAGTCACCGCTTCGCTCGCCGCTTGCTCCGGATGCGGCAGCAGGGCCGCGAGCGCTGGGGTAATTTGCGCGGTCGCCGAGACCTCGTAATCCTGGCCAGATGCGATGTCCTCTTCGCGGACGGCAATTACTTCATCGCCCAGCATGATCTCAACGCGCCACAGGCCTTCGGCCATCGGGATCCGTTCATTGACCGGCTCGATGCGTTGCTCGCGGCCACCCGATAAGCGCGTGAGCCGCACGGATGCTCCTGGATCGATGGCGCGCACCGTCAGGGTTGGCCTGGGCATTTCATAATGACCCCACTCGGGCGTGACCAAGAAGGAGACGCCGCCACGAAAACGCCCGCGTGGGCGATCGTCAACAAAATGGGGGGTGACTGTCGTCTCCGTCACCGCAGCATTGGCGACCGGGGGCGCGCCGGACAAGGGGTCGGTGATGCCCTCCGGGGAGGTTTCGAGACCCACGTATGGGACAGCGGGAGCGGTTGCAGAAACCCGAAGCGTAATTCGATCCACTTCGCGGACATCAACGATTGGGTTGTCGATCCGGGGCGCCTGCCAACCGTGAGCGTCTGGGCTTAGCGCCGCCGCGAGGCGATACCGCTCGGGCGGCAGCGGCACCGCTTCGCCGTTTGCGCGAGGTGGCCATTCTGCGACTTTATTTCGTTTCACGGATAACGACGCGGCGATCGCGCTGGCGGCTTCCGCCGGCTCCACGAACAGCCCGAACAGGCGGTCCGGCAGGGCGCCGGCATCGCGAAGCGGCCCGGGTTTCACTTCTCCGCTCCACACTCGCGGCAACTGATATTCGATCTCCCAAGCGTTGCCAGGATAGGCGGATTGAATGTGACGTTTGGCGTAATCTCCTAACGATTCAAGGCTAATCAGCCACGTGCCACGGTCTTCTTCGTACCACCCCGAGGCACCCCACTGGGCCGCCCCACTACACTCGATGCCTTCCAGCAAATAGCCCGTCAACAGACCGTGCCCGCCTTTTGCCGCCGCGGCCTGGCCGAGTGGTGCCACGGCGTACAACACGGCGCGGGCCATCTCGGTGGCCTCGGCGGTGATGTCGTGGGGCGGGAGGTCCCAACCGATTGTCGCGACGTTGGGCAGGATGCGATCGGGCGGTAAGTTCCGGCAAGCATCTATGATCCAGTACTGCTCCCGTGCTCCACGCCGGGCGAAACGACCGATCAACTCGTCGAAGTCAATTAACTTCGCGCCGGCGTTTTTTAAGGTCGTGACGCCGGCAGAGACGAGCACCGTGCGAAGCGAGTCCGCTTCCCGGCCAAGCCGGACGGAAAGTCCGTGTCCAGCAAAGTAGACCAGTAGCCTTTCCAAGAGAGGATCGGCATCATAGCATTCAAGCAACCATTCAAGAATATGCTCGCGGGTGGGTATCGCTTCTCGGTTCGGCCCCGACGGCGAAATCATCAGGGTGCATTCTTCTTCCCGAAAGAGCCCGAGCTTAATCAGAACATCACGCATCGCCTTGGCGTCGTTGACGCAGCTCGTCAATTGCGCAAAGGGATAGTCATCAATGCCGATTAGCAGTGCGCGCTGCGCCATTGCCGCCTCTCGTTCGGACCATCAAGGTTATCATAATCGACTTGTGCTACAGCGGTCCCTTTACTGGCGGGGGTTGTCCGCGGCTCCTCGAAGCGCAAATCCAGGTCAATTTCGCCGATGCAAGAGCCAAGGACGTAGCGGCTGAGTGAACCTGCCTTTTTGAAGCTGCTGCCGACCGAACTGGCAGCCCACCCCGCGCCCGGAAGAGGCGGAGAGCCGACGGTCGTGCCTTAGAGGTGACTTGCCATCGCCACAGACTTCCTTTCATGGACGACACGGCAGGTTAGAAGGAAGGGCTATTATCGGTGCGCGATTTCAGCCGTAACCACGCTTCTTGAGCCAACCGCGCTCGTTGTGGAATTCCCAGGTCGGACCGGCATCGCCCTTGTAACCGATGAAAGTCTCATCGATTTCGAGCGTCTTGCCTCGCCGCTCCTTGCGGAGAACACATCAGCAAAAGGGGCGTGGCCTCACGGACGCGGTGCGTCTTGAACCACGCCGTCTTGTAAGTTACGCCCAGCACGCGGTGCAGCTGGTAGCTGCTAAAGCCTTTCTTGCGGGAGCAGAGCAGATGCATCGCCTGGAACTACAGGTTCAGCGGGACATGCGCGCTCTCAAACACGGTGCCTACCGTGACGCGGAACTGGCGTTTGCATGGGTCGCAACGCCACAAACCGAGCCGGCCGCCCTTCACCTTCGTAATGCGATCCGTGCCGCCGCACTTCGGGCAAACCGGGCCGTTCGGCGGCGGCCTCGTCATGGAAGAGGGCATGCTGCGTGCGGCGCCTGGATCGATCGTCGGCATCATCGAGTACGATGGGCCGCCGGGATAGGGGCGTCGGGACCGCACGAATGGCGGCAGGCCGTCCTGACCATGAGTGGCGAAGTCGCGTTACTACTTGGCCGCGCCCACGGCTTGCCCGGTTGCGCTGCGAGCGCGTATCCGTAGATGTCGTGCGAGCCCGCCAGCTCCCACCATCGATGGAGGAGGAGCTGTGCGGGTCATCGGGATGGACATACATTGATCGTTCGCCCAGATGGCGATCCTGGAGGACGGCGGATACGAGAAGAGCGTCGCGTCGAGCTTGTTCATCAGCGGTTCATGGACTCCGCGCGAACGCTTCGAGGTCGTCATCATCGAGGCGACCAGCAATATAGTGGCGCTGCGGTAGAAAGGCTTCGCCGCCCTTCGTGAGGCGAGTTGCTGTTACCAACCCGCGGCTCGTCAAAGCGATCGCTTATGGGGTTAGCCGCACCGTCAAGCTCGCCGGAGTATCCGACACGGTGGAGTTGAGCTGAATCAGTTCCGATAGCATCGAAAACAAGCGTTTCGTGTTGTCCGCATTCTCCCGCGGCACACACGCATCTTTCGATTCGGCTACGGCGAAACAATCATCAAAGACCTTGGCAGGCTGAACCGTCAGCATCCGGTTGTCACCTGCGGACCGAGCGGCGAGCGTGTAGTACTTCACCGCATCCGGGTGTCGCAGAAGCTTGCCAAGATAGAGGAAAGTCGCCATCAGGGAACGCGTCCTCAGGCCCAGCGTCGCCCGGACGACTTGGGAGCCTCGCGTGAACGGAAAGGTCAAGGTCGATTCCCTGTTGTCGGCAGATGATGTGCTGGGAGTCTCCGGCTTCGTATTTGCTGATGTAGGCTTCGACTTGCGATGGGGTGTGGTGGGTGCAGCTTGCTTTTGACCGGCTGCATGCTCGCACAAGGCGGTGGGAAGCCCCTGGAGTTGCCGGACGAGGTCGGGGCGCGCCTGCGCCGGATCCAAGCAGAACACGCCAGTGAGGATGGTTTTCGGCTGCGTCTGTGTCTTGCTGTTTGGGTCGTATTTGGGGTTCGGCACTGTCGAGAAATCAACCGTCAGACCATAGGCGATGCCGGCCTCGACCCAGTACAAAAAGCGTTGATACCGACAGTTGGCCAAGGTCGCGTAGCCACCCTCGCCGGGAGGATGATAGGGGCTGACGGCCGCGAGGTCGGGGCCGGTATAACCTGGGTCATAGGCGGCATAATCATAAGCAGGACAGCTCGATGAATCCTGTTCTGGATCGTTCTTGTATTCAAGAACTGTTCCGTTGGCCTCCTGGAAGCGGATCGAATCTAACAGCGCCAAGAAGACCATTTCCTTCGGGAAATTCTGAAGCAACAGGCCGATCAGGCCGACCTGAATCGGCGTCAGCAGGCTGTTGTGGAAGTCATGCGTTTCAATGGGATCAAGCTCCAACGATACGGAAGCAGAATTATCCGTAGCTGTGGTGAAGACATAGTCTTTGGCCGCGGCACTTTTGGCCGGCCCGAAGGTGATGTTCGGTAGGCCGAACTTCACGTCGCTGGTCTGACTCGGGGCTATCTTGTTATGCTGATAGAAGCGGAGCGGCTGCAGCCGGCTCGCGCGGATGATATTCGTCAGAATCTCGTTGTTGTCCGCATTGTCGTATGCCTTGTCCAAGGTCGCGATGCGCGGAGTGATGGAGGAATCAGTAAATTGGCAGGCGCCGAGCATTCCTGCGCCGACGAGAACCATGATCACCCTGGCGCATTCGAAAGTCCCCATCGCCAATGGCCCTGTTTCAGAGGCGGCGCGGATGCCAATCAGTGGTCGCAGCCGGGGGGCGGGCATGCCTCTTTCATTTGCTGCAGTTGGTCGCCGCTCAGCTTCTGCAGCACTTTGGCAACTGGATGCAGCCGAGCCTGCGCTGTCGTCAGCGGATTAGCCGATTGCAGGATGGGATTGATTTCCCTGCTGAGTTCACCGCGCTCGTCCGCGTCTGCCAGCACCCGCAAGTCGTCACCCGACAACGATCCGAGTACACTGCGCGCCAATGGATGCCCCAAGGCGCCACGAATCAGCCGCATCGGATGTCTGCGCATGGCTCGCGCCATAGCCGAATTCTCCTGACTAGAGACAACCTAGCACGGTATCGCGATCCAATAAGACGATGCAATCCCTTCAAGCGAACAATCGTGAGTTTCTGCGGCGAGCATCCCCCGGGACGCCGGCTTGTCCGGCTGGGAGTGGAGCGGAGCTCAGGGAAATCCTCGGGAGCCTAATGGGCCAGTTACGGCCGACGCCCGGGCCAAGTCAGAGGCAGTCCCGCCATGCGGTACCCAAACTGCCTATCAGCCGCCTCAGCCTATCCGAGGACAACCTGTTGAGGCTCCGCAGCTAGCGGTACCGACACAAGTCCAGAAGATGCGCTGTTATGCGATTGAATACGTCAGCCCAGTCGTTCCAAGCATGCTGGCGGAACAAGCGCGCCGATCGGTACCATGGGCTGTCTGACCGCTCGAGAAACCACATCCAGTGCGGTACATATCTGAGCTTTCCCAGTGCCGCGACTAGGTGCGCTACGGCGCCATCTACCGCAATGACGAGATCCAGTTCGCGGATCGCCGCCGCAGTATTGGCTAAATCCGTACAATACCCGCTCAAATCGGTGATCGGTCCAAGCACCATCGGCCCAATCGCTTCCGCCGCCGCCGTCCCGGCAATAGAAAGCCGCTCGAAAAAAGCGACGCCGGCGGCTCGTCATCGGTGCCGTGTAAACTCGACCATGCGATACCCACGCGGAGCTTTCGCGGCGCCCTGGGAAACGCTGCAGCGAATTTTGTCGTGCGGGACGTGTTCGCACAGAGATATGCGTCGCTTTTGATATCACTAAATTTGCGCACAAAAAGAGCTGGCACCGCGGATTGGTAACAATACCAATTGGCCCGTGGCAGCGGCGCTGACATGGCGATGATCTGATCGGCAATACCCAAGCCCTACACGAGGGGATGAGCTTGGGTTGGCACTGCACGAAGAGTTCACTTCCCCGTTGCCTGATCTCCGGCAAGTACCTCGCTGTCCAAATTCCGCACGCGGTGTCAGTATCATTAATGATGAGAAGCCGTTGCCGAGTGATTGTGCCAGGCGTGGCGGCGAAACCACCCGTTCAAGGATTCTCGCCCGCAATCAAAGCGGGTTTGGTCGTCTTCCTCGGTAAGGGGCCGCGGCGGGCTTGCTTCTGCTACGTGGGAGGGCGCCCGCGGAGTTCCTTCAGCGCCGCAACCTCGCGCGCGGGCGAAGCAACCCAAGCCTCAAAACGGTCCCAGTCTTTCGCAGGGATCGTGATGATGCGGCGTTCGAGAACATCCGCTTCGGCCGCTTCCAGCGCCTTGCGCCGGACGACGCAGCCGTTTCATGCGGGTCGCGGTAAGTGGCATTTTGCGACGAAGCCGGTGTTCCGAGATGCAGCGCCTGCTTCGCTTAAATCGTCGATCCTAGTCGTCGGCTCACCTTCCGTCCCGGCTCCTTTTCTTGTAGTCAGAATAAACAGGAAGAGGCCAGAGAATGAACCGCATCGTCTTCGCTTCGCTTTTTGCCTTGTATCCGCTAGCGGCTATCGCTCAAAGCGCAGACGAGTTTGAGGATGCAAAATGGGGAGCTACAGAACAAGCAGTCCAAGCTGCATTCAAGGGCACTCTCACTCACTATTCCTCTGGCGCGATCAATGGGAAAACCTATCCCCACTTCGGAATACCGAAATACGATATGGAGAGCTGCGATCTGTACGTAGATTTTAAGTTCAGCAATAACAGGTTGGTCAAAGTTGATTTAAGTCTCAATCATCCGGATGCCGCGGACGCGGCAGATTGTCCAACAAAAATTGCCAAAATGCTTACAGGTAAATTTGGATTGCCTAAAACGGTCGAGCCATTCAATCCCGGATTTTCTCAGGGTCAAAAAAGGGTTTGGTTGGCCGGGAATACTAAAATTACTCAAGTAGATTCCTTTCTTTCTGCGTTAAATCGGACCCTACTAACTCTGAGTTACGAATCCGCAAGCCCGGACGCAGGGAAATTTTGATCGTTCCCTTGGCGATGACCACCAACCTTTATGCGTTTTTCGCCCGTCGGGTCTCATCGCGCCGAAGGTCGCCTGACGTAGCGAAACCGGGCGCGCTCGCGACCGGCATGCATGCCCTTGAGCAGCCCCTCCCGCGTGGTCCCCTGCACAGTGTTGCCGCGGCTAGCGGCTCGAGCTGACTGACGGAGAGGGGGAGGGTGCGCCGTTTCGTCTATCATTGCCGCGACAAAGCGAAAATGTTCGCTTTACCGTGTCGGGCTTTATGGAGACCCTAGTGACCGTCGTTCGCAACATTGGCCCGGTCTTACTTACTGTGGGTCTACTATTGGCGGGATGCGCATCACCAACCGCGTATACGCCGGACGGCAACCAGGGCGTTATCAACCCGCTGCGCGTTCCTCTCGAACCTGTTCTGCTGATCGGCACCTTCTCGTGCACGGCGTATACCGAAGGCGGCCTGCCTGCCATCACCTGGCGGCAGATACCGTTCCGTCAGGAGGGTGACCGACTTACCGGCCTTTACACCTTCAAGGATCGCTTCGGTTATCAGGACTCGGTCGTCTTCAACGGTGCGATTAGGGGTGGGAGTGCCCGGGTAACGGTCACTGCGGTACGCTCTGATGGATCATCGAATTTTACCGCGGAAATGACCGGGCGGCTGGCTTCGATGACCGGACAAATGATGTTGGGCACGTCGCAACAGGCGGTGCGCCTCTGTTCCCTCGCCTTGAAAGCCGCGCGATAGCAATCCGCAGATCGAGGGGCACCGAGACGATGTCGCCTCCCAGTCCGCTATCGGCGCTCAGCCGCAGGAACCTCGAACCTCACCGGCTGTTTTGCTCCGGAGAACATGAGCGTACGGGTATTCATGTTTGACGAAATACTGATTCACGCGAGTTCCAACGGCGATCGCTGGTACCTCGCTCGGGACAGCGCCGACCCGGCGCGGTGGAAGGTGCGCCACCAGCCCAACCGTGCATCTGGCGGTCGCGCGACGATCGTGGATATCCGCGAGTTCCTGGCGGAAGGGCAGGGCCCGCAGCATGAGGCGCTACAGCGTCACCTGCAGCAACTGGGACATGTCCCGGGCGGCGGGTACGGTTAAGTCTGTGCCGTATCCGGAAGGTCCTTTGATTAGGGCCGATTTTTGAGAACGATCGGCCTTTCCGAACGGTAGCTTGGGTGCACGGCGGAATCACTGGACCTCGCCGCCGCCTTGGCAACCGACTTTGTGCGCTCTTGCGGTTTTGATCGATGGCGTTGTGGCTTCCCTTTCTGCTCGTGAATGCCGGGCGGCTGTCTCGTGCGCAGCTGATGCACCATCGGCCTGATTCTGCAGCGCGCCGGTAATCATCATCGGCGTCGGGTCGCGCCCTGCGATGCCATGCTTGTCAAAGGCAATCTTCACCAAGCGGTTAAAGGCCCGACCTACCGCGAGATGCTTACCCGGCAACGTGCGGATGCGCACGAGCAGCACCACGGCGTGTTCGTCCAGACTGTCAACACCCTGGTAATTGAACGGATCGAGCACAAAAGGCGCCACTTCCTCATTGGTCATTAGCTCTTCGCTGGCACCTCGCAGGATTTCGACCACGCGATCGATATCCTCGCCATAGGAAATGCTGATGCGGGCGACGGCGTAGGCGAAATCCTTGGTCAGGTTCTTGATCGAGGTGACTTCGCTGAACGGCACCGTATGCACGATGCCGGCCAGGTCGCGCAGCCGGATGGTTCGGATCGAGATCGCCTCAACCGTCCCTTTGTGATCCTTGCCGACGTCGACGATATCACCAACGGCGATCTGATCTTCGATCAGGATAAAGAGACCGGTGATGATGTCCTTGACGAGCGCCTGGCTCCCAAAGCCGACTGCCAGCCCGACAACGCCGGCACCGGCGAGCAACGGCGCGATGTTGAGGCCGATCTCCGACAGCACGATGAGGCTTACCATCACCACGATGACACATAGCATCGTCGTACGCAATAGCGGCAGCAGGGTGCGCTGACGGGTGCGGCTCGACGGCGCCAACTTCGCCAGATGACGCTCGATCGCGGCCGAAAGAACCTCCCATGCCGCGAGCGCAACGGCGATCACCGCCGCGACCGATAATACGACCCCGGTTGCTCGCCGACCGAGATCGGTTTCGAACCAGGCAAACGACCCGATATCCCATGCCTCCAACACCAGGAGCAGAGCCCCGAGGTACACGACGCCTCGGATCAGGCCGGTTAGGACCGGCAGGTAACGGTTCGCTCGCTGCTCAAGCGTGGGGAAACGGCTGTTCAGATCAGGCGCGATCGCAAAACCGCGCGCGGTGGCGCGCTCGGCAAAACCGAGCAGCAGCCGTGCACCAATGGTGGCGACGAGGGTGAGGACGGTCGCCCGCAACAGATATCCGAACCCGCCGGTGATGTGCAGCACATAGACGGCGAAGATGCCGAGGACGTAGACGATCGCCAGGATATGCCAGCTCTCGGAGAGGCGAAGCCGCATACGACGCCAGCTCGCGGACCGCCCCTTATCCGGCAGCTCGGCAGGGCCGGCGATCCACTCGCCCACCGATGCTCGGTTTTGCAGGACAAAGACGATCGCGAGAATAGCCAGCACCAGGGCGACCGCCTTGAGCGCCAGAGCATAGATGCCGCCCGGTATGCCAAGCCACCACGCGCCTTCGCCAAAGGCGAAGCCGAAAACACCCCAGCAGGTGAACCGTTTGATCCAGATATACAGATAGTTGCGGGTTTCTTCGGTAAGCGGCAGACCGAAGCCGGCATCACTGGCTAGCAGCAGCGATTTTGCCACAGCCAAGATAAGCCGCGTGAGCACTGTCGCGTGCACCACCAGAGCGAGTGAGGTCCGGCTCACTGAGGCGGCCGGCAGGGTAAATGGCAACACCGCGTAGGCGACCGCGGCAAAAGCGATGATCGGCAACGCGTCGATCACGAGGTCGAGCGCCGCCAAAAGCAGACGGGTGGCACGCCCGCCGGCGGGCGGTGCGCGCGGCAACCGGCGAACCAGGAAGTGGCGCACCAGCCATTCGACGACACTGGCGCAACCAAAGACAATGACGATTGCTAACGCGATTCCCAGCCAATGCTTACGGGCGGCGGCGTCCTCGACCTGCATTCGCCCCCAGACGATGATGCGCGGGACATCGACGACGACAGACGCACCCTCGAGGATTTCGCTGTTCAGCTGATCGAGACGCTGGGACACCCAACCGGCCGGCGACGCGTTCGGCTGCGATGCCGCGGCGGCATGCCGCGCCTCGATCATGGTCTGCAATTGTCGGATAAACTGTGTGCGCGCCTTGTCGTCTTGCAACGTGTCGACCAGCTGCTGCAATTCATCGGCCGACGGAGTTGCGGGCGCGGACGCCTCGGCCCAGGCCGGGGCCGTAAGCAGCAGTAGAAGGGGCAGCACCAGAATCGCGTACATCGCACCGAGAACAACGTTTCTGTTGGCTATATCGACCTCACGCTAATGCCGTTTTTTCTCGGTCCTTGTCGTACAGAAACAAGCGCAATTTCGCCGCAACTGAAAGCGGATGAGGTGGGGATCCCTTCCTCGTCCGGAATGGCTCCCCTTGTTGGAAGCTTTTAGAACCTTTTGCAAGGGGACGACCGCTGAGTTTGCAGGATTTTAGAGGAGTGGCCCGTTGCGTGCGGGGATGACCTACGCGCGGGGCTACCGCAAAATTCCTCTGCTGGACTATGGTCTGCACCGCGTCTTGCCGCCTAACGGCTTGAGTGACTGCTTTCGGCTCGGTAGCTGCCGTTGCCACTCAGGCGACTTGACGGCGAGAATTGCCCCAAACGGCCCCTCTCACCCAGCGCTGCGATCATGAAGAAACTTGTGCGAGGCCCTCCGCGTCGAGGCTACATTAAGCAATGTGAACTGATTGAAGGGGCCGATGGTGTTCCACGTCGTTTACCTTGTGCGCCACGGCGAAACTGAATGGAACTCGGTGCGCCGCTATCAGGGCTGGGGTGACGCCCCGTTGACGGAGCGCGGGCTGGCGCAAGCCAAAGCGGTTGGTCGTGTACTTGCGGAAATTTCAGCAGCCGCGACCGCGCAGATCATCTCAAGCCCGCTCGGTCGCGCTCGGCGCACCGCGGAAATCATCGGGAGCGCGCTGGGCAATCGGGCACCGATATTATTCGATGAGCGGCTCAAGGAAATTTCCATCGGGGTCTGGGATGGGCTCCATCGCGATGAAATCGAGGCGATCGAACCCGGCATCTTCGACCGTTATGGTTATGGGGAATGGTATTTTCGGTGTCCCGGAGGCGAGACTTACGCCGGCTTTGCGGCAAGGAGAGGCAGTTGGCTTAATGAGGAATTCAGTGGCGCGCGGATCGTCATCACGCACGGTATTGTCACCCGCGTCTTGCGCGGCCTCTATGCCGGCTTGCCGCGTGCGACCGCCCTTCGCTTGCCGGTGCCGCAGGGGGTGATCTGGCGCCTCGCTGGGGGGCCAAATCGAGGAGATCACAACCCCAGGTCACGTAAATCGTCAGTGCACAGCGGCAGCAAATTGAGCCGGCGACGGGCGACCAGGGACTGCCGGGCATAATCGGCGGTGGCATCAATTAACGGCGCATCCTGCTGGTTCAGCCTTGCCCCGCCGGGTGGCGGCTAACTTAGCGGTTCAGCCTAAGCGGCCGGGACGCGTGCTCGCGCCCCCGTTGCGGTTACTGGGAGACGATACGACAGAAGGCAGACACCATTGATCAAACTTACGGCACCCCTCCTTCGATAAGGCGGAAAGCTGCCTGTTCGGCGGTGAGCGGCACGTTGTAGGCGATGACCGGCCGCGTCAGCCCCTTCAATGCAAGAGGACCGATTTCGTCCAATGCGAAATTGCTCTCCAGACCGGCGGCGACGCGCTGAGAGAGCAAAACCTGTCGATCCTTTGCCTCGGCGCAAAGTCGCGCGGCGACGTTGCAAACCGTACCGATGGCGGTGTAGCCGGACCGCTCGGAAAATCCTATTTGCCCGAGCGTTGCGTAACCCTGCGCAATTCCGGCGCCGAAGCCCAAATCGCGACCACGCTTCCGCCAGTCGTCGATCAGCGCGCCGGCCGCCTCCCGCATCGCCATTGCCATCTTGACCGCGCGCTCCGCCGGGTCGGGGATCGGCACTGGGTCGTTGAAAAACACCATGATCCCGTCGCCGGAGAATTGGTCGAGCGTCCCCTCGAACTGGCTCACTAGCGGGCCCAGTGCGCCGTGATACTGTCGAAGAAAATCGAGCACCTCCTCCGGCTCGGCCGTTTCGGTGAAAGCGGTATAGCCACGGAGGTCGCAGAACACGACGACGATCTCGCGGCGGTGGCTTTCGAGGAACTTTTCATCGCCCTGCGAGACAATCAGTTCGGCGAGTTGCGGAGCGAGAAACCGCTTCAGCCGGCCGACCCGCCCCAGTTCCTCGACTTGGTCCGCGACACGGGCTTCGAGGCCGCGATTGAGCTCAGCGATTTCGTCGGTGCGCTGGCGCAGCTCACCCAATAGCCGCGCATTATCCATCGCGATCACCGCTTGATCCGCGAAGGTGCGAATGAGCTCAACCTGTCGATTGACGAAAGGTTCAACGCGTGTACGCGCCAACGACAGCACCCCGATTGGCTCGCCCTCGCGCAAGAGCGGTACGCCGAGAAACGTGCGCAGCCGGCCAATCGTCACAATCTCTGGCACTTGGTGCTCCGGGTCATTCGCCAAGTCGGGAACATGAATGACGCGGCATTCAAGCAAAGTCCTCCCCGTAACTGTTCCGCGGCCGGCCGTGAAGGACAATCGGCGAGCGTACTCGTCCCATGCAGGATCGAGCGCCCTCAGGGCGACATAGCGATATGCATCGCCGTCCCGAATCGCGAGGCCTGCGATATCGGTTGCGCATAAGCGGGCTGCGGTCTCGACGATACTGTCGAAGACGGGCGATAGGTCTCCGGGCGAGGAGTTAATGACCCGGAGCACCTCGGCGCTGCCGGTTTGCTGTTCCAGCGCCTCTTGCGTCTCGGTGAGGAGCCGCGCGTTCTCCATTGCAATGACTGCCTGGGCCGCAAAATTTTGCAGTAACGCGATCTGTTTGTCGGTGAACGGGCGGACCTCCTTGCGGTACACGTGGATGGCGCCGAGCAACCTATCGTCCTTGCGGAGAGGCACCGCCAGGATAGAACGCACTCCCAGGATTTCGACCACGGCCCTGCGCCGGGGGCTGTCCGTCTTGTCGGCCGCTAAATTCGGGACGTGCACGACAAGTTCGCCCCGAACCAGGCGATCATGTGTCGTGTTCGGACCCGGCAGGTAGGGGCCTGTGTAATAGTCCTGGACGTATCCTTCAGGCAGCCCGCGCAGTGCAACCGCGTTGAAATGCTCGCCGTCGTACGTCGACAGGAATCCGAAATTCCCTTCGCACAGGTGCATTGCCTTTTCGAGCATCGTGTCGAACACGCGCGCGAGGTCGCCAGGCGAGGCATTGATGACGCCAAGCACGTCGGCGGTCGCCGTTTGTTGCTCCAGGGCCTCACGCGTCTCTGTGATCAGCCGGGCGTTCTCCATCGCGATCACCGCCTGTGCCGCGAAGTTCTGCAAAAGGGCGATCTCGCGCTCGGAAAACGACCTGACCTCCTGGCGATAGATGCTGATTACCCCGAGCACGGCTTTATCGTTGGAGAGCGCGAGACTGAGGAGGGTGCGGGCGCCGCCTATTTCGACCAGGGCTCGCCGCGTCGGATCCCCGTTACGAAAGGCTGCGTCGTCCTTGATGTCCTCGATCTGGACCACACGTTCCCCGCGGACGATACGCTCCATGGTCGTTCCAGCCCCGGGCTTTACCGGCCCCCGCTGCTTGAGCCATTCCACGATCTGAGGCTCGCCGATCGCCGATACCGGAGAGAACCGTTCCCCGTCGTAAATAATCAGGTGCCCGAATGCCGCCTCACACAGCTGCACGGCGCGTTTCAGCATAGTGTCGAATACCGGCGTTAAATTCCCCGGGGACGAATTGATGACGCCAAGCACTTCAGCAGTAGCTGTTTGCTGTTCCAGAGCCTCCTTCGTTTCCGTGATAAGTCGAGCGTTCTCGATCGCGATGACTGCCTGCGCCGCGAAATTCTGGAGTAGGGCGATCTGCTTGTCGGTGAAGGGGCGGACTTCCTGGCGATTGCAGGAGATCACGCCGAGAAGGACCCCGTCTTTTCGCAGCGGCAGAAGCAGGTTGGTGCGGACCCCGCCGCGTTCGGCAACGACACGGGATTGGGAATCGTCTACTTGCGCCAAATCGGGAGTGTGAACCAGCGGCTCGCCGGCAAGGAGTGGGGCGAATGCCGCAGCTTCGGTAAGGCTACCTCCCTGGTGCAACCGATCGGCGAGGTCATTCGGATAACCAAGAACGGCGGCGGCTCGGAAGGCCTGATTGTCGAGAAGAAACAAGCTTCCGCAATCGGCGCCGCATAACGTATGGGCCTTGTCCAATATCGTCGCGAATACGGGTGCAACATCGCCTGGCGAGGAATTAATGACCTGCAACACCTCGGCCGTTGCGGTCTGCTGTTGGAAGGCTTCGTCACGCTCCGCCGTGCGCTCGGCAAGCTGACGTTGTAGATCGGTTATTACCTGCTGTGGATCGCCTAATGTGCAATCTTGCGTCGAAGCCATTTGCAGACCCTCGTAGGGACCGAAGTCACGAGAGGATCATAGCTCGCTCGATTGGCGCCACCACATTTGGGCATTCCGAAGGAGCCTTGCTCGGATCAGCTGAAGCAACGGGCCATGGCCCTTCGCGAGCGACCGCTGTCGGCGCGGGGGATCAGGTGGGCATGGCAGTGAAAGATGGTCTGGCCTGCCGTTTCCCCGATGTTGAAGCCTTTGACGTGGGCGTCCGAGGCCATGATATCCGACCGAATTTTTGTGAGCAGACTCCTGATGGCGCTGTCTTCAGCCGGGACGAGATCGAAATAATCGCCGACATGCCGGCGGGGCAAGATCAGCGTATGAAGCGCCGTGACGGGGCTGGTGTCGCGGACGGCAAAGGCAAACTCATTCGCAGCAAGGACGCGGTCGGGCGCCGGCACGCAAAAAAAGGCACGCGCCGCCGGACGATCCGTCATTATGACCCTCCTTCGCTTGTGCGCGGGCAATGCATCAATACGCGCTGCCCGGCCCCGTTTGCCGCAGCGAATGCCCCGTTGTGCAGCGGACCGCCAAAGACGCGGCGGCTCCCGCTCCCTCCGGAGTTAGAACAGCCCGGTGACGCGGCCGTCTTCGGTCAAGGTGATGCTATTTGCGGCAGGGACGCGCGGCAGCCCGGGCATCGTCATGATGTCGCCGCAGATCACAACCACGAACTCGGCGCCGGCCGAGAGCCTGACCCCGCGAACTTCGACGATATGATCCTTCGGCGCTCCCTTGAGATTCGGATCGGTCGTGAAGCTGTACTGGGTCTTCGCAATACAGATCGGAAAGTGGCCAAAGCCCTGCTTCTCCAGTTGCGTGAGCTGGTCGGATACCGACGAAGACGCATCGTTGTCGCGGGCGCCGTAGACACGCTGCGCGATCGTACGCACCTTTTCGAGGAGAGGCATCTCCGCGGGATAGAGGAATTGGAACCACCTCTTCGAGGCGGCGTTCCTCGGCGATCGGCGCCAAGAGCTTGCCTTCTCGCGCGAAGGCAAACGGGTCGCGCATGCTCATGTCGGTCATGGCTTCCTTCCTTCTCCGTGTGAGACCGTGCCAAGGCACAGGCGGGCCGCGTCCAGTCGGGGCCGAGGCAACTGTGCGAGGCGAAAAGGGGGGGGGGGCGATCTGCGGCAACTGTTGCTATGGCCCTTCGCTATCCAAGGCTGACATTTCAGAACGAGGCCGTACCCGGCGCTTGAAGCAATGCGCCAGACTGCTATATGTGCCGCTACGGCGGTGGGGTTCGCCTTAAAAGTCCAACCGGACCAATGACTCCTACAGCAACGACCGGCTTTGCCGGAGGAGCGTTTGCGTGGAGTTCGAGTCCAGAGCTGCCGACATGTCTGCACCCCCGAGACCCGGCGAAACCGCGACTGCCGGCCTGCCCGTCGCCGCAACCGTTCTGGGGCTCGTCCTTGCGCTTGCCGGCGTCTTAGCTACCCCCGAGGGAAGCCCGGTTGACGACCTAGCGCATCGCGTGACCGTTGCTCTGCCGGGCTGGCTAATCGTGGCCGCGTTCGGCTCGGTCCTGCTCGCTGGCGCCATATTCGTCGGATTTGCCCTGCCCCGACCGCGTCCGCGCCGCAAAAAGGGCGAGGACGACCATGAAATGTATCAAGAGCCGAGGCGGGTTCCACTGCTGCTCGGGATCGCCATGCTCCTGCTGGCGCTTGCGCCCGCCGCCGTGCTGACAGGTCTATTGTTTTGGCTGGGGCAGGAGAATGTCGCGGTGCCTCTGGAAAGAGGCGCCGTCATCGCGCATCAGGGCCAAGTCGTCCCACCGCTCGCGGTTCACGCGCCGCGCTCGGGCGAAAAGCCGGTCCCGGCGTCTCCATTGACGACCGCCCTGGTGGGTGCGGCTGCGGTGCTTGCTGCATCGGCTGGGCTCACCGTTATATGGTGGCTCGCTTTTAGCGGCCGCTGGATGCGGCGCCAACCATTCGACGAACGGTATCGCGCCCAAGTCGTGCAAGCCGTGGATGCGAGCCTGGAGGACCTCGCGTCCGAACCGGATGCACGCGTCGCCATCCGGAAGATCTACCGGAACTTCGAGCGCGTTTTGGCGGCGGCCGAAGTGCGGCGGCGACCTTGGCAAACCCCGGCGGAGTTTGCGCGGGCGGTGCTTGCGCGACTGTCGTTGCCGCGCCAGCTTGTGGAGGAGTTGACGCATCTCTTTGAAATCGCGCGCTTCAGTACGCACCCGCTCGGCGCGGGCGAGCGCGAGCGCGCCTGGCAATCATTAACCGGTATCCGCTCCGAAATCGAAGCCGCGTCCAACAGGCCGGACGCCCATGTACCGTAAGCGGCGTTGGCCGGCGATTACGGCGGGGTATGCGGCATTCCTCGTCGCGCTCGGCGGCCTTACCGCTTTCGTCCACGAAAACGCCGCCCCGGCTAACCGGCCGGCCATCATTCGCGCGGCGGTCTGCTTCGTCGCCGCCATCGTGCTGCTTCACCTCAGGCGCTACTTTCGCGGCGATTCGCTGTGGGAGCCGCCATCGGATTTCGAGAAGGCGCTGTCGGCGGCGCCACCTCCGCCGAAGCTTCATCCGGAGTTCGCCCGGTTGCGGGAGGAGGTCGCGAACGCGCTGGCCCGCCAATCGTCTTTCGAGAGCACGCTTGAACCACGGCTGGAAGAGCTGGCCCGCGCGTATGGAAGCGAGTTCGGGAAAGCCGCTACGGTGACGCAGCGCCGGAGGCCGTCGCCGGAAACGCTCGCCGAATTCATCAGCCAGATTGAGCGCCGCGAATGAAGATTTCCGAAGTCGAAAGTCGGTGCCGCGAGGTCCTCGATGCGCTGTCGCAGGTGATCGTTGGAAAGGACGATGTCCTGCGGCAGATGCTCGCCGGGATTCTCGCGAACGGCCATATTCTGATCGAAGATTTCCCGGGCCTGGCCAAGACGCTGATCGCCCGGCTCACCAGCGAGGCGCTCGACCTCGAGTTCCGGCGGATCCAGTTCACGCCGGACCTGCTGCCCGGCGACATCACGGGCAGCTTTCTCTACGACCAAAGGAAAGGCGTTTTCGACTTCCGACCCGGACCGATCTTCACCCAGCTCCTGCTGGCGGACGAAATCAACCGCGCGACGCCGAAGACGCAATCGGCCCTGCTCGAAGCGATGCAGGAAAACCAGGTGACGGTGGAAGGCGAAACCCATCCTTTGGGCGAGCCATTCATCGTGATCGCGACGCAGAACCCGATCGACCTGGAGGGCACTTATGCGCTCCCGGAGGCCCAGCTCGACCGCTTCCTCATGCGGATCGCGGTCGGCTATCCGAGCCGCGAGGAAGAGCGTGAAATCCTGTCCCGCCGTCGTCTTCGACGCGGCGAGGAGGCGCATGCGCCCCAGGTGGTCCGGCGCGGCGAGCTGCTGGCGATGCAGGCGGCGCTCGAAACCGTGCAGGTCGACCGCTCGGTCGAGGACTACATCGTCGATCTCGCGCGCGCGACCCGGGACGATCCACGCATCGCGCTGGGCGCTTCGCCGCGCGGCACGCTCGCCTTGTTCCGCCTCGCGCGGGCGGAAGCGGCGCTGAACCGCCGCGACTTTGTGACGCCGGACGACGTCAAGGCGATGGCGGCGCCGGCGCTCGCGCACCGCCTGTTGCTGCGTCCCGAGCTTTGGGTCACGAAAGTGGCCGCCGCCGATATCGTCGGGGAAATCTTGGAGAGAGTGCCGACCCCGAGGACGGTCGAAGTGTGAGCGGCCGACCGACACCGCAGGCCTTTGCGCTGGCGACGCTGTTCGCCTGGTGTCTCTTTCTCGGCGTCCTTTGCGATCGTCTTGAACTTCTAGTCGCCGCACTGCCGCTCGCAATGGGGTTCCTCTCGGCGGCATGCGGCGTCCGCCGCCGGCGCTTCGGCCTCGCCCAGACGGTGTCGGGAAGTCGGCTCGCGGAGGGGGGACAAGTAACCGTGCATGTCAGGCTTGAAGCGGCCGACGCTCTGCCGATCGCCGAGATCCTGTCGCTCGTGCCTCGGCAGCTCGGCGTAGCTTCAGGAAACAACCGGACGGCACAGACCATCGAAGCCGGCGGAAGCGCGGACTGGTCTTTTGACCTCGACTGTCCGGCGCGCGGGCGGTTCGATCTTGGAACTGCGCTCCTCCGGCTCTGGGATCGCTCCGGGCTGCGGATCGTCGAGCACCGGCTAACGCAGGAAGCGGAGATAGCGGTTTATCCTGGCGTCGAGCGGCTGCGGCACGTGCCGCAGCCGCTGCGGACGCAGTCGTCGTTTGGCAATTATGTCTCGCCGCGGGTTGGCGAAGGGATCGAGCCCGGCGACCTGCGGCCTTTCGCGCCCGGCGACCGCGTACGACACATCAACTGGCGCGCGACTGCGCGGCGGGGTGAGCTCTATGTGACGCGTTTTCAGGAAGAGCGGAACGCGGACGTCGTGCTGCTGCTCGACGCGCTGTCGGATAGCGGCGCCTCGCCCCGCTCCAGCCTCGACCTCGGAGTCCGGGCTGCAGCCGCGCTCGCCCACGCCTATCTCGCCCGGAAAGATCGCGTGGGTTTTATCGAATACGGAGGTTTCCTGCGCTGGATCGGCCCGGGGACCGGCCGACGCCAAGCCGAGGCGGTGGCCGAAGCACTCTTGCCGGCGGCCACGCATTTCAGCTACGTCGCGCCGCGCCTCGATCGTTTGCCGCCGCGTATCCTGCCGGCCAACGCGCTCGTCATAGCGCTCAGTCCTTTGCTCGACGAGCGCTTCACCGACGCGCTTGCCGACCTCGTCGCGCGCGGTTTCGATGTGATCCTCGTCGCAATATCGCCGGTCGAAGTGACGCGCCGGTCGCTCGCCGGATCGACGGTCGATGACCTCGCCTGCCGCCTATGGGCGCTCGAATGGCGCGCGAAGTTGACCGCACTGAAGCGGCATGGCGTCCGGGCCGTGGAGTGGGACGGCGTCGCTCCGCTGGAGGCGGTGTTGTCGGGGCTCGCCCGGACCAGGCGGGGCTGGGTCGGGCGATCATGAGCCGGTATTGGAGCCTGTTACCGGTGCTCGTCCTGGTTGGCGTGCCGATCTGGAGCGCCCCATCGGATATCGTGATCGCGATCGAGGGGCTCGCCGCGCTGTTCTGCATCGGAGGCCTTCTCGCGGGCACGCTCGGCCTCGTCACGGTGGGCGGCGTCATCGGAACGATCGGCTACGCCGCGGCGGCGGTCACCGCGGGCGGCGGCACCGATATTGTCGGCGCGGCTGTCTACGGTCTCGCGCTTCTGACCCTCCTTGATCTTAGCGAATTCGCGCGGCGCTTCCGCGGCGCGGCGGTCACCGAGGCGGTTTTGCGGGCGCAGGTCGCCTACTGGCTCGCGCGGGCGGGCCTGATTGCCGCCGTCGCGGCCGCGCTTTTGCTCTGCGCCGCCGCGCTCGCGATGCTCGTGCCCGGCTCCGCGCGGGCGGTCGTTGCCGGCGCGGGGGCACTATTGGCGTTTGCCGGTGCGCTGCGGGCCGGGATCGGCAAGCCCGAGCGCTGAGAACGATCGCCCTACTGCGCTGCTGCCGGCAGGTCGACCTGGCGTGAGAGACGGTCGCCGAAGATGTCCCGGTACAGATCCTCGCCGTAGCTCGTCGGCAGCGGATCGCCTTCGAGCAGCTTGAAAGTCCGGTCGCGCTCGGCGCGAAGGAACAGGGTGCCGTCGGCATCGCGTTCGAGAAAACCCCGCGACAGCTCGTAGAGATGCGTCACACAGACAATCCGGATTTGCTTGTCGAGAAGCGCCGTCATGATCTGGCGAGCGACTTCGGAGCCCTCGCGTTCGTTGGTGGCGGCAAAGGACTCGTTCAGCAGCAGCAAGCCGCCGGGACGCAGGTGGTCGACGATCTCGCTCATGCGGCTGAGCTCTTCGTCGAGCTTACCGCTCTTCATCCCGGCGTCCTCTTCGCGCTTGTAATGCGTGAAGACGCCGCTCGCGAGGCTCGCCCGGAATTCCTCGGCACCGACGAACATGCCCGCCTGCATCATCAGCTGGGCCAGGCCCAGGCTCCGCAGGAAAGTCGATTTGCCGCCGGTGTTCGCCCCGGTGACGACGACAAGGCGTTTGCCGTCGCCGGCCATGTCGTTGCCGACGGCGCGCCTGTCGAGCTTGATCGTGAGACACACATCATAGAGGCCCCGCACTGCGAGACGCTGCTCGTCCGCGGGCGCCGGTACGGGCATGCATATCGGCTCCCCTTTTCGGCCCAGTGCCTCGCGGAGATTGAGGCAGCCGACATAGAAAGCGAGCTCCGCCTGCAGCATGCCGAAGAAGTCGCGCACATGATCGGCGGATTGCGCGAGCGCGTCGGCGACCAGCGCGATACCGCGGTTTCTGAGTTCCGCAAGCGCACGGGCCCCGGCTTCGTCGCGCGGGTGAAGTGCAAAACTGTAGACCGGCGAAGCCTGGGGCCGAAGCCGCGCAGGACAGACTTCGATCCGTTCGCGACAGCGGAGCACCAGGCGATCGAGGGCATCGGCCAACCGGCGCCACCAGTTCATGGGACGTTGTGGAAAGCGCCGCAGAACGTAGTTTGCTCCTCTGTTGCCCTTACCGAGAGCGGCGCTGAGCAGCACGCCCTCCCGCAATTTCAGCTCATCGAGGTCGCGCTGAACGCGCATGAGGTACTCGTCGTCGAGATCGCGCTGCAGCATCGCGAAGAACTTGGTCGCGCCCTCGGAGGTGAAATTGCCCGCTTGCGCGTCGGCGATGCGGCGCAACTTTCGCAGCAAACCGAGCATGGCCGATAAGAGATCGATCCCGTGCCGAAGGACCGCATCCGGGTACCGGGCGAAAAAGGAGCCGAGATAATGCCGTTGTTGCTCCGCCGTCGCTTCGACGGCGACGGTATACAGCTCCCGGATGACGGCGGGATGGGCGAGGCAATCTTGCAAAACCGCCTGCCGATAGCGGATCGTGTCGATGTCGCCGGAAACACCGCCGAGAACCACCCGGCGCGAGACCTCGAAGACGCAGTCGTCGTCTTGCGCCATGGTTTCGAACAGCGTTCTCAAGGCGAGATCCGCAGTCAGCGTTTCCGCATTCCAGGGAAGGCCGCGCTGCGGATCGCAGGTGCGGGTCTGGTTGCGCCGTCCGTTCCGCGCGGCTTCCCGCAGCGCCGCCTCTTCCAACGGCGGCCGCCAATCGAACTCGCTGTCGCGATGGAGCAGATGCGCTTTCACGACGGGATTCGCTCGATGATCATGTCGCGGGTAAGCCGATATTTCTCGGCGATCGACATGGCATAGGCGAGGCCGTCTGCCGGACGCCTCAGGATCTTGTACGTTCGCTCCGCGGGACTGTCGGGCACCACGGTGCTCGTCATGCTGACGGTTTTCTGTCCGAGCGACGCGAGTTCGTCGATAAAGGTCACCCAGACGCAATAAAGGTCGAGCTGCATGATCTCGGCGGCCACCTTCTTGCCCAGCACGATGGCGTCCTGCAGCGCGGTGGACGAGAAGATCTCGTTCATCACGATCACGCTCCGGGGCGTGGCCGCGTCCAGGATGCCGTGGATTCTGACGAGGTCGTCCTGCAGTTTGCCGCGCAGGTCGCCCATGTTTTCACGACGCTCGAAATGGGTAAACAGTCGGTCGGCGAGCGTCAGCCGGGCGGACCTGCCGGGGATCGGGCATCCCAGCGCGGCGAGATAGTGCAGTTGGCCGAACATCCGGGCGAATGTCGTCTTGCCGCCCTGGTTCGGTCCGGAGACGACGATGATCCGCTCCGGCCCACGCAAATGGAATTCGTTGCAGACCGGGGTCTGGTGCCGCTCGGCCAGCCGGCCCGCGAGCGCCAGGTCAAAAGCCTCATAGTCGTAGATCTCGCCGCGCTCCGCAGTTGCCTGTGGATAGCAGAAGCTCAGCCCGCGCTCGCGAAGCGGACCGATATAGGCAAGATAGGCGACGTAGAATTGGATCTCACGGTCGAACGCGACGAGCGTCTGGTCGCGAAAATCAGCCATGTCGGCGCAAAATCGACCGAGTTCGCCGAATAATTCGGGATAGAGCAGCGCAACGCGGTCGAGGATTTGCGCCTCGATATGATTGACTTCGGCCGGCTCGCTGAAATCGAATTTGTAGCCCTGCGCCTCGCCTTGCCGGAACCGCTCGAAGGTCGCCAGCACTTCGGCGCTGTAGTCCGGCTCACCTTCATATAGGCGGACGTCCACCCTCGTCCCCTGGATCAGCGTGCCATACCTAATGGCGGCCAGATCGGCCTTGAGCTGTTTGACTTGCTGGAAAAGCGACCGAAAGGCGGCTGCTCCGGCATAATCGGCAAGATGATCGAGAAACGCCCGGAGGCCATAAGAATTCAAGGAGATGGAACACATATCCTTAAGCAGCTTCATCACTGCGTCGCAATAGATGTCCGCCGCGTCGAGAAACCAGGCCTGCTGCTGCAGCCTGTGGCGAAGCTTGCCGGCTTGCGCGAAGTGATCGCGCACCGCGCGCATATTGCGGGCGAAGGCGCCGATATGGTTGAAAAGCTCCGGTTGCTCGAGGTCGCGCATGATGTCATGACGAAACTCGATGGCTTCCAGGTTGCGCAACGGCGCATGGAAAAAAGGCGCAAGATCGTATTCTTCCTTACCGGCTATGATGGCCGCGACAATCTGGTCAAGATTGAGATCGACAAAGAAGTTCGGCGCTCCGGTTTGGCCGCCGGACGGGCGGTCACCGGGGTCGCGGAAGAGAATGCTCCGGAAGGTCATAGGGCTAACCATCATCAGCAAAGCCGACAGCCGGCAAAAACAGCGGCGTCGACGTGTTTAGCGTGCGATGTCCCGCGAGCATGAAGAGCGCACGCTCTGCCGCCTTCTCCTCTTCGTCGCTCGCGAGATAACGGCGGAGGCCGTCGTGTTTCAGGGCGTAGCGCCGCAGATTGTCCGCCATTCGCTGCAAGACCGCGCCCTGCCGTGCGAGCAACCGGGTGGCCACCGGGTGTTCTCCCAGCGCCGCAGACAAAAGCCGGAGATGCGGCAGGCAGATATCGGATACGGACGCGAGCGCCAGGTCCGGCACGGCGCGAAGGCGTCCGGCTAGCGCGTTCACGGCAGTCGTTTCAGCGACGACGCGGACGTCGCAGGCCGCGCACGGGCCGGTATCGAGAGCAAGTCTCCGTCGGTCAGCCGTGGCGTTCGAGCCTAAACCGGAGGCCGGAGCCGCAAAAGCCGAAAGCCGGGAAGCCCATCGGTCGAGTACGTCGGCAAAGCCGATGCAGGTCCCCTGCGGCGACGACATCTGCTCGTAGAGCCATGTGTGAAAGCTGCAAAGACCGCCCGAGCCGGCGAGCTGACGCTGCTTTTCGGGATTGACCGTGATGTCGTACTGGAAATGGCGCAGGAAATCGAAAAGGCGCTCGGTGACGTGGGCGCAGATTTCGCAAGGTTTCGGTTGCGCCCCGAGCGCCGTTGCGTTGTCGATCGTCGCGGCCGTGACGGCCGTGCCGCGCGCGCCGCCCACTTGCCGGGCGAGCATCGCAAGCCGTTCACTTCCAGTTGTCGTCTCCGGCCGGCGTGGTAGCGCCGCGAGAACGCCGCCGATACGGTGGCACATGCGCAGCAGAAACTCCCGGCTTTTTTCGGTGATCAGGTAACGCACGAGCTCGGCTTCGAAGGCGGCAACGCCGCTTGCCGCAAGCAGGGCGGCATCGCCTTTCTGCTTGGCGATGAGGCCGTCGCGGGCCGAGAGGGAGAAAATGCCGAGGTTGCGTGCCTCGAGCAGGCCTCGCAGTTGCTCGCGGAGATAGGCCAACGCCTGTTCGCGTTCTTCGGCGCTGACCATGTCCTGCTTGTTGACGACGACAAAGGCGGGCTGCCCGGCAGCCGCGGCGCTCCGCAGGAAACGGACCTCTTCGTCGGATAGAGGCCCTTCATAGCTGGTGACTAGGATAAAGGCGTCGGCTTCGGGCAGGAAGCGCTCGGTCGTCCGCGTATTCTCGACAATCGGCGATCCGAGCCCCGGCGTATCGATGAAATGAAAGCCGCGGCGGAGCAATTCGACCGGCAGCTGCACCTGGGCGATGCTAACCCGCCGGTGGTTTCCAGAGTTCCCCTCCTCCGTTACGTACTGAGACAGCGCGCCGAGCGGGATGTCCTGGGGGATGCCGAGGCCGGCGAAGTGAATGACGGCTTGTTCTCGAGTGCCGTAGGTAACCGTGGTGATGACCGAGGTGAGCGGCCGAATCCCGGTAGGCAACCGGTCGGTGCCAAGCACGGCGTTCATCAACGAGGTTTTGCCGCGGCTGAAACGGCCGACGACGACCAGGTTGAAGCGGTCTTCGGCGAGGCGGCTGAAGAGTTCGCGCACCTGGTTTTGAAGTTGCTGGGGTAGCTGGGAGCTAGCGGCGCCGGACTGCCGCAGCACCTCGGCGAGCTGGAACTTGGCCTGTTCGTATTCCCTGAGATCCATCTAGGCGCGCTCCTGATCCTCGCCGAAGGCGACAGAAGCCGCCGACGGACCCGGTGTCCGTATGATCAGGAGTCATCAGCCGCCGCGAACGCGGCAGCGGTTAGAGGCGAACTCCTTCGCCTGTCTGTTTAGGTAGGAGGCAGGTCGGCTAAATGTCAAGGTCCGAGACCTCGGCCTCTTCCGCGGCGAAATTGGTAACACCCGCGGGCCGATGCCGGCGAATCCAGGCGCGCACCTCCGCCGGCTTACCCGAAATCAGCTTCATCCATTTTTGACTTCTGACGACGGTTTCGGGCATCCCCTTTGCCCATCGTTCGGCAACGATCAGCAGCTCCCAGCTTGGGCGCCCGCGCTCCGCGAAGCGCACTTGCAGGACTTCAGCGCTGAAGGCATAGCCCTGGCCGGTATATCGATGACGGTCGCGCCGGCACTCGACACCGGCGGCGGTCCAGCTACGCGCCTCATAATGCGGGCTGCCGCTGTGAAGGATCAGCTCCACGTCCCTGATGGCATGGGCGTTGGTGACTTGAGCCATGGCGGTCGCAATCCGGCGTGGAGGGAGGCGCTAGCGGCCGGCGACGCTGGGGATGCCGGACAGCCCGGCGAACTCCCAAAAGCTCTCGTCCATCGCAACGCTCTTGCTCAGCAGATAGGGGAAATGCCCGTATAGCAGCGACAATTGCCGATCCGCTTCCGCAGGATCGGCGTGCTCGGCATCGAGCAGAAAGAGCGCAGCGACAAGACCCGAGCGGTCGGCGCCCGAGCGGCAGTGGACCAGAAGCGGCTTGGGGGCTGAGCGGACGATCGAGAGAATATCGGCGATTTGCGCGGACGTGACCCGCCGCCGCGCCGAGATCGGATAGTCGAAATGGGTAACGCCAAACGCCTTCGAGACCTCGATCTCGTCGGCGTACCAGGCATCACTCGGATGCCCGCCGCGAAGATTGAGGATCGATTTTATGCCGTGCTGTCGGATGACGGTGGCGAATTGGCTCTTGTTAAGCTGGGCCGAGCGGTAGAGCACACCGTCGACGACCGTGTGGACGTTGCCCGTGGCAAGGAGGATCGCGCCGTAGCTGCCGACGGACCCGATGGCGAAGCCAATCGCCAACACCAAGGCCCGCAAGCCTGTACGCATACGGCTTTTGAGCATCCGACTATCTCCCGCGGCAGCCCGTTTCAAGACGCCGAGTTAACTTGGCAGGAGTCATCAGCCGGAACGGCGGTTAACGGGGGTACCCCATCCCCGGAGCCATGGTCGCATGATTCCCGAGGCCGTCAACTCCCTCCGATCTTCGGAAAGCCTCCGGCTCGCCTCTATTCCGCTGCTCCGCGCTTGGCTTCTCGGTCGGCGGCCGTAACGAGTATCACGAGACAGCCGACGAGCAAGACGACACCCGCGGCTAGCGGGTGGGCCGGCCAGGTACCGACCAGTAGGGCGGTAACGGCGACGACGATAAGAGTGCCGAGTGCAAGCCAGCCGTCGGCCATGAACATGCTGCAAAGCTCGGCGGCGATCTCGCGCAAGAGGCTCATCGCACGGCCTCTGTCGGAGGGCGGCGGAGGACTGAAGCCGTGACGAGCGCGACGCCCAGAAACAGGCCGGCGAAGACCGGCAAGGCGAGATCCTGGCCCGGCCAGGGAATACCGAGCCCCTCCCCGGTCCAGAAGACGCCGAACGCCGAGAGCATGACGCCAACGCCGAATTTGAGCGTGTTCTCGGGCACTCTCGCGAGGGGCTTATGGACGGCAAGCCCGATGCCGAGGACGGCGAGGCAAGCCGTGAGGGCGCCGAGGCTGGCCGACCACATCAAGCCGCGCCCGGCGCCGACGGCGATGACAATGAAGACGACTTCGAGCCCTTCGAGGAGCACCGCCTTGAAGGCGGTCAGTGCGGCGATCCAATCGAAAAAGGCGCCTTTCGCGTGGGCGCCGGCAGCCAGCTGAGCAGCCTCGGTCGTAAAAATCGCTGCCTCGTCGTGCAGGGGAATGATCCCCGCCGCGCGCAGCACCGCCTTGCGCAGCCAGCCCAGGCCGAAGAGGAGCAGGAGAATGCCGATCGCAAGTTGCAGCGCTTGGAGCGGAACCTGACCGAGCAAAGGGCCAAGGAGCGCGATGAGGGCGGCGAGCGCCCCTAATGCGCCTACGGTACCGAAGGCGCCGGGACGCCAGCCTCTAAGGGTGCCGACGGCGAGGATGATGGTGAAGGCCTCGGCGACCTCGACGACGGAGGCAAAAAAGGCCGAACCGACGGCGGGTGCGGTGACATTCCAGAGCGACGGACCCATAGCGGGAAGCCTCGTTGTAGTATTTACGACATTATGAGATATAAACCGTCGTTGTCACGACATAGGTCAAGAAGGGTAGTCGGCGTGGCGATTTTGAGCTTCGAAGAAAGGCTTGCGGACGCGCTCGACCGGATGAGTCCTGCCGAGCAGCGGGTGGCCAGGTATTTTCAGGGCAACCGGGAGGAGGTACTGATCGCCTCTGCGGCGGCGCTGGCCGAAAAGGCGGAGACCAGCGATGCGACGGTCGTTCGCACCGCGAGGGCGCTGGGTTATTCGGGGCTCGACGAGTTGCGCCGGACGCTTGCCGACGAACTGCGCAACACGCTGTCTCCAGCCGAGCGCTTGACGCGCACGCTGGGCGAGGTGGGCGGAAGCCTCACGACAGCTTTCGACCTGACCCTTGACATTCATCTCCGCTCGCTTGAGAGCCTCAGACGAACGATAACGCCGGAACTCTTCGCGGGAGCGGTCGACAGAATAGCTGGGGCCCGACGAACCGTGGTTTTCGGCCTCGGCCCGTCGAGTTCGATCGCGAATTATCTCGTGGTCCAGCTCACGCGATTTGGCCTCGACGCGGTAGCGCTGACGAATACCGGTCTGCTCTTCGCCGACGATCTGCAGAGGCTTCGCGAGGGCGACCTTGTCCTGATCCTGGCCTACGGCCGGGTTTACGCGGAGCTCGCCGTCCTGCTCGACGAGATCAAGCGGCGCGGCTTGCAGTCGATTCTCGTCACCGACACGCTCGCCGCGGTGCTGCGGCGCCGGGTCGACCTGGTGTTGCCGGTGGCGCGCGGCCGCGCTGACATGTTGAGCATGCACACGGCGACGCTCGGTTTTATCGAGGCGTTGCTAGTCGGCGTTGGCGTCAAGCGGCCGGATGCGACCCTGGCCGGCCTCAAGGCGTTGAACGAAGCGCGGATCAGGCTGGCGGGCGACAAGGTCGGTTTGGCGGTATCGGCAAGCTGACGTGTCGACCCAAAATATGACCGGCGGCGGCTTGAAAACGCGCAGAGACGGCCCCATGTCGATCGTTACCGGATGGAGTTCCCGGTCAATCGCCGAAAGGCTGATGACTCCTGCCGCTGGTGCGGTGGGAGTTTTTTGTTTGGCCAAGCCCAGGCCCTCCCGCTGTGCCGGCACCTGTCAAGACCGGCTTGTCAGGAGGCATGCATGGGCCAAATGAACGGTTTTGCCGGCCAGGTAAAGTCCGCCGACACAGCGGTCGCCGAGGCAATTGCGCGCCTGGCAGCGCTGCGCGAGGCCGATCGCGCGGTCCTCGACCTGATTGCGCTTGGCCGAGCGGCGATCCTGCAGCTCCGCGAATTTCTGTTCCGGCGGGAGCCGAGCGGCCTCTTCGAGCCGCGCTGCAACGCGGTATCGGCCTTGGCGTCGCTCCGCGCAGAAGACGTCCTTGTGGATTTTCTGGAGCGTGCTCCGGCGGTCGATATCGCCGACCCGATCGAGCGCACCGGCGAGGATGCCGTCATCAACGCTGCGGCTCGCGCCTTGCGGCATCGCCGGGACGATGCGTGTTTTTCAGCTTTGATGAGGATCGCGGAGCAGCGCCCGATGGCCGGGGTCATCGAGGCGCTCGGAGATATGGGCCGCGATTTGGCGGTACCGCGGCTGATCGAGGGCCTGTCGAGCGATTTTACCAGTGGTGTTGCGAGCGCGGCTTTGTCGAAATTCAGCTCCAAGTCGCGGCCGATGCTGATCGCTGTCGCGTTGAAGCCCCAGCCCTCCGAGGAATTCGAAACCACGACCAGCCGACGTATGAGATGGAGCGCGTTGGGCGTTCTCGCCGACATCGGCGTGACGCTCGAGGAGTGGTCGCTTCTACAGCCACTCATGGACGCACGTGACGTCCGGCTCGCCGCGTTGGCTTGCCGGCTCGCACTCGTCACCCGACAACCCCTGTTGGACCAGGAGGAAGCGCTTGGCCGTCTGATCCGGCTCCTTAAATCCGCCGATTGGCTACTGACACTGCAGATCGAAGGGTGGCTGGCGGAGAATTATGATTTGACGCTTCGGATCATCAACCGGGCGGTCGATCGCGGCGATAACACCGTTCGCGACGAAGCGGTGCGCACCGCGCTCTTGAGGGTCATCGGCAGCGCAGCAGCAAGAGGCCTTTCGATCAGTCTGTTAGGACAATCAGAAGCAGATCGGAACGGTGCGACGAATTGTCCGGTCAAAGCGTAGAAATGTCAGCATGACGAACGCATTCGGGTGAACCGCGAGGCCAGCGGAGTTATGCATTCAAAAGTGCGAGCCGCTCGCGCAGGTTGATGACGGAAAAATGGCGGCTTAGCGTTGAGTCGCCAATTCGAGGGGAATGGAGTCTCCCCGAAACCGCCCGCGAGGGCTGATGACTCCTACCGTGCGGAGATGCGGTGGGAGCGGCTTGCCTAAACCCACCGCCGGAGGTGGGCCGCCCGATCAAAGCTCACTTCCACCGGGATCTACGGTCCATGGGCCGACGGATTTGCCCGTTTGCCGGGGTCGCGTGAAGGAGGTGAAGCGGTGGGATCGATGCTGACGGAAACAGCCCTGCTGATGCCTACCGCCGACGCGCTCCGCGTTTGCTGCCCAGTGGCGCCGGTAGGCCAAGCGCGGCCGCAGCCAGATGCGCTCCGCCGATTGATCGGCAGAATCGATGACGTCCTGCGGTGGTGGTACGGCGTTCACGAGTACAGCCCTCAAAACGAATGCTTGTTGCGGGTCGCGCTCGGTCAAACGGGGGAAGCCATTTGGCTGACGGATGGGAGTCGGTTGCCGCCGGGAACCGAGGTTCTCGACCTGCATCTGTGGAACGAGAGGTTGTGCCTGCTGCCGCCGCTCCGCAACGGATTCGGCCGCGCCGCCGCCTTGCGGCGACACATGACCGCCTCGTTAGTCGAACTTGCTCGCCACATCGCGACTGACGCAACCCTTCAAAGAGTGGCCGCTATACGCGCCCGGACCGCGCTGGTGCCGAAAAGACGTATCGACAAGTTGCTGCGTGTCGCGACGGCCTTCGGTTTCGAGCCGGCAGCGGTGGCTGCATCCAAGCGCTCCGACGGATGGCAGATCCGCCGCTTCTGCGAAGATCTCGTTATTTCGGCACTTGCCTGGGCTTTCAACCCGGAGGCACTCCGGCACAACGGCTGGCGGCGGCAGCCCTACGAGCTCTGGATCTCGCGTACCGCGCTGCTTTCGGCCTACGGGCCCGCTGCAGAGCTGAAACGCAACGCCGGAAGGCCGCTTGGACCCGGCCAGCGGGACTGCCGCGCCAAGGCACGCACCGGCCACCCCTCTCCCGGCCGCTCGGCTGTTGCCGACCAGGGCTTCGCTTGATCGAGGAGGTCAATCCCATGACGTATTATCTCAACGCACGTCCGATGATCCGCGCTCTTTACGAAGCGCCCGAAGAGTTCGAAATCCGGCGCAACTGCCTTCGCCACCGGCCCACCAAGCATTGGCTGGTCTTCGACGATGACGGAAACGCACGCATCCTGGCGCGCTGCGACTGCATGGTCCTACGCGTGAGCCGGGAGCAAAGCGAAGAGCTGCACGAGGCGGCCGTCACGTGGGAGGTCTCTTATTGGCAACCTCTTCTCGCTCACGCTGCGGCGGAGCGGCGCGTTGCCGAGATCAACCGCGAATTTGCCGGGCACTTCCGGCCGCGGCGGCGGTGGCGTGCCGTCATCGACGCGGTCCGGTCACTCCTCGGGTTGGCACCATGCCGGTCGGCTGTTCCGATCGATCCGTCCTTGCCCGGGCCGGACGAACTCCGACCGTGGCCCTCTGCGAAACGGGCTGAGGCGCGGCACGCGGATTTGCTGTCGGCGTAAGGGGCTCGAACGTGCCGGGGAAGCCGGCAAGCAGCACGATACAATCGGGAGGACAGTCATGCCGTTCGATGGCGTTTCCGAAGTCGAGATCGCGAGTGGGGAACAGGTTTTTCCCAGTTTACGGGCTGCGGGCGGCCGCCTTTGGATCAGGAGCAGGCTTCGGGCATTGGGCCGCCGGCCGGCGCTCGCGTTCTCGCCGGGCCCGCATTACGCGGAGGCGGCGCTCTTACTGCAAGACGCCAGATCACTGATCGAGGAGCGGGACCGGTGGCTGCAAGGCACCTATCGATGGTTCCGCGGGCGGCGCTGCGCAATCGGTGCGCTCTACGCCGCCGCCGCAAAAATCAGGGACATGGGGGTTGCCCAGACTGCACACGCCTTGCTGCTCGCGGTTGCCAACTCTCGACGCTTCGCGAGCGTCGAAGGCATGAACGATCACTCGTCCCACGCGGATGTCATTCGAGCGTTCGATGAGGCGATCGCGCTGGCCTTGGGCAAAGCACACGCTGGCGCCCACATCGGCTCTGCCGGGCGGTAACAAAGGAAACTCAATTTAGTGCGTAAACCGGGCGGCGGCCGCTGAGCGCGGCCGCGTGACGGAGGCGTCAATGAGCCATGTACTACTGGTCGAACCGGATGACGATTTGTGTTTGTTCCTGCGTATGGCGATTGGCCACGCGGGATGCCGTATCTCGATCACCGGATCAATGACGGAAGCCAGAGACGTTCTGAGCAGCAATGAGAAAGTCGATGTCGTCGTCACCGCTGTAGGTTTGCCGGATGGCTCCGGCCTGCGGCTTGCGCGCGATGCCATCGAGGCAGGAAAGAAAGTTTTCGTGTTACGGGCTCACAGGGGGCGCATCGAGGTGTGTGATCGACGAGGCCTGGTGTTCAAAGGAAGCCGGCTAACGGTCGGCGATTTCCTGAAAAAGGCGGTCTCGCGTCGATCTGATGGCGGGTTCGCAGACGGCAAAGCGGGATCGGTCGGGCAGCGCTCGTCGACGATGTTGCCGGCTTCCACCGGTGGTTCCGTATAAGGTCATTCGGAAAACGATTGCTCACGACCATCGGGAGCTCCGGTTGCCGTAACGGGTTTGTAGAACGCCGGGGATGGGGTACCCCCGTTAACCGCCATTGCGGCTGATGACTCCTACGCAATTGCTCCGACGCATTCTCGTGCGCCGGTGGGGTCATTGAATGTTCGAACGAAGTAAACATCCGAACCTGAAACGACTGATTGGTTCCGATAAGCAGCTCTCCGCCCGGGGGAGCGGGCGACGACTGGCCGGAGGCGCTCAACAGCTCCGTTCACGAACGAGAAGCGGCCTCTTTCTGCTGTGTAAATTGCTCCGGCGCGCCATCCGGGCCGGCGAACTGGTGCTTGTCGACGCTTACGGAGCAACCCACCGTTTCGGCCGGCCCGGGGGAATTCCCTTCGTAAGGCTCAAGCTGCACGACCCGACCCTTCACTGGAAGCTCATTCGAAATTCGGGCCTTCATTTCGGTGAAGGCTATATGAGGGGCGCGATCACCCTAGAAGAAGGATCGATCCGCGACCTCGCCGAAATCGCCGCGAGGAATGTACGAAACGGCTCGCTGATGCCGATGCGGCTGCCGGCATGGTTGCGAGCCGCGTTGCGGTCCTGGCAACAACACAATCCCGTCCGGCAAGCGCGAGCCAACGCAGCCCATCATTACGACCGGCCCGAGCGATTGTACGATCTCTTCCTCGACGCCGATCGGCAATATTCCTGCGCTTATTTCACTGAACCGGACCAGACGCTCGAGGTAGCCCAGGAAAACAAGAAACGGCATATCGCCGCCAAACTCCTACTGGCGCCGCACCTGCGTGTGCTCGACATCGGGTCGGGCTGGGGCGGCCTCGCTCTTCACCTTGCCGCCACAACGGGGGCGGATGTGACGGGATTGACACTCTCGCGCGAGCAGCTTCGGGCGGCGGAAGAGCGCGCACAGGCCGCTGGATTGGCGGACCAGGTCCGCTTTTACCTGCGGGATTACCGGGAGGAAACCGGCACTTACGATCGGATCGTCTCGGTCGGGATGTTCGAGCATGTCGGGGTCGGGTACTACAAAGTGTTCTTCGATAAGCTGAAAACACTGCTCCGGCCCGATGGGATCGCCTTGATCCATTCGATCGGCCGGATGGACGGTCCAGGTCTGACCAGTCCTTGGCTACGAAAATACATTTTTCCCGGCGGCTATGTGCCCGCACTCTCCGAAGTCCTGCCGATCGTCGAGTCACTGGGCTTCTGGGTCACCGATATCGAGATCTTGCGGCTTCATTACGCCGACACCCTGAAAGAGTGGCATGCCCGCTTCGAACGACACCGCGGCGAGTTAGCAGACTTGTACGGTGAAGAATTCTGCCGGATGTGGGAGCTGTATCTGGCGAGCGCCGAGATGCAGTTCCGTCACGAAAACACAATGGTCTTCCAGCTTCAATTGGCAAAGGCGGTCGACGCCGTCCCGATCACTCGAAATTACATGTTTGCCGACGCTGCGGCCTCTCAGCAGGGAGAGATAAATGGCGGGTGACGATGCCGAATACCGGGCAGGCGTGGGCATGATGCTGCTCAATCGGAAAGGCGAGGTGTTTGTCGCGCGCCGCGTGGATGTTCCGGGCGAAGCCTGGCAAATGCCGCAAGGCGGGATCGACGACGGTGAAGAACCTCGCGAAGCGGCGCTCCGCGAGCTCAAGGAGGAGATCGGCACCGATCAGGCGGTCATTGTGGCCGAGAGCAAGGGCTGGCTGCGCTATGACCTCCCGCCGGAGGTCATCGCGAATGCCCGGCACCCGTTGAAGCGGGGCCAGCGGCAAAAGTGGTTCGTGATGCGCTTCACCGGAACGGACAGCGAAATCAATCTCGACACAGAGCACCCTGAGTTCAACGCGTGGAAATGGGTGCCGGTCGATCAACTGCCCCATCTCATCGTTTCGTTCAAGCAGCAATTGTATGTCGACGTGTTAGCGGAGTTCTCCCAAACGGCTCTGGGTTGGAACGGCCTGCTCACCGAACTGATGGCCGACCCGATCGTCCGGATGCGGATGGCAGCCGACAGTGTGACAGAGAACGAACTGTTCGACCTGTTGGGCCGGGTTGCTGCAAATCTGCGCGGGGGCGAGGGGCAATGACCGGACGGTCACGGCTGGAGGGCGCCCTCGAACGGTTGGCCGAGGGCGTGAGAAACGCCACGGAAGACCGCCACCCTCGGACAGTAAAGCTTCTGGCGGGCGGACGATTGCGGGTCGCTCAGAAGCTGGGAGAGGAAGCGATCGAGGTCGGGCTCGAAGCCGCGATCGGCAACCGCGAAGGCGTCATTCGGGAGAGCGCCGATCTGTTGTATCAGCTCGTGGTGGCATGGGCCTGCATGGACATCCTGCCCGACGAGATCTGGTGGGAGATGCGCCGCCGCGAACTCGCAATCGGTTTGGCCGAGAAGCTGCCGAAACCGGTAAACGACCCGGCATGAGCGAGAGCAAAGCCGGTTATCTCGAGCAGCCAGTATCGGTCCCGGTTCCCTCGCACATTGCTCGACATCGGTCTTTCCTGCCGACCGTGTCGCCGCGGTGTACTAGGTGCAAGCTGCGAATGGGTTCGAAAACAGCGCAGCGGACCCCAAATCCTGCTCGATCTCCAGTAGGCGATTATATTTGGCGGTCCGTTCGCTGCGGCTGAGTGAGCCGCACTTGATCTGCCCGCCGCCCATCGCGACGGCAAAATCCGCCATGAACGGATCCTCGGTTTCGCCGGAACGATGCGACACGACGAAATTCCAGCCCGCCTCGCGGCAAAGCTCGACGGCGGCAATGGTTTCGGTGACCGTGCCAATCTGATTAAGCTTGATCAGGACCGCATTGGTAGTGCTTTCGGCAACGCCGCGCCTGATGAAATCGGTGTTGGTGACATAGATATCGTCACCAACGATCTGTATGCGGCCGCCGAGGCGCGCGGTATGATCGCGAAACCCCGCCCAGTCGTTTTCGGCCAGCCCGTCCTCTAGCGAGACGATAGGATATTTTCCGAGCCAGGTTTCGTAGAGCGACGTCAATTCAGCGCTGCTGAGGGACGACGTGCCTTGGGCCAGGACATAGGAGCCGTTGGTAAAAAACGAGCTCGCCGCCGGGTCGAGTGCGATCGCGAGATCCTCCCCGGGCGCGAAGCCGGCGGCGTCGATCGCTTCGACGAGTAGCGCGCACGCCTCCTCATTGCTCGAAAGACGCGGTGCAAAGCCGCCCTCGTCGCCGACACCCGTTGCGTAACCCTTCTGCGCGAGCAGTTTTTTCAGGGCGTGAAATGTCTCTGCGCCAAACCTGATAGCCTCGGAAAAGCAGGGCGCACCGACCGGCACGATCATGAATTCCTGGAAATCGATGCCGTTATCGGCGTGCTTTCCGCCGTTCAAGACGTTCATCATCGGCATCGGCAGCCGCCGGGTGGTCGCACCGCCGAGATAAGCGTAAAGCGGCAGCTCCGCTGCAGCCGCGGCGGCCCGGCAAACCGCCATCGATACGCCCAGAATGGCGTTAGCGCCGAGCTTCGACTTGTTGGGCGTGCCGTCCAACTCGATCATGCGGCGGTCGATCTCGGTTTGTCGGCTAGGGTCCATGCCGAGGAGAGCCGGGGCGATCACATCGCGTACCGCCGCAACGGCCTGGCGCACGCCGCGGCCTCCATAGCGGGCCGCGTCGCCGTCGCGTTTTTCGGCCGCCTCGTTTTCACCGGTCGAGGCGCCCGAAGGCACCGACGCGGACACCGCAAGCCCCGAGGCTAGCGACAAACGAACACGGACCGTCGGATTGCCGCGTGAATCAAGAATTTCGAACGCGGTCAGCGACGCGATGGTTCGGTCCATGTCAGCCATCTCCTTCGTCGCCCGCGGCAAGGGCCAGCTCCGGTTCCACTCGCTGCTTCTCGCGCTGCTGCAACACGTTCAAGCGGTCGAGCAGCGCGGCGATCTGTTCTTGAGTCGAGCGCAGGCGCTGCAAGTCGGCTTCGGCCTCGCCGGCGCGAAGCCGCCTGCTCTCCTGCGCCGCGGCAATGGCGCCGCGCGTGGCCTCGATCGCCTCCCCCAGACGTTCGTCAAACCAGCGCGAAAAGCGCCGAAACGCGTCGTCGACGTTTTGCAACGTCGCCCAGCGCAAATTCTCGACGTTCCGGGCGACGAGGTCGTCGACCTCTGCGCTCAGCCGACGTTTTGCCCGCGTTCGCGCTGCGATGGCAGGCAGAAACCGATCGATGACACCGCCGCTCAACGGCAGCAGCGTCTCATGCCATTTTTGCGTTACCCAGTAGGGCGCGCGGGCAGTGACGAAGCTTTCGGTGGTTTCGCGGGTTGGGCAAGGGATGTCGAAAAGCTCCGCGGCGCTTTTGCGAACGGCGGCGATGACCGTCTCGGCACGGTCGACATGGCCCGCAAGATTCTCGTCCAATTCGTCGGCGATCTGCCGTGCGGCCCGCTCGAGCGCTGCTTGGAAAAGCCCGGGGATGGCCTCGGCGATCAAGCTCTTGGCTGCTTCTTCGGCCTTCGCAGCCGGACGCATGTCCGAGAACGCGGCATCGGCAAGCGCGAGCAGGCTCGTCCGCGCTTCGCTTCTCAAGAGCTCGGCGCGTTGCTCGACGCTTTGCCGCATGCGCCGCCGATCCCCGCCCAAAAGATCGGCGGCCAGGAGGCGCTGACGCTCGATATCGGCGACGGCCTCGCCAAATCGCCGCGCCCGCGCCGCAAGCTCTTCGATCGGCATTTCGAGCGCCCGGACCGCGAGCGCCGCGTCGGAGCGCGCGAGATCCAGGATGGTTGCAGCTTTTTGCGTGATGGCGGTCCGGAGGATGTCGCGTTTGGCATGGAGCATCGTCACGGCCAAATGCGCCTCGATCGCGGCAAGACCGCTGGATTCCACGGCCGCTTTGTCCTGCTCGTGCTTCGCTCTGAGGGCGTTGCGGGCGGAGAGTTCGAAAATCACAGGGGCCGCAAGAGACGCAGAATGATCGCGCAAAGCCTGCCTGAGGAAGTCTGCGGCGCTCCGGCGCTCAGCCGCCGGCAGATAGTCGACCTTGTTGAGAATGAATAGGATCGGGGAGATGCCCGCCCGCGCGCGATCAAGATAGTCCAGTTCGGCCGCGGTGATCGGCGGGTCGACCGAAACAACGAAGAACGCCGCGTCGCATTCGGGCAGCACCTGGAGGGCGGCGTCGGTGTTGTGGCGCAAGGTAGAACCGATGCCGGGCGTGTCGATAAGTTCAATCCCGGAAGCGAGCATAGCGGCCGGGAGCGAAACCTCGACCCGGGCAACGCCGGCCCTATTGCGCGGATTTCCTTCCTCGGTCACATAGCGCCGCAACAGGGCGGCGATGTCGCGGGGATCAGCCGCGACCACCTTTTCTGGGAGCCGGCCGTCGAGGTAACTCACTTCGGCTTGGTTGTCCGGTCCCCAGCGGAGAAATGTGGGAATGGCCGTGAGTGGAACGACGCCGGACGGCAGCAAGTCGCAGCCGAGCAGAGCATTCAAGAATGTGCTCTTTCCGCGCTTGAATTGCCCTAGGACCGCAACCCGCAATCGTCCGGCGGAAAGTCTGCCTGCCAGCTCGTCAAGCCGCTGGGAAAGAAGGCGGCCGGCCGGCCAGACGCCGGCCAGGCAGTCCGAGGCTGAGACAAGCAAGGATAGCAGCCGATCGCTGGTCCTGCCGTCTCGCGCCGGTTGGGCCGGATCGGATTGGGGTACTGCCATGACTCGCTCCTGAACCGGCTAACGCTCGGGCGCTTCGGTTTGCAGGAGTCATTAGCCGCCCGAGTGCGGCGGCGGTTAAAGGCGAACCCCATCGCCTGAGCTGAGATTGCTGGCCGCTATCAGTAAAGTCAAGGAGCGGCAAGGCGGCGCGATCGCCCTTCCAGCCGCAGAAACTCAATGCCGAAACAGGTTGCAGCGCGGCTGCGGGAGAGTATCTTAGCGCCCATTGATGGGAATGGAGTTTCCCGAAACCGCCCGCAAGGGCTGATGACTCCTACCGCGGTTGGCGGTGGGAGTGCGCCCGAAGACCCGCCGCCGGAGGCGGGTTTTTCTTTTCCCGTTTCCGCCCGCGCGATGGGAGCCGATGCGTGGGAGGGAGCGATGACTGGTCGTCAGACAATCGCGATCGACGATCGAACCGCCTCTGTATCGAGACCAACCGTCTCCGGCCGCTCACCGCGTCCGGTCCTCGATCAACCTGCCGGAGAACCCCGATGACGATCGACAAGTCTCGCCTACCTAGCCGACACGTCACCATCGGGGCCGATCGGGCGCCTCACCGGTCGTTTCTCTATTCGATGGGGCTGACCGAGGAGCAAATCAATCAGCCGTTGGTCGGGGTCGCGACCACCTGGAACGAAGCGGCGCCGTGCAACATTGCCCTGGCCCGCCAAGCCCAAGCCGCGAAGAAGGGCGTTGCCGCCGCAGGCGGAACACCGAGGGAATTCACCACGATCACCGTCACCGACGGGATCGCCATGGGCCACGCCGGGATGAAGTCGTCCCTCGTCAGCCGTGAGGTGATTGCCGACTCCGTCGAGCTTACGATGCGCGGCCATTGCTACGACGCGCTGGTCGGCCTCGCCGGGTGCGACAAGTCGCTGCCCGGGCTGATGATGGTGATGCTCCGGCTGAACGTGCCATCGGTCTTCATGTATGGGGGTTCGATCCTGCCCGGGCGCTTCAAGGGCAGGGACGTCACGATCGGTGACGTGTTTGAGGGTGTCGGGGCGCACAACGTGGGGGAGCTGTCGGACGAGGACCTGCACGAGCTCGAATGCGTCGCGTGCCCGTCGGCAGGCTCATGCGGCGGCCTCTTCACTGCCAATACAATGGCCTGCGTTTCCGAAGCGATCGGTCTGGCGCTGCCCGGCTCGGCAGGGGCGCCGGCTCCGTACGACTCCCGCGACGCCTATGCCGAGGCGTCGGGCCAAGCGGTCATGGAACTGCTCCGCCGGAACATCCGCCCGCGCGACATCGTGACCCGCGAAGCGATCGAGAATGCGGCGATGATCGTGACGGCGGCCGGCGGCTCGACCAATGGCGGTTTACACATCCCGGCCATCGCGCACGAGGCGGGAATTGAATTCTCGCTGCATGATTTCGGCAGGATATCGGAGAAAACGCCCTATATCGGCGATTTGAAGCCCGGCGGCCGCTACGTGATGAAGGACCTGCACGATATCGGCGGCGTGCCGGTCTTGATGAAGGCGCTTTTGGACGGCGGCTATCTGCACGGCGATTGCCTCACCGTCACCGGCAAGACTGTCGCCGAAAACCTGCGCTCGGTGCAGTTTCCGGCCGGGCAGGAAGTCGTGGCGCCGACCGCGCGGCCTTTAGCTGCGACCGGCGGCCACGTCGTCTTGCAGGGGAATCTCGCGCCTCAAGGCGGGCTCATCAAGGTGGCAGGGATGAAGTCGGCGGTGCGGTTCAGCGGACCGGCGCGCTGCTTTGATTGCGAGGAGGACGCTTTCGCCGCGGTCACCTCGCGGCGCTACAAGGAAGGAGATGTCTTCATCATTCGCTACGAGGGACCGCGCGGCGGGCCCGGCATGCGGGAGATGTTGTCGACCACGGCCGCATTGTTTGGCCAAGGAATGGGTGAAAAAGTGGCGCTGATTACCGACGGCCGCTTTTCCGGTGCCACGCACGGCTTTTCGATCGGCCACGTCGGCCCGGAGGCGGCAGTCGGCGGGCCTATCGCGCTCATCAACGATGGCGACTTGATCACGATCGACACCGAGGCCGGCAGGCTCGATGTCGCGCTCAGCGAGGGCGAGCTTGCAGCGCGCCGCCGCGCGTGGAAGCCCCGGGTGAACGACTACCAGTCGGGTGCGTTGTGGCGCTATGCGCAGACCGTCGGCGATGCCGAAAAGGGCGCCGTCACGCACCCCGGCGCAAGAATGGAGACTCATACCTACGCGGATATTTGAGATGGGGAGCGTGCTATGCACCGGCTCGTCCTCGTCATCGCCAATAGACCAGCCGCTGTGTCGGCCTGTCTTTGCGCCGCCCGGGAAGCGGCCGACGTGCTCGCCGGCGCTCACGTGGAAACGCTCTTTATCAGGACCGACCCCGCCTCCGCGATCCTGCCGAGCGAGGAGGTGCTCACCGAAAGGCGGGAGGCAGAGATTTCGCGATGGAACACCGAGCGCGCCGATCGAGTGCGCGAAGCTTATGATGCCTGGCTCGAATCGTGCGACACCGAGACCCAGGCGCGCTTCCATTGGACAATCGTCGAAAGCACGATCGAACGCGAGGTTCGCGAACGCGGAGCGGAAGCGGATCTGATCGTTCTGGCCCAGCCGGCTTTGTCCCGCGATTTCTACGGCGCACAAATCTTGCGAACCGCGGTGCTCGAATCCGACCGCCCAGTGCTGGTAATGCCGCGGCAAGGACCGACCACGCTGGGGCGGTCGGTCGCGATCTTGTGGGATGACCAGCGATCGACGACGAAAGCGGTGCTGAACGCCTTGCCGCTCCTGGCCAAAGCTTCTCACCTCATGTTGCTCTCCCCACAACATGACAATGGTGAGATGCCTTTCGCCGAACCCCGATTGCTGGTCAGTCACGACTTACATGCCGATATCCGTGTGGTCGATTGGCCAAGCCATGGCGCCGGCGCATCCATTCTGAGCTACGCGCACCAACTCGGCGCTGATCTTTTGGTGATGGGGGCCTATGCCCGCCATCCGCTCGTAGAATTACTGACGGGCGGCCTGACCCGTTACATGAGTCGGCAGTCGGACCTGCCAATATTAATGCGCCACTGAGGGCGGCAAAGCGCCTGGCATGCGGAAGTCGCCAGCGACAAAACTTGGCTACGGCGTAATGCGTTCCTCAAGCAACTCTGATGCCGCGTGACAACGTTTCCCGAAGGGTTCCTCAAAACCGAGGGCCACGGCAATGGACTCTGCCAGGCAACTAAGCCGAACCGCGCCCGTGGGGGCTAATGACTCCTTCACCTGGCTGGATGCAGCCGTGCCGTCTAAGCGCGATGTCCCAAAAGTCGCCTCCACACCGGCGATCGAACTGAGAGGTCTCTGCACCCGCGTCGGCGGCGAGGTGCTTCACGACCACCTCGATTTGGTCATCTACCCGGGAGAGATTGTCGGCCTCGTGGGAGCCTCCGGCAGCGGCAAGTCGGTTCTACTTCAAGCGCTGCTCGGTTTGATGCCACCGGAAGCCGGCGAAATCCGCATCTTTGGTACCGATATCGGCGAAGCGCCCGTTCGCCATATCCGACGGTCTAGCGATAGACACCATCGACGCGGACGCCGGGGATCGGATCGACGAACGACTTCCCGATCCGAGCCGCGAACTGGGTTCCGACCTCTACACTTCTCGCTGCCGGAGAACCTTCCGGAAGAGGACATCCTTGCCATCGCGCTGCATCAGTCCCTGCTCGATCAGCCATTGCTGCCGGCGGACTAATGCCTGGCGCACGTCCCGGCCGAAACCGTGGTCGGCACGCTCCTGGTTCATCTCGCGGATGAGTTGACGGTCGAGCCAAGTCGCACCCTCGGGCCGATCTGCCGCCCGATCGTCACCGTGGACATCAACCAGTACGGTCCACGACGAGCTCTTACGGCTAATTTGGTTCTACAAAGTGCCGAGTGCCCCAAATGGCTGGAGCGGCTCCCTGACTTGTTGGAACGGCCCCTACACGGCCAAGATGAAGATCGAGCATCGCCCTGGTTCAGCGGCGATGAGTACAAGCAGCTCTGCAACGCTATCAGGGAACACGCAAAGTTGGCCTGCGACGATCACTGCTGGGAGGCCGAGCAGCTTCACGATCTCGTGCTGTTTCTCGGGGATACCGGACGCTGCCCGGACGAAGTAAAAAAACCTCGAGCACCGCGATGTCCCGATTGAGGAGGAGGACGGCGGGAAGATTTTGCACATCGAGGGTGCGCGCAAGCTACTGTAAGGGCATGCCGGTCGTGGTGCTGCCCTACCAGCGGCTGCGTGATCGGCCAAAGTCAATGCCGTCGCAGACCAAGCGGCTGCGACGGCGTGGTGAGGACGTTAGCTAATCAGCGCCGACGATACGGCTTGAATACCCGGAGCCGACTTACAAGGTCTTTCCGGGAAGTCATACCAAGATGTTCGACAGCCCACTAACGCGGACGAAGCTCAAGTTCAATCGCGACAGCAAACCGCGCACGCTTTACAGCCTGCGTCATACTTACATCTGCCTGCGTCTGATGGAGGGCACGGACATCTATCAGATCGCCAAGAACTGCCGCACCTCGGTCGAGTTGATCGAGAAGCACTATGCGGCCCATATCAAGAGCACCCTTGATGCCGCGGCGATCAATATCCGAAAGCCGAGGGTTGGGACGCCGAACCCGCCACTCGCGAGGGCCGAACGACCCTCTCAGAGGAGAGGATACCGGACCGATGGCGCTCTCCGCCTTCGCCGGACGGTGACGACTAGCTTTGACCCAATACGAGAAATGGCACACCCGGCGAATATCTCGGCATCCGGTCGTATATGACCCCTGGAAACACTCACCAAGAATTTCGCATTTACAGCTTAAATGGCGCCTTTTCCTCAATACTTCGGACGAATACCTGTCGCTTAGCTCGATTGGAGGCGCCGACATCAATCTTGCAAGCCTCGGATTCACCAACCCATCGACGGACAGCTCTCCCGCCGTCACGCCAGCGCAACGGCACCTCCCTGGCTCAGACTTTCAGCCGTGTCGTGACGCGCTGCTCCGTATCCCTCCGGTGACGGCGCTTTTCAATAAGCTGTGGTGTTGCGGTTGCGGATGGGTATTCCCTCCAGAGCGTCGCGCAGCGCTTCCGCAACGCGCATGTTGCTATACTCTCGTTCGACGAGCTTCGCCCCAGCACGGCCGGCTGCTTGATTAACTTGGCGATCAATGTGGAACCGCACGATCAGCTCGGCCAAGCCGGCCGCGTCGTTGGAGACGGCAAACTGCTGTAAGCTCGCCGGCAAGGGCAGCCCCTCGGCGGCGATGGGGGTCATCACGCACGGCAGGCTGGCAGCAAAACTGTCGAGCACCTTGCCTTTGACGCCGGCTCCGAAGCGCAGCGGCGCCACCGCCAGTCGGACACCCCCCAGGATTTTATCGAGATCATCGATCGGCCCAACCACCTCGACTCGCGGATCGCGCGTCGGCAATTTATCCTTGTGCCAGTCGGGGCCGACAATCTTGCAAGTGATCGTTGGGTCGCGTTTCCATGCCGGCGGCAGAATATCGCGCAAAAGATAATGCACCGCGTCGGCGTTGGGTGCGTGCACAAAACCGCCGATAAAGGCTATGCCGCGACGGTCGGCGAAGGGTCGCGGCGGTGGCCCCGACTTGACGGCAAACGGCACAACATGGACCTTGCCGGCATCGACGCGACGGCGCAGCAGGTCCGCTTCGGCCGGAGAATGGGTGAGCACGAGGTCGGCTCGCCGCGCGGCCAGCATTTCGCGCGCGGCAATCATCCGGCTATGGGCCAGCAGCTCCGGCCGCGCTTCGATCTCAGCTTGGCGTGCGAAGCGCAAGTGGTGCAGATCGGCGACGCTGTAGACGATACGCGCGCGCGGACAATGGCTGCGTGCGAGCGACAGATACTTGTCCGCATTGCCGACACGATGCGCATAGACCAAATCGAAGGTTCCCGCTTGCCGGCACAGCACATCCTCGACGCAGCTATAATAAGGCGCAGCACATAGGGTGATGTTCTCGGCAGCAAGTCGTTCGGCGCCGCGGTCATCGGCGATCTCGGCCGAGGCGACAAAGCTCACCTCGTAACCGAGCGCGCGCAATGCCCGCATGTGCGACAGGATGGCGACCGATCCGGCGTCGCGTGTCGCTTCCGGCACACGGTCGTCGATTACCAGCGCGCGGCGTCGGCTGCCGACAGCAGGCTCACCGTCTGTCGCCAAACCATAACGCCGGCGGTAGAGGTGCAATGCCTTTCGCGCCTCGCGACCGCTTTGGCGTTCGGCCCGGCGCGCGAACAGCTGGTCAATTTGCCGAGACAGGAACCGCAGCGCACGATCTTCATCTGCGGCCGTAGCGACGTTTGCCAGCATGCTTCCAAGAGTTTTTTCGAGCACCGGATCAAAACCCTCAGCCGCCGGCAGGATGGCCGGCGAACCGAAAAGCTCGGCGCCGTCCGCCTCGCGCCGGACGCGAATTTCCTGCGCTTGCAGCGCCGGCAGGGCTGTGTGCAACAGCACCTCGAAGCTGTGTCGCCCACTGCCGATGCCGGCCTCTGCGAGATCGGCGCGATAGCGGTTGGCGACGACCCGGGCGACCACCTCGCCGTTGGCTTCGATGACCAGCCCGACCGGTCGCTCGCGATCGGCCATGTCCTGCGCCCAGCCGGCGATCCGCGTGTGACTTGCCGTGTCGAGCGCCCCGCGCAGGACACCGAGCGTTGCCGATACCGGTGCCTCGACCGGGCGTAACACGACGGGGGAGCCTGGCAGAGGCGACCCGTCGGTCTCGTGGCGTATCTCGATCTTTTGCCGCGTGCTCGTGGAAAGCCCACCGGGGATATTCCAGTCAAAACCGTGGTATCCGTCGCCAATCCCGGCTTGTTCGAGGTCCTCCCGGTAGCGGTCGGCGACGAGTCGCGCGATCACCAGGCCGTTGGCAAGCACGGCAACCGTCACCGCCGCCTCCGGCTCTGCCGGGTCGAATGCCCAGCCTTTGATCCGGTTGTGGTCGACGAGGTCGACATAGCCGCGCAGCGGCTCCGACCGAACCGCGTCGCCGTTGCACGATCGCCGAGCGCGGCGCAGCAGCCGGTCCCGGATCGTTTCGAGCGGCAGGCCGTCCTCGACGCGCGGCGCGCAATAGGCGGGCGGCTGAGGGAAAGCTTCCGGGTAGAGCGCGTAGAACTCGGGCGCGTTGTTGAACATCATGCGGCTGCCGTCATCGATAAAGCTTTCGGCTGCCGCACCCTCCGCAAAGATCACGTCGTGCACCGCCAGTTCGATATGAAAATATTCGACCGTCTCTACGCTCTCGGTTTGGATGATGGTCAGGTCGTTGACCAGGTGGCGCGCCGGCACCAACAATCCGTCGACAAACAGCGCGTGTTCGGGCGAGACCCACAGGTCCCGCGCCGGGATGCCGTCGGCGAGCGCGCCGGCCGCAACGACGATCGGCAGCACCGCGGGATTGCCAGCGACAAACCGACCCTCATAGCTGCGCCGGCCAAGCCAGCGGATCGGTCGCGGGCAGCCGGCATGCGTCACCACCTCGTCGCCGATTGCCAACTCCTCGACCGCTACTTCGCCGCGCGGGGTCAGGATGCGGGTGCCACGGCAATAGCACGGCACGGCAGCATCCACCGTGACGTCGGTACCGCCGGCGCCGTCGGGGGCGATCATCAGGCCGCCGCTCCCCTCGGCGAGCGACAGCGACAGGTAGGCGACGGGCGCCGCGCCGTCATAAAGGGTCAGCACGCCGTTCGACAGGGCTTCGGCGTCGGCGGTCACGCCCTTGAGGTCGAGCACATCGCCCGGGGCGAACCGGTCGAAGGCGGGATAGTTCGGGATTCCGTAGATCGGATACGCCGGCGGTGTGACATCGACGGTCCATCCGGCGCCGTCGTCGAAGGTCACTGTGGCGAAACCGGTAAAGCTCGTGTCGAGCCCGGCAAGAGTGCCGCGTTCCGCCCCCGCTGCCAGTTCGAGAGTGGCGCCGAAGCCGACGACGTCCCCGACAAAGACCGCGCCCGGATCGACGACGACGCGGTTCTCCCCGGGTTCCAGGTAGACGGCGGTGCCGGTGCCGACGATCGTGCCGGCGTTGATCAGCGTCATCCCGCCGCCGCCGCCGACCCCCGCGCCGTAATTCGAGAGCTCCACGATCGTACCGAAATTGACCACCGTTGCGCCGGGCTGCCCATAGGCGAAGACGCCGTTTTGGCTGCCCACGATTGTCGCGGCCGCGGCGTTGCGCAGGTAGCCGCCCGGCTGAAGCGCGATGCCGGCGGCGGCGCTGCCGTAGCCGCCGATATACCCTTCATTGAAGACGCTGCCGGCCGTCACCGACACGCCCGCGGTGTACCCGGCGATCACCCCGCTGCCGGTGTTGGTGACCGAGCCGCCATAGAGAGCGATGCCCGCCTGCGTCGCGCCGAGGATCGTGCCGCTGTTGAGAACGGTCGAGGTATGCGCCAAGACGCCGTCCATGCCGCCGCGGATTTGCCCATCGACCGCATTGGTAACCAAACCGCCCACGCCGAGATCGAGCGCGGAATAATACTGGCCGTCGGACACTGCGATCGTACCGTTATTGACAACCGTCGTGAACGCACTCCCCGTGACCCCGTCGCGGCCGGAGATGAGCGCGCTCGCCCCGTTCGCCAGATAGCCGCCATCCGTGAGGTTCACGTAGCCGGCGATGGTCTGTCCCGATTCGTTGACGACGCGGCCGGTGCCGCCGAAAAAGACGTTCCCGGCGATCCCGCCGTAATTCATCAGGGTCCCGCCGGCCGGCCCGATGCCGATCCCCCCGGCAATCGAAGCGCCGGCGGCGTTGACGATGCGGCCGCCGATTGCGCTGGCCTTGCCGCCGATCGTGCCGTGGTTGACGATCAGCCCGGTGTAGCTGTTGACCACCGCATTGCCGGTGATCGTCGCGCCTTGGCCATTACCGATATAGCCGCTGGCGCCGAGCCGCTCACCGCTCTCGCCGAGGCTGACGGCACCGTTGATCAACCCCTGATTGACGACCGTCTCGCTGCGGCCGTTCGGCGGGACACCCAGAGCGACCGCGCCGATGATGGTCGCCCCGGCGGCGTTGGTCACCAGTTCGCCGCTGGGCAGGCTGACCGCACCGACGATCGTGCCGTAATTGTGGACTGTCACCCCGGACGCGATTTGGCTCGGGTTCCAGCCGATTGCGTAGAGGGTTCCTTTTATGACGCCGTCGACGTCGTTCAACACCATCCCGGAAGACAGGGCGATGCCGTGCCCGCTTGTCCCCGTGGCGCCGATGTATCCTTCGTTGACGATGATCGCACCAAGCGTGCCCGCAGCCCGGATCCCGTAACGTCCGCCGGCATCGTCGATGCCGCCATTGTTTTTGATGTAGCCGCCGCCGTACAGCAGCACGCTGCCGTGGATGGTGCCTTGGTTGCTGACCGTGGCGGGCCCGCCGGTGATGCCGATTGCGGTGCCGGGGTCGCTGCCGGACAGCCCCGCTCTGCCGATGACTGCCTTGAGCTTGTTCTCGACCAGCCCACCCGCCGACATCCCGATGCCCGGGGCGATGGTCCCGTAATTGACCACCGTTCCGGGGGCACCGCCGACATCGACCGCGAACCCGGTGAAGCTGGTGTTGCCGATCGAGGCCGCGGACGACGTATTGAGCAGATACCCGCCGTCCGCCAATAGCACTACGCCGCGCAAGCTGCCCTGGTTGAATACCGCGCCGGCGCCGCCATAGACTTCCGCCGATAACGCAGCGGCGTCCGGACCGTTTGTGATCGTGGCCGGCTGCAAGGCCTGGGGTGTCAGGCTCACACGCAAATCGTCGGAACTGTAGCCGTCGTTGACGATAGTGCCGGTGGCGCCGCCAAGGAAGATGCCGTCGACGCTGGCCCCGGCTGCATTGACGACACCGCCGCCGTCCCCAAGGGAAAGGCTGCTGGCGGTTCCGTAGTTGGTAATGGTGCCGACGCCGCCGAGTATCTCGGTACTGAACCGGATGACGGCGCCCGACTCGTTCACCACCGAGCCGCCCGAACTCATCGAGATCCGGATACCGCCGATGGTTCCGGAATTGGTGACCAAGCCCGTGCCGCCAGCGGTACCGCCGAGAATGTAAACTTCCGCGGCTATCGTTGCGCGTGCCGTATTCCTTACCGTCCCGGAGCCGTCTCTGATGGTAATGCCGCTGATATATCCGCCGGAGGCGTTGGTGACCAGACCGCCGCCGGAAATCGCGGCGAAATCGCTTATCGTGCCGGTATTGACAATAGAGCCGCCGGCAGTGCCGTTTATCGTGACGGAAGCGACGGTTCCGTCGTTCGTCACTGAGCCATAGGAACCGTAAAGGATCGAAACCCCGCCGGTGACGACACCGGTGGCGGCGTTGGATACGCTGCCGCCGTCGGACAGTCTCACAAAGCCGGCAACGGTGCCGGCGTTGTCGACGATCCCGACACCGCCGTCGATGCCGACTTCGTAGCGGATGGTGCCTTGGGTGTTGTTGGAAACCGAACCGCCGGCGCCCAGCGCTACACCGGTGATCAGGCCGTTATTGGTGACGCTGCCGTCGCCCCCGACGATGACGACACCGCCGTTGTCGATCGTTCCGCTGTTGGCGACGGCGCCGCCGTGATGCAGTGTGATCCCGTGGATGGTCTTGGCGCTCGAAACGCTTTCGCTTTCGGCCGTCCCGGTTCCGTCATGCGCGCTGAAATTAGTGGTGATGGTGAGGCCGGCGGCAAAGGTGGTGATTTCCGACGTACCGTCCGGCCGGTTCATATCGACTTCAGTCAACCCGCTGTCGTCGTAGTCGCCGGCAAAGTCCAGCGTGACCGACAAGCCGTCGACGGCATTCACGATCTCGGAGGTGCCGTCCGCCAGCGCAGTCACATCGGCGGGGATGTCGACCGCGTCACCGGCGGCTGCCCACGCGGCTTCGATGCCTTGCAATATCGCGGACGCGTCGCTCCAGATATAGCCGGCGCGGCCGCTGCCGACTTCACTCCCGACAAAGCCGCCGACCAGAGCGCCTGCGAGCCCCCCCACCGCGAAGCCGACCGGGCCGAACAGCGCCCCCAGCTCGGCGCCGGCGATGCCGCCCTCCTCGGCCCCGACGAGACCGCCCGCGACCCGGCCCGCCATGGTCTCCATCGTCAGGAGCGCACCGTCGGCGTCGCCGGATTCGAGCTGGACAAGCGCCTTGGCCGTGGAGCCGACCACATCCGCGATAACCAGGGCCTTGCCGACGGCGCCGGCGGCTTTGCCGACGACCCCGACCGTCTCGGCCAGCGCGGACTCGGCGGCCGTCGGAAATTCCCCGGTCGATTCGGGCAGGCCGATGGTGTTCGGATCGATCTCGGCAGCTTTGTCAATGATCTCGGTGTCGGTATTGGGGGTCGAGTCCAGGACATCGAGGGGCGAGACCTCGCCGGGCCCCGGCGGCCCGAGCACGATCTTTTCGGTCGCATTATCGAGATGGTAACCCGACTCATCGAGGGCGGGCTGCGCCGCGGCGATGTCCTGCGCGTACTGCTCGGGCGAGCGTCCCACCGGGCTGACGCCGTTGACCGGGTCGGTCTGCAGCGGCTGCTCGTCCTGGAGCAGCGCCGAATCCGGGCCGGGCACGCCTCCAACATACGCGTTCGGGGCGCTTGCATTGGCGAGCGGCGCCTGAAGAATGAATTGCTGCGATGCGCCCCGCCAGAACGCGTTCTGAAGACTGCTGGTCGGAGGATAGCGGGGCACTACGTCGCCGATGATCTGTTGCAGCGCCGGCGCCGCCTGCTCGAATACGCCTTCAGCCGAGAGAGCCGAAATGTCCTGGCCCAAGGGGGTCAGGTCGACCGTCGTGTACCTGCCGTCGGAAGTGACCGCTTCGGCATGAGCGAACAACTCGGCGGCCACCGTCTTTCCGTTGGAAAGGACGATGTTTCCGGAATATTGAAGGGTCGCGGCGCCCGGTACATAGGCGTCGTTGCCGCTCATGGTCTCGCTGAAAAGCTGGCCGAGCGTCGTTGTCTCGCCGTCGACGACGACGGTGACATCCGGCAGTTCGGCGACCAGCTCGTCTTGCGTGGCCTGCGGCAGATCCGCGAAGGACTGTCGGATAAGGTCCTCGAAGGTGAACAGTGGGGTCATCTGCAACGAGCGCCGGGAGCCGCGTCAGCCGGCGTTTGGGCTCATCGACAGGTCGAGCAGCTCGTCGTCGGACGGCATCCCGAACGACGGCTGTTCGTCGCCATAAAGCGACGCATAGTCGCTCCAGAAAAATGGCGAGGTTGCCAGCGGTTGATGCCGATTGATAAACGCTAATAGCCGTATGGCATGATCAACTAATCGCGTATTGGCCGCATAGTCGGCCATCCGTTGTCGTTTCAACTCGAGCTCTATTGCCGCGGAGTAAATCATGATGCCTGGGTTGGTGACATCGTTTTTTACCAGCGGCTTATCAGGATATTTTGGCGACAGCCGCAAATATAAAATCAAATTTCCTTCGGTAGACTTGAAGTGTGCCTTTAATAGAGATATTTCCGGCCCGCTTCTCACGGTCATCTCGGCGCCCGTTTCAGTATCGCGAGCGCTTCGTATTGGTTTCTCATTCATCACAAACGGCATGAAGCTTCCTGTTGGATTTAGTCGCAATCCAAATAGGTCATTTATCAACTTTATAGATTGGTCTTGATCGTTAGCACAAGGCGTGCTCGGGTATTTCGGCCCCAGCACCGCCGATCCGGGTAAGGGGATGAAGCACCGATGTTGGTGGTGTCGGCACGCAGCCAGTGCCTATATGCCCACCGGAACATCGCTGACCACAAGCGTCTCGGGTAGCGGCCGTGGCAATGGACTTGTCAGGGCGGCAATGGCGGCGCGGCGGCGACCTGGCAATGCGGTCCCGCAAGCGGCATGACGTCCGTGACGCGCCGACGGCGGGCTTGTGCGGCAGCGGAAGTTCGTCGGCCGCAGAACGCGATCGGGCGTGACGGCCTCATCGATTTTATCGGCCCCATCAGCGCGCTTGCCGAAGAGGTCTCCCGGCAGGTCGGCGCGCCCGTGGACGGCGACGTCCCCTCCGCCTAGCGGTTTCTGCCCGACGGCGGCCGTGCCGCTACTTTTCGATCCAGAATTCGCCGACCTTTCGATAGCGCTTTTTGACGGCCGCCCAGGCGACGCGGTGCGCGATCTCCTCTTGTGCCGCCGGCCCGCGATCGGCGTAGGACTGCCATGCGGCGTTGAAGGCCGCGCGAAAGATTTCGCGGCCGTGCCACGGCAATCGCCGCACGGACGGCGGCAGGTCTTCGACCGTCGCGTAGGGCATCCGCGCGCTACGCCGCGGCCGGCGCCCGGCCGTGCGGTTCGAGGATCTGCACCGGCTGTCGGATCACCAGTGCGCCGGCGCGCAGCCGCTCGACCACGGGCAGAAACGCCTCAAGCTTTTCCTTTGTGTCGATGAACTCGACGACGACCGGCAGATCGTAGGTGAACCCATGCCATGTCTCGTGGATGTGGCCGGACCGGCCGTATCCGGTAATGCCGCGCATGACCAGGGCGCCGGCCAACCTCGCCGCGCGCGCAGCGTCGACCAGCGCCTCGTACAGCGGCCGGTTGTCATAGGTATCGTCGTCGCTGATAAAAATCTTCAGCGAGATCGCCTCATTCCAGACCGGCATGACCTTCTTCTTTCAACAGCATCGAGCGGCAAGGCTATGCTTCACGCAGCCGGCCGCCTTGATCTGGGTCAATCACGGCGCGCCGCCGCCGATCGGCGATGCCTCGCAATGGAGACGCAATGGCTAGATGGGCTGGGACCCGAGAGGACGATAAGCCGACGGCGGATGTGAGGTTCTGGCAGGAGCCGATCGCGGCTCTGCTGGCGCGGCTGAACACGACCCCAAACGGCCTGGACTCGGCGGAAGTCGAGCGTCGGCGGCAAACCTATGGCCGCAATACGTTTGAACGGGGACGACGCCTCTCCCTGCCGATCAAGCTGCTCAGCCGTTTTCGCAACCCGCTCGTCCTGATCCTGTTGGCGGCAGCGATAATTTCGGCGCTGACCGGCGATGTGACGGCTTTCGTCATCATCTCGACAATCGTCCTGGTCAGCGCGGTCCTCGATACCACCCAGGAATACCGCGCCGAGCGAGCCGCCGAGAATCTGAAAATCGCGGTCGCGCTCAAGGAACAGGTGCTCCGGGACGGCAAGGAAATCACCGTGCCGAGCGAGATGCTGGTGCCGGGCGATGTCGTCCTGCTTGCCGCGGGCGATCTCGTGCCGGCCGATGGAAGGGTCCTCGAAGCGCGCGGCTTTTTCGTCAACGAGGCGTTGCTGACCGGCGAACCTTATCCGGTCGAGAAACAGCCCGATGATGACGGCGCAAAGACGCCGGAGATCGGCGGCGCGACCAACGCGGCCTTCATGGGCAGTTCGGTGATGGCGGGCTCCGCGCGGCTGCTGGTCTGCGCGACCGGGCTGGCCACCCAACTGGGGCAGATCAGCCGCACGCTGCGCCGCGCGCCGCCGCCGACCGCGCTCGAGCAAGGCACGCATCGTTTCGGCATGCTGATCGTCCGGCTGACGCAGCTCCTCATCTTGTTCGTGCTGCTGATCAACCTCTCGTTCCATCGCCCCTTGCTCGAGAGCTTTCTGTTTGCCGTCGCCCTGGCCGTCGGATTGACCCCCGAGCTGTTGCCGATGATCGTCTCGGTGACGCTGGCGCGCGGCGCCATCCGCATGGCGCAGGCGCATGTTATCGTCAAACGGCTCGGCGCGATCCACGACCTCGGCAGCATGGACGTCCTGTGCACCGACAAGACCGGGACCCTGACCGAGGCGCGGATCAGGGTGGCCCAGCATGTGTCGCTGTCCGGCGCCGACTGCCCGCGCGTCGGAGAACTGGCCTGGCTCAACAGCCATTTCCAAAGCGGACTGCGCAGTCCGCTCGACGCCGCGCTTCTCGATGCGGCGCCGGCAATCGACGCCGCCTGGACAAAAATCGACGAATTGCCGTTCGATTTTCAGCGTCGGCGGGTCTCGGTGGCGGTTGAGCGCGAAGCCAGCCGGAAACTGATCACCAAAGGCGCGCCGGAAGAGGTGCTTGCGCTCGCCACGCGTTACGAGGAGCCCGGAGCCGCCGAGCCGCTGCCGCTCGATGATGCGGCGCGCGCCAGGGCCGAGGCGACGTTTCGACGGCTGAGTTCAGAGGGCTTCCGCGCCCTGGGCGTCGCGTGGCGGCCGATAACGAGCGCCGGACGCGTCAGCCTCCAGGATGAACGGGATCTGGTGTTCGCTGGATTTGCCGTGTTCTTTGACCCGCCGAAGCAAAGCGCCGGGGCCGCCATTGCCGCGCTGGCGCGCAACGGCATCGCCATCAAGGTCATCAGCGGCGACAACGAGCGCGTCACCCGGCATGTCTGCAAGGAGCTGAAGATCCCGGTGTCCGGGGTCCTCAGCGGCACCGAGATCGACGCGCTAAGCGATGAGGCGCTGGCCGCGCGGCTCGCCGAGGTCAACCTGTTCTGCCGGGTCACACCGGTGCAGAAGAACCGCATCATCCTCGCGTTGAAGCGGCGCGGTCACGTCGTCGGCTTTCTCGGCGACGGGATCAACGACGCGCCGTCGCTGCACAGCGCCGATGTCGGCATCTCGGTCGACGGCGCGGTCGATGTCGCCAAGGACGCCGCCGACATCATCCTGTTGCGGCAGGACCTCGGCGTCCTGGAGAACGGCGTCAACGAAGGACGGCGCGCCTTTGGCAACATCATGAAATACCTGATGATGGCGACCAGCTCCAACTTCGGGAACATGTTTTCGATGGCGGGCGCATCGTTGATCCTGCCATTCCTGCCGATGTTGCCCGTGCAGGTGCTGCTCAACAACCTGCTGTACGATTTCTCGGAAATCCCGATCCCGCTGGACGATGTCGATCCCGAGGCGACGGCGGCGCCGGAACATTGGGACATACGGTTTATCCGCAATTTCATGATCGTCTTGGGGCCGGTAAGCTCGCTATTCGACTTTTTGACGTTCGGTCTGCTGCTATGGGTGTTTCACGCGGGCGAGAGCCTGTTCCAGACCGGCTGGTTCATCGAGTCGCTGGCGACTCAGGTCCTGGTCATTTTCGTGCTGCGAACCCGCGGCAGCCCGCTCCGCAGCCGGCCGCACCCGGTCTTGGCCGCGACCTCGATCGGTATTGTCGCGATCGCCGTCCTGCTGCCGTTTACGCCGATCGGCGCGTGGTTCGGCTTTGTCCCGCCGTCGCCGGTTTTCCTGCTGGCGCTCGCGGGGCTGACCGCGGTCTATCTCGCAATCGCCCAAAGCGTGAAGGCGGCATTCTATCGGGTGCACAAAGCCGGCGGCTTCGCCGCCCCGGTCGTCACGCGCCTGCACCTGCCGTTTGCCGGCCTGCGCTGACCGGCTCGAACTGGATGTCCGGGAGCGCTGATGTCGGTCGAACCATTCCTCAGTCGGGTGCGCATCGCGTATTTCACGATGGAAATCGCGATCCGGCCGGAAATCCACAGCTATTCCGGCGGTCTCGGCGTTTTGGCGGGCGACACAGCGCGATCCTGCGCCGACCTTGATCTGCCGATCGTCTTTGTCAGCCTCGCCAGCCGGGCCGGCTATTTCCGCCAGGCAATCGACCGCGACGGCAACCAGGTCGAGGCGCCGGATTGGTGGCGGCTCGAAGACTGGTGCACGGCGCTCAATGCCATGGTGGCGGTCGAGATTGAGGGCCGGCCCGTATGGATCCGGCCCTGGCTCTATCTGCATGCCGGGCATCAGGGACGGCAGGTCCCCATTCTGCTGCTCGACACCGATCTCGGGCAGAACAGCGACGCGGATCGTACGCTCACCCACTATCTTTACGGCGGAGATGAAGTCTATCGCCTGAAGCAGGAGATGATCCTCGGCATCGGTGGCCTGCGGGTTTTGCACGCGCTCGGCTTCGACATTCGCACCTACCATCTGAACGAAGGCCACGCCGCGCTGCTGACCCTCGAGCTGCTCAACCGTTGGCGGGTCGCTCCGGAAGACCTCGCCGCGGGTGAGGACCCCTACGATATCGCCGAGGTTCGATCGCATTGCGTCTTCACCACACACACGCCGGTCGAAGCGGGCCACGATCGGTTTTCCTACGATCTCTTCGAGCGGCTTCTTCCCGGCTTTGTCGATTTGAGCGCGTTGAAGCGGTTCGCCGGTTCGGACGAGCTCAACATGACCCGGTTGGCGCTCAACCTCTCGGATTACGTCAATGGCGTTGCGCAGCGCCACGCGCAAACCACCGAGAAGATGTTTCCGGGCTACCGCATCCACGCCATCACCAACGGCGTCCATTCCGGCACCTGGGCCCATCCGAAATTCGCCGAACTCTTCGACGCGAACCTCCCGCAATGGCGGCACGAGCCGGAAGTGCTTGTCCGCGTCCTGCAGCTTCCGAGCGATACCATCGCGGAATGTCACCGCATCGCGAAAGCCGATCTGATCGAGCTGATAAGGTCTGCGACCGCAGCGACCCTGTCGCCCGATGTCCTGACCGTCGGGTTCGCGCGGCGCATGACCGGCTACAAGCGGCCGCTATTACTGTTTGCCGACATCGAGCGGCTTGTCGCGGTTGCCGACCGGCGTCCGATGCAATTGGTCATCGCCGGGAAGGCTCATCCGCGGGACGGTGAGGGCAAGGACGCCATCCGGCGCATCCATGAACTTGCCCGCGCTCTGCCGGACAGCCTGAAATGCATCTTCCTGCCCGATTATGACATGCGGCTGGCGGCGCGCCTCGTCGCCGGGGTCGATCTTTGGCTCAACACGCCGCTGCCGCCACTGGAAGCGTCCGGAACCAGCGGCATGAAGGCCGCGCTCAACGGCGTCCTCAATTTCAGCATTCTGGACGGCTGGTGGATCGAGGCTTGCGTCGAGGGGGTCACCGGCTGGTCGATCGACGGCTCCTCGCTCACCACCGCGAATGACCGGGATACAGCGGATAGCCTCTATCACAAGCTCGAAGAGACGATCCTCCCGCTCTACTACGCGGACAGCGCAGGCTGGCGCGCAATGATGAGACAGGCGATCGCCAACATCGCCCCGTATTTCAATACCCACCGCATGATGCGCCGTTACGCGACCGAGGCGTATCTCCGATAACGAAGGCGAGCGGCGAGACGAAAGCCGGCGGAGGATCGCCGCATCCGCGCCGTCCTCGCGCAAGCGCGCGAGCAGTTCGCGGCACGACCGCCTCGCTCGCCCGTGAACGCCTTCGAAAGCGTTTCGACCCGGTCACTCGGCCGGGATGCTTGATGCCGCTATGCGGGACGACCGCGTGAGGACCAGGGCGAACCAGGCGAGCAGCAAGGGCGGCAACGCGATCCAGCAGACCATCGCCCAGCCATAACTCGTCAGCAGCGGGTGGCGGTGCATGCGGCGCGGATATCGTGGGTCGCCTCGCCGATCGCCGGGGTCGACAGGCGCATGCTCGATCGTATCGGCGACGAGGTGTCCCGAGCGATGTCGATCGACGTATTCCAGGACGAGCATGGCGATTACCCAGCGGGTTCCTGCATCCGCGATCCGCCGGCCCGAACGCCGAAAGGCCGACCGCCGTCAGCGAGCAGGAGATGGAGGCCCAAGGTCTGTTCGGAAGCCACGCCCGCGCCTTAGGCTGGCGCCGCGGCAAGCCCGGCGGAGCGGATCAGGACCCGACGTTCCGACTGCGTGCAGCACCGCGATGACGCGCTTGCGGCGCGACCTGCCGATGAGCTGGCCTCCCCAGCCCTGGTCTAGGCGCGGCGCCACCATTTGAACTTGGCTGCCCGGCGAGTGTACCAAACGAAAAGCGCAATGATCCCGCTCAGAGCCACGATGAATGCTAGAATTCCGCCGAGGTCACCCAAGCCGACGGCGTTAAAGCCCCATCCGATGCCGAACGCCCCGGCAAACACAACGGTAATGCCCAAGAGCAGCTCTAATACCATCATCATCACCGCCGGTATTTTCTTCAAATCAGCGCGGATTCCACGGCGGCGATAGGCACGGATCTGCTGAATGGCGCCGACAAGAATAACAATACTGAATACCACTGCCAGTGCGTCTGACATCGAAACCCCGTCTGCTTCGACATAAGAGATACCGAAAGCCGCGCCGCGATGCGTGCGGCATAGCGTCTCGAAAGGCTTTTGAGAACTTGACCCTCTACCGCTTGCTCGAAATCGCCGCACCGCGGGGTTTTCAGATGGCGCGAGCGCAGCAGGTACAGCAACTAATAAAATAGTTCTTCCGCCATGGGATCGGGTCTTCTATTATCGAAGTTCACCCATTTTATCTGAGCATCTCGAGGAATTCGACCAATGGTCTTCGGGACGCGAGCTTTTGACTGCGGCACGTCGCTGCACTCGACAAGAAATGCGGATGCTCGATGCTGTGACGTTTTGCGCCCGTCAACACACGGCGCAGCACGTGTACACCGTTCGCTTGCGCGCATCTTGTGAAGAGCAATGGAGCATTTTCGCATCTTTGTGTCGTCGCCCGGCGATGTCGATCATGAACGCCGCCGCGTCGACCGCGTCATCCAGCGTCTCAACGGCGAATTCGCCGGGATCGTCCGCCTCGAAGCGATCCGCTGGGAAACCGAATTCTATCAGGCCCATGCCACCTTTCAGGCGCAGATCCCGGCCGCGACCGAATGCGACATGGTGCTGGCGATCTTTCGCGGCCGCCTCGGCACCGAGCTGCCGCCCGGTTTCGCGCGTCAGCCCGACGGCAGCCCCTATCCGAGCGGCACCGCCTACGAAGTCCTGACCGCCATCGCCGCGCGACGGGAAAATCCGTTTCCCGATGTTTTCGTGTTCCGCCACACCGAACCGCCCTCGGTGCGGCTCGACGACCCGGCCGCGGCGCAGGTTCACGACCAATGGCAGCGTCTGAAAGCTTTCTTCGATAGATGGTTCGTCACCGAACAGGGCCATTTTCAGGCCGCTTTTCATAATTTCGCGTCGACTGACGATTTCGAGCAGCAGGTCGACCGGCTGCTGCGGCATTGGCTCGAGGAAAAGGTTCTGCACGGCCGCTCGGTGCTCTGGCCGATCGCCACCAAGGGCTCGCCATTTCGCGGCCTGGCCTCGTTCGGGGCGAAGCATGCCGCCGTATTCTTTGGCCGCGGGCGCGATATCAGCCGCGCCGTAGACGAATGGAAAGCCGCGGCGGAACGCGGCACGCCGTTTCTGTTGGTGATCGGCGCCAGCGGGGCGGGCAAATCGTCATTGGCGCGCGCCGGTCTCGTACCACGGATCACCGCGCCTGGCGTCGTCCCGGAGATCGATCTGTGGCGCGTCGCCGCGCTGCGTCCGTCCGCGGTGCCGGGCGGCCCGTTCGCCAGCCTGGCAACGCGGCTGCTCGACGGCCTCGGCGACGTGCCCGAGGAGGAGGCGGGGCGCCCGCCGGCGCTGCCGGAACTGGCCGAAAGCGATTTCCGCACCCCGGCGGAATTGGCGGAATTGCTGCGCCACGCCGACGCGGCGGCGGTGACGCCGATCATTCGTGCCCTGGATCGCATCGGCGAGGTCGAGCGGGGCGGGCAAGGCTTCGAGCGGCCGCTGCGCGTCGATCTCCTCTTGCTGATAGACCAGCTCGACGAATTGTTCGCCGCCGATGTCGAGGCGGCGGAGCGGGCCGGCTTCGCCGCCCTGCTGGGCTGTCTCGCGGCCACCCGTCGCGTGTGGATCGTCGCGACGCTGCGCGCCGATCTTTACGAGCGCTTCCTCGGCGAACCCGCGCTGCTCGCGTTGAAGACCGGTGGCGCGGCGTATGACCTTGCGCCTCCCGGGCCGGCGGAACTCGCCGAGATTGTCCGTCAGCCGGCAGCGGCGGCAGATCTGGTCTTCGAGACCGATCCGGCAACCGGCGAGCGGCTCGACGAGCGGTTGCTGCGGGAGGCCGACCGCCCCGACATGCTGCCGCTGCTGCAATTGGCGCTCAACCGCCTGTTCGAAGGACGGATCGTTGTCGGCGGCGAGACCCGTTTGACGCTTGCCGCCTTCGACGAGCTCGGCGGCCTCGCCGGGGTTGTCGACCGCGAGGCGGAACGCGCGGTCGGCGCGCTCGGCGCGGCAGAGCTTGCGGCTCTGCCGCGGTTGTTGCGGCGCCTCGTCGCGGTCGCGCACGGCCCCGCCGGCGCCGGCGGGGCCGGCCTGACGATACGCACCATGCCGCTCGCCGAGGCAGCCGAGGACGAGCCCGCTCGCCGGCTTGTGACGGCGCTGGTCGAGGCGCGCATCCTGCTGATTTCCGGCGAAGGTTCCGATGCCGGCGTGCACCTCGCGCATCAGCGGGTGCTGACGGATTGGGCCAGGGCGCGCGAGCAGATCGCGGCCGACACCGAATTTTTCCGCGTCCGCGACGAGATCGAAGAGCAGCGCCGACGCTGGGAGGCGGCCGGGCAGCGCCCCGAACTGTTGCTGCCGCGCGGCCTGCCGCTGGCGGAGGCGGAAGCCGTCTCCGCCCGTTTCGGCGGTGAGCTCGGCGCCGACACGCATGCATTCATCGCCGCCTCGGGACGGCGCGCCCGACGCCGTCAGCGGCTTACGGCGATTGCCGCCGTGGTTTTCGCCCTTGTCGGCATTGGCGCGACGGTAGCGGGGGTGATCGCCTGGAACCAGCGGCAATATGCGATCGGACAACAGCAGCGGGCCGAACGGGAGCAGGCTCGGGCAGAGGCTCAGCAAAAGCGGGCCGAAGCCGAGAAGCTGCACGCCACCGCCGCGCTCCGCGCCACCAAGCGCGAAGTCGCGCGCACGCTGGCGGCGCAGGTTCAGGTGGCGTTGCGCCAGCCGGATGAACATCGCGCCTTGGCGTTGGCGGTCCAGGCCGGCAAGGCCGAGGAGGAGGTCCGCGACCCCGGCGAGATACCGGCAAGCGAGCCGGCCTTGCTGGCCGCCTTGGGGGCCGCGCGTGAGGTGCTGCACGTCAAGGGCGCATCGCAGGTCTGGTGGCTCCCCTATGCGTTCCTCGACGATGGAACGCTCGTGTATGCCGATGGACGCTCCGGTCTGACGGCCGTCGATTTGCAAGCCGCCGATTTGCAAAACGAGCCGAGGCGCATCGCTCAGGTGCCGTTCCCGCAGCCGGAACCGGCGACCCGCATGGCTCTGCTGCCGAGCCGCCACCTGGCGGCGGTCGCTGCCGGCGACACCTTGCTGGTGATCGACATCGCGTCCCAGAAGGTTCAGCAACGCCTGACATGGCCCGAGCGGATCAATGCGCTCGATATCGACCCGGCGGGCCATCGCGCGGTGCTGGCCGTGGGCAGCGGCATCGCCTTTGTCGACCTCGACAAGCCGGAGACGTCGGCGGTCATCGATGTTCCCGATACCGAGGGCGCCAAGGTCGGCCAGGTACGGTTCATGCGGTCGGGAGCGACCGTGCTGGCAAGCGATGGCGTCAAGCTGACCGAATACGATCTTGCCGGTCACAGTTTCGCGCCGGTGGCCGGCAAATTGTCCGGCGCCGGGAGGGGCATAGACGAGGCAACGCTCGCCTCGATCGTTGCCGACGGAAAGATCGATTTTATCCGTGTCGTTCCGGAAATCGGCGGTTCGGCGCGCTTCTTCACCGTGGCACCGATGGCGCTGCAGACCTTTGAGGACTCCCAAAGCCCAGCACGAACCTTGCCGCGGGACGAGCTCGACGCGGAATTTGTCGGTCTCAGTCCGCTCGATCAAACCCGCGTCGGGCACCCGACGACGACAGTCGCCGTGCTCAGCCGCACGCTCGATGATCGCCAGGTATTCGAGCTTCGCTATGTGAGCGGCAAGGACGGCATCCTGTTGACCAAGGACGGCCGGATGTTCCCGCCTTTCGCGACGTTGACGGTCGCGGCCGGGGCCTTGGACGGCAAGAAGCCGAGTTCCTGCAAGGTGTCGCCTCAGGGGACATTTCTTGCCTGCCAATATTGGAGCAAGGAGCTTCAGGGCCTCGTCGTCTGGCGGTTGCTCGGTGGTGCACATAGTTTCGAGCGGGTGGCGGAACTGCCTTTCGCCTCCTCCGGGATTTGGCTGCCGGCGGCCGATCGCCTGTTGGCGACCACCGATGACGGGATCGCCTCCGTCAGCGGCGGCACCCAAAGCAAGCTGACATCGCTCTCCGAAGATTGGCGCCTGACGGGTTTTGACGGCCGCTATGTCGCCGCGGTATCGCCAGAAGCGCAACAGGTCGAGGTGTTCGCGGCATCGAGCGGCGGCGCAAAGCTCGAAACCGTGCTGGGACCCTTGCCGGGCCGCGGCCTTACCCTGGTTCCGGATTCTTCGCAGGCGTTGGTTCATGGCCCGGACGGGTTGTCGCTCGCCGACCTCGAAACCGGCAAGACGCTGTGGACCGCGCCGACCGGACCGCTCAGCGCTGTCCAGGCGTCGGCAGACGGCAAGCACATCATCGCCGTCGGCGCCGCGGCGGCCTATGCGATTGAAGCCGGCAGCGGCCGCATCCTCGCCTCCGTGCCGATATCCGCCGCGGCGGACGTGCCGGTGGCGATCGACCCGCCGGCGCAGAGGATCGCCTACGCGAATACGGCGGGGGACCTGGCCGTGACGACCGTCGCCTCGGGCACGACCAAGACGATCGCGAAACTGGGCGAGAGCGCGACGCGGCTCATCTGGTCGCGCGACGCGTCGCGGCTGCTGATCGGCGACAGGGACGGCGCCGTCCATGCATGGGACGACAACCAGGGCCAACGCGTTCTGATTCCCTCGCCGATTGCCGGCGCAGTCCGGGAGAACGCCCTGCCGGGCCAGCCGCCGCAAGGGGCCGTGCTGGATATCGCGTTGTCCCACGATGGACGCCGCATCGCCGTGATCCGCCAGGACATGGCGTCAGTCGACATTTACGACCTTGCGGCCGGCCGTCCCCTGACGGCGCTGACGCCGCCCTGGTCGACGATGAAGGTTCCCGCCACGGTCTTATTCGCCGGCGACGATGCGATCGTAACGGCGTGGGCCGTGCATCCCCTGGTCCGCGGCAAACCCCGCTTCGTGACGGTCCACCGACTGCCCCGGACATTCGATGAGACCCTCGCCGCCGCTACCGCGCACCTCGTGGCGCTCAACGATGTGTGGTCGGCCGAAGCGCCGCCGAAAAAGTAATCGATGAACCCGGCTTGGCATATTGCGTCGCTCACTAGACGACATAAGAGAAGCCGAGTGTTTCAAATGTCGCAGCCCCCGCTATTGGCGCGCTGTCACAGCGCTGTTATCAGAAAGTGGGCTTTAGTCAGTGAAGGTATGGGGAAAATGCGGTGGACGAACGTTATTTTTCTTTGTCTGATTATTGGACTGTCGATACCGGTCTATGCGCAAGATCAAGGCGAAATCACATTCTGGAACTCGGTGCGTGAGAGCAACAACCCGGCTGAGCTGAAAGCCTATCTCAGCACCTATCCGCAGGGTACGTTCGCACCGCTGGCAAAGCTCCGCCTCAACCAACTCCAGCCTGCCGGAACGGCGCCGACCGAGGCGAGCGCCGCGCCGCCTCCCGGCTGGACCGCATTCCAGTCCGACGAAGGCCGCTTTTCGATCGACCTGCCGGCAGAGCCGAAAGTGCTCAAGAACAGCGGCGGAGACGTCCAGTTCGAGGTCGATCGCGGCGAGTCCGGCTACCTTGTCGAGTATACCGATGGATCGCAGCTAAAGGACGCCGACCCGAAAGACGTGCTCGATCTGGCACAGCGTCGCGTCCTGCAGGCGCTGGGCGGCAAGCTTAGCGGCACCACGCCAAAGACGGTGAACGGGAACCCGGGCCGCGAAATCGATTTCACCACCAAGGAGGGTAAGGCGGGTCGCGTGCGCGTCTTCGTCGCCGGAACGAGGCTGTATCAGGTCTGGTTCCTGGGGCCGAAGGGCGAGGAGGCAAAGCCCGATATCGACCGGTTCCTGGATTCTTTCCGAGTCAAAGCAGCGCCGCAGGAGGCGGCCAACGGCGCGTCATTGCAGCCGTTTCACTCCGCCGAGGGCGGCTTCAGCGTGGCCTTGCCCGCGCAGCCGAAGGTCAAGAAGAAGGGTGACGAAAGTCAATTCGTCGTCGATCTCGGCGAGAGCGCTTATCTCGTCTCCTACACCGACGTCGCAAAACTAAAGGAAGCGAACGGCGCGACGGTTCTCGATGCGGTCCAGCGGACCATGCTCAAGGAGGAGAAGGGCACGCTGACCAAGACCGCATCGCAGACGCTCGATGGTCATCCGGGGCGTGAAATCGGCTTCACCATGCCCAATGGCAACGCGGCGCGCGGCCGCGTCTTCATCGTCGGCAAGCGGCTCTATCAGCTCTGGTTCTTCGGGCCGAAAGGCGGCGAGCAAACGGCCGAGGTGGACGGATTTTTAAATTCGTTCGAGCTGACCAAGGCCGAGCCGGGACAGTCGGCCGACAATGGCGGCTGGCGGCAGTTCCATTCCGCTGAAGGCGGGTTCACCATTCTCGTGCCGGGCAAACCCGAGGAAACCGTTCAGCCGCCCGATGAGCACGGCCATACGCAACACCGCTTCATGGTAACCATCGGTAAGAAAACGGGCTATCTCGTGGCCTTCGACGATTATCGGCACGGAGACCTTTCCAAGGTCGACTCCAAGACCCTGTTCGACAAGCTGCAAGACACGGTGCTAAAGGGGATGAACGGTACGCGCCGCGCCGAACGGTCCCTCTCGTTGGACGGGCTTGACGGCCGAGAGGTCGAGTTTGCGACGGCGGATGGGCAAAACGGCGTCATCCGGCTTTATCGCGACGGCGATCGGCTTTACCAGCTTTGGGCGGTCGGCGGCGCGGCGGCCGATTCCCGCAAATTTCTCGACTCCTTCACCCCAGCCCACCAAGGAAGCTGACGGCGGTAATCGGCTATGAGCCGACCGTCGCCGCCTCGACGTCGGCCGCGTGTTCAGGAGGGTGGCGGATCGAATGCCTTGATCGAGGGCAGCGGGCCGGCAAAGCGCTCGATCTCGACCAGGGCGAGTTGGCCGGTACAGCCTTGCGCCAGCCGCGAGGTGCCGGCATCGCGCGTCAGCACATTCGGGTTGCCGTGCACGCAGAACGGCACCGGCGCGGCCGGGTCTTCCGGGTCGTACCAGGCGCCGGTCGCGAGCTGCACGACACCGGGGCGCAGTGCATCGCTCAGCACCGCACCGGCGAGGCACGCGCCGCGATCGTTGTAAATGCGCACGATATCGCCGTCGCGAATGCCGCGATCAGAGGCGTCGCTTGGGTGAATGCGTACCGGCTCGCGCCCATGCACTTTTGCCGCAAGACTGGTCGCCCCGAAATCGAGCTGGCTGTGCAGCCGCGTCGCCGGCTGGTTGGCGATCAATTGCAGCGGGAAGCGCGCCATGCCAAGCGATGTTGCGGCCTCGGCAGGCGGCATCCAGGTGGGATGACCGGGGCAATCGGCGTAGCCAAAGCCGGCAATGGTCGCCGAGACGATCTCGATCCGGCCGCTGGGCGTCGGCAGCGGCGCGCCGTCGGGGTCGCGGCGGAACGCGCGGATCGGCCCGCCATCCCATGGCTGGGTCGGCAGGACGAGCTCGCCGTCTTCCCAGAATTCGGCAAACGAGGGAGCGTTGACGCCGCGATCGGCCAGTGCGCGGCGTGTCGGCTCGTACAGATGTTCGAGCCACTGCCGGACCGTGCGGCCCTCGGTGAACGCCTGCGTAAAACCGAGCCGATCCGCCAGCCCGGTGAAGATGGCGTGGTCGTCGCGCGCCGATCCATAAGGCGCGACCGCCTGGTGCATCGCGACCAGCAGCGGGTCGCCGGCGGTGCCGCCGATGTCTTCGCGCTCCAGCGTGATTGTCGCGGGCAGGACGATATCGGCGTGCCGCGCTGTTGCCGTCCACACCGATTCCTGGACGATCACCGTGTCGGGCCGGCAGAACGCACGACGCAGCCGGCCGAGATCCTGATGATGGTGAAACGGGTTGCCGCCGGCCCAATAGACCAGCCGGATGTCGGGATAGGTCAGGCGCTGCCCGTCATAGTCGAACGCCTCGCCGGGCTGGAGCAGCATGTCGGCGATGCGCGCCACCGGGATGAAGTCGGAAATGCTGTTGCGGCCGGTCGGCATGGTCGGCAGCGGTGCCGCCAGCGGCGGCTTGCCGGTGTTCGATGTGGCGCCGAGCGCATAGGCGAAACCGCCGCCCGGTAGCCCGATCTGCCCCAGCATCGCCGCCAGCACGACCGCCATCCAGACCGGCTGCTCGCCATACTCGGCGCGCTGCAGCGACATCGAGCTGATGACCAGCGTTCGGCGGGCGGCGGCGCGGCGCGCCAGCGCGGTGATGTCGTCGGCCGGGATGCCGCAGATGCCGGCGGCCCATTCGGCGGTCTTCGGCTGCCCGTCGCTGCCGCCCCGCAGATAGGCCTCGAACCCCTCCCATCCGACGCAGTAGCGGCCGAGAAACGCGCTGTCATGCAGCTTCTCGCTGACCAGCGCGTGGGCCAGCCCGAGCATCAGCGCAACGTCAGTGCCCGGGCGGATCGGATGCCAGACCGCCTCGACGTCCGCGGACAAGTCGTCGCGCAGCGGGCTGATCAGGTGAAATTCGACGCCGCGGCGTCGGGCGACGGTGAGGCGATCCTTGGCGATGTGCTGGCTGGTCCCGCCGCCGCCGACATCGTTGTTCTTCAGCGCCATGCCGCCAAAGGCGAGGACCAGCGCGCTGTGGGCAACCATTTCGTCCCAGCTCACATTGTTGCCGGCGACGATCGCCTGCGGCCCGATGACGTGCGGCAACAGGACGCTCGCGGCGCCGGAGCTGTAGCTGTTGACCGAGCGCACATAGCCGCCGGCGAGATTGAGAAAACGGTGGAGCTGATGCCGCGCGTCATGGAAACGCCCGGCGCTGGCCCAGCCATACGAGCCGCCGAAGACGGCGCGCGGCCCGTGCGCGGTGTAGACGCGGTCCAGTTCCGCGGCGACCCGGTCCAGCGCGTCCGGCCAGGCAACCGGCACGAACGCGTCGACGCCGCGCCCGTCATTGGGGCCGGGCCCGTCTTCGAGCCAGCCGCGCCGGATCATCGGCTGTGCGACGCGCGCCTTGTGCGATACCGAGGCCGGGATATTGCCGAGCAGGGCCGAAGGAGCAGGATCGTGCCGATGCGGCAGGATCTCGATCTCACGATCCCGCACCAGCACCGAAAACGCACCCCAATGCGCACTGTGCGGCAGGCCCCGTTTTTCGCGCGCCAGCATTCCGGCCATGTGGTTCACCCGATCGACGATGCTCCTTTGCACGGTCATGACTGAGCCTGGCTCGCCCGTCCAGGATTTTGGTCAATCTGCGCTTTTCGCTTTCTTTGCTCTCTTGCGCAATCACGCCACATTCTCATCTCGACGGGCATGAGCCACCTGCAATCGCAGATGCATGCCGCCATGGAAGCAGCTCAGCGCGCGCGTCAAAAGGAGCGCGAGGCCGCCGAAGCTCTGCGGGCACGACAGCATGACTACGAGATGGCCAACCTGCGCGGCCGACAACAGCAGATAACCCGCGCACGAGCCGCCTTAGAAGCGGCGCAGGCAGCCTATGAGGCCGCCAAGCGTGACGTGCAGCAACTTGATGACAAGGCGGAAGAGGTCATTCAGGCTCAGGTCAGGGCGGCGTATATGTAATCCCGACGGCTCGTGCCGCAGTACGCTGATGCTCGGGTGCGGGGCCGGCATCGCCGGCAGGGGTGAGTGAGTCTGGCGGGTCCACGGCCGATGGTGTCGAGCGCTGCGGCGGCACCCTGTGTCCGGCCGTTTCAATCGGCATGCGAAATCCATGCTGACTTGTCGCCGGACAGTCGCTGCCATACCGTTTCGCCGCCCCAAAAAGGACCGGCTGCCAACCATGAGCACAATCGAAACTTGTCGACCCGGAATTGCGCGATGCACTCGCCCAGCCACAGGTGCCGCTGACTGCCGAAACCTTGCCGCGGCGCCGCGCCGACGCGCTCGCATTGCTGAGCGCGGTTCCGACACCGGACCTGCCCGACATTGCGACGGCCGAAATCCACGTCGCGAGTGCGTTTGGTGCGAAACCGATCCGGGTTCTGACGTATCGCCCGATCAGGTCGGACCACCCGCTCCCCGTCATTGTACACATTCATGGCGGAGGCTTCGTGATGGGCGCGCCGGAAATGAAGGATGTGGAGAACCGGTTCTTCGCGTCGGCGCTGAAATGCGCGATCTATTCGGTGGATTATCGCCTGGCGCCGGAGGCGCCGCACCCGGCGCCGCTCGAGGACATTTATTCGGTGTTTGTCTGGCTGCATGCGAATGCCGGTCAACTCGGGCTCGACCCCGCCCGCATCGGCATCAAGGGCGAAAGCGGCGGCGGCGGTTTCGCGGCGGGCGCTGCGCTTTATGCCCGCGACCGGCAGGGACCGAAATTCGCCTTTCAACACCTGATCTATCCGATGATCGACGACCGTTCGGCGGTGCGGCAGGATCTGCATCCTTACGTCGGCGAGTTCGTCTGGACGCAGGCGAACAACTATTTCGGCTGGCGTTCGCTGCTCGGCGCGGAGCCGGGGTCGGCCGGTGTCTCACCGTATGCGGCGGCCGCACGCGCGGCGGATGTGGCGGGCTTGCCGCCGACCTACATTTCGGTCGGCGGTCTCGATCTCTTCCTGGAAGAAAACCTGACCTATGCGGATCGCTTGAGCCGCGCCGGGGTGCCGGTGGAGCTGCACCTGTATCCGGGGGCGTATCACGGCTTCTATCGTGCGACGAATGCCCGCGTGACCCGGCAGGCCGAGCACGATACGCGTGAGGCGCTGCGACGCTTTCTGCACGGATAGGTGTTTCCGAAAGCATCCTTTTGCTTTGCTGCCGGCTCGACGCGCAACCTATCCGGCTGGCATTTTGCGGCTCGGTGCCGGGAGGAAAACAGCCGATGATGAACCAGAAATCTGGCGCTGCAGCGGGGCGCCTTTGCTATTTGGTCGCGCCGGGCTAACGATAACGATTGGTTCGTTCCTCATCCCGCCCGGGCCGCCTCATGATGAGAATGCCTCGCTCCGTGCGCAGTGCCGAAGCGCTCGGGCGCGTGCGCTTATCCGGATCGTTTTTCATGCGCGACTTCCTGCACAGCGAGATCGCCGCGATCTATGGAATGGCCAATATGCCCGACGATCCCGACCTCGCGATCGCCGCCGGGCGTGGCCTCTGCGAGCATCTGCTGGAGCCGTTGCAGGCGACGTTCGGCCGGCTGGCGATCCGGTCGGCCTACCGTTCACCCGAGGTGAATGCCTTCGGCAATGCACATTTTCACAATTGTGCCTCGAACGAAAAAAATCGCGCGCGTCACATCTGGGATCAGCGCAGCGCGGACGGCGGCATGGGCGCGGTGACCAGTATCGTCGTTCCCTGGCTGGTCGACCGCCTCGACCAGGGCGTCACGTGGCAGTCGATGGCATGGTGGATCCACGACCACCTGCCCTATAGCGAGCTCCAATTCTTTCCCAAGCTCGCGGCCTTCAACATCGGCTGGCACGAGCGGCCGCGGCGCAGGATATCGAGCTTTGCCCCGCCGCGCGGGGTGCTGACCAAGCCGGGGCTAGCCAATCATGAGGGCGATCACAGCGAGTGGTATAGGGGCTTCCCCGCACTCGTCAGCAGCGGCCGCACCGCGCCCTGATGTCGAACGGGACGAAGAAGCGGAACAGCAGCTATAGGAGGCGTGACATGTCCGACGAGACGGCGGCCATCAGGACAGCGGCACAAACCTATCTCGACGGCCTCTACGAAGGCGACGCCGACAAGCTCGCATCGGTCTTTCATCCGACGAGCGCGCTGACCTGGGAGGAGAACGGCACTCTCACCCCGCTGCCGCGCGATCAGTGGCTCGACGCCGTACGCAACCGGCCCTCCGCAAAGGCGCGCGGGCTCGCTCGGCAGGACGAAATCCTGCAGATCGACCAGGCTTCGCCGACCATGGCCTTTGTGAAGCTTAAATGCGCGATCCCGCCGCGCTTCTTCACCGACTACCTGAGTTTCCTAAAGGTGGACGGCAAATGGCAGATCGCCCAGAAGGTCTTCGCCACGGAAATCCGCGAGTGAGCCGCCGCTTGCAGCAAAGATCGACGCCGCGCGACCAGAGGCAAAGCCGGATACCGGCATCTCCTTGAAACAACGCCTCGTCCGGGTCCTGCACCATCGCGAGGCCGCCGGCTTCTTTGATCGCCCTCAGCCGGGGCCGATCGTCGGATGGCGATCCGGTTCGCCAAGTTAGCACGTGGCGTGCTCCAGGCGTTGACCGTCCTGCGCAACGACGACCGGCATTCGCATCAGCCGCGCGAGAGAAGCTCGTGCGTTCCGTCGGGCGGTGCAGCACCACCAGCACTGCAGCCGGCAAGTCGGCGGGCAGCCGCATCAGGAGCGCCGCGACGGCTTCAGCCCCTCCGGCGGAGCCTCCGATCGCCACGATGTCCCGTGTCTGCCCGACCATTGCCATTGTTTGTTCTCCGCGGGCGTCACGGGCGTCTCACCGGCGCGCGATACTCCACAACTCGCGGACCTGCCTCGGCAGTGCGTCGACGATGTGATCGATCTGGCCGGGGTCCATCCGCTCGCACATGACGCCCATCACGGCAATCGCCACCTGCTCGGTGTTCTGCAGCTCCCGGTGGCCATGCAGCTCGCGCCGCATCGACTCGCCAAAGTCCGCTCCATGCGCCTCCCGCAGGCGCGCCGCCGAGGGGTGCCAGCCGTCGTAATAGATGCCGCGGATCATCGTCGGCAGCCCCGCGCCGAAATGCGCCACCAGCTCGACCGGCAGCCGGTCGCGGAGCGCATGGAGGGTGACGCGCAGCGCGGCCTGGGCGGCATGCTCGTTATCGAATCCGAGGTTCCGGCCGATGTCGTGCAACCACTCGTGGGCACGTTGGACGGACGTGTCGAGAATGGGTGCGCTGTTCATGGGGGCCTCCTTGACAATCCCGAGACGGCGGCGACGCCGGCGCTCGTCCTGATGTGACCCCACGCTAGCGGTGAACGATCTCGCGCGAATTGATGCAAGTCAAAGCGGTGCGTCGTCGGTTCCGTAACCTCGCCGACAACGCCGAAGGAGTTCCAGGTTCGCTGCCGCCGATGACATGTGAGGAGACTACCCATGCAGGTCCCGCTGCAGATCACCTTTCGTCAGATGGACGCATCGCCGGCGCTCGAAGCGCGCATTCGGCAGCGCGCCGAGGAACTCGAGCAATATTACAACCGCATCATCGCCTGCCACGTCACCGTTGAGGCGCGGCACCGGCATCACCGACAGGGGAACCTGTTCCAGGTGAGTATCGATCTCCTGGTACCGGGGCGCGAGATTGCCGTCAGCTCGGGACGAGACTCCGATCACGCGCATGAAGACGCGCATGTTGCGGTCCGCGACGCCTTTGATGCGCTGCGCCGTCGGCTTGAGGATCATGTGCGAGAGGCGCGCGGAAAGGCAAAGCTGCACGTCGTGCCCGACCATGGCCGGGTCGCTCGCCTGCTGCCGGACCGCGACGGCGGCTTTATCGTCACGCCGTCCGGCGCCGAGATATATTTTCACCGCAACAGCGTCGCCGATGGCGGGTTCGATGCCCTCGAAACCGGCGCTGAAGTGCGCTTCGTCGTTCGCGACCGCGAGAGCGCCAACGGCCCCCAGGCGAGCACCGTGGTGCCGCTCGGCAAGCGCCATCCACCCCCAGCGGAGACGGTTCGCGGTTGACCGCCGCCAAAAAGAAGGCCGTATGACTTGGCAGTTTAGAGGGCGTAGCCCTGGTGCCGGAACGGCATTTCGACAGCGCCGGGAAGTTCCAGTGCCAGCGCGGACATCGCGGCTTCCTCCCCGTGCACCAGAAACGTCCGTTCGACACCGGCGACGCCGCGACGCCAATCGACCAGCTCGTGCTGGTCGGCATGGGCGGAAAACCCGTTGATCGTATGGATCTGTGCGCGCACCGCGACGGGCTCGCCCAACAGGTCGACCTCCCGGGCACCGTCGATGATATGGCGCGCAAGCGTACCCTGTGCGGCAAAACCGATGAACACGATGCCGGCTTCCGGGCGCCACAGATTGTGGCGCAGGTGGTGCCGGACGCGACCGCCGGTGCACATGCCCGAGCCGGCCAGGATCACCGCTCCGCCGCTGACGCGGTTGATCGCGATCGAGTCCGCGGCTTCGCGGGCAAAATGCAATCCGGCAAAGCCGAAGGGATCGCAGTGCTGGGCGAAGAGCCGGGCCACCGCGGCGCTGTACAAGTGCGGATAGCGACGAAATATCTCGGTCGCGCCGATCGCGAGCGGGGAATCGAGAAACACGGACATCGACGGCGGCAGGCGGCTCTGCTCGATGCCTTGCCGCAACGCGAATAGGATTTCCTGCGCGCGTTCGAGCGCGAAGGTGGGAATGATCACATTGCCGCCGCGCTGGAACGTGGCGGCGATCGCCTCGTAAAGCTCTTCCACCGAAGCCGCGTAGGGCCGGTGCCGACGGTCGCCGTAGGTCGATTCCATCACCACGACATCGGCTTCGGTCGGCCGCGACGGCGGTGCGAGCAGGGGCCGCCCGGCATTGCCGAGATCGCCGGAAAACAACAGCCGGCGAGGTCCGCCGGCCTCGTCGATTTCGATCAGGATGCTTGCCGACCCAAGGATATGACCGGCATCGAAAAAGCGCGCCCGTAGACCGGATGACAGCGCCAGCACGGCCCCGTATTCGGCGCCGCGACGAAAATGATCGACCGTGTCGAACACATCGAGCAGCGTGTAGAGCGGCGGGTCGGCGGTCTCTTTTCCCCGCCGATGCGCCCGGCGTTGCCGCCGGCGGGCATCCTCCGCCTGAATCTGCGCGGCGTCGAGCAGCACCAGGCGTGCGAGATCGCGCGTGGCGGCGGTGGCGATGATCTCGCCGCGAAAACCGCGCTTCACGAGCAGCGGCAGCCGGCCGCAATGGTCGAGATGGGCGTGGGTCAGCAACACGGCGTCGATCGCGCTCGGGTCGAAGCCGAATGCGGCGGCGTTCTCCTGGTTGATGTCGCGACTGCCCTGGATCATGCCGCAATCGACAAGGATGCGGCGGCCACCGGCTTCAAGCAGGTGACATGAGCCGGTGACGCTGCGCGCGGCGCCGTGAAAAGACAACTTCATGCCCCGGGCGCCTCGTTGCGAGGATTGCACACTTCTTCGATCACGCCTGGAGCCAGCAGCGGCGTGCCCCTCATTTCGTACCAGAGCAGAATATCGCGCCAGATGTCCTGCGCCGTTTCGGCGTACCGGAACAACTCGCGGTCCTCCGGGTCGATGGTGCCTTCGGACACCAGGAAATCGACATCGAAAGCGCGGCGCCAGTACGCCTCACCGACCAGGATCACGGGCACCGGATCGATCTTGCGCGATTGCGCGAGCGTCAGGACCTCGAACAGCTCGTCCATCGTGCCGTACCCGCCGGGGAAGGCGACAAGCGCCCGCGCGCGCAATAAAAAATGCAGCTTGCGCATCGCGAAATAGTGAAAGCTGAAGCACAGCCCGGGCGTGACATACGGGTTCGGATATTGCTCATGCGGCAATGTGATGTTGAGCCCGATGGACTCGGCTCCGGCGTCATGCGCGCCGCGATTGGCGGCCTCCATGATGCCGGGGCCGGCCCCGGTCATCACCATGATGCGGCCGCCGATCGCCTTGTCGCCGCAGGAACCGACCAGACGGCCGAATTGCCGGGCGATGTCGTAATAGCGGCTCTTCTCCTCGACGCGCCGCGCGATCGACAGGCGGTCCTTCAGCTCGTCATCGTGGGGGCGCGCGGCGAGCGCGGCGGCTAAGGCCTCGCGGTTGCGGCGCGCCGCTTGCGGTTCCGCGATGCGGGTGCTGCCGAACACCACGACGGTATGCGCGACATCGCGCTCGGCGAGCAGCCTCTGCGGCTTCAGGTAATCGAGCATCAAGCGCAGGCTGCGCATATCGTCGCGGCGCAGGAAGTCGGCATCGTGCTCCGCCTCGCGGAACGCCGCACTTTCCATGATCGCCTTGATTTTGGCCGGCGCCTCGGGGTCCTCGCTGCTCGGTTTCGGATGATGCTCCGGCAGCAGCCGGCGACGCGGCAATGACGGCGCAGACTGTTTCATGTTGGCGGTCCTCCCCGATGCGCGCGCCTCACCGCCTCGGTCAGGAAAGCTTCCAGCTCCCATCGGGCTGCACGCAGCTCGTCAGGACGTAATGGTCCGACGGGCGCGCTTTCTCCGGTGGACTGATCACGTAATCGATCTGCTCGCATCGCCGGCCCGCGCGGGCGAAGCTCTTGAGAAGCGTTATCCGACCGGAATTGCCGCTCGCCTCGTTGCGCCACGATAGGGTGGTGCCGGTTTGCTTGTTGTGTATCTGGGTGTTCAGCCCCGCCTTGATCATATCCAGGTCCCCTTGGGTCAACGTCACATACGTCTCCCAAGACAACCCCAGCACTTGAGCGTGGGCCGGCTGCAGTGCGAGCAGGCCGGCAAACGGCAGCGCGTATTTGACTCGTGACAGCATCGCTTTTCTCCTCGTCATCAGGCACCTCGACGGCCGTCACTGCCGTGAGGAACATGGGATTGCCGCTCGTGCCGAGCAGGGGTTCGTCAGGTCGTCGGATGCCAATCGACACGGGCGAAGTAGCCGTCGTCGTCGAAATGCATCTCGAGCTTGCCGTGGTAGGCTCGCTTCAGCGCCTCGCCGATGCGGCGCGGCAGATGAATGTCGGTGGTGCGCACCACCAGACCATCTTCCGCTTCGTCGACGGCGATGATCCGGTTCAGCGGGTGTTCCGAATTCTCGGCCGCCTCCTCGTTGCGGACCAGGCCGACAATTTGATCCTTCAGCCGCGGCGGCACCTGATGCAAGGTCACGACGCCGCCGGGCATATCGTCCTCGATGCGGCGGCAGGCGGGGCAGAGACGCGGCTGGGCGCCTTCCGGCGCCCGGCCCCGCTGCCATCGACCATCGTCGAAATGGAGCCCGCATCGCGGGCACGAGGCCGGTTCGTGCGGCTTGTATCGCGACAAATACGGGTCCAGCAGGTCGTCCCGTTGCGCGCGTCCGGTAATCCGGCGTCCGGCCGGATGAGTAGAGCCTTGCGATTCAGCAGTCTTCATTTCGTCACCCAGAATCCAGCGTAGCGATGGCATCTCATCACCCGTGAGCCGCCACGGCATTGACCTGAATCAAGGGCAGGTCGAGTACTGCCAAGCCTTTGATTTTCTAGGGAGAGCGTGAAGCTCCAAGACTGCCGTCCGACCGGCGCCGTCGGCTGTCCGGGCGGCGCTTGGCGCTAAGCGTCGCGATCAGCGGATTTGCGGTCGCGCCATGGGCGATGATGCTGAGCAGCACCGTCAAGACCACCGCCACCGCTATCGTTTCGCGGCCCGGTATCCCGGCATCGAAAACGATGACGCCGAACACGATGCTGGCCAGCCCGCGCGGTCCGAACCAGCCGATGAACAGCTTGTTGCCGACGCTCATGCCGGTGCCCGACAGCGACAGGAATACCGGAACCACGCGGATCACGGTCAGGCTCAGCAGCGCATAGATCACCATCGGCCAGGTCACCTGGGCGAGCAACCGGCCCAGCAGCGGCCCGCCGAACACCACCCAAGCCAGCATCGCCAATACCTCGCCGGTGCTGGCCGCCCCGCTCAGCAATTCCTTTGGGCGCTCGTGGAGGTAGCCGAACAGCAACCCGCCGACAAAGCACGCGATAAAGCCGCTGCCGCCCGACGCCTGCGCCGCGGCGAAACACAAGGCGGCCAAGGCGACGACCGGAACGTGCCGCCAATGCGCGCTGATCCACTCGCGCCGTGCGGCAAGCCGCAGGATGCCGACGGCAATGGCGGTCAGCGCGAGGCCGACGACCAGGCCGATGCCGATCTCCTCGACCACCACGAGAACCGCATGGCCGAACGAGCGATGGTCGATTTCGGTGCCGATCGCAAGGTCGAGCAGGATCATCACGACCGGGACGCAGATACCGTCATTGAGGCCGCTTTCGAGGTTGAGCGCCTCGCGCGTCTCGACCGGCACCCTTTCGTTGCTGACCACAGGTGCACCGAGGGCCGCGTCGGTCGGGGCCAGCAGCGTCGCCAGCAGTGCCGCCGCCAACAGGTCGAGCGTCGGAAACAAGGGCAGCGCGACGAGGAAGCCGAAGAAGATCGTCAGCGGCAGACCGATCAGCAGGAGCCGTTTCGGCAGACCGACGGTGCGGCGGACCACGCCGAGATCGGCGTGGGCGGCGTCGGTGAACAACACCATCGCCAGCGCCGCCTCGGCCAGCACCTTCAAATCGCTTGCGGCGATTTCGAGACGCAGCATGTCGAAGCCGAGCGGCCCGACGATCAAGCCGGCCGCGGTGAACAAAATCGGCCCGCTCAGCCGCGAACGCGCGACGCGGCCGGCGACGGCGCTGTAGATCAGGACCACGGCGGCGAGGATTGCGATGTTTTCGTACATGCGTGGCGTTCCTCACCGGAAGCGAATGGCCGCTGCCGCCGGACCAGGATGGCGCCCTGACGCCAAACGTCATTGATCCGGATCAGCCGCTTCGCACCCGCGCCCGCGCTCGGACCTGGCCCAAATCGATGAAGACTGATCGAGGATTGACGCAGATCAAGGAACCTGGCGACGGGGGCCGTATCGTCATCCTTCCGGAGCAGGGCGCCGCCTGCAACAAGGGGAGTTCCATGTTGAAGATCCCGCTCGACCGACTGGCTTACATCGTCGAGAAGGCACGCGAATTCGACGCCGAAACCGCGCCGGTCGACAGCGCCTCCGGCTCAAACCCCAGCGATGACAAAGACGTCGGGATTCTTGAAGCGACGGGCGACAACCCGACCGAAGAGGAACTGGCGACGGCGTTGAACGACCTGGACGACGAGCAGCGGATTGAAGTCCTGGCACTGATGTGGCTCGGCCGCGGCGATTTCGACCGAAACGAGTGGCGCGAGGCGCTGGCTCAGGCGCGCGAGGTCCATGACGAACATGAAACCGGCTACCTGATCGGCACGCCGCTGCTTGCCGACTATCTCGAAATCGGCCTCGATCTGCTCGGTTATTCGCTCGAAGATGACGAGAAAGACCGGCTGTAGCGATCGGGACGGGAGGGTTCCATGTCCTTGCACCCAATCATCGACAAGGCGGAAGTCGGGATCGATTTTCCCGAGAAATACTACAGCGGCGGCTTCGGGCGCGATTGCAGCTTCGAGGCGCGGGCCGAGGACGACGGTGTGCTGATCCGCCTGGTGCATGCGGGCAGCGACAAGCGCGTCGTCGCAATCCACCTGCACCATTTCTTGCTGGCCGGCATCCTCGAGGAGCTGGCCCGTTCGCTCGGCGAACGGGCGCCGATCGACGCCGTGCACCGCGCGCCGCTGCTCGCCGCCGCGCGCGGTTTTGCGGAGGCGCTGGGGAGGTCGGGTACGTAGCTTACCTTAGGAGCAATGCGGATTTCGCAGGCCGACGGCACGGCGCAGTTTTACGGCGTTCTTAAGCCGGGCGAAGTGTCGAAGGACCGGATGATGACGTTGCAACACGATCTCGACGGCAAGGCGAAGTCGCTCCCGGCCGTGCCGGAGGCGTCGACACCCCGCCTTCCGGTGCCAATCGCCTTGCCGCCGCGGAAACCGCGCCGCTGGCTGCACCTCGCGAGTCTCGCGCTGGTCGCACTGGCGATTGCCGCGGGTTACTGGTGGTGGACCCATTCGATGCCGGTCCTGCCGCCGGGGTTCGCGATGGGCAACGGTCGGCTAGAAGCGGACGCCGTCGACATCGACACGAAATTCGCCGGCCGCATTCTTCAGCTCAATGCCGACGAGGGCCAACTGGTCAAACCGGGCCAGGTCGTTGCGGTGATGGACACGCGCGACCTGCAAGCCTCGCTGAAGCAATACCAGGAACTGGCGAAGCAGGCCGAGCACACGCTCGACGAGGCGCGGGCCAATTACACCCAGCAGCAAGCCGTCGTGAAGTTCGCTCAACAGCAGGTCGATCGCTCCGGCTATCTGGTGCCGCGCGGCTATGCGACCCAGGAGACCCTTGACCAGCAACGCCAGCAGCTCGACAGCGCCACGGCGTTGCTGCACGCCGACGAGGCGCATGTCGCCGCCGCGGAACGCGCGGTCAATGCCGCGCGGCATCAGGTCGAACTCTACCAGGTGAATATCGCCGACAACTCGCTCACCGCGCCCAAGGAGGGGCCGATCGAATACCGCGTCGCCAATGTCGGCGAGGTGCTGCCGGCGGGCGGCAAGGTCTTCACGATGCTGGATGCGTCTTATGTCTACATGGACATCTATCTGCCGACGGAGCAGGCGGGCCGCGTCCGGATCGGGTCGGAGGCGCGCATCGTCCTCGACGCCTATCGCACGCACGTGATCCCGGGCCGGGTCGTGTTCATCGCCAGCCAGGCCCAGTTCACCCCCAAGACCGTGGAGACCCGCGACGAGCGCGACAAGCTGATGTTCCGTATCCGGGTGCGCATCGATCCCGACCGCCTCGAAGGCCGCGCCGCGCTGGTCAGAAGCGGGCTGCCCGGCGAGGCTTATGTGCGGACCGACGAAAAAGCCGTCTGGCCGGCCAAGCTGCAGCCGAGCCCGCCGCCTCCGGTTTCACCCCCGGCCTCACCCCCGGCCTCACCCCCGGCCTCACAATGACCGCGCACGCCGGCATGGTCGCGCGTCTCGCCGGCGTCACCCAGCGCTACGGAAAGGTCACGGCCCTCGACCATGTCACGCTCGACATCCCCGCGGGACGCATGGTCGGGTTGATCGGCCCCGACGGGGTCGGCAAGTCGACGCTGCTTTCGTTGGTCGCCGGCGCTCGCCGCATCCAGTCCGGCACCGTCAGCGTTCTCGGCGGCGACATGGCCGATACCGCGCACCGCGGCGCGATCTGCCCCCGCATTGCCTATATGCCGCAGGGGCTGGGGACCAATCTCTACCCCGATCTCAGCGTCCGCGAGAACATCGAATTCTTTTGCCGGTTGTTCGGGCAGGCTGCCGAGGAGCGCCGACGCCGCACCGTCGAACTACTCGACGCAACCGGGCTCTCGCGCTTTGCCGATCGGCCGGCGAAGAAGCTGTCGGGCGGCATGAAGCAGAAACTCGGTCTTTGCTGCTCGCTGATCCACGACCCCGACCTGTTGATCCTCGACGAGCCGACGACGGGCGTCGATCCTCTGTCGCGCCGGCAATTCTGGGAGCTGATCGGCCGCATCCGCGCTCGTCGCGCGGACATGAGCGTCATCATCGCCACCGCCTATATGGATGAGGCCGAAGGATTCGATGTGCTGGCCGCCATGAATGACGGCCGGGTCATCGCCACGGGGGCGCCTGCCGAACTCAAGGCGGCAGCGGGCGAAGGCAGTATCGAGGCCGCCTTTATCCGCCTGCTGCCCGAAGCCGCGCGCGCCGGCCACCACAGGTTGCACATTCCGCCGCGCCGGACCGACCGGGACGGGCCGGTGATCGAGGCGCACGGACTGACCTGTCGGTTCGGCGACTTCACCGCGGTTGACCATGTCAGCTTCGCCATCGAGCGCGGTGAGATCTTCGGCTTCGTCGGCTCGAACGGTTGCGGCAAGACCACGACGATGAAGATGCTGACCGGCCTGTTGCCGGCGAGCGAGGGCACGGCGCTGATGTTGGGTCGGCCGGTCGACGCGAGCGACCTCAATGCACGCAAGCGGGTCGGCTACATGTCGCAGTCGTTTTCGCTCTACGTTGAACTGACGGTACGGCAAAACCTCGATCTGCACGCGCGTCTGTTCCACCTATCGGCCGGCAAGGCAAAATCGCGGGTCGCCATGCTGATCGAGCGTTTCGGGCTTGGCGGCCACGTCGATCAGCGCGCCGAAGATTTACCGCTCGGGATTCGCCAGCGGCTGTCGCTCGCCGTGGCGATTATCCACGAGCCTGAGATATTGATCCTCGACGAGCCGACCTCGGGTGTCGATCCGCTGGCGCGCGACCGGTTCTGGGAGTTGCTGATCGGCCTGTCGCGCGACGATGGCGTGACGATCTTCATTTCGACGCATTTCATGAACGAGGCCGAGCGCTGCGACCGCATCTCGCTGATGGATTCGGGCCGGGTGCTGGCCACCGACACGCCGGCCGGTCTGATCGCCGCGTGCGGTGCGGCGACGCTGGAAGACGCCTTTATCAGCTATCTGGAAGAAGCATCTCCGGCGCAGACAGCGGTTGGCGACGCGCTTCCGGCGCCGGTGTTCCCTGCGACCGCAACGGCGGCGGCGAGCTTCAGCCCGCGCAGGCTCGCCGCCTGCGCGATCCGCGAAGCGCTCGAGCTGCTGCGCGACCCGATCCGGCTGGGCTTTGCGATATTCGGTACCACCTTCCTGATGCTGGTGCTGGGTTTTGGCATCTCGACCGACGTCAACTCGCTGAGCTTCGCCGTCCTCGACCACGACGGGACGCATGAGAGCCGCGCCTACCTCGAAGAACTGCGCGGCTCGGTCTATTTCGTCGAGAAATCACCGCTAGCCGATTACCGCGATCTCGAGACCCGGCTGGCGGCGGGAGACATCGACGCCGGCATCGAGATCCCGCCCGGTTTCGGCCGCGATATCGCGCGCGGTCGGCCCGTCCAGGTCGCAGCCTGGATCGACGGCGCCCGTCCGTTCATTGCCCAAACCATCCGCGGCTATCTGCAGGCGATGCACCAGCTCTACCTCTCCGACCCGGCGCGGGCAGCGGTCGCCGCTGCGCCCGCGGCCGATATCGCGGTGCGGCTCAAATACAACCAGAACTTCGAGAGCGTCTACGCGATGGTGCCGGCGCAGTTCGCACTCCAGCTCGCGCTGTTTCCCGCCATCCTGATGGCGCTCTCGATCGTGCGTGAAAAGGAGCTCGGCTCGATCACCAATCTCTATGTGACACCGGTCACCCGCGTCGAGTTCCTGGTGGGAAAGCAGCTGCCGTACATCGCGCTGGCCCTGGTCAATTTCGGGCTGATGCTGCTGATGGCCTTTTTCGTCTTCCGGGTACCGCTGCGGGGCAGTTTCGCGACGCTGCTGGTCGGCGTGACGATCTACGTCGCCGCAACGACCGCCTACGGCATGGCGGTCTCGAGCTTTGCGCGCACGCAGATCGCGGCGCTGTTCGGCACCGCAATCCTGACCGTGCTGCCGGCCACGATGTTTGCCGGGATGATGGTGCCGGTGTCGTCCTTGACGGGAATGGGCCGGATCATGGGGCGGCTGTTTCCGATGACGTATTTTCTGCCGGTCAGCATCGGCACCTTCACCAAGGGGCTTGGCTTCGCCGACCTCGCGCCGCAGCTTGGCGCGCTGGCGATCTTCGCCCCGGCGCTGATCCTGTTCAGCCTCGCCTTGCTCCGCAAGCAGGAGCGGTGAGGTGCGCGCGCTCGGCAACATCTATTGGCTTGGGACCAAAGAGCTGCGCAGCCTTCTGCGCGACTATGCGCTGCTCGGCCTCGTCGTGTACGCATTTTCGCTGGCGATCATCGCGCAGGCGCAAAGCAGCTCGCAGGAAGTGCACAACGCGTCCGTCGGGATCGTCGACGAGGACCGTTCGGCGCTCTCGCGCCGGATCGTCCAGGCCTTTCTGCCGCCGTATTTTCAGGCGCCGCAGCCGGTCGCCGAGCGCGACATCGTCCCATTGATGAATGCCGGGAAATACACCTTCATCATCGACATCCCGCCCAACTTCGAGCGCGATGTGCTCGGCGGGCGCGAGCCGGAGCTGCAGCTCAATGTCGACGCGACGGCGATGGTGCAGGCGGGCCTCGGCGCCGACTATGCGGCGCAGATCATCAATGCCGAGATTGCCGAGTTCGTGTCGCGGACCGAAACCGCGCCCGCGCCGGCGGTCGGTCTCGTGGCGCGGATCGTTTTCAACCCCAATGTCGAAACCAGCTGGTTCACCAGCGTCATGGGCATCATCAACAGCATCACGATGCTCGCGATCATCCTTGCCGGTGCGGCGATCGTGCGTGAACGCGAGCACGGCACGATGGATCACCTGTTGGTCATGCCCGTGCGGCCGTTCGAGATCGGCGCCGCAAAAATCTGGGCAAACAGCCTCGTCATCATCGTCGCGGCGGGTTTGTCGCTGTATTTTATCGTCCGCGGGCTGCTGCACATCCCGATCGCCGGGTCGATCCCGTTGTTTCTCGGCGGGACGGCCGTCTATCTGTTCTTCGCGACGGCGATCGGCGTCTTTCTCGGTACGGTCGCGCGCTCGATGCCGCAACTCGGCCTGTTGTACCTGCTGGTTTACGTGCCGCTGGCGCTGCTTTCGGGCAGCAATACGCCACTCGAAAGCATGCCGCACTGGATGGCGGCGATCGCCCAATTTTCACCCACGGCGCATTTTGTGTCGTTCGCCCAGGCGATCCTCTATCGCGGCGCCGGGTTCACGGTGGTCTGGAAGCAGTTTGCCCTGGTCATGGCGGCGGGTGCGCTGTTCTTCGGGCTGGCACTCCTGCGCTTTCGCAAGGTCGCCGGCCAGACCGCCTGATGGGGCGATTGAGCTAGATCAAGGCCGACGCTCACCCCGCGCTTACACTTCCAGCGTCTTAACAGACGATGGAGCTACCGATGGCCGACACTCCCGTTGAAGTGAAGAAAAACGCCCCGGCACGCACGCCGGATTTATGGCAGTCGTTCCACGACGAGATGGACCGGCTGTTCGACCGGTTCGCCGGCGGCTTCGGCGTGCCGACATTCCGACGCTGGTTCAACGCCGAGCCGGCCTGGACGTATGAAAGCTCGTTCCGCTTCCCGAACCCGGCGATCGATGTGACCGAGGACGACAAGACCTACAAGGTCACCGCCGAACTGCCCGGCCTCGAGGAAAAGGACCTCGACGTCACCGTCGCCGGCGGCATGCTGACGATCAAGGGCGAGAAGAAGTACGAGACGGACGAGAAGAACAAGAGCCGCCACGTCTCCGAGCGAGCCTATGGCGCGTTCCAGCGGTCCTTCGCGTTGCCCGACGGCGTCGACGCGGACAAGATCGACGCCCGTATGGCCAAGGGCGTGCTGACCGTCATGCTGCCAAAGACGGCCCAGGCGGCCAAGCAGCAGAAGATCGAGGTGAAAAAGGCTGCGTGAGCCCAAACCGGTGGCCGGGTGACGGCGGGCGCTCCTGCGCGCCCGGTCCACCGGCGTGGGGGGGATTTCAGGCCCAGGCGCGCAATCAGGAATGTGCTTGTGCGCTCATGCCGACTTTTGCCGTCGCCGTCCGCGCGGCGCCGCGTAGGAGGTCGACGAGACCGAGCGTGTCGGCGGGCTCGGCGTCGCCGCGCCAGGCGACGTGCTGGTCCGGGCGCACCAGCATCAGTTTGTGGCGATAGGGCGGCGAGGCTTCGCCCGGTCGCACGTCGAGAACGGCAAGCGGAAGGCCGCGCTGGGCGGCCGCCCCCACGATGCCGCCGACAGGCGCCGTGGGGTCGAGGCGCAGCAGCGTGTAATCCGGCCCCATCGCGTCGTACAGCGAACGCCGCCCTTCCAGCCACACGTGCGGCGCGCGACACCCGGGCACCGTGCTCGAGGTGAAGGTGCCCATCGTATAGGCGGGCGCCTGCTCCTCATCATAGGCGATGATCGGCGACCGATCGTAGAAATAGCCGAAGTTGAGCCCGCCGCAGCACTGCTGCTCCACGTCGAGCGGGTAGGCGCGCTGTCCGGTGGCGGCGCGCGCCGCCTCGCCGGCCGCGTCCAGCCGCTCGATGTCCGGCGACAACGCGTCGCGCTGGATCATCCTCCGGCGCCCGATGTCGGAGATGATGCGCGAGGCCTGCTCGGTGATCGGATGGCGCTCGGCTTCGTAGGTATCGGCAGCTCGGGCGCGGCCCAGCCGTGGAGGACGCCGGCGAGCTTCCAGGCGAGGTTGGCCGCGTCGGCGATGCCGGCGCTCATGCCGAACCCGCCGAGCGGCATCCAGACATGCGCGGCGTCGCCGCAGATGAACACGCGCCGGTCGCGGAACCGGCTCGCGACGAGCCGGCGGGCGACCCAATCCTCGTGCGACAGGAGCTCGTATGCGAAGTCCGGCCCGACACCGAGGATCGAGCGGATCACCCAGTCGCGATCGAGGTGATCGAGCCCGGTTTCTCCCGGATAGGAGTAGTTCTGGATGTTCCAGGTCTCCCGCCCGTCGACCGCCATCGTCCCGCCGCAGCGCCGTGAATTGAGCGAGAAATAGAGCCAGGCCGGCTTGCCGGGCAGCAGGCTCCGAAGTTGCGGCGCGCGGACCTGGAAAGATTGCGCGTATTGGAGCACCGGGACGCCGACAAACTCGGCGCCGATCGATTTGCGCACCAGCGAGTTCGCCCCGTCGCAGCCGACGAGGTAGTCGCATGCGATCGTCGAGCGCGCGCCGCTGTCGAGGTCGATGGTGCTGGCGGTCACACCCTGCGCGCCCTGGGTCAGGTCGGTGATCTCGGTGCGATGCAGGATGCGGATGCGCGGCTGCGCCGCTGCGTGCGCGAGCAGCACCGGCTGGAAGAACTTCTGATTGCAGCGATGCGTGTGCTCGGGCGTCGGCCAGCTCGTGTCCGGCCCGGCGGCGATCGGCGTGCCGCGCTCGCCGCGCGCCGGAATGGGGATGCGGGAGAACTCGATGCCGGTGACGCTCGTCGCCGAGACAATGTCGTTGGGGTAGTCCGCGGGCAGCCCGATGCTGCGCAGCTTGTCGGACAGGCCGAGCCGCCGGAAGATTTCCATCGAGCGGGCGCCGATCTGACCGCACTTCACGTCCGGCGGGTCATCGGCAGGGCGGCGCTCGGCGACCGTGACATCGATGCCGCGCCAAGCCAGATCCATGGCCAGCGTCAGCCCCACCGGGCCCTCGCCGACGATCAGCACCCTCGTCCTCATACCGGCAACCCCTCCGCGATGCGCTTGCCGGCTATCCTTAACCCGCAGCGGCCAAACGGAAAAGATGCCGACGCCTGCCCGCTGGGTGGGAGGATCGGCCCGGCAAGCGCCTCCGCGACAACAGCAATGGGCGTTGCCGCCTTACTGGCGAGCGCCCACCGGGTGACGGGTCACGCGCTTGCCGTCGGCGGCGAACAGGACGAGGCGGTCGCGGGTGAGCGTGAGCCCCACGCGCTCGCCGGCATCCAGCTCGGCAAGCGCCAAGCCTTCGGTAACCGCGATAAACGGGCGCTCGGCGCCGATATCGAAATAGAGCAGGGTGTCCTTGCCCAACGGCTCGACGAGGCGTACCGGCAGCGTCAGATCCGCGGCCGCGCCGACCTCACGCTGCACCCGGACATGCTCCGGCCGGATGCCGAGCGTCACGGAGCCGGTCGGCGCCTCGCCAACCGCCTCCGGCGGCAACGCCAGCGAGAAATGCGGCGAGCGAAAGCGCGGCGCGCCGTTGTCGGCGACGATCTCTCCGGACACCAGGTTCATCGACGGCGAGCCGAAAAAATCGGCGACGAAATCGCTCACCGGTTCGGCGTAGATCTCCATCGGCGAGCCGACCTGCTCGATGTCGCCGTCGCGCATCACGACGATGCGGTCGGCCAGCGTCATCGCCTCTTCCTGGTCGTGCGTCACAAAGATAAAGGTCTTTTTCAGCTCCTGGTGCAGCCGATCGCATTCGGCGCGCAGTTCGCGGCGCAGCTTGGCGTCGAGGCTCGACAGCGGCTCGTCGAGCAGGAATGTCGACGGGTTGGTGACCAGCGTGCGCGCCAGCGCCACGCGCTGCGACTCGCCGCCCGAACAGGCGCCGGGCAATTTGTTCAACAGCGGCGTCAGCCGCACCATCTCGGCGACCTCGCGCACCCGGCGCGCCCGCTCGTCGCGCGGCACCTTCTTCATGCGCAGGCCGAACTCGATGTTCTGTGCGACGGTCTTGTGCGGAAACAGCGCATGGCTTTGAAACACCATGCCGAGGCCGCGGTCGCGCGGCTCGAGGTCGTTGACCACCCGGCCGTCGATGCGGATCTCGCCGCGGTCGGGTTCCTCGAAGCCGGCGATCAGGCGCAGCGTCGTCGTCTTGCCGCAACCCGACGGCCCGACGAACACGACGAACTCGCCGTCCTCGATGACGCAGTTGAGGTCCCGCACCGCCAGCACGGAGCCGTAGGTCTTGCGCAGATTGACCAGCTCGATGCGCGCCACGTCTACCTCCGCACCATGCCGAAGCTGAAACCGCGCGCCAGGTGCTTGCGGATGAACAGGCCGATGATGATCAGCGGGAAGGTGATCCCGACCGACAGCGCCGCCTGCCGGCCGAACAGGCGGCCTTCGGTCGACCCCTCGAACTTCGACAATTCGACCGGCAAGGTCACGATATTGGTCTTGGACAGGATCAGCGACAGCAAGTACTCGCTCCAGTTCAGGATCAGGATGAACATGAAGGTCGCGACCAGCCCCGACCGGATCAGCGGCAGGACGACCTCGAACACCGTGCGCCAGCGCGACGCGCCGAGGATTTCCGCTGCCTGTTCGACCTCGCGCGGCACCTCGTCGATAAAGCTCTTCGTCATCCATACCGCGTAGGGCAGGCTGGTCAGGAAGTACATGACGCCGAGCCCGAACATCGAATCGAGCAGCCCCAGATACGAGAAGTACAACGACAACGGCGCGACGATCACGATCGGCGGCACCATCCGCAGCATCAGGAGCTGGAACATCCGCGTCTCGGACAGCAGCCGGTAGCGCGACACGCCGTAAGCGATGACCGAGCCGTAAAGCACCGCGAGCGCCGTCGCGCCGAAGGCGAGGATCAGGCTGTTGCGGAGCGCCAGGAACGGCGTCTGCAGCGACAGCGCGGTTTGTCCGCCCTCCGCCACCGAGGTGGCGCCGATCCACACGTCGCGGTAGTTGTCGAGCGTCGGCGGCGACGGGAAGTAGACGGGCGGCCAGGAAAACCACTGGTCGCTCGGCTTGAACGACGTGCTGACGATCCAGTAAAGCGGGAACACCACGATCACAGCCCACAGGGTCAGGAACGCGTATCGCCCGGCCGCGGCGACACGCCGCCTGCGCGTCTTGGTCATGCCGTCTCTTCCGCCTCTTGCGGCTTCGCATACATCGTGTCGAGCGATCGTTTCTCCCGGCGCAGCAGGCGGATCGCCAGCAGCACGATGCCCACCATCATGACCATCGTGACGTAGGACTGCGCCGCCCCCAGCGATACGTTAAAGTCCTGCCAGGTCGTGATGTAGATGTAGATGCCGAGCGTCTCGGTCGCGGTGCCGGGGCCACCCTGGAGCAGCCCCCAGATGATCGGGAACGACCCCATCGCGTCGAGAAAACGCAGCACCAGCGCCAGCAGGATGACCGGGCGCAGCAGCGGCAACTGGACTTCCCAAAAAATCCGCCAGGAGGAGGCGCCGAGGATCTGGGCCGCCTCGACCGGCTCCTTCGGCAGCGAGGACAGCCCGGCGAGCATGATGATGAACGAGAACGGCGTCCAATTCCAAATATCGAGCAGGGTCACCGTGAGCAGCGCGATGTCGGGATTGGACAGCCACAGCACCTGGATGTCGTGGCCGGTCAATCGCGACAGGATGTCGTTGAGCGGGCCGCTGCGGTCGAGCAGCATCTGGCCGGTATAGGCGATCACGATCGGCACCGTCAGCATCGGCACGATGAACAGCGCGTAGTAGAGCGCCTGCCCGCGGAACGGCCGGTAGATCAGATAGGCGAGCGAAAACCCGAGGACAAAGCAGCCGATCGTCGAGCCGCCGGCGAAGGCCAGCGAGCGCAGTACCGCCCAGCCGAAGCGCGGATCGGTGAAGACGCTTTGAAAGATGTCGAGCCCGACAAAATCCGCGTTCCACCACGAGCTGAGATAAACGGTCCACTGGTGGAACGAGAAATAAAGCTGCAGCAGCAGGACCGGCGTCAGCAGGCTGAGCAGCATCAGCAGCAGCGGCGACAGTATCATCCACTTGAACCGCCGCACCGCCTTGCTGCGCGAAGCATCGAGCCGGCCCGGCGCCGCTGTCCCCGTCGCGGCGCCGGCCAGGGCCTCCGCCATTTTGTGATCCTCCTGCTACCCCCGGACCTCGCGCGCCGGTCCCCGTGCCGCACCGCCCCGCGGTCGCCCTCAGCTCGGCTGCGTCGCCTTCGGCATGATCGTCGCGTAGGTCTCGTAGTCCTTTTTCAGCTTGGCGGTGCCAATGCGTTTGACGACCTTGGCGAAGTCCTCGTCGATCTGCTTCAGCACCTCGTCGGCCTTGAGCTGGCCGAGATAGCCCTGGCCCAGATTCTTGTCGAGCACGTCGACAAATTCCTGGTTGCCGGTGAGGAAGATGTTCGGCGCCGCCACTTGCAGGTTTGCCTGGATCGCCTTGACCCCGCCGGGCGTATAGGCCTCCAGCACCCGCGGATCGGTCATTTCCTTGCGGGTCCACGCGTCGTTGAAGGTGTTGACGCGGTCGGTGACGATCTGCGAGCTCGCCTTCTCGGTGCCCAGCCAGCACGCCATATAGGCGGCGGCGGCCTTGCGCGGGCTGTTCTTGTTCACGGTCAGCACCACCACCGGCATGCCGGCGGCGCGGTACAGCGGCTTGCCGTTGGCCTCGCCGCCGGGGACGGCGCCGTAAATCCACTTGCCGGCGGTCTTCGATTTAGCCGGATTCTCCTGCAATTTGATCAGGCCGCCCCAGTATTGGCAGCTATACACGTCGCCCGCGGCGATGTGCGGGATCATCTGCGACGTGCCCCAGCTCGGCGAATCCGGAAACGCGACCTCCTTGTCGCGCAGGTAGACCGCGATCGCCTTCTTCCCGGCATCGCTGCTCACGGTCGGCTTCATGTCGGGGTCGAACGGGAAGCCGCCGAAGCTGTAGAGGTACATCAGGAACCAGACATACCCGAAGCCGCGGCTGCGGAGGTTGCCCGAGCCGTAAATCCCCTTCTCCGGGTTGTGGAAGAACTTCATCTGCTGGAAATCGTCGTCCCAGTTCTTCGGGTAGGCGAGCGGCTTGCCGAACTTGTCCTCGAACCGCTTTTTGTTGTCGGCGTCCTCGAACAGGTCCTTGCGCAGCTGGTGCACGAAGATGTTGCCGTCGGTGATGATGCCGTAGGTCTTGCCGCCATAGGTCGCGAGGTTGGCGTAGTCGCCGACCGCGTCCATCTTGTAGTTGGCCTTGTGCATGTATTCGTCGAGCGGCTCGAGATAGCCGGCGGAGACGAGCGAGGGAATCATCTCCGAGCCGACATGGACGATGTCGAAATCGGGCGACCGGGTCAGCGCCTCGGCCATCGCCGCCTGCGGGATGGTCGGGGTCGAGAGGTCCTTGATGCCGGTGATGGCGATGCCGGTCGCCTTCTCGAACTCCTCGATGGGCCCCTTCATCGGCACGAAATAGTTCGACCACATGATCGCCTTGAGCTCGGTCTTGCCGATGCCCTTGGCGGCGGCGATGATCGTGTCGCCCTCCTCGGCGGCCAACGCGCCGCCGCCGAGCGGCAACGCCCCGAGCGCAGCGAGACCGAGGCCGCCCTGCAATACGCGGCGGCGATGAAGCGATTGGCCGGTCATGACGTTCTCCCCCGTTCCTCGTTGCCGGCCGGCAGCCGGAACGGCTCGACGGGAAGATACCGCCGGCCGGCAGCCGGTCTTTGGCCGGATGCTCCCCCGGCGCGACCGACGCTGTCAACGGCGCATTTTTGCACATAGCGGCCGGGGGGAAGCGCGGCCGGCACCTTATGACCGGACATTGCCGAAGGGCAGAAAAGCGAAAAACGGGCTTCTAACCGTCGGGCGCTCTTGGCATACCCCTGGCGACCGTAAAACAGCGAGCATCGGCCGGAGCGGGAAATCGGGGATGTCGGGACGAGCGAGATTGCCGGGCGGCGAGCCGCGCAAGGCGAGCCAGAGGAACACGCGCCGCGCGGGCCAGAGCCCGACGCGAATTGTGCAGGTCTGGAAATCAGGCAATGCAGTGCGCTGGAAAGGGCGCAGCGGCACTTTCCGACGCGACGTCGGTGACGGCGAACACGCCGAGATTGCGCTCGCCGAGCGCATCTACCGCGTGTTGCTCAGCGAGCTCGAGTGAAGCGCAAGATGGCCAAATCCGTTGTCCCGAACCTGGCCGACCGCCTGCGCGCCTCACAGGAGGCAAAGCAAGCGCTGCTGCGGCGCGCCCAAGCCGTCGCGGCAAGCCCCGAGGCGGTCAAGCGGCGAGAGGAGCAGCAGGCGGTCGTCGCCGCCCGCAATCTCCGGATCGCCACGCGAAAGCAAGAGGAGCAGGCGCGCAAAGAGCGCGAGGCGGCCGAGCGAGCCGCCGCCGAGGCGGAAGCGCTGCGGATCGAACAGGAAGCGCAAGCCGCACGGGAACTGGAACGCGCGCAGCGTGAGCTTGCCGAACAGGAAACCCGTTCTGCGAGAGAGCTGCAGCAGGCGCGCCGAGACGCCGCCGAGGAGGCTAAACGGGAGGCGATCCTCGCGGCGCGCCGGGCCGGCCGCAAAGCCAAAAAGCGGCGCGGCAAGTAAAGACGCCGGGGCCGGCGGCGCCGCTCGGTCGCGGAACGCTCGAAATCGGCACGGCGGCGCGGCAAGGCGGACGTGGTCGTCATCGCCGTCAGGCCGCGCGCTGATGCCTAGCGGCCGGCGATCGGACGCCCGTTCACCTTGCCGCTATCTCCGTGACCCGTCCGCGCCGGAAATCCGGAACAGCCGCCGTTTCCTTCGCCTGTGGCCCTGATGCGCGGCGTTCAGCAGGGACGGTCGCCGCGCACCAGCATCCGGTACAGGCGGCGATGTTGGCTGTGATCGTAATCGAAGCCGGCTTTATGCAACGAGGCGCGGTCGTCGATGATCAGCAGGTCGCCTTTTTGATACTCGTGCGCATAGCAAAATTGCGGCTGCGTGATCCGATCGGTCAAATCCTGCAGAAAATCCTGGGTTTCTTCGGGCGACATGCCGGTGACCGTCTCGGTCTTGCCCTTGTGGAACCATACGGCCTTGGTGCCGGTCTCCGGGTGGGTGCGGACCAGGGGATGCACCGTCGGCGGCTTTGTCGACTCGCGCTGGGCCTTTACGACATCCGGATTGCCCGTCGCCATCCGTGCGCTGCTGATCAGCGTATTCTCGGTCTTCGCGCCGGTGATCTTCCGTTTCAAATCGTCCGGAAGCGCTTCGTAGGCCGCGCGCGAGTTGCAAACCGATGTCGCGCCACCCTTATCCGGCACGGCGACCGCATACAGGATGGTGAATTTGGGCGGCAGTTCCTGGTTGGTGTGGTCGGTGTGCCAGGTGGCGTTGGCGCCGATTTTCGCCGGCTGACCCTTGCTGTCCAGGTGACGGTTGTCGAGCACGCTGATCAACGGGAACCCGTCGACCAGATAGCGCCGGTTCTGGTCCTCCATCAGCTCGCCGAACATCTCGCCGGCGGCTTGCACCTGGCCGGGCGTGAGGTGCTCCTGCCCCCGGATCACCAGGACCACGTTATCGACGACAGCGTCGTAAAGCTTCTTCCGCATCGCGCCGTCGAGGGGGCGCGCAAGGTCGATCCCCGTGACAATGGCGCCGATATGCTCCTTGACCTTCGTGATCTTCATGTCCTGGATGGGAATCATCGCCGCGGCAGCGCTCATGACCTGGCTCCTCTTATCCTGACCCGCCGATTGCGGCGGGTGCGTGCAGCATTCCGGAAACCGCTCTCGCCAACAGGATCGGCCGAACGCCCGCATCGATCAAGTATTGCCCGATGACCATGTCGCGTCCGGCGCGCGACGGCGTATCTCGCGCGGTGCGCGTCAGTCGACAAGACCCTTCTTTACGACCAAGCCCCCTGGCGAGGGTACGGGCCTCGGTCTCGTCACCCGGCAGCATGGCGGCGGAAGAGGGGCCTACACCGAGTTCATGATCCGCCCGCCACGGCGCGACCATCAGGCGCACCCGATCGAAGACCGCGCCGAGGTCCTCGACCGGTCCGCGCACACTGACCCGGCCGTCGCGGACCGGCAGGTGATCCCGGCGCCAGCCATGGCCAACGACCACACAGGTGACCTGATGTCGTGCGTCAGGCGATGCATCGCCGCCCGGCTGGGGACATGATCGCGAACCGGGCGCTGCCGGCTCGCGCTTCAGGGCCGGCGCAGCGAGCCGATGCCGAGCCCGCTTTGCGGAGCGACGAGCGGGTTCGGCGCCGGTGGCGCGACCCGCCGCAAGGTGTTGGTGTCGTGGTGGTTGAACGCCGGCGTCTTGGCGCCCACCGCCAGCTCGGTCCGCGTCAGGTAAGTCCAGCTGCCGTCGGCATTGAAGGTGATGTCGATGCGGTAATACTCGGTGCGAAACGCCTCTTCGAGGAAGGTGGTCGAGCAGATCCCGAAGCGCGTGTCGCCGCGCCGCGCCTCGACCGAGATATGGTCGTCTTCGGGCTTTGCCGTGCCGCCCGCCAGCACCGACTGCCCGCGCGGAATGGCGATCGTCTGCATGATGAGGCCGGTCGCCGGCTCCCACAGCCAATAGCCGACCTGGTCGTGGAAGGTGATCGCTTCCTCGGCCGTGTTGATGTGGATGTGATAGCGCAGCCCGTAGAGCAGTTGCGGGCCGTTGGTCTGCGGGTCGATCGGGTCCATCCGGATATGTTCGCGAAAGACGCGCCGCTCGGGGCCTTGCGCCTTGGGGCTGACATCGACCCCCTGATCGGATTCCCACACGCCGGCGAGGCGGCGCAGCGGGCCGAGATTGGCCAGCGTGTCCGGCGAGAACTCGGGCTCGGTGAAGATGTCGTCGGGGATGTTCGGCATGGGCTGCCCTATGCTGCGCGGCTCGCCGAGAGTGCGTGTTCGCCGCCGCGCTGGCAAGCCCTGGCGGTTGACCGAACGGGACCGTGCGCGGCAGGGTGCGGCGCTCGTTGAGTGGGCAAGATCGACGGGCCATCAGGGGTTGCGATGCGCCCGCGTCGCCGCCATGGCCAGCAAGGTCATGGCGAGCAGCGGGCAGATCACGTCCAGGTAAAACGGCACGCCGGCATTGCCGGGGGCGAAATTGCCCGCGACCATCATCTGCCGGACATGCCCGACGGCGTCGCCGAGAAGAAAGACCGAGGCGGCAGAGACCGCCGCCGCCTTGAAGCCGAGGTCTCTCCAGAAGGCGATGCAGGCGGTCACCCCGATGGCGAGGTCGGCCATGCCGACTTCGAACTGGAAGGGGCTGACCTGCCATCCGATATGCGCCGCGGCGGTCGCCGGAAAGAAGACGTGAGCGACACCGGCCCATAGTCCGGTGACGCCGATGGGCAGCAACAGTATCCAGGACAGATACCGCTCTGCGACGCGGCCGCGGCCGCGTCGCGATGCCGCGATCGCGAGCGCGATCACGAACAGCACCGCGGGGAGGTTGCGGATCAGCAGGCCGATGAGTTGGGCGATCACATTTTTCTCCTTGCGGCGGGTTTCCGGCCGACGAGCACACCCGCCGCCCCTTCACCGCTCACGCATTCCGGCTGCATGAACGTTTGGGCCGCGGGCGGCATGTCCTGGTCGGCTTTGCCGGCGACGATCCGAAGACGATGGATGCGTTGGCGGACATGCTCGGCCTGCTGCGCACGGTTCGGCGAGAATGCCGGCGGGTGTGCCGTGGTTGCGGCCGGCGGCGAGTTTGCCGCCGCCTATGCCGCCGAGCCCGGCACGGCCTGGCTCATCCGGCCCGACGGGCATATCGGATGGTGCAGCGCGGCGCCGACGACGGCCGGTTTGCGATCCTATCTGGGCCGGCTGATCCGGCTCCCGGCTGCGGATGTATAGAGGCCAAGTTCATGCAGCAAGGGCCTAGCCATCTCTGGCTAAGCCCTTGCGAAATTTGGTGGAGCCAACCGGGATCGAACCGGTGACCTCTACAATGCCATTGTCATACGGCGGGAGTTTACCGGGCTTCCCTACGTTGACCCAGCCTTACCTATCATAGATTACCCTTGATAAATCAGGTAGATCACGCTATCTCAGTGTGTAGCGGTGTGACCTCTACATTCCTGAATTTACTTCACGCTGTTGACCCATTGTTGACCCGGCGGAGCGCGCAATGCCCAAGATCACCAAACAGTTCGTCGATAAAGCCGCCCCGACAGACGGCAAACGGACGGTCTTTTGGGATGACTCGCTCAAGGGCTTTGGCCTCGTTGTCCAACCGAGCGGCGTCAAAACCTACGTCGCCAACTACCGGGTCGGCGGCAACTTGCAGCGGGAGGTTATCGCCCGTCACGGGGTGCTGACGCCGGATCAGGCTCGCGACCGCGCGCGGCAAATTCTCGCCAAGGTGGCGGACGGCAAAGACCCGCGTGCCGAGAAGAAAGAGGCCGAACGCGCCAAGATGACCGTCGCCGAGCTAGCCGATTTGTATCTGAAGGACGGGCCGGCCGAGAAGCCGAACAAGAAAGCGTCAAGCTGGGCAACCGACCGTTCGAACATCGAACGGCACATAAAGCCGCTGTTGGGAAGTCGACCGGCTCAATCCCTGAAGACGACCGAGGTTGCCGATTTTCAGGCGGACGTGGCTGCCGGGAAGAACGTGGCTGACGTGAAGACGAAGAAGCGTGGCCGCGCGATTGTCAGCGGCGGCAAGGGCACGGCCGCGCGCTCGCTGGCGGTTCTCGGGGCGATGTTGGAGTTCGGCGTCCGGCGCAAAGTGATCCCTGCCAATCCGGCTAAGGGTGTCCCGCTGCTGAAGCTGCAACCGAAAGAGCGGTTCCTGACAGAGGCGGAGGTTGCGCGCCTCGCCGACGCCATCGCCGACATGGAGTCGAAATTAGAGCTGTCGAAGACAGCCGCCGCCGCGATCCGGCTGTTGATGCTCACCGGCTGCCGCAAATCCGAAATCCTTGCCTTGCGCCCGGAATGGGTAGATGCCGCGCGGGGCGTTCTGAGGCTCCCTGACAGCAAGACCGGGGCGAAGGTGGTTCCGCTAGCCTCCGCCGCCTTGGAGCTGCTGGCGGCCCTCCCGCGCGATGGCAGCTACGTTCTGCCGGCGGCCAAGGGCGACGGGCATTACGTCGGCATTCAAAAGGATTGGGAGAAGCTGCGCGAGCGCGCGAACCTCCCCGGTCTGCGCCTTCACGACCTGCGGCACAGCTTCGCATCGTTCGCCGTCGCGGACGGCAACTCCCTGTACATGATTGGCAAGGTTCTCGGGCATCGGCAGGCGCGCACCACGGAAGGCTACGCCCATCTCGCCAATGATCCCTTGCGGGCCGTCGCGGATCGCACGGCCAATCGCATTTCCGCCGCCATGAAAGGGAAGAAAGACAGCGCTGGCGAGGTTGTCGAGTTTCCGAAGGTGACGGCATGACCGCTGACGAGCTGATAGCAGCGTTCCGAACGTTGTCACCATCCGAGCAGCGGAGGTTCCTTGCCGAGCTAGTGGTCGAACGGCAGCAAGCACGCGGACGCCCGAGTCTTTCTTACGATGACAGACTCGAACGGATTGCACGGGTAGAAGCCGCCTTTGGACACTATCCGACCAAGGAGGCAGCATACGCGGCGATAGGAGGCGACAAGGGAGCCGATGCCGTTAAGACGCAATATTTGCGGGATATGCGCTGGCTAGACGATTGGGTTGATTGGCATTTTGAAGAGTGACAGAAAATCAGGAATTGTTGTCACTAGACTGTGTATGAGTTTGGTCACTACGGTAATCCTCGGATCGTTCATTTGCGCCGGGGATTACTCATGTTGGAACCATTGATGAGCCGGGAGGAAACCTCCGACTTCATTAGTCAGGAGTTCGGCTCTGCCTGCTCTTACACCAAGGCGACGCTGGCGAAACTCGCTCACACCGGCGGCGGCCCGAAGTTCGTGAAGATTGGTGAGCGTCGCGTCGGATATCGAAAAGACGACGTTCGGCAGTGGATACGCTCGCAAATGCGTATCGTCGAATCCACTTCGGATCATGGTGCCGACCTTTAGCCGCTCACCCGTTCAAAAACAAAGTTTCAGGGGTGAGTGGTCATGGCCGATGTCATCGGCAGTACCGATGCCGCAATCGCGTTCCTGCGGTGGTTCCGGCCGGGCGGCCCTTGGGTACTATCATGCGATGGGCAGGGCTTTCCGACGCGCACGTTCGACAATCTCGACGAAGCGGCGGCTTGGATTGACGAGCGGCAGGGCAAGCGGAACATCTATTTCACGCCCGCTGAAGTAAAAGCGCCCGTTGCCGAGAAGACGGTCAAAACCGATATCGCGTGCTCTTGGTGGGTATGGGCTGAGGTTGATCCCGCCAAATCGGTAAGCGAACGCCCGGCGCTGCTGAAGCGGCTGCGCGACTTCACCCCATGCCCCACCGTCATCGTCGACTCCGGCGGCGGCTATTGGGGCTTCTGGCGGCTGGGCAAGCCAGTTAGCCCCGATGAATGCGAGCGGCTATGCGCAATCGCCCGCGATGCCGTCGCCGGGGATCATGTCCATAATTGCGACCGCGTTGCCCGGCTGCCCGGTACGGTCAACCTGCCCAATGAGAACAAGCAGAAGAAAGGCCAACAGACAGCCTTGGCGCGGGCGGGCAAGTTCCGGGGCGAGCCGTACACCGTCGCCGATATCGAGGCCGCAGCAACCACGGCTCTGCCCGCTGTAGCGTCGTCCGGGGCTGAACGAAAGGGCGAGCCGGATCATACGCGCAGCGGGTTGTTGCTCGCGCTTGCCGGCAAGGTCGTCCGCGCCGGCAAGACCTACACGGATTATTGGACTGCCGTTTACGAGGACGCCGAGCTTACGGCCAAGGTTGAAGAGAATCCCCGCGAGCTAGATCGGGCATGGCGAAAGGCGCTCAGAGATCACAAGGCCGAAAGTTCTTGGGCGGCCGATTGGGTTTACCTGTCGCATGCCGGTCATTTCTTCAACGTCAAGACCAAGGACATGCAACCGCCCGACAAGTTCAATCTCGCGCACGCTGAACACGTCAAGAGCAAGGCCGCGATTTACATCCGGCAGACCTTGAAGTGCCCGGTCTATTACGATGCGGCCTACGCCCCGGCTCTTGGCGAAACCTTCGTCATGGACGAGCGGCAGTACGTCAACACCTACAGCGAGGAAGGAATCCCTTCGGCAACACCGTTCGACGGGCTGACAGATGATGACTCGGCCGTGCTGATTGTGCGCGACCATATCTACAAGCTCATCGGCGATGACCGCGAGGCCGCGCTATTCATTTCCTGGCTTGCCTACATCGTGCAAACCCGCGAGCGGCCGAATTGGGCTGTCGTACTGCAAAGCGTTCAGGGAGCCGGCAAGGGCGCGCTCGTCAAGCTCATGGCGAAGGTGCTGGGGCCGCGCAACCTTAAGACCGTCAGCGGCCCAATCGTCACCGGATCGAGCTTCAACGGCTGGGCGCACGGCAGCCTGCTATGCGTGGTCGAGGAAATCAGGTTGAGCGGCGAGAACAGACTTGCCGCGCTCGAACGATTCAAGACGCTGATTACCGACCCGAGCATCTACATCAACGAGAAGAATCGGCCAATGTTCAGCGCGCCCAATACGCAAGCCTATTGGTTCAACACCAACCACAAGGACGCGATGCCGGTAGGTGACGATGACCGCCGGTACGCCATTTTGATGTCACCCCTTCAGAGCAAAGAACAGCTACCCGACAAAGCGTACTTTGACCGGCTGAACGCGGCGATTGAGAATCACATTGGCGCGCTTCGCTGTTGGCTTCTCACCTACCCGCTGCACCCCGAGTTCAATGCCAAGGGCCGCGCACCTGAGACGACCGGGCGCGACCGCATGCGCAGCTTCTCACATACGGAGGAAGAACGGTTGCTGCGCGAGTGGATTGAAGACGGCAGCCGCGATGGGATCACGCCCGAAGTCATCGTCACGTCCGCCGTCACCAAGGCGCTGGCTAAAGAGAACGATGAGATTGAGCCGTCATCAATCACCGTCACTGCGCTGTTGAAGCGCCTCGGTTATGAGCCGTTGCCAAACTCAATTCGGATAGACGGCAGCAAAGAACGTGTGCGCGTCCGCGATTTGCGGCGATGGCCATCCAATCCTGATGAGCGCAACAAGGAAATCCGCGATTACTTGGCTGCCTGTCAGGCGCTTTGACTATCATCTACGGAACAGTGGAACAGTGGGAACAGTACTCCTCACAGGAAATAAAGAGTCTGAAAGGATGAGACGTATGGCTGAAAGAATAAGATGTATGGGCCGTCAACCTGCTGTTCCACTGTTCCACTGTTCCGGGGCGAATAGATGGTCGCTCAGCCCGGCCGGGATGGTGACACCTGTCATACGCGGGTCCTTACAACGGGCAGCCGTGGGGCGGGGGAACGCCGAGCACGATTCATCGCTAAAGGCGACCATCAAACCTTTTGACATGAGACGTCAATGACACCTGGACGAAGAGCTACCACCACCGGCGACCGGCTGCGGATCGCACAAGCCGAACGGGTCGAACTGGAAAACCAGGTTCGCGCCGGCCGGCTGCTCGACGCCGACAAGGTGCGAACCGAGTGGGCGAGCATCGTGCTGGCAATCAAGAGCCGCCTCATGGCGATCCCCGCGCGAGTGGCCGCCGCTCATCCGAACAACCCCGCGATAGTCGCCACGTTGGAAACCGAGTTGACTGCCGCGCTCAACGAGATCGCCACCGATGAACTTTAGAGTCCTCAACCAGCTTCGGGCCGCGACACTGGAATTGCTGCGGCCGGCCCCGCCGATACCGCTCAGCCGGTGGGCGAGCGAGAACATCTACCTTCCGTCCGGCCTCAGCGAAGTTCCCGGCCGGATCAATCTGTGGAGCTACCAGCGCGGCATTCTCGACGCCGTGCTTGACCCGGAGTGCGAAAGAATTTCGGTGATGAAAGCGGCAAGGTGCGGGTACAGCACCATCTTGGCCGCAATCACCGGCTACTACGTCAAGGTTGAGCCGTCTTCGATCCTTGCCGTGCTGCCGGTGGACGCCGACGCCCGCAACTTCATGGTACAGCAAATCGAGTCGGTGTTTGCCGTCTCCCCGTCGCTGAAAGACGCCATAAGCTCGCCCCATACCGGCCGCAACGACCGCAGCACGATCCTCTTTCGCCCCTTCCCCGGCGGCTCATTGCGCGTCGTCTCGGCACGCTCCCCTCGGAACCTCCGCGCCCATTCCGCCCGCATCCTGCTACTCGACGAAGTGGACGGCTTCGACCCCACGCAAGAGGGTGACGCAATTGCCCTCGCCGAACGCCGTACCGCCGGGTACGGAAGTAGGCGCATCCTCTGCGGCAGCACGCCAACCGACAGCGACAGCGCCATCGCAGCCCGGTACTCCGAAAGTGATTCCAGGGTGTTCGAGTGCCCGTGCCCGTCATGCTCGGCATGGCATGAAATCCGCTGGGCTGACATCCGCTGGCCTGAAGGCCGCCCCGAGGAAGCGCAATGGTGCTGCCCGAGCTGCGGCGTCCTGCATAGCGACCATCGGTATAAGGCCGGCATGGTCGCGGCCGGCCGGTGGCGCGTCACCCGGCCCGAAGTGAGAGGGCATGCCGGCTTCCGGCTGTCGGCACTCGTCAGCCTGCATCCGCCCGCCGCGTGGCCTCTGTTGGCGGCTGAGTTCGTCGCCGCAGCCAAGCGGCCCGAGCTGCTGAGGGTGTTCGTCAATACCGTGCTGGGCGAGGTATGGCGGGATGACGATGAGCAAGGCCCGCAGCCCGGCGACCTGCGCGGGCTGTGCGAGCCGTTCAATCTCGACAGCCTGCCGCCCGAAGTCCTCTACGTGTTCGGCGGGTGCGACCTGCAAGGCGACCGCCTCGAACTGACGACCCTTGGGCTGACGGCCGATGACCAATGGCTGATCCTGGCGCATGAAGTCGTCATCGGTTCGCCCCGCGACAGCGACGCCCCTTGGCGCGACCTTTCCGAACTGCTCCGTCGCCGATTCCAGTCTCGGGCCGGCCGCCCGCTGGGTTATGACGCCGTTGGCCTCGACGTGGGCGACGGCAACGTGATGGACAAGGCGCTTCAGTTTGCGGCCGGCGAGCGGGGAGCCGTCCGCATCGTGCCGCTCAAAGGTCAAGCCGGCTGGGGAAGGCCGCCGCTCAGCCCCACGGCAAGTAAGAGAACAAGAAGCCTAATGATTGCGGGCGTAGACCCCATAAAACAACAAATCTATGACAGAATTAACAAGCAAATAGGCGTCCGATTCTCGCTAGACCTTACCGACAATTACCTGTCCCAGTTGCTTTCTGAGCATGTAGTTGTCAAATATTCAAAGGGAAGACCTACGAGACGTTGGGAACGATACCCTGGAAAACTTGCTGAAGCCCTCGATTGTCTGGTTTATTGCTTATGTGCCAAGGCCGCCGTGGCGATTAACGCCGTCCGCCGCCAGGACGAGCTTGCCGGCCGGCCGGTCGCGCCGGTCATGCCAACGGTGATCCGCAGCGCTTGGCTAGAGGCTACCTCTCGGCCCCGCTACTAGGCCGCCTGCGCCGGCCGCCAGTGGCCGTCAAAGCCCTCCGACCGCTACCTCAGCGCCCCTCCGAGCTTTCAGCGCTGTAGACCCGCTCTACGGCGCTCAAAACCGTTGCAAAAATACAACATAAAGTCATAGTTGACTCGAAGTCTCGAAACCGTCATAGTTAACAGGTATTCACGACCGCCATTGGAGTCCTTGCCATGTCGCAAGACGAAATTCCGCTGACAATCGAAGAGATTCCGGCCCCGGTTCTTTATCGTTCTCTGAGCCGAGTCGACAATTTTACGACCTTGGCCGGAGCGAATTTTCTGAAGAGGCCGGATGAGAACGTGCAAGACGTTCACAACCGCGTCAAGAATCTTGCGCAGCGCCGACTCATTCATCGCCGCATCGCCGACGACGCCAAACCGACATCGCCGGCCTACTTCGGTATCGATGACCTTGCCGTCGCCGAAACCTTGTTTGCACTGTACGACGGCGGGGTGCGAGATGCGGTGATTGCCGAGGCCGCGTCCCGCGCCTGCTACGCATGGGATGAGACCTGCAATCCGCAGCCGGCCTTCATCCCCGATGGCATTACCCCCATCGTCGCGGCGATGGTCGGTGCCGCTCGCGGCGAAAGCTGGGCGTGCCGTGTCTCGGTACTGTGCGACGAGCGCACCAACGAGCGGCGACTCTTCGCGGGCGTCTTCAATACCGACTTCCCGCCGGTCGATGCCGGGCAATTCCTGCCGCCGAGCTATCAGCCTCGGATGCACCACCACCTGAATATCAGCGTGGCCTTGCTCCGCTTCGCGAAGGCCATCCGTGCGGCGACGGAGCGGAGCACGCATTGATGGCAGACCCGGCCCGCGAGGACTTGGCTTTCGTCCTCCGTCTACTCAACCAAGCGCTTGACCGGGTGCAAGGCCACTCGCGGCCGGTCGCGCTTCTCGGCTGGCGGAAAGACGTGTTCGGCGACCTGAAATGGGTGCTGGACAGGGCGAAGGCCATTCAGCGAGACCGCGATGCTTGACGGAATCAAAAACTTTGTTTTCGGCCGGTTTGACGCTGCCGTCCCGGTCGAACGGTCGGAGCCGGTGCTGGTCTGTCCTCCGACGCCGGCTCCGACCAACCTTTCAACCCGGATGTTGGAGGCCGCCAGCCCGCATCGCGGCCCCGGTGCGCCGGTCTCCGCGCATTCCCCTTGGGATTGGTCGGGCAGCATCGTCGCCGGCCTCGAAACCGTGAAACAGCGGAGCCGCCATGCCTTCACCAATGACCAGTGGTTCGGCAACGGCGTCAACGGGATCATCGACCACACCATCGCCAGCGGAATCACGCCAAACAGCCAAGCTCCCGACCAAGACTTTCGGGCTGTGGTCGCGGAGCGCTGGCATCGCTGGGTTGACCGTTGCGACGCTGATGGCCTCACTGACTTCGGCGGTCAACAGGCTGCCGCGATGCAATCCGTCGTTGTGGATGGCGAAAGCTACGTCCACATGGGCGTGACCGAGGCCGGCGAACTGCGGCTGCGGCTGCTCAATACCGACCAACTCGACGTATCGCTGAGCCGCGACCTTGGCAACGGCCGAGTCATCGTCAATGGGGTTGAATATACCGCCGGTGTTCGGAGCGGCTTCTACGTCCGGCCGATGACCGGGCCGAGTCTGACGCCCGCGGCCAACTCGGTTCGAGTCGACATCTCGGAAGTTTGCCAAGTCTTCCGGCCGCCCTTCGTCGGGGCAGTGCACGGCATCTCTTGGGGTGCGAGCTGCCTGCTTGGCCTCGGAGAGCTTGGGCAGTTGACCGATGCAATGTTGGTCGCGGCGAAGGTGTCGGCGATGCTCATGGGCTTTGTAATCGACCAATCGAACAGCGGGGGGCTTCCGTTCGAAGGCCAGCAAATCGGTTCCATGCTGCAAGGCGGTTTGGAGCCGGGCACTCTGAAGGTACTGCCCGCCGGCTTTGACGTGAAGTTCTCGACGCCGCAGCAAGCCTTGGCCGGCATCGAGCAAGCCAAACTCAGTTTGCGCGGTATCGCGGCCGGACTCGGGGTGCCTGAATACATCGTTACCGGCGATCTTTCGGCCGCGAACTATTCATCGCTCCGCGCCGCTCGATTGGGCTTCGCCAGAAGGTGCGAGCGCTTCCAGAATCATCAACTGATCCCGGCATTCATTAGGCCGGTCTATCGCCGTTGGCTCCTGTTGGAACTGCTATCCGGCCGCATCCCGCTCAACGGCTTCGTCGGCGATGCAGAGGCATGGCTTGCCGCCGACTTCCTGACTCCGTTCTGGCCGGGCTCGATGCCGAGAAAGACGCCAACGCGGAAATCGCGCTCATCAAAGCTGGACTGAAGAGCCGCCGCCAAGCCATCGCCGAACGCGGCGGCTCAATCGAGCAGTTGGACGAAGAGATCGCGCAAGACAACGCCCGCGAATCCCGTCTCGGGCTGCTGTTCGGCGACGGCACCGGCGGCAATCAGGAAACCCGCGTCCTTGAGCACGACTCGAACGGCCGCGTTCTGCGGTTTCAAACACGGAGACTTTGATGCCCGAAACGACGCTTCTGACGCGGCGAGCCGCGCTCACCCCGACGACCCTCAACCGCGAGCTTCGCACCGTCGAGGCCGTGCTTGTGAGCCGTGACAACCCGGTGCAGCGGCGGGACGCCACTGGCCGAACCTACCGCGAAGTGCTGAGCACCGAGGCCGGTTCCTTCAGCCTGCATACCGGCGACAGGATTCCCATCCTCGACAGTCACCGGCGCGGCAGCATCGCCGACATTCTCGGCTGGTGCGACAACGTGCGGAGCGAGAACGGCGAGGTTCGCGGAACCTTCCACCTTACCTCGGACGCCGCGATGCAGCTTGTGGAGTCCGGGGCGCTCACCGGCAACTCCATTGGCTACAAGGTCACGCAGTGGCGCGACGGCGCGGGCGAGCGGACGGCCGCCAAGTACGTCATCCACGAAGTCTCCCTTCTCCCCACGCCCGCCGACCCCGGCGCAACCCTTCGGAGTGATCCCGATATGCCCGACGACATGCCGGCTCGCGGAGCCGTCAATCAGGAAATCCGCAGCTTGACCCGTGCGGCCGGCCTCCCGGTGACCGTGGCCGACTCCATGATTGACCGTGGACTCGACGTTCTGTCGGCGCGGGCCGAGCTGTTCGACAACCTCAGCCGCCGGTCGCAAGACATCCCGGCGACGCAAGTGAGGGGAAGCCAAAGCTCGGATGACCCCTCGGTTTTGCGGACGCGGGCTGCCGTTGCTTTGGCGCACCGTCTCGGTTTGCCGGGCGAGATGCCGGCCGAGTGCCGGGAGATGGCTGCCGGCGGCCTCCATACGACGCTGCGCATGATGCTGTCGGCGCGCAACGAGGCGGCCGTGTGGACGATGGCCGTCAGCGACCTTATCGAGCGGTCGATTACGACCGGCGACCTGCCGACGCTTCTCGGCGACACGACACGGCGACTCCTGCTTCCGGCTTATACCGCAGCCCAATCGCCCGTCCGCCGCCTCTTCCGGCAGGCATCGGCCTCCGACTTCCGCGACCAGCACCGAGTCCGCATCAGCGAAGCGCCGCCCTTGGAGCTTGTGCCCGAGCATGGCGAAATCACGCAAGGCGGCTTCACCGAGAACGACGAGTCCTACAAGCTGGCGACGTACAGCCGCATAGTCTCAGTTTCCATGCAAGCCGCGGTCAATGATGACCTGGGCGCGTTCGGCCGGACGGCGAGCGCGATGGGGCAGGCGAGCGCGGAAACGGAAAACGCGCTGCTCATCTCCCTGTTGACCAGCGGTTCAGGCAACGGCCCGAACCTCAGCGATGGGCATGCGCTGTTCGACAACGCCAATCACCACAATAAAGCAAGCTCCGGCGGGGCGATTGGCGACAGCACCTTGGGGGCTGGCTTCCTGGCGCTGCGGCAACAGAAGGGACTCGACGGCGTGACGCCGCTCAACCTGACGCCGCGATTCATGCTGGTGCCCGCCGCGCTCGAAGTGACGGCGACCAAGGAACTGACGGCGATCTACGCCACGCAGACCAGCGACGTGAACGTGTTCGCCGGCAAGGTCGAGCTGTTGACCGATGCCCGTCTCGACGCCATCAGCGCCGCCCGCTGGTATCTCGCCGCCGACCCGGCTGCGGTGCCGTGCTTGGAGTTTGCCTATCTGTCCGGGCGAGAAGGCCCGCAGATCGACACGCGGGCCGGATGGGAGGTTCTCGGCACGCAGACCCGAGTCGTCCTCAGCTTCGGAGCGGGCGCGGTCGATTACCGCTCGCTGTACGCCAACGCCGGGGCGTAACCGTGGCCGTCAGCACGTCAGACCTTACCACGCTGCGCGACGCCTTGGTGAAGGCCAGGGCGTCGGGCGTGCTGAGCGTGCGCGACAGCGACGGGTCGGAGATCACCTACAAGACCGACGCGCAGATGGCCGCAGCCATTGCCGCGCTCAACGCGCAGATCGCCGATGCCGGCCGGCCGCAGCCGGTCAGCAGCATAGTTTTCAAGAAAACCAGCAAAGGATTGGTCTAATGCAGAACAAGGTACAGAGCGGCAAGCTCATCACCATCACCGCGCCGGCCGATACCACGTCGGGCGCTATCGTCAGCGTCGGACTCATCTTCGGCGTGGCGACCAACACCGTCAGCAGCGGCGATCCCCTCGTGGTCGATACCGAAGGCGTGTTTGACCTGCCGAAGACATCGGCTCAGGCGTACAGCGTCGGCGACCCGATCTATTACGACGGCGATACCAAGCTGCTCACCAACGACGCGGGCGACGACGGCGAAAATGACCTCGTGGCCGTGGCCGTCGCGAGTGCCGCGAATCCCAGCAGCACGGCGCGGGTGAAGCTGGTGCCCGTCCTGACGCACTCGGTCGTCGTCGCGGAGACGGGCAGCTAATCCGGCCTAGGCCATAACGAAAATGAACCGCCGGGGCGTGCCATCCCGGCGGTTCAAAGGCTCCTAACCAAGCGAAGGACCAACGGGAATTGATCCGATGACGACTCTACATGACCGTAAGAAGTACGTCAAGTATCCCATTAATCATGGGATTCCAAACCCTTACCCTTTAGTCTCGGCTGTTCTCGACCTTCGAACGGGAATGGCAACGGTTACTTGCGACCTAGGCCCCGATTCGAGAAATCCTCCCTCCACGACTGAATTTCCTTGGGAGTTATTTCCTCGCGTCGCCCGTCTGCACCGATGGGACTCGGTTGACCTGACGGTCGTCGGCCACGGGCCGCCCTCGACGCTGTTCGAGGGTTTCCGGGACGCCGACTGCCCCACCTACCCAAGCTGAAAAATCGTTAATTTTCAGCCTCTTACTTGAAGGTTTGTGCGGCTCTGCCCATCTATCTCCCCGTACCTGAAAGGCACATGGGCGATGGATAGGTCGGAAGTCCGTAAGGAAGCTGAAGCACTGGCGATTGCCGCCGCCGTGACGGCCGTGCTGACGGCCGGCCCTGTCCGCACCGCCCGCGCGGCCGGGCGTTTCCTTCTCGCCATCGCGGCCGGCTTTGTCGGCTTCGTCGCCTTCATTACGCTGGTCGGGCTGCTGGCCTAAACAAGGTTTGGAGCGGGGCCGCCGACATGCCGCCCGCCCGGTTGTTGACCTATTGTTGACCCGGAGAATCAAAAAGGGGTTAGCCGTTGAGCTAACCCCTTGTTTTTGTTGGTGGAGCCAACCGGGATCGAACCGGTGACCTCTACAATGCCATTGTAGCGCTCTCCCAGCTGAGCTATGGCCCCGTGCGGTCGTGTACGCGGCCGCGAACTTAGGAATGAGGGTCGCGGTCAGCAAGGGGAAAATGATCGCCTCGCGGATTTGGCTCGATCGTACCGCGCGATCGGGCAGCCGCGTTCTCAAGGTTCCTCTTCCTCGACATTGTCGATGACCTCGGCCATGTCGTCCTCGTCCTCGCCGAGTTCCGAGGCGTCCTCGATCAGCTCCTCGTCTTCCTCCTCCTCGCCCTCGGCGAGGGTGACGGTCTCCTCCTCGTCCTCCGTCGTCTCGATATCCTCGGCCTCGAGATCGGCGTCGAGATCATCGCCGACCGGCGCCAGCTCCTTCTCGACCGGCGCCACCGGGCGCGCCCGGCGCGCCTTCAGAAACGCCTCCGGGTCGTAGGGCGTGCTGCATTTGGGGCAGATCACCTGCTCGCGCAGCAGGTCGTAATAGCGGGTGCCGCAGCTGGGGCAGATCCGCTTGGTGCCCCATTCCGGTTTGGCCAAGTCTTGCTCCTAATCGATCGAACCGGCAAAAGCCGGCGCGGCATTGCCACAGCCGGCGCATCCTGTCAAAACCAAACGCGCCGCTGGCGGTATGACGCGAGCGGGCCGCGCATCGGCAGCGGGATATGGGCTGCCTGCGCGCTCGCGGCAAGTGCAAAAGATGGCGGACCCCGCATGCCCGACGACGTGATGGCGCATTCTCCGGCCCCTCTTGCTCCGGCACCGCTTGCCGCCGCCCGACCCCGCGCGCCGCTGCGTGGCCGGGTTCGCGTGCCGGGAGACAAGTCGATCTCGCACCGGGCGCTGATGCTGGGCGCGCTCGCCGTCGGCCGCACGGAGATTTCCGGGCTGCTCGAAGGCGAGGATGTGCTGCGCACCGCCGCGGCGATGCGCGCGATGGGCGCCGGCGTCGAGCGGCTCGACGAGGGACGCTGGCGGGTCGACGGCGTCGGCATCGGCGGTCTCGCGGAGCCGGCGGACGTGCTCGACCTGGGCAACTCCGGGACCGCCGCGCGGTTGCTGCTCGGCCTGCTGGCGACGCATCCCTTCACCAGCTTTGTGACCGGCGACGCCTCGCTGCGCAGCCGGCCGATGCGCCGGGTGACCGACCCGCTGTCCCGCTTCGGCGCCAGGTTTGTCAGCCGCGAGGGCGGCCGGCTGCCGCTCGCGGCCAGCGGCGCGGCCGATCCGGTGCCGATCGAATATACGCTGCCGGTGCCCTCGGCCCAGGTGAAATCGGCGGTGCTGCTCGCCGGGCTCAACACCCCGGGCGAGACGACGGTCGTTGAACCGCAGATAACCCGCGACCACACCGAGCGCATGCTCGGCCATTTCGGCGCGACGGTCCGCGTGGCGCCGGCCGAGGGCGGCGGCAAGCGCATCACCCTTGTCGGCCAGCCCGAGTTGGTTGCGGCGCCGATTGCCGTGCCGGCCGATATCTCCTCCGCCGCCTTCCCGATCGTCGCGGCGCTGGTCGTGCCGGGCTCCGAGGTCACGGTGGAGGGCGTGGGCCTCAACCCGTCGCGCACCGGGCTGCTCGCCAGCCTCGCGGAGATGGGCGCCGATATCGCCTATCTGGACGAGCGCATCGAGGGCGGAGAGCCGGTTGCCGACCTGCGCGTCCGTGCCGGGGAACTGCACGGCGCCGACATCCCGCCGGAGCGCGCCCCGTCGATGATCGACGAATACCCGATCCTCGCCGTCGCCGCCGCTTGCGCCAAGGGCCGCACCGTCATGCGCGGCCTCGCCGAGCTGCGGGTCAAGGAAAGCGACCGCCTCGCCGGCACCGCCGCCGGGCTCGCCGGCTGCGGCGTCGAGCTCGCGGTCGAGGGCGACGACCTGATCGTCGCCGGCACCGGCGCACCGCCGGCCGGCGGTGCGCTCATCGAAACGCGGCTCGATCACCGCATGGCGATGGCCTTTGCGGTCATGGGGTTGGCGGCGCGGTCGCCGGTGCGCATCGACGATGCCCGGCCCATCGCCACCAGCTTCCCCGGCTTTGTCGCGCTGATGAACCACCTCGGCGCCGGCCTGCCGGAACTCGCCTAGCGATCCCGCGTCGGGAGAACGCGATGCCCGTCACCCTGCGCCCGCCGCGGCCCGACGATGCCGCGGCCTGCGGCGACATTCTCTATCGCGCTTTCAAGACGCTCGCCGACCGGCACAACTTCCCGCCGGATTTCCCCTCGGCCGCGGTGGGGCAGGGGGTGATGGCGATGCTGATCGGCCATCCCGGCGCCTATGGTCTGGTCGCCGAGGAGGACGGGCGCGTCCTCGGCAGTAATTTTGCCGACAAGCGGGCGTCGATCATCGGCATCGGCCCGATCTCGGTCGATCCGGAAACCCAGAACCGCGGGGTCGGCCGGGCCCTGATGCAGGCGACGGTCGACCATTTCACCGCACAACGGGTCGCGGGCATCCGCCTGCTGCAGGCTGCTTATCACAACCGTTCGCTGTGCCTTTACACATCGATCGGCTTCCGGGCGCGCGATCCGGTCTCGGTGATCAACGGGCCGCCGCTCGGCATCCGTTTTCCGGGCTACGACGTCCGGCGAGCGGTGGCCGCGGACCTGGCTGCGTGCAACGCGCTGGCACGTCGGCTGCACGGTTTCGACCGCGGCGCCGAACTGCGGGACGCGATCGCCGCCGGCACGGCGATGGTGGTGGAGCATCTCGGCGAGATCAGCGGCTATGCGACCGAGATCGGCTTTCTCGGCCATGCCGTCGCCGCCGCCAATCGCGACCTGATGGCGCTGATCGGCGCGGCGGCGGGGTTTGCCGGACCCGGTTTCCTGTTGCCGACGCGCAACCATGAGGTCTTTGCCTGGTGCCTCGAACACAAATTGCGCTTGGTCATGCAGATGACCCTGATGACCATGGGCCTCTACAGCGAGCCGCTCGGCGCCTGGATGCCGTCGGTGCTGTATTAGCGATGCGGAGCCGGCCTTGCGTCCTTCGAGGCTCCCTTCGGTCGCATGCGCGTCATTCCGGGGCATCGCGCAGCGATGAACCCGGAACCTATGCACACAGACCACGAAAATCGGCTTTCGAGGCCGCGGACAGCTCGGATAAGCCCGTGTGCATGGGTTCCGGGTTCGGCCCTGCGGACCGCCCGGAATGACGCGGATAATTTCCGGCCAGGCTCTGAGGCGCTCAACACAGCGGAACCGCGCAGGACGCGCCTTGCTCGCCCCGAGGCGTCGGTGACGGCCCCCCTCATCATCGCCATCGATGGCCCGGCGGCCTCGGGGAAGGGCACGCTGGCGCGGCGCCTGGCGGAGACATTCGGGCTCGCGCATCTCGACACCGGCAAGCTCTACCGCGCCGCCGCGCTCGGCGTGATCGCCGCCGGCGGCGATCCGGCGGACCCGGTCGCGGCGGAACGGGCGGCGCGCAGCCTCGACCTCACCCGCCTCGGCGACCCCCGCCTGCTGGCGGAGGATGTGGCCCGCGCATCCTCGCTGGTCGCCGCGATCCCGGCGGTGCGTGCGGCCCTGCTGGAGGCGCAGCGCCGCTTCGCGCAGCGGCCGCCCCCGGTCGGGGATCACCCGGCGAAAGGGGCCGTGCTCGACGGCCGCGACATCGGCACGGTGGTCTGCCCCGACGCGAATGTGAAGATTTTCCTTGTCGCCAGCGCCGAATCGCGTGCCGAACGGCGGGCCAAGGAGTTGCAGGAGCGCGGCGCGGCGGCTATATACGACGCTGTCCTGCAGGACATGAGGGAACGCGACGCGCGCGACAGCGAGCGTCAGGTTGCGCCGCTAGCGGCCGCGCCCGACGCGATCATGATCGATACGACATCGCTCGATGCCGACGAGGTGTTCGAGCAGGCTTCCGACCTTATCGCGCGACACTGCGGTCTCCGCCGCTGACGGCGGGCTTCCCTCATGGCTTTGCGGGACCGGGTCAACGCGGCCGCCCCCGATGAATGCGGCCGCCCGCCTCGCGCTGATCCCGGCGAGGCCGCCAGTGTGTTCGGGGATCGAGGATAAGGAATGGCTGTCGCTGAACCCGTTGCTGCCCCCAAGGAAAATTTTGCCGCGATGCTCGATGAGGCGTTGGGCGTGTCCAACGGCCTCGAAGGCACGGTCGTCAAGGGCCGTGTGATCTCGATCGAGAACGATGCCGCGCTGATCGATGTCGGCCTCAAATCGGAAGGGCGTGTTCCGCTCAAGGAATTTTCGGTCGGCGGCCAGGCGCCGGAGATCCATGTCGGCGATACGGTCGAGGTTTTCCTCGAGCGCATGGAAGACAAAAACGGCGAAGCGGCGCTGTCGCGCGAGAAGGCGCGGCGCGAGGAAGCCTGGACCCAGCTCGAAAAGAATTTCCAGGCCAATGAGCGCGTCACCGGCGTGATCTTCGGCCGCGTCAAGGGCGGGTTCACCGTCGACCTGTCGGGCGCCGTGGCGTTCCTGCCGGGCAGCCAGGTCGATATTCGCCCGGTCCGCGACATCGCCCCGCTGCTCGGCTCGCCGCAGCCGTTCCAGATCCTCAAGATGGACCGCTCGCGCGGCAACATCGTGGTGTCGCGCCGCGCCGTGCTCGAAGAAAGCCGCGCCGAGCAGCGCTCGGAACTGGTGGCGAGCCTCAAGGAGGGCCAGATCCTCAACGGGGTGGTCAAGAACATCACCGATTACGGCGCGTTCGTCGATCTCGGCGGCGTCGACGGCCTGCTGCATGTGACCGACATCGCCTGGCGGCGCATCAACCACCCGTCCGAGGCGCTCAACATCGGTCAGAACGTCAAGGTCCAGGTGATCCGCTTCAACCCCGAGACGCAGCGCATCTCGCTCGGCATGAAGCAGCTCGAGGCCGATCCGTGGGAAGGCGTCGAGTTCAAATACCCGGCCGGCGCCAAGTTCAAGGGCCGCGTCACCAACATCACCGACTACGGCGCCTTTGTGGAGCTGGAGCCGGGGGTCGAGGGCCTGGTCCATGTCTCGGAGATGAGCTGGACCAAGAAGAACGTGCACCCCGGCAAGATCGTCTCGACCTCCCAGGAGGTCGAGGTCATGGTGCTCGATGTCGACCCGACCAAGCGGCGCATCAGCCTGGGCCTCAAGCAGACCCTGCCGAACCCGTGGGAAGCCTTCATGGAGGAGCACCCGGCGGGCAGCGAGATCGAGGGCGAGGTCCGCAACACCACCGAGTTCGGGCTGTTCATCGGCCTGCCGGGCGATATCGACGGCATGGTCCACCTGTCCGACATCGACTGGACGCGCGACGGCGAAGAGGCCATGCAGGACTACCGCAAGGGTCAGACGGTCCGCGTCAAGGTGCTCGACGTCGATGTCGAGAAGGAGCGCATCTCGCTCGGCATCAAGCAGCTCGAAGCCGACCCGTTCGAGGCCGGTGTCGACAAGGTCAAGCGCGGCGATGTCGTCACCGCGACGATCGCCGGCACCTCGGATGCCGGCATCGACGTGACCTTGCCCGACGGCATGCCCGGCTTTATCCGCAAGTCGGAGCTGTCGCGCGACCGCAGCGAGCAGCGTCCCGACCGCTTCGCCGTCGGCGAGCGGGTCGACGCCAAGATCACCACGATCGACCGCGCGACGCGCAAGGTCACGCTGTCGATCAAGGCGCGCGAGGTCGATGAGGAGAAGCGGGCGATGGCCGAGTTCGGCTCGTCGGATTCCGGCGCCAGCCTCGGCGATATCCTGGGCGCCGCGATCCGCCGCCGCGCCCAGGACGAAGCCCGCGAAGAAGACAAGGGCTGACAGGCGCACCCCCACCCCGACCCTCCCCGCCAGCGGGGGAGGGAGCAACACACGTGCCGGCAAAGCCTTCCCCCTCCCCCGCTGGCGGGGAGGGGCGGGGTGGGGGTTTCGGCGCCACAGCGACCGACGGAATTCGCTTTCTTTCAGGGGCTTGCTTGACGCTCGCTCGCCGCTTTGGCACGGTAGGGGACGCAAACAAAACCGCCCGGAGCTGCGACCGCAATGACGAAATCGGAGCTCGTCCAACGGCTCGCGGAGGCCAACCCGCACCTTTATCAGCGCGATGTCGAGATCATCGTGACCGCGATTTTCGACGAGATCGCCGCCGCTTTGTCGCGCGGCGACCGGGTCGAACTGCGCGGCTTTGGCGCGTTCTCGGTCAAGAAGCGCGACGCGCGCGTCGGCCGCAACCCGCGCACCGGCGACAGCGTCTCGGTCAGCGAAAAGCACATACCGTTCTTCAAAACCGGCAAGCAGCTCCGCGACCGCCTGAACCAGTAGTGTCCCGGACGGCAGCCACCATCTAGATCGTCAGGGCCGGGTGGAAGCCGGGCAGGTGGATAAGGGTAAAGCCGTTACATGAAACTCCTCTGGTGGATCGCGCTGGCGGTGGTCGCGCTGGTGCTCATCCTGTTCGCGGTCTCCAACCGCGAAAGCGTCTCGGTCGGGTTGTGGCCGCTGCCCGATTTTGTCGAGATGCCGCTCTACCTGCTGGTGCTCGGCACGCTGATCGTCGGCTTCTTTGTCGGCGAGCTGGTAGGGCGGGTCGGCGGCTGGCGGTGGCGCCGCGAAGCGCGCCGCTCCCGCGAGCGCATCGCCGATCTCGAGCGCGCTCTCGACGCCGAGCGCGCGCGCCCGGTTGTCACCCGCCTGCCGGCCGAACCGGTGGCATAGATGGGCATCGCCGCCAAAATCTGCGGGTTGTCGACCGAGCCGGCGGTCGCCGCCGCGGTCGCCGGCGGCGCGGCTTATGTCGGTTTTGTCTTCTACCCGCCCAGCCCGCGCTCGATCGAGCCCGTCCGCTGCGGCGAGCTGTGCCGGCTGGTCCCGGCGTCGACAAAGCGGGTCGCCCTCTTTGTCGACGCCGACGACTCGGCGATAGACGCGGTGCTCGACGCCGCGCCGACGATCGACATCCTGCAATTCCACGGCGCCGAAACACCCGAGCGGGTGGCCGCCGCCAAGCGCCGTTTCGGCCGCGCGGTCATGAAGGCCATTTCCGTCGCCGCCTCGGCCGATGCCGACATTGCCGCCCGCTATGAGGATGTCGCCGACCTGCTGCTGTTCGACGCCAAGCCGCCGCGCCGCGCCGACGCGCTCCCCGGCGGCAACGGGCTGGCCTTCGACTGGCAGTTGATTGCCGGCCGCGACTGGCGCCTGCCGTGGATGCTGTCGGGCGGCCTCACCGCCGAGCTGTTGCCCGAAGCGGTGCGCGTCTCCGGCGCGACGACCGTCGATGTCTCCTCCGGTGTCGAGACCGCCCCCGGCCACAAGGACATCGCCAAGATCCGCGCGTTCCTCGGCGCCGCTTCGATGCTTTAGGTCGGCGCGCAGCGCCCAAAAATTACCACAGAGGCACAGAGGCACGGAGCTTTCGACCGCTCGGTAACTCCGTGTCTCTGTGCCTCTGTGGTGAAATCATTATGGCTTCGCCGCGTTTCGGACGCCTCTGCGTCCTCCGCGCCAAAGCCTTGTTTGCTCTCCGCATCGCCGTGGTGCAATAAGACGCGATGATGCAGACCCCCAACACCTACCGTGCCGGCCCCGACCCCGACGGGCATTTCGGCCTTTACGGCGGCCGTTATGTCGCCGAGACGCTGATGCCGCTGATCCTCGCGGTCGAGCGGGCCTATAACGAGGCCAAGGCCGATCCCGCCTTCAAGGCCGAGCTCGACTATTACCTCAAGCATTATGTCGGCCGGCCGAGCCCGCTGTTTTTCGCCGAGCGGCTGACGCGCCATTGCGGCGGCGCCAAGATCTACATGAAGCGCGAGGAGCTGAACCACACCGGCGCGCACAAGATCAACAACGTGCTCGGCCAGGTCCTGGTCGCGCGGCGCATGGGCAAGTCCCGCATCATCGCCGAGACCGGCGCCGGCCAGCACGGCGTCGCCACCGCCACCGCCTGCGCGCTGTTCAACCTGCCTTGCGTCGTCTATATGGGCGCCACCGACATTGCCCGGCAGCAGCCCAACGTCTTTCGCATGAAGCTGCTCGGCGCCGAGGTGGTGCCGGTCCATTCGGGCACCGCGACCTTGAAGGACGCGCTCAACGACGCGCTGCGCGATTGGGTCGCGCATGTCGACGACACGTTCTACGTGATCGGCACGGTGGCCGGCCCGCATCCCTACCCGGCGATGGTGCGCGATTTCCAGTGCGTCATCGGCGACGAGACCCGCGTCCAGCTGCACGAAGCGGAAGGGCGGCTGCCCGATACGCTGGTCGCCTGCATCGGCGGCGGGTCGAACGCGATGGGCCTGTTCCACCCGTTTCTCGACGACCCGTCGGTGCGCATGATCGGCGTCGAGGCGGGCGGCAGCGGCATCGAGACTGGGCTGCACGCGGCGTCGCTGAATGGCGGGCTGCCCGGCGTGCTGCACGGCAACCGCACCTATCTGCTGCAGGACGATGACGGCCAGATCAAGGATGCGCACTCGATCTCGGCCGGGCTCGACTACCCCGGTATCGGGCCGGAGCATTCATGGCTGCACGACCTCGGCCGGGTCGACTACGTCTCGATCACCGACCGGGAGGCGCTCGACGCCTTCCAGCTGTGCAGCCGGCTGGAGGGCATCATCCCGGCGCTGGAGCCGGCGCACGCCCTGGCGCATGTCGCCAAGATCGCGCCGGCCCTGCCGCCGGATCACCTGCTGGTGATGAACATGTGCGGCCGCGGTGACAAGGACATCTTTGCCGTCGCCGAACGCCTCGGGGTCGAGCTGTGAGCCGGATCGACAAGCGTTTCGCCGCGCTCAAGGCCGAAGGCCGCGCCGGTCTTGTCGCCTACCTGGTCGCGGGCGACCCCGACCTCGACACCTCGACCCGCCTGTTCGAGGGCGTCGCGTCCGCCGGCGCCGATTTGATCGAGATCGGCATGCCGTTCTCCGACCCGATGGCCGACGGCCCGTCGATCCAGGCGGGCGGGCTGCGGGCATTGAAGTCCGGCATGACGCTTAAGAAGACGCTGGCGCTGGTGCGCCATCTGCGCGCCCGAGACCCCGACACGCCCTATGTGCTGATGGGCTATTACAACCCGGTCTACCGTTACGGCGCAGAGGCTTTCGCCAGGGATGCCGCCGCCGCCGGCGTCGACGGCCTGATCATCGTCGACCTGCCGCCCGAGGAAGAGGCGGAACTCGCCGACCCGGCCACTCGAGCCGGGCTCGACCTGGTCCGCCTTGCCACCCCGACCAGCGACGAGCACCGCTTGCCGACCATCGTTCCGCGCGCCAGCGGGTTTATCTATTACGTCGCGATCGCCGGCATCACCGGTACCCGCTCGGCCGACGCCGCCTCGGTGCGCGAGGCCGTCGCCCGACTGCGCCGTTTCACCAGGCTGCCGGTCGCCGTCGGTTTCGGCATCAGGACGCCGGAGCAGGCCGCCGAGGTCGCCCGCGCCGCCGACGCCGCTGCCATCGGCACCGCCCTGGTCGATCGCCTGGCGCAAAACCTCGATCCGTCGGGCAAACCAAAACCCGGCTTGGTCGACGCGGTGCTTGCCGACATCGCCGCCCTCGCAAAAGGCATTCGCGGCGCTCGCCAGGGATGACGGATTGATCGACCGCACCACGATCGGCGTCGCTTTCTTCACGGCGGAACAGGCTGCGCTCGCCGCAACCGCCTATCGGAACTCTGGCAAAGGGAGTGGCCGTCCTGCCAAACTAGTCACCGACCTTATGCCGGTTATTCGTCCGTAATAGCGATGCCGAACTGGCTCACCAATTTTGTCCTGCCGAAAATCCGTACCCTGGTCGGGCGGAAGGAGGTGCCGGACAATCTGTGGAAGCAGTGTCCGGGCTGCGAGCAGACGCTGTTTTTGCGCGATCTGGCGGCCGAGCTGATGGTCTGCCGGCATTGCGGCCATCATTTCCGCATCGGCAGCGTCGAGCGCTTCAAGATGCTGTTCGACAACGCCAATTTCGAGACCGCCGCGCTGCCCAACACGGCCGTCGACCCGCTCAAGTTCCGCGACCGCAAGCGCTATACCGAGCGGCTGCGCGAGGGGCAGGCGGCGCTTGGCCCCGGCAGCGACGCGGCCGCGGTCGCGCATGGCCGCATCGGCGGGGTCGCCGCGGTCGTCGCCGCCTTCGACTTTGCCTTTATGGGCGGCTCGATGGGGATCGCCGTCGGCGAGGCGCTGGTGGCGGCATCGCGGCTCGCCGTCGAGCGGCAGGCGGCGATGATCGTCATCCCGTCTTCGGGGGGCGCGCGCATGCAGGAGGGCATTCTGTCGCTGATGCAGATGCCGCGCTCGATCATCGCCGCCGACATGGTCAAGGAGGCGCGGCTGCCCTATATCGTCGTGCTGACCGATCCGACCACCGGCGGCGTCGCGGCGTCCTTTGCCGCTGTCGGCGACATCGCAATCGCCGAGCCCGGGGCGATCATCGGCTTTGCCGGCGCCCGCGTCATCGAAGAGACCATCCGCGAGAAGCTGCCGGAAGGGTTCCAGCGCGCCGAATATCTGTTGGAGCACGGCATGGTCGACATGGTCGTGAAGCGCAGCGAACTCACCGCGACCCTCGCGCGCATCCTGAAGCTGCTGCGCGAGCCGGCGGCGGCATCGGCATGAGCGCGCTCGATCCCGCCACCCCGGATCCTGCCGTCGAACGCGTGCTGGAACGCCTCGGTGGACTGCACCCCAAGCGTATCGACACGATCGACAGCCGCACGCTGACCCTGGAGCGCATCGAGCGGCTGCTCGCCGCGCTCGGCAACCCGCAGGACAAGCTGCCGCCGGTGATCCATGTCGCCGGCACCAACGGCAAGGGATCGACCGTCGCGACGCTGCGCGCCTGTCTCGAAGCCGCCGGCTACCGGGTCCATGTCTACACCTCGCCGCATCTGGTGCGCTTCAACGAGCGCATCCGGCTTGCCGGCAAGCTGATCGACGATGCCTTCCTGGCGTCGCTGCTGACCGATTGCGAGCGGGCCAACGGCGGTCGCGAAATCACCTTTTTCGAGGTGGTCAACGCCGCGGCGTTCCTCGCTTTCTCGCTGGTTCCGGCGGATTTCGTGCTGCTCGAGGTCGGGCTCGGCGGGCGGCTCGACGCGACCAACGTCGTCAAGCATCCGGCCGTGGCGGCGATTACCCCCGTCTCGCTCGATCACCAGGCCTTTCTCGGCCCGACCATCGCCGATATCGCCCGCGAGAAGGCCGGCATCCTGAAGCCGGGCGCGCCCGGTGTGATCGGGCCGCAGACCGCGCCGGCCGAAGAGGTCATCGAAGGGTATGCAAATTACGTCGGCGCGCCGCTCTGCCGGTGGGGCCGGGAGTGGCGCTGCACCGAGACCCCCGAGGGCATGCGCTATGCCGGTCGGCGCTGGGCGCTGGATTTGCCGCGTCCTGCGCTGCTCGGCGCGCATCAGATCGTCAATGCCGGCATCGCCATCGCCTGTCTCGAAAGCCTGCCGGGTGACGTCGTCCGGCCAGGCGCGATCGCCGCGGGGCTGCGCCGGATCGAATGGCCGGCGCGGCTGCAGCGCCTGACGCGCGGGCCTCTGGTCGAGATGATGCGCGGGTGGGAATTGTGGCTCGACGGCGGCCACAACCCCGGTGCGGGCGAGGTGCTCGCCGCGTCGATCGGTTCCTGGCGCGACCGGCCCCTGCATCTCGTGGTGGGCATGCTCAACACCAAGGACGCGGCCGGCTTTCTTGGGCCGTTGGCGCCCGCCGCGCGATCGCTCCAGGCGCTGACCATCCCGGGCGAGGAAAACCCGCTGCCCGCGGCCAGGCTTGTCGAGGCGGCGCGCGCCGTCGGCATCGCCGCGCAAGAGGCGCCGACCGTCGAGGCCGCCTTGCAGGCCATTGCCGCCGGCGGCGCGGTCGGCCGCGTGCTGATCTGCGGCTCGCTGCATTTTGCCGGCGTGGTGCTGCGCGACAACGGCTGAACCAAATGCCGCTTGCCGGCGTTAGGCTGACATGACACACAAATTGTTCCTGTTGGCTCTCGCTGCGTCGGGAGTCCTGCTCACCTCCGCCGGCGTCTACGCGGCGCAGCGCGACCTGTCGCCGCACGCGTTCCGGCTGGCCGCCGCGATCGTCGCACCGGGCGGCAGCCTGGATTCGACCGGCGCGCAGCGTGACGTGATCGAGCCGCCGTCCTCGATCGATCCGGGGATGGCGCTCGACCCACCGCAAACCGGCCGGATGCGGATCGTTCCGCCGCCCGCGGCTGCTCCCAGCGGCCGGCCGATCCTGCCGCGATAGCCTGGACGCAAAACGGCCGGGCACTCTGCCCGGCCGTTTGCTTGCTGCCCCCGGCTCTGCCTACAGGACCGATTCGACCCATTCGTAGAGCTTGCTCTTCGGCAGGGCGCCGATCTTGGTCGCGGCCACCTGGCCGTCCTTGAACAGGATCATCGTCGGGATGCCGCGCACGCCGAATTTGCGCGGGGTTTGCGGGTTCTCGTCGATATTCACCTTGGCGACCGTCAGCCGCCCGGTCATGTCCTCGGCGAGATCGTCGAGGAACGGCGCGACCATCTTGCACGGCCCGCACCATTCGGCCCAGAAATCGACCAGGACCGGCTCCTTGGAGCGGAGCACCAGGCTGTCGAATGTGCCATCGCTGACCGCTGTGGGTTTCATCGCGAATTCCTTTCGCCGAATTTGGTCCTGACATTAGGGGAGCGGGAAAAGCATCGTCAAGGCAGGTGCCGCGCAAGCAGGTCGGGGCTGATCGGCATCAGGCGCGGCGCCTCCGTCCACAGGATCGCGCACCGCACCGAGCGATCCGGGTAGATGCGCTCAAGTGCCGCCCGGTAGCTCGCAAGCTGCTGAAGATAAACGGCGCTGACCTCGTCTTCGCGCCCCGGCGGCGGCCGCACCGTCTTGTAATCGACGATCAGCACGCGGTCCGGCGTGACCACGATGCGGTCGATCTGGCCCGATAGGGCGCGGCCGCCGATCAGCCCGACGACTGGCACCTCGGCCTGCGCGTCCGGTCCCCAGAGCGCGGCGAATTCCGGCGTGTCCAGCACCGCCAGCGTTTCGCGGCGGATGTCCTCCTGCTCGTCCGGCGGGAGCGCGTGGACCGGCAGCGCCAGGAAGCGCCGCGCCGCGGCGGCGCGCTCGCCCGCCGCGAGTTCGGGCAGCGTCTGGAGCAGCCGGTGCACCAGCAGGCCGCGCTTGAACCGGTCGCGCCCGCCGGTCGCGAGCGGCGACAGCGTCGGCGGCTCGCCGCCGCTCGGCTGCGACGGCAGCAGCGGTTTTGGCGGGTCGGGCTCTTGCGGCGCGGGCCGCGTCAGCCATTCGGGCAGCGGGCCGGGCGCGGCCGGTACGCCGGTGCGCGAATCGCGGCTCGGCGCCGCTTCCTGCGCCGAGGTCAGCCGCCATCCGTCGCCGGCCCAGCCGTCGGTCTCGCCGATCAGCGGCACGCTGTCGAACGCGAAGCTTTCGGCGATGCCGGACAGCCCGGCGCGGCACAGCGTGTGCCAGGTTTCGGCATCCTTGCCGCCGTTGCGCGTCTGCCAGCCGCAGACGTAAAGCCGGTCCTGCGCGCGGGTCAGCGCGACATAAAGCAGCCGGCGGTACTCCTGCAGCTCGCGCCGCCGCTGCGCCTGCCGCTCGCCGGCATAGTGCGGGCCGTTGAACCGGCGGTGCGGCCGCCACAGCGGCAGGTCGTCCGCCTCGGTCCACAGCAACTGGCCGCGCGGGTCGGGCAGCTGCATCGTATCCGGGATGAACACCACCGGCGCTTCGAGACCCTTGGCGCCGTGCACGGTCATGATGCGCAGCTCGTCGCGCTGCTGCTCGGCGAGGTCGCGCTTGACCTCGATGTCGCCGGCGATCAGCCAGTGCAGGAAGCCTTGCAGCGAGGGCACGTGCTCGCGCTCGTAGGTGAGCGCCAGTGCGAGGAATTCCTCGATCGGGTCCTCGGCTTCCGGCCCGAGCCGCTCCAGCATCGCCCGGCGTCCGCCGCCGGCGCCGAGGATGTCGGCGTAAAGCTCGTAGGGCGGCGCGTAATCGGCGCGCGCCAGCAGCGCGCGCAGCGTCTCCACCGCCCGGCTCAGCAGCAGGTCGTCGGCGCCCAGGCGCAACAGCCGTGACCACAGCGAGCGGCCGCCGCGGTCGTAGGCCAGGGTAAAGAGCTGTTCCTCGGAGATGCCGAACAGCGGGCCCTTGAGCACCACGGCCAGCGTCAGATCGTCTTCCGGCAGCAGCAGGAATTCGCCGAGTGCGACAAGGTCCTTGACCGCGAGCTGCTCGGAAAGGGTCAGCCGATCGGCGCCGGCCACCGGCACGCCGCGCTGCTTCAACTCGCGCAGCAGGTCGTCGACAAAGGCGTTGCGGCGGCGCACCAGCACCATGATGTCGCCGGCGCGGATGTGGCGGTCGCGCGACGGCAGCAGCTCGCCGTGCTTGAGCCAACCGTCGATCGTCGCGGCGACCGCGCGGGCGAGCCGGGTATGCGCCGGCGCCGGGCGCCGCGCCGGCTCGGGGGCGAGCGGGTCGTCGCCTTCGTCGGGCGCCGGCGGGGCACCGGGCCACAGCTCGACCAGTCCGGTCTGGCCGACGCGCGCGGCGACATGGCGGATCGCCTCGCGGTCGAGGCCCACGCCGTCCGCGGCGGCATCGAGCGCGAACACCGCATCGACCGCCTGGAGCAGCGGTGCAGCGGCGCGGAACGACACCTCCAGCGCGACCGGCCGCCAGGCTTGCTGCGCGGCGACGACGCGCTCCTGGAAATGCTCGCGCATGCGGCCGAAGGCGCGCGGGTCGGCGCGCTGGAAGCTGTAGATCGACTGCTTGGCGTCGCCGACCGCGAAGACGGTGCGCTGCCGGCCCAGCGGGTCCTCGCCGGCAAAGAACTCCGCCGCCAGGATCGCGACGATCTCCCACTGCTCCGGGTTGGTGTCCTGCGCCTCGTCGATCAGGATGTGGTCGAGCCCGCCGTCGAGCTTGAACAGCACCCACGGCGCGATGCCGTCGCGCCGCAGCAGGTCGAGCGCCTTGAGCACCAGATCGTCGTAATCGAGCTCGGCATGCAGCCGCTTGCGCGTCTCATAGGCCTCGACCAGCGCCGCGCCGAGCCGCACCAGAGCCCGCGTCGCCTCGATGACGACCAGCGCGTTGCGGGCGTCGAGGTATCGTTTCACCCGCTCGGCCTCGGCCGCCAGCACCGCCGCCAGGTCGATTGCCGCCGCCTTGGCCGCAGACTGCGTGCACAGCCGGGCGCGGACATCGCCCTCGTCGGTCAGGAAGACCGCGAGATAGTCGTCGACCATCGCCGCGCGCGCCGCCGCGTCTTCGCACCAGCGCGCGATCAGGCGGCCGCGCGGCTGGTCGGTCTTGCCGGTGCCCGCGGCCAGCGCGGCGCAGCACTGGCGCAGCATCGGCAGGTCGCCGCCGGCGCAGAACCGCTCCGTCAGGGCCTCCAGCGTCAGCCCCGGTGCGACGCTCGCCGCCGCGGCGAGCCGTGCCGTCAGCGCAGCTTCGCCGGCGGCGAGCGCCCCGGCGAGCTTGCCGCGCTCCTTGGCGAGCGCCGCCATCAGCTCGGCGAAACGCTCCTCGACCAGGTAGCGCGCGACGACCGCGAGCGCCTCCGCGAGGTCGGACCGCGCGCCGGCGCGGGCGGCGGCGATGATCTGCGCGGCGGCGTCGTTCAGCGCCTCCTTGGCGCTGCGTTCCTCGATGACCCGGAAATCCGGCGGCACTCCGGCCTCCAGCGGGAAGCGCCGCAGCAGCGATTGGCAGAAGGCATGGATCGTCTCGATCTTCGCTCCGCCCGGCGTGTCGAGCACGCGGCTGAACAGGCGCCGCGCGGTGCGGATGTCGTCGTCTTGCGGATAGCGGCCGGTCAGCGCGACCAGCTCCTGGGCCAGCGCGCCCGACGGCATCGTCGTCCATTTGGCGAGCCGGTCGTTGAGCCGGTTCGCCATCTCCGCCGCCGCGGCGCGGGTGAAGGTCAGGCACAGGATGCGCGACGGCTCGGTGCCGTCGAGCATCAGCGTCAGCAGCCGCTCGGTCAGCACCTTGGTCTTGCCGGTGCCGGCCGAGGCGGACACCCACACCGACGCGGCCGGGTCGAGCGCCCAGCGCTGGGCGTAATCGGCGGCGGCCGCCGCGCCCGCTACCATTCGGTCTCGCTCTCGATCAGGCGTTCGAGATGCGCGTAATCGGAATAGCGCGGCCGCCATTTCTCGATCGGCACGGCGCGATAGGCCGTCGCCGGGTCGTCATAGAGCGCGACATGCGTGCCGATCGCCGCCAGCACCTGCGCGATCAGCGCGCCGGGTTCGTCGCCGGCGGGCTCGCGGCTGCCGGCCGGATTGCCGCCGCCGAGCCGCCAATGGTCGAGCGCGGCGACCGGTGCGGCGGGGATGCCGGCAAACCCGCCGGCCTCGGCGATCGCGCCTTCGAGCGGCAACTGCACGGCGATCGCCGCCTCGATCTCGGCGCGGCGCGGCACCGAGCCGGTCTTGTAGTCGATCACCGCCAGCTCGCCCGCGGCGAGGCGGTCGATGCGGTCGGCGATCGCGGTGATCGTGAAGGCCCCGCCGGGCGCGGCAATCACCAGCTCGCCCTTGACCTCGCTGACGCTTTCGGCGATCTCGCCGCGGCGCAGCCGCTCCTCGGCGATGAACCAGGCGGCGATGCGCTGGAAACGCGGCCACCAGAACGCCCAGGCGCCCGGCCGCGACAGCAGCGCGCCGAACTTCCATCGGCCGATATCGAGCAGTTCGAGTTCGGCATGCGGCGGCAGGTCGCGCGGGTGGCGGCGCACGAACTCGGCCAGCGTCTGGTGGATCGCGATGCCGAGATCGGCCCGGTCGGGGTCGGCGTCGAGCGGGTTGAGCGCTTTCAGCCGGAGCACATGCTTGGCGTAGATCGCATAGGGGTCGCGGCGCCACGTCTCGATATCGGTCACCGCCAGCTTGCGCGGGCGCGCGGCGAGCGGCGGACGCGGCGCCGGTGCGGGCAGGGGACGATGCGCGGCCGGCCCGTCGCTCGCCGCGGCGGCGGCGGCGATCTCCGGGTCGGGGCCGAGCCGCCCCTCCAGCCCGACCGCGCGCAGCACCGCGTCGAGCCGCAACAGCCAGCGCGACGGTACGGTCGGCACGCCTTCGCTGCGCGCGGCGCGCGTCAGTGCGACTTCCGGCGCGCCGAGGGCCTGGGCAAAATCATGCGCGGCGATGCCGACCGCCCGCTCGGGCAGCGGGATGCCGAATTCGGCGCGCATCTGGCGCGACATCCAGGGGTCGGCCGGCACTGCGCCCGGCCAAATCCCCTCGTTCAGCCCGCCCAGCACGATCAGGTCGGCCTGCTGCAGCCGTGCCTCGACCAGCCCCCAGATCGCCAGCCGCGGGTGCCGGCCGTAAGCCGGGCGCACCACCATGCTCGCCGACAGCGTCTCGAACAGCGCCGGGTAATGCCGGCCGGGCAGGGGCGGAAAATCGCGTGCCGCGTCGAGCAGGTCGTGGCAGAACCCCGCGGCGGCTTCGCCCGCCGCCTCCCGCCACAACCGCGCGACACCGCTCTGGTCGCGGCTCGCCGCGAGCCGCTCCGCGGCGGCGATATGCGCCGTCGCCAGCTCGGCGACGCCGGTGGTTTTCGCCGCCAGCAGCGCCGGCAGCTCGCCGAGACAGCTCTCGATGCGGTCGATAAACCGCCGCAGCGCGGCCGACCCATCGCCGAGCGCCGCGCGCAGGCCGGCAATGCCGGGCGCCGGGCGCGGTCCGCGGATCTTGCCTTCGAGCCGCCGCGCCAGCTCGCGGAATTCCTCGGGCGCCAGCCCGCCCGCCGCCAGCGGGTGCTTCAGCGCGGCAAGCAACGGCACCGGCGCCAGCTCGCTCGCCGCCATGTCGAGCACCAGCCGCAGGAACGCGCCGGGCGGGGTGCGCGCGAGGGGTACGCCGGCGGAATCGTCGATGTCGATGTGCCAGCGCCGCAGCTCGGCGGTGACCCGGCGTGCCAGCGCCCGGTCCGGCGTCACCAGCGCGGCGGTCGCGCCCGGCGTTTCCAGCTTGCGCCGCAGCAGCAGCGCAATCGTCGTCGCCTCCTGCTGCGGGCTGGCGCAATCGTAGCGGTGGAGGTCACCGATGGCGGCGGCCGGCTCCGGCTTCAGGTCGCGCCAAGCGTCGGTCAGGTTCGCCGGCCGCAGCGCCTCGGAAACCAGGCGCAGCCGTGACGCGCGCGGGCGGGTCGCGGCGGGGCGCCATAGCCGCACATCCGCCGCCGTCAACGCCAGGCGATCGAGCAGCCGCGCCGACAGGTATTGCGGATGCGCCGGGTCGTCGGCGATCACCGTCCAGACGCCGGGGGCGGCGTCGCGGTCGAGCCCCGGCAGGATCACCATGCCGTTATCCAGCCCGGCAACGACCTCGACCAGCTCTTCGAGGGCGGGGATGCCGCCGGTCAGCCCGGCGGCGATCACCGGATCGCGCGGCGGTGTCCGGCGCCACAGTGCCGCTTGGCGCGCGAGCAGCCGGTTGCGCCGCTCCGCCGGGTCGAGCGCGCCTTCCGCCGCGAGGATCGCCGGCCAATGCCGCGGCAGGATGTCGAGAAAGCGCAGCACCACCTGCCAGTGCTCGGCAAGGTCGAGCGGCGCGAGCTTGGCGAGGTCGGCGAAGCTGGCGGCTTCGGTCGCCGCCGTGTCGATCAGCCGGGCGAGCGCGGCGGCGAGCGCCGCCGCCTGGCCCGGCAGCAGGGTCTGCGCCGCATCGCCCGCGCTCCATTCGAGCACCAGCCGGGTCAGCAGCAGGTGCCGCCGCAGCGGCGGGATCGCCGGCGGCACGGCCAGCGTCTCGTCGTCGCTCGGCTCGTCCGCATCGAGGTCGCCCATCGGCCGCAGGCACGGCAGCAGCAGCGGCGCGCCGGGGTCGCTGCCCTCTCCGGTCAGCCTCAGGAACGCCTCGCGCAAGCTGCGCACGGCGCGCCGCGTCGGCAGCAGCACCGTCATCCGCGGCAAGCGCAGCGGATCGCCGCCGGCCAGCGCGACCAAACCCTCCGCGAGCGTCGCCAAAAAAGGCTGGTCGGCGGGGATGGTGTAGAGATGCAGCGGCACGCTACGAGGCGCCGAAGCTCCCTCGGCCGGGCACGACCCGGCCATCCACGTCTTCACTGAGAGGCAGCGCCGGAAAGACGTGGACCCCCGGGTCAAGCCCGGGGGAGGCGTGTCTGGAAGATCTACGGGAGTACGGCACGCTAATGCTCGTGCTGCAATTCGGCGAGGCGGGCGCGGGTCGCCTCCAGCCCATCGGGCGTGCCGACATGAAACCAGGCGCCGTCATGCACGATCGCCGCGAGCCGTCCGGCGTCTTCGGCCCTGTCGTACAGCCGCTTCAGCGAGAAGACCGCGTCCTCCACCCCGGCAAACAGCCGGCGATGCAGGATCTGGATGCCGGCAAAGAGATACGGCGCGACCTCGCGCTCGGGACGGCGCGTCGGCTTGCCGAGCGGGTCGAGGAAATAGTCGCCGCGGCCTTCATAGCCGATCGCACTGATCGTCCGCTGCAGCAGCAGCACAGCGTCCATCCTCCGCGCATCGAAGGCCGCCGCCAGCCGGTCGAGCGCCGGGACCAAGCCGTCGAGCCACAAGATATCGCCGTTGACGACAAAGAATGCGTCGTCGAGCCGCGTCAGCGCCTGCTTCACCCCGCCGCCGGTTTCGAGCAGCGCCGCCTCACGGGACAATTCGATCCCCGGCCGCTGCCGGCCGGCGAGATGCGCGGCGATCATCTCGCCTTTGTAGTGGAGGTTGACGACGACGCGCTCGACGCCGGCCGCCGCGAGGCGGTCGATGGTGCGGTCGAGCAAGGCGCGGCCGGCGACCTCGACCAGCGGCTTGGGCAGCCGGTCGGTTACCGGGCGCAGCCGCTTGCCGAGCCCGGCGGCCAGCACCATCGCCGATTTGGGGGCTCCGCTCATGCCGCGGCGCGCCGGTCGGGCACGCGCCGCGCCGCCGCCGGCAGGTGCCGGTCGAGCCAGCGGGCGAGCGGGCGCAGCGCCGGCTCTTGCAGATCGGCTTCCAGCAATCGCCAGACGCGGGGGATGTGGTCGAGATAGCGCGGCTTGCCGTCGCGCTGCCACAGCCGGGTGAAGATGCCGATGATCTTCGCGTTGCGCTGCGCGGCCAGGATCGCCGCCGAACGGCGGAAAGCGCCGCGGTCGAGCGCGGGGAACGCGTCCAGATACCGTTCCGTCATCGCCGCCCGCAGGCCGGGCGGCACGTCGCGGCGCGCGTCTTCGAGCAGCGAGACCAGGTCGTAGCTCGCCGGCCCGGCAAGCGCGTCCTGGAAGTCGAGCAGGCCGCAGCCGCGCACGCCGTCCCGCCCCGCCAGCAGCATCAGATTGTCGACATGGTAGTCGCGCAGCACCAGCGTCGGTGCCGGCAGCGCGGCGAGCGGCAGCACGTCGCGCCACAGCGCCTGGTATTCCGCGTGCAGCGCCGCAGGGAGGGGCGCCCCGAGCACGGCGGGCGCATACCATTCGGCAAGCAGCGCCGCCTCGCGCAGCAGCACGTCCTCGTCATAGGCGGGCAGCGCCGGCGATGGGGTCACCGCCCGCTGCAGCGCGATCAGCGTGTCGACCGCCAGCGCGTAAAGCGCCCCCTCATCGGCCCCGCGCGCAAGCAGCCGCGTATAGGTGTCGTCGCCGAAATCCTCGATCAGCAACAGGCCGCGTTCGGAATCCTCGGCAAAAACCTCCGGCGCGCTGAGGCCGTGCCCGCGCAGCATCGCCGCCACCGCGACATAGGGGCGGATATCCTCGTGCGGCGGCGGCGCGTCCATCAGCACGGCGCGCCGCTCGCCCTCGGTCAGCCGGTAGTAGCGGCGGAACGAGGCGTCGGCCGCCAGCAGCGCGGGCTGCACGCCGCGCCAGCCCGTCCCGGCCAGGAAGCCCGCGATGGCGGATTCCCGCGTGCTATCCACTCGTGCTCTCCGCCCTAAGGCCGGCAAGGCGCGCTTGCCAGCTATCGTCGCCCGACAGCACGGCGCGGCGCACCTGTCGCTTGCCGGCGAAATCCAGCGCGACCAGTAGGCGCCGGCGCGGCAGGAGAACCCCCAGCCGCTCCGGCCATTCGATCAGCGAGATACCGTCGTGAAACGCATCCTCGATGCCGAGTTCCCAAGCCTCCTCGGCGGCGCGCAGCCGGTAGAGGTCGAAATGCCAGACCGCGGCGTCCGGCAAATCATAGCGCTGCACCAGCGTAAAGGTCGGGCTGGGCACCGCCTCGTCGCCGCCACAAGCGCGGATGAAGGCCCGCGCAAAGGCGGTCTTGCCGACGCCCAGCTCGCCTTGCAGCGCGATGACGTCGCCCGGCCGCGCGATGCCGGCGAGCCGTGCGGCGAGCGCGGCGGTCGCGGTTTCGTCCGGCAATTCGATGGTGATCATCACCGCCCTGTATGCCTCTCCGGTTGCATCGGAGCAAGCCGTCGACGCGCCGCGTCTGGGCGCCGCTGTCGCCTCGGTCAACGCCGCGCCGATGGCAGCCGCGCGAGACGGCGAGCGGTTCGGCGAAATCGGCTAAGCTAAGCCGATGACAGACCAATCACATACCACCGATGTCGCGATCGTCGGTGCCGGCCCGGTCGGGCTTTTCGCGGTGTTCGAGTGCGGCATGCTCGACATGAAGTGCCATGTCTTCGACGCGCTCGACGTGCCCGGCGGGCAATGCGCCGCGCTCTATCCGGAAAAGCCGATCTACGACATCCCCGGCTATCCGCGAATCGACGCCGCCCTCCTGGTCGAACGGCTCGCCGAGCAGGCGGCGCCGTTCCGCCCGGTCTACCATCTCGGGCACGCGGTGACCGCGCTGGCGCCGTCGGGCGACGGGTTCGTGGTCACCAACACCGCCGGGACCAGGGTCGCCTGCCGGGCGGTGGTGATCGCCGCGGGCGGCGGTGCGTTCGGCCCCAACCGTCCGCCGCTCCCCGGTATCGAGGCGTTCGAAGGGGAGAGCGTCTTCTATCTCGTGCGCCGCCGCGAGGATTTCCGCGGCAAGCGCATCGTCATCGCCGGCGGCGGCGATTCCGCCGTCGACTGGGCGCTGTCGCTCGCCGGGCTCGCGTCGCGGGTCATGGTGGTGCATCGCCGGGCGAAATTCCGCGCCGCGCCGCAATCGCAGCGCCGGTTGGAGCAACTGGCCGAGGCCGGGCAGGTCGAGCTCGTGATCCCCTATCAGCTCGCGTCGCTCGAAGGCACGGCGGGCCGTCTCGATGCGGTGGTGGTCGCCGACCTTGCCGGCAATCAACGGCGGCTCGAGGCCGATTGCCTGCTGCCGTTTTTCGGCCTCGCGACCGAGCTCGGCCCGCTGGCGCAATGGGGGCTCGCCTTCGACGATAACCGCATCGCGGTCGATCCGGCGAGCGGTGCGACCTCGCGGCCGGGCATCTTCGCGATCGGCGACATCGCGGTCTATCCCGGCAAGCTGAAGCTCATCCTCAGCGGCTTCGCCGAGGCGGCCGCAGCGGCCCACGCCATCCATCCGCTCGTCCATCCCGGCGAGGCGCTGCATTTCGAGTATTCCACCACGAGGGGCGTGCCCGCCGGCTGACCCGGTCAATGCACCGCCGCTTCCCGCGGCGCGGCAGCCGCGGGCGGCCGATAACCGGTCGGCAGGTGGCAGCGGACGATGGTGCCGTTGCCGGGGCTCGATTCGATCGTCACCTGTCCGCCGTGCAGCTCGATCAGGCTCTTGACCAGCGACAGGCCGAGCCCGGCGCCGGTCTGCGCCAGGGTCGGGTCGCCGCGCTCGAATTTCTCGAACACCCGCATCTGCTCGGCCATCGGGATGCCGACGCCGGTATCGGCCACGGTCAGCACCAGCTCGTGGCCGTCGCGCTCGGCCTCCAGCCGGATCGAGCCGCCCGGCGGGGTGAACTTGATCGCATTCGAGATCAGGTTGAACAGCGCCTGGCGCAGCCGCCGGTCGTCGGCCTGGATGCTGCCGATATCGTCGGGGCAATGGAACGACAGGTCGAGGTTCTGGTTGCGCGCCCGCTCGCGCGTCAGGGTCAGCACCGATTCCAGCATGTCGTGGACATCGACCTCGCTGGTTTCCAGCGTCATATAGCCGGCCTCGATCGTCGCCAGGTCGAGAATGTCGTTGATCAGCGACATCAGCCGGTTCGAGCTGTCGAGGATGCCGCGGCTGTAGTCGAGCTGGCGCGGGGTCAGCGTGCCGAAATACTCGTTCGCCAGGATTTCCGCGAAGCCGATGATCGCATTCAGCGGCGTGCGCAATTCGTATGACACATTGGCGATGAACTCGCTCTTGAGCCGCCCGGCCGTCTCCAGCGCCTCGTTGCGCTCGCGCAAGGCCCGCTCGACGCGCTGCGTGTCGGTGACGTCCATATAGCTCAGCAGCATGTTCCCATCGGGCAGCGGCACCGTCGCGACTTGCAGCACGCTGCCGTCGGCGCGGTCGAGCAGGTCGCGCGCCAGCCCGCCGCCGGTGATGCGGGCCATGATGCGCTGCTTGAGGCGTGGCCAGTTGTCCGCGCCGTCGTCGTAGAACGCGCGGGTCTTCTCGACGATTTCGCTGATATGCGGCTCGTCTTCGAGATCGTCGGCGGCCAGGCCCCAGAGCGTGCGGTAGGCGGGGTTGTGCAGCTTGAGCCGGCCGTCGCTGCCGACCACCGCGATGCCCTCGAACAGATTGTCGAGCGATTCGCGCTGCACCTCGATCAGCGTGTTGTAGGAGCGTTCGAGCGCCAGCCGGTCGGTGACGTCCTCATAGACGAAGACCAGCCCGCCGAGCGGGTGCGGCGAGATGTTGAGGCTCAGCGTGCGGCCGTCGGGAAGATGCATCAGCTCCTGTTGCGGCTCGATCAGCGAGGTGAACATGCCGAGCTGCTGCCGCCGGAAGGCGCGGAAATCGGCAAGTTCGGGGATGCGCCGCCGCTCCCGCAGGCGTTCCAGCAGCTCGTCGAGCGAGGGTCCGGTCGCGAGAAAATCGGTTTCGATGCCCCACAGCGCCGCGAACGCCGAATTGGCGAATTTGAGGCGTTTGTCCGGGCCGTAGATCGCGACCGCGGCGTGGATGTTCTCCAGCACGCCGCCATGCGCGCTGATGTGGCGCTGCAGCTCGGTTTCGGCCGCTTCCCGGTCGGTGCGGTCGATGGCATAGCCGATCGTGCCGCCGTCGTGGTCCGGCGTCTCGGTGATCTCGATCAGGTGCCGCGCGCCGGCGATCACGACATGACGCGCCTCCGTGCGCGGCGCCCCGCCCGCGGCGGCGCGCGCCAGCTCGAGGGCCTTACCGCGCCCGCTCTCGGCCAGCAGCTCGCGCCCCTCGGCGAGCGCCGCCTCGCGGGTGGTGTCGAGCGCGGCGGCATAGGCGGCGTTGCAGTCGATCAGCGCCAGGTTGCGGTCGCGCCGCCACACCGGGACCGGCATCGCCTCCAGCATCGCGCGCACCGCCGCCGCGGCGGTCTGCGTTCGCGCGTGCGCCGCCTCGGCGATGCGGGTCGGGGTGATGTCGTTGACCCAGACGGCACAGTCCCGAACGCCGGTGCGCCGCCCCGACACCGCATAGGCGGCGCCGTCGGGGCCGGTCACCGTGTCGGCGAAGGCCGTGCCGTCCGCGCGCAGCGCGTCGACCGCGGCGGTCAGGCGCGGCGCGGCCTCCGCGTCGAGACGCGCCAGAAACGCCGCAAAGCCTGCGTCCGCGGTGGCGGCAAGCGCGCCGAACACCGCGGCGCTGCCGTCGGCGCGCCAGACGAAGCCGGTGACCGGCGCAGTCGCGAGCAGCGCGGCGAGGCCGGCGCGGCTCCGTTCCGCCGTGTCGCGAGCGGCTTCGGCGATGCTGAGCCGGGAGCGCGCGTACAACGCCAGCCCACCCAGCCCGATCACCACGGCCAGGACGATTACGGCAGCGATCAGGATCAAGAGGTGCCGCCCACCGGCCTACGGTTCTTCGCAATCAGTCGATAATCATCCTAATTTTCGCAACAAAATCAAGATGACATCGTTAAAATTGCTAGTAGCGGTAGTGCTCCGGCTTGTAGGGGCCCGTCTCTTTCAGCCCGAGATACTGCGATTGCGCAGCGGTCAGCTTGGTCAGATGGGCGCCGAGCTTGTCGAGATGCAGGGCGGCGACTTTCTCGTCGAGATGCTTCGGCAGCACGTAGACCTTGTTCTCGTACTTGCCGTGGGCGGTGTAGAGCTCGATCTGCGCCAGCACCTGGTTGGTGAACGACGCGCTCATCACAAAGCTGGGGTGGCCGGTCGCGCAGCCGAGGTTCACGAGGCGCCCTTTTGCCAGCACGATCAACCGCTTGCCATCGGGGAAGACGACCTCGTCGACCTGCGGCTTGACCTCGTCCCAGACGTAGTTGCGCAGCGCGCCGACCTGGATCTCGCTGTCGAAATGGCCGATGTTGCAGACGATCGCACGGTCGTGCATCTGCCGCATGTGGTCGAGCGTGATCACGTCGATATTGCCGGTCGCGGTGACGAAGATGTCGCCGATCGGCGCGGCCTGCTCCATGGTCACGACCTGGTAGCCCTCCATCGCCGCCTGCAGCGCGCAGATCGGGTCGATCTCGGTGACCATGACGCGCGCACCCTGGCTGCGCAGGCTCGCCGCCGACCCCTTGCCGACATCGCCGAACCCGGCGACGACCGCGATCTTGCCGGCGAGCATCACGTCGGTGGCCCGCTTGATGCCGTCGACCAGGCTTTCGCGCACGCCGTAGAGGTTGTCGAATTTCGACTTGGTGACGCTGTCGTTGACGTTGAACGCCGGGACTTTGAGCGAGCCGTTGCGCATCATCTCGTAGAGCCGGTGCACCCCGGTCGTGGTCTCCTCCGAGATGCCGCGGATGTCGGCGAGCAAATGCGGGTGGTCGTCGTGGATGATCTTGGTCGCGTCGCCGCCGTCATCCAGCACCATGTTGGGCTTCCAGCTGTCCGGCCCGGTCAGGGTCTGCTCGATGCACCAGGCGTATTCCTCCTCGGTCTCGCCCTTCCAGGCGAAGACCGGGATGCCGCGTGCGGCGATTGCCGCGGCGGCATGGTCCTGGGTCGAGAAGATGTTGCACGAGCTCCAGCGCACCGTCGCGCCGAGCGCCACCAGCGTCTCGATCAGCACCGCGGTCTGGATCGTCATGTGCAGGCAGCCGACGATGCGCGCGCCCTTGAGCGGCTGCGCCTTGCCGAACTCGTCGCGCAGCGCCATCAGCCCCGGCATCTCGGTCTCGGCGATCGCGATCTCCTTGCGCCCCCAATCGGCGAGCGCGATGTCGGCGACCTTGTAGTCGGTGAACTCGGGCATGCGATCCTCTCTTGTGGCCGGCCTCTCGCTTTTCGTCATCCCTGGGGCTGACCCGGGGATCCGGATGGCCGGGTCAAGCCCGGCCATGACGACGAGAAGCTGAATTGAACATATAAAGATATCTTTAAGTCGTCAACGAGCGGCGATCGCCTCCGCCGCACGCAGGAAGCGGCGGTTGGGGGCGCTGCGCGGGCGGCTGCCGAGCCGCTCATGCGCCAGCGCCAGCGCCACATCGCGCTGGCCGGCGCGGATCGCCGCTTCGGTCAGTGTCCAGGTCACGACATCGCGCTGCGCGTGGCTGCCGCCGATGCCCCAGAGGCGGTAGCGGACCCCCAGCAGGTGTTCCACGGCATCGGCATAGGCGCCGCGATGGAACGCCATCAAGCCTGCGACGATCGGGATGCCGACATCGCGGTAGAGCGCCGCCGCCTCGGCGTCGCTCGCGGCGGTTGCCCGCATCGCCGCGAGCCGCTCCTCGACCCGCGCCTCGCGGCCGGCGCGCAGCTCCGCCATCGCCGCGTGGATGTCGGCGAACACCAGGCATCGCCCGTCGGCATGACCCTCCCACAAATCTGCCAGCGCGCCCCAGCGGCCGCCGATCGCGCAGCCGAGCGTGTCGAGCCGCCACAGCAGCGCCGACGCGTTGGTCAGGCTCAGCGCGAACGGCCGCTGCGCCTCGCGGATCTTGTCGTCATAGAGCGCGAGCGCCGCGTCGTACTGGCCGAGCTCGAGGTGGAACAAGGATTTGTGCCACCAGATATGCACCCGGTTGAGATGCTGCGGGGTCGACCACAGGGCCTCGCGCGCCGCCATCCAGCCCAGCCCGTCCTCCGGCCGGCCGGTCATCTCCATGACATGGGCGACCGTATGATGCGGCCAGAAGCTCAGCGGCTCGAGCTCGGCGGCGGCGCGCGATTCATCCTCGGCACGGACGTAGTCGCCGCTCTCCTCCGTGCCGAACGCGTGCATCGCCAGGATCGTGCCGTAGCCCGCCCGGTCCTTCGACCACAGCGGCAGCGCGCGCGCCGAACGGTCGCGCACCCAGGCGAACCGGCCGAGAAAGCCGTCCGACAGCGCCGCCCCCTGATGCGCGACAAGGTCGTGGGGATAGCGCATCAAATGCCGGTCGAGCACCGCCACCGCCGCCGCCCGCGCGCCGCGGCACAGATGCGACAGCGCCGCATGATGCGCCGCCTCGCGTTCGTTGAGCTTAAGGCTCCCCGCCGCTTCGACCAGCGCCGCCGCCTGCGTCCGCATCGCCGGATCGTTCGCCAGCGCGAACACCCAGGCCTTGCCGAGATGCGCCATCGCGAAATCCGGCGCCGCCTCGCGCGCCGCGTCGAACTCGCCCACCGCGTCGCCGCAGACGATGTTGAAAGCCCGCACCGCGCGGTCATACGCCGCCGCGGCAGCGGCGGTGGCGCCCGAAAGCGAATGTTCTTGCGCGTCCTTCACCATGCTCGGCTCGCCTAGTCCATCGCGATGGGATCGACTGTAGAGCGGAATCGCTGCCGAGGGTTCCCAAATTTCGCGTGCCGCTACCCCAGCTCCGCCATCGCGTTGAAATCATCGAGCAGCGCGGTGATGCGGCCGGAATCGGACTGGTCCATGATCGCTTCGGCGCGCCGGGTGGCGGCGATCATGTCGAGGTTGCGGATGCGCTGCTTCAGCCGCGGCAGGTTGCCGGGCGACATCGACAGCTCGCGCAGGCCGAGCCCGAGCAGCAGCGCCGCGTAGCGCGGTTCGCCCGCCATCTCACCGCAGATCCCCACCGGGATGCCGCGCCGTCCGGCCGCCTCGACGGCGAGCTGGATGAGCCGCAGCACGCCGGGGTGCAGCGGGTTGTAGAGATGCGCGACCCGTTCGTCGCTGCGGTCGATCGCCAGCGTGTACTGGACCAGGTCGTTGGTGCCGATCGCGAAGAAATCCGCTTCGCTCGCCAGCGCGTCGGCGGCGAGCGCCGCGCCCGGCACCTCGATCATCGCGCCCAGCGGCGGCAAGCTTTCCGCGAGCACGACGCCGCGCCGCCGCAGCCGCCGCGCCACCTGCTCGATGGCCTCGCGGGTGCGGCGGATCTCGCCGGCGGTCGAGATCATCGGCAGCAGGATGCGCAGCGGCCCCTCGCGCGCGGCGCGCAGCATCGCCGCGAGCTGGGTGTCGAACAGCCGGCGCTCCTTGAGCGACAAGCGGATGCCGCGCAGCCCGAGCGCCGGGTCGCCGCCGTCGAACGCCGTCGCCGCCAGCGCCTCGGGCAGCTTGTCGCCGCCGGCGTCGAGCGTGCGCAGGGTCACCGGCCGGCCGCCCATGCCGCGCAGCAGCGTGGCGTAGAACTCGTACTGCTCGTCCTCGTCCGGCAGGTCGGCGCGGTTGAGAAAGAGGAATTCGGTGCGCACCAGCCCCAGCCCCATCGCGCCGTTGGCGAGCGCCTGGTCGAGCTCGACCGGCAGTTCGAGATTGGCTTCGAGCCGGATTTCCACCCCGTCGCGCGTCACCGCGGCGAGCCGGCGCAGCCGGCTCAGATGGCGCCGCTCGCCGAGATAGGCTTCCTGCCGCTGGCGATAGGCGTCGAGCGTCTCCGGCGCCGGGTCGAGGATCACCGCGCCGGCCGAACCGTCGACGATCACGGTGGCGCTCGGATGCGCGCGCGCCACCAGCCCGGCGACGCCCATCACCGCGGGCAGGCCGAGCGCCCGCGCCATGATCGCCGAGTGGCTCTCCGGCCCGCCGAACACCGAGGCGAACCCGCCGACCCGCCGCGGGTCCATCAGCGCCGTGTCGGCCGGGGTCACGTCCTCGGCGAGGATGATCGCGCCGCCGTCGAGCGTCGCGTAGGTGACGTAGGGCTTCTTGACCAGGTTGCGGATCAGCCGCGACCCGACGACGCGGATGTCCTCGACGCGCGCCGCCAGGTAGGAATCGCGCATCTGCGCGAACCCCTTGGCGATATTGTCGATCTCCAGCTCGACGGCGCGCTCGGCGTTGATCCGCGCCTGCGCGATGCGCTGGTGCACGCCGCGGACCAGCCGCGAATTGGCCAGCATCGCCAGATGCGCGTCGAGCAGATAGCCGATCTCGTCGCCCGCCGAGCCGGGCAGCGCCGCGGCATGCGCCTTGAGCTTGCGCAGCTGCTTTTGCGCGTTGGACACGGCGTCGGTAAAGCGGGCGCGTTCGCTCGCCACCGCGGTGTCGGGAATGGCGGTCTCGGTCACGACGAGCGGGCCGCGGTCGCCGATATAGGCGGCGCCGATCGCGATCCCCGGCGACACGCCGATGCCGGTCAGCCGGTGTTCGTCTCGTCGCGTGCCGCCCGCGTTGATGTCGGGGCGTTCGTCAGCAGCCCTCATCAAATTTGCATTCGACCAGGCGCGCCAGCGTTTCGACCGCTGAATCGGCTTCCGGGCCGGCGGCGGAGATTTGTAGCTCGGCTCCCGATGCCGCCGCCAGCATCATCAGCCCCATGATCGAACGGCCGTTGACGATGGTGCCGTTCTTGCGCACCCAGATTTCCGCGTCGAATTCGTGCGCCGTCTTCACGAAACGCGCCGCCGCGCGGGCGTGCAGGCCCTTCTGGTTGCAGATTTTGACCACGCGTTTGACGGTGGCCGCCGCCGCTTCGGCTTCGATCGCACTGCCGAGCGGCTCCGTGGTCATCGCTGGGCGTCCGCCAGAAGCTGCGAGGCGACGTTGATGTATTTGCGCCCGGCCTCCTGCGCGCCGACCACCGCGCGCCCGATCGTCTCGGTCTGGCGCAGGCTGGCGAGCTTGATCAGCATCGGCAGGTTGATGCCGGCGATGACCTCGATCTTCGCCCGGTCCATGACCGAGATCGCCAGGTTCGAGGGCGTGCCGCCGAACATGTCGGTCAGCAGCACCGCGCCTTCGCCGGTGTCGACCGCGCTGATCGAGCTCAAAATCTCCCGCCGGCGCTGCTCCATGTCGTCGTCGGGGCCGATGCAGATCGCGGCGATCTGCGCCTGCGGGCCGACCACATGCTCCAGCGCCGCGACGAACTCGCTCGCCAGCCGGCCATGGGTGACGAGGACGATGCCGATCATCGGCACGCCCCGCCGCGCCGCGGCGGCGCCGGCCGGCGGCACCGTCGACGATGGGGGAGGGAGGGTGCGAGATCCCGAATACAGGGGCTCGGCATTCGTTCCGGTCAGCTAGGGGTGTCGATCACACGTTCAGGCGGTCGCTAGGGGGGCAGAGACCACTCGGTGTTCGATCCGCATGCCGTCTAAGGCCACGATGGCCCGCGGGTGGGGACTGGATCGCCCATATAGCGCCGTCCGTGCCCTTCGTCATCACGCTTGATGCTATGGCAGTCATGCCTCGCCTCCTGCGCGAGCGGCGGCGGGACCCGCGAGCCACCGCAAACGACGTTCAGCCGGCGGGAGTTCCGCTCCCGCCGGCTGCCCCCAGGGCAAGCCGCAACTTGATCGGCGCCGAAGCCTCGAACGGGGCGATCGCAACCAGCGGTATGGCGAGACCAAGAATCGTTGCGTTCCTGGGCTCTGGCAGCCGTTCCGTATGTTGCGGTGCAACCAAATCCGCGATCAAGGCGAGACGTGCCGTGGGCACCGAATCGACCTTGACGAGGCCCACGCCGCGCACCTCGATCAGCCCGGCGATCGGCGCGGGGCAGCGCACAAACAGGGCCTCGCCGTCGCGCCGGACCTCGCTTTGATCATCGGCGACAAGCCGCGCTCCGGCGTCGATTAGTCGCAGGGCGAGGTCCGATTTCCCGCTCCCCGACGGACCGCGCAGCAGCACCGCCCGCCCGCCGATCGCGACCGAGGTGGCGTGGAACAGGATGCCGCCGCCGGTCATCGCTTCCGCCCGTCGTTCCGGGGCGGCGCAAAGAGCCGAACCCGGATCCCCGCGCGTGAACGAAACCGGTGAGAGCGTCCTCTCAACTCGTCATGCCCGGACTCGATCCGGGCATCTAACTGTCGCTTCAACCGTCCAGGCGAATGCGAGCTATCCGGGATGGCCGGGTCAAGCCCGGCCATGACGATGGAAACGGGCGTCCGTCGGAGGGCATGGGTTCCGGGTGCGCCGGGCTGCGGCGCCCCGGAATGACGGCGGCGGGTGTTACTCACGCCTCCGGCAGCCGGATCAGGAAGCGGGCGCCGCACACCTCGCCTTTTGCGTCGCGCCGGTTCTCGGCCCAGATGCGGCCGCGATGCGCCTCGACGATCTGCTTCGAGATCGACAGGCCCAGCCCGGAATGGGTGCCGAATTTCTCCGCCGCCGGGCGCTCGGTGTAGAAGCGGTCGAAGATCGTCGTCAGCTTTTCGGGCGGGATGCCCGGGCCGTCGTCCTCGACCGTGATCAGCACGGCACGGCCGTCCTCGCGCGCGCCGACGCGGATCTCGCCGCCCGGCGGGCTGAACGAGACGGCGTTGCTGATCAGATTGAGAAAGACCTGCGACAGCCGGCTTTCGATCCCGCTCACGTAAATCCCGCGCCGCCGTTCGGGCAGCGTCAGCACGACCCCGGCGGTGCCCTCGCCGCGCGTGGTCTCGTGGATGTCGACCAGCGCGCGCAGCATCGCCGCGAGGTCGATCGGCTCCATGATGTCGCGGCTCAGCTCCGCGTCGAGCCGCGAAGCATCGGAAATATCGGTGATCAGGCGCGACAGCCGCTCGATATCGTCGAGGATGATCGCCAGCAGCCGCTGCTGCTTGACCGGGTCGTGGATGCGCACCGCCGTCTCCACCGCGCTGCGCAGCGACGACAGCGGGTTCTTGATCTCGTGCGCGACATCCGAGGCGAAGCTTTCGATCGCGGACATGCGCAGCCACAGCGCATTGGTCATCTCGCGCAGCGAGCGCGACAGGTCGCCGATCTCGTCGCCGCGCTGTGTCAGGTCGGGGATTTCGATCCGTGTCCCGCGGCCTTCGGCGCGTTCGGCGGCCTCGGCGAGGCGGCGCACCGGCCGCGCGATCGTGCTCGCCAGATAGACCGAGAGCAGGATCGTCACCATCAGCGCGACGGCGAAAATCCGCAGCGCCTCGAAGCGCACCTTGCGGACTTCGGCCTCGAGCTCGCCGTTGACGCTCGACAGCATCACTGCGCCGAGCACCTCCTTGTAGCGCTGTACCGGCACCGCGACGCTGATCACCAGCATCCGGTCGCGCGGGTCGCGGCGCACCATCGACCGCGGCTCGCCGTGCACCGCGCTTTCCGCCTCCGGGAAATCGGCCGCCGTGCGGCCCTCGCGGTATGGCGGGTAGCCACGCCGCCGCGGCAGCAGCCCGGCGATCCAGTCGTAAACCTCGTCGCTCAGCGTCGTGACAAACCCTTTTCGCTCGGGCGGGGCGAGCTCCTCGACCTGAACCGCGTCGCCCGGGCCGGAGAAGACCTTGCTGTCGGCGATCAGCTTGCCGTCCTTGTCGAACAGCCGCGCCGGGGTATGGGTCGGCGCCACCAGCCGGCGCATCATCTGGCGCGCCAGATCGGGCAGCAGGATTTCGCCCTCGTCGGGCGAATCGAGCACCGCGCCTTCGCCGAGCGCGGCGGCGAAAATCTCCCCCTGAGTCTGCAGCGCCTCGACCTGCTGGCCGATCAGGCTCGCCTCGAACTTGCCGAGATAGAGAAACCCCAGCGCCAGCAGCACCAGCGGCAGCACGTTGACCGCGATGATGCGGCGGGTGAGGGGGGACAGCCGTAGCGCCCGCTTCCGCCGGCGGCGCGGTGCGCCAGTCTCGGCTGCCGCGGGCTGGACATGCCGCGCCGTGCCGGGCGCCTGGTCGAGCGCCGGCGCCGCCGGTTCGGCGGCGTTAGTGGTCGCGATATCGATAACCGACGCCATACAGCGTTTCGATCTGTGCGAACTCGTTGTCGACGGTCTTGAACTTCTTGCGCAGCCGCTTGATGTGGCTGTCGATGGTCCGGTCGTCGACATAGATGTGCTCGCCATAGGCGGCGTCCATCAACTGGTCGCGGTTCTTGACGTGACCCGGACGCTGGGCGAGCGATTTGAGGATCAAGAACTCGGTGACCGTCAGTTCGACCTGCCGGCCCTGCCAGGTGCACAGATGGCGGCCGGGGTCGAGCGTCAGCAGGCCGCGCACGATGGGCGGCTCGCCTTGCACGGCCTCCTGCTCGCGCGCCAGTTCGCCGCGGCGCAGCAGCGCCCGGATGCGCTCGATCAGGAGGCGCTGCGAGAACGGCTTCTTGATGTAGTCGTCGGCGCCCATCCGCAAGCCGAGCAACTCGTCGACCTCGTCGTCCTTCGAGGTCAGGAAGATGACCGGCGTCGTGCTCGACCGCCGCAGCTGCGACAGCAGCTCCATGCCGTCCATCCGCGGCATCTTGATGTCGAGCACCGCGACGTCGACCGGCTGGCCGTTGAGGCCCTTCAAGGCTTCCGCGCCGTCGGCATAGCAGCGGACGGCAAAACCTTCCGCTTCCAGCGCCATCGATACCGAAGTCAGGATGTTCCTGTCGTCATCGACAAGTGCGATCGTATTCGCCAAGAATCTGTCCCCCCAAGGGCGTGACCGGCCGTCGCTCGGCAATGATACGCCATCGGCGCAATATGTGTTCCTTCAAATATGGCGGTGCGGTGGCGAACAAAAAGGGCAGGGATGAACGAAAGCATTGATCGCGGCCGATTATGCCGCGGGTTGGTACGGCGCCAGGCACACGGCGTACTGGCGACGAGCCTCGCCGCGGCGGCCGGCAACCGGCCTTACGCGTCGCTTGTCGCGCTCGCCTGCGGTCTCGACGGCAGTCCGCTGCTGCTGCTCTCCGACCTCGCCCAGCACAGCCGCAACATCGCGGCAGACGACCGGGTTTCGCTGCTGTTCGATGGCGGCGAGGCAACGGTCGCCGCGGAGGATCCGCTCGCGCAACCGCGCCTCACGCTGCTCGGGACCGCGTCGCGCAGCGACGATCCGCGTCTCCTGTCGCGCTTTGTCGCCCGCCATCCCGGCGCCGAAACCTATTCCGGCTTCGCCGATTTCCACCTTTACCGCGTCACCATCGAGCGCGGCCATCTGGTCGCCGGGTTCGGCCGCATTTCCTGGATCGAGGCCGCGGAATTGCGTCTGGCGGCGGACGACCGGGCGCTGGCCGACGCCGAGGCCGCGATCGTCGCGCATATGAACGCCGATCATCGTGAGGCGCTCGACCTTTACGCGGCGCGCCTGCTGCACCGCGCGGGCAGCGGCTGGCGGATGACCGGCATCGACCCCGAGGGCGTCGATTTGCGCCGCGGGCATGAGACCGCGCGGCTCGCTTTCGCGTCGCCGGTGCTCGATCCCGAGACGGCACGCCAAGCGCTGGTTGCGCTCGCCGCGCAGGCGCGCACTGCCGCATCTTGCCGATAGCGCAAGCTACTGGCCCGACAATAATGTTTGCTTTCGTGCAGCTTGCCGGTGGAACGGCGGCGGTTTACGCTGCGCGCCAAATTCTGGTATCTAGCCGTCGATCGGCCGCCCGGCAGGCGGGGTCGGCGATATGGAGGAAAGCTTGGATAAGACGGACAACCCGGTGACGGGCCCAAAGCCGTCCTTCGGCCTCGAGGAGCAGGGGATGCGCCATCTCGGCCCGGTGCACTGGAACCTGCAGATGCCGTTTCTTTACGAGCACGCAGTGCGCCAGCGCCAGGGCGAGATCGGCCTCGGCGGCGCGTTCGTCGTCAACACCGGCAGGCATACCGGCCGCAGCCCGCGCGACAAATACATCGTCGACGAGGCCGGCACGCATGAGACGGTCGATTGGGGCAGTGTCAACCAGGCGATTACCCCGGCGCAATTCGCCGGCCTGCATCAGCGCGTCCTCGCCTACCTGCAGGGCCGCGAGCTGTTTGTGCAGGACCTCTATTGCGGCGCCGACCCCGAATACCGGCTGCCGGTGCGCTTGGTGACGCCGTCGCCGTGGCACAGCCTGTTCGCGCGCAACATGTTCATCCGGCCGCCTTCGGCCGAGCTGCCGGGCTTCCAGCCGGCCTTCACCATCCTGCATGCGCCGCATTTCAAGTCGATCCCCGAGCTCGACGGCATCCGCTCGGAGACCTTCATCTTTGTCAATTTCGCCGAGCGCGTGGTGCTGATCGGCGGCACCGAATACGCCGGCGAGATCAAGAAATGCGTCTTCGGCTATCTCAATTTCGTGCTGCCGACCAAGGACGTGCTGCCGATGCATTGCTCGGCCAATGTCGGCAAGGACGGCGACAGCGCGATCTTCTTCGGCCTGTCCGGCACCGGCAAGACGACGCTCTCGGCCGATGCCAGCCGCACCCTGATCGGCGATGACGAGCACGGCTGGAGCCCGCGCGGCATCTATAATTTCGAGGGCGGCTGCTACGCCAAGGTGATCAACCTGTCGCCCCGGGCCGAGCCCGAGATCTACGCGACGATCACCCGTTTCGGCACGGTGCTGGAAAATGTCGTGCTCAACCCGCGCACCCGCATGCCGGATGTCGACGACAGCAGCCTTACCGAGAATACCCGCGCCTGCTATCCGCTCGACTATATCCCGAACGCGTCGGACACCGGGCTCGCGCCGCATCCGCGGAACGTCATCATGCTGACCTGCGACGCGTTCGGGGTGATGCCGCCGATCGCCCAGCTCAACGCCGAGCAGGCAATGTACCACTTCCTGTCGGGTTATACCGCCCGCGTCGCCGGCACCGAGGTGGGCCTGGGCAGCGAGCCGCAGGCGACGTTCTCGACCTGCTTCGGCGCGCCGTTCATGCCGCGCCGGCCGACCGAGTACGCCAAGATGCTCGGCGACCGGATCACCAAATACGGCGCCAAATGCTGGCTGGTGAACACCGGCTGGTCGGGCGGCGCCTACGGCACCGGCTCGCGCATGGCGATCGCCCACACGCGCGGCCTGCTGCGCGCCGTGCTCGATGGCCGCCTCGCCGGCGCGCCGATGCGCAAGGACGCGAATTTCGGTTTCCTGGTGCCGGAAAGCGCCGCCGATGTCCCCGCCGACGTGCTCGACCCGCGCGCCTCCTGGGCCAACAAGAAGGCCTACGACGAAACCGCCCGCGGCCTGACCCGCGACTTCGAGCAGAATTTCGGCGCCTACGAACCCTATGTCGGCGCCGATATCAAGAACGTCGCGATCCGCGCGGCGGCCTAGCGCGGCCCGCCCTCGCCCTCGTCACGGCCGGGCTCGACCCGGCCGTCCATGTCCGTTGGGCCGCATTCGCGGGGCGGTGAGTGCAGACGCGGATGCCCGGAGCAAGTCTGGGCATGACGTGGTAAGGTGCTGCGGATGACCGGCAAGTACTCTATCGACCTGTTCCGGTCGGACGCAGATGAGGCCTGGGTCGCCGACAGCGCTAGGGAAGCTTGGCTCGAAGTCGGCTTGCCCCTTCCCGAGCCTCGCTGCCGCGGAGCCAAGCGGGCGGCCGGTTGACCACCCTCGCCACCGCCCTCGACGCCCGCTCCGAAGCCTTCCGCGCCAACGCCGCGGCGATGCGGGCGATGGTCGAGGATTTGCGGGCGCAGACCGAACGGATCGCGTTCGGCGGCGACGAGGCGGCGCGCCGGCGGCATGTCGGGCGCGGCAAGCTGTTGCCGCGCGAGCGGGTGCGCATGCTGCTCGATCCCGGCGCACCGTTTCTCGAATTCTCCGCCTTCGCGGCGCACGGCATGTATGACGGCGAGGTGCCGGCGGCGGGGATCGTCACCGGCATCGGCCGCATCGCCGGCCAGGAATGCGTCGTCATCGCCAACGACGCGACGGTCAAGGGCGGCACCTATTTCCCGATGACCGTCAAGAAGCACCTGCGTGCCCAGGAGATCGCCCGCGAGAACCGGCTGCCCTGCCTCTATCTCGTCGATTCCGGCGGCGCGTTCCTGCCGGCGCAGGACGAGGTGTTTCCCGACCGCGAGCATTTCGGCCGCATCTTCTACAACCAGGCGCAGATGTCGGCGGCCGGCATCCCGCAGATCGCGATCGTCATGGGCTCGTGCACCGCGGGCGGCGCTTATGTGCCGGCGATGTCGGACGAAAGCATCATCGTCAAAGGCCAGGGCACGATCTTTCTCGGCGGTCCGCCGCTGGTCAAGGCGGCGACCGGCGAGGTGGTCAGCGCCGAGGAACTGGGCGGCGCCGATGTGCACAGCCGCGTTTCCGGCGTCACCGACCATTACGCGGTGGACGACCGCCACGCGCTCGGCATCGCCCGCCGCATCGTCGGCAATCTCAATCGGGTCAAAAAGATAGGGCTCGAGCTTCACGAACCGCATGAACCGCTTTACCCCGCCGAGGAGCTTTACGGCGTCATCCCGTCCGATACGCGCCGGCCCTACGACGTGCATGAGGTGATCGCCCGGCTGGTCGACGGCAGCGCGTTCGACGAGTTCAAGCAGCTTTACGGCCAGACCCTGGTCTGCGGCTTCGCGCGTATCTGGGGCTACCCGGTCGGCATCCTCGCCAATAACGGCATCCTGTTTTCGGAAAGCGCGCTCAAGGGCACGCATTTTATCGAATTATGCGCCCAGCGGGGCATTCCGCTGCTCTTTCTGCAAAACATCACCGGCTTCATGGTCGGCCGCAAATACGAGAGCGGCGGCATCGCCAAGGACGGCGCCAAGATGGTCACCGCCGTCGCCACCGCCGCGGTGCCCAAGTTCACCGTCATCATCGGCGGTAGCTTTGGCGCCGGCAATTACGGCATGTGCGGCCGCGCCTACGGTCCGCGCTTTTTGTGGATGTGGCCCAACGCGCGCATCTCGGTGATGGGCGGCGAGCAGGCCGCCTCGGTGCTGGCCACCGTGCGGCGCGACGGCATGGCGGCGCGCGGGCAGGACTGGCCGGCGGAGCAGGAAGAGGCGTTCAAGGCGCCGATCCGCCGGCAATACGAGACCCAGGGGCACCCGTATTACGCCAGCGCCCGCCTGTGGGACGACGGCATCATCGATCCGGCCGAGACGCGCACCGTGCTGGGCCTGTCGATCTCCGCCGCGCTCAACGCGCCGATCGACAAGACCCGGTTCGGCGTCTTCCGGATGTGAGGCAGAGCGGTCAGAATCGGCGCAAAAATTCACAATGAGGCGGTGAGGCAGTGAGAATCCGTGTTTGCGGCAATCTCACCGCCTCACCGTCTCATTGTAAAAATTGGTTGCGCGCTGCGCGCGCTTGAAAGCTTTCGGTGCGAAGCGCCAAAAAGTGCACAGGGAGCCGGTGAGGCAGTGAGGGTTTGCATCTGTCGCAATCTCACCGCCTCACCGTCTCCCTGTGAAAATTGACTGTGCGCTGGGCGCTTGGAATCCGTTGCGTCCTCTGCGTAACCTCAGCGTCCTCCGCGTTAACGCGTTCGCTTTTGATGTTCGCGAAAATCCTCATCGCCAATCGCGGCGAGATCGCCTGCCGGGTGCTCCGCACCGCCCGCCGCATGGGCATCGCCACGGTGGCGGTCTATTCCGCGGCCGATGCCGGCGCGCTGCATGTCGCGAAGGCGGACGAAGCACGGCTGATCGGCCCGCCGCCGGCGCGGCAGAGCTACCTCGACGCCGCCGCCATCATCGCCGCCGCCCGGGAGACCGGCGCCGAGGCCGTGCATCCCGGCTACGGCTTCCTGTCGGAAAACCCCGAATTCGCCGAGGCCTGCGCGGCGGCGGGCATCGTCTTTATCGGCCCGCCGGCCGCGGCGATGCGCGCGATGGGCTCGAAGGCCGCCGCCAAGGCCTTGATGCAGCAGGCCGGGGTGCCGGTGGTCCCGGGTTATCACGGCGACGACCAGGACCCCGCGCATCTGCAGGCCGAGGCGGAAAAGATCGGTTTCCCGGTGCTGATCAAGGCGTCGGGCGGCGGCGGCGGGCGCGGCATGCGCGTCGTCCATGCGGCCGCCGACTTCGCGCGCGCGCTCGACGGCGCCCGGCGCGAGGCGATCTCGGCCTTTGGCGACGACCGCGTGCTGATCGAGAAATACCTCGCCGCGCCGCGCCACATCGAGGTGCAGGTGTTCGCCGACGCGCACGGCAATGTGCTGCATCTTTACGAGCGCGACTGCTCGATCCAGCGCCGCTACCAGAAGATCGTCGAGGAGGCGCCGGCGCCCGGCCTGGCGCCGGCGCTGCGCCGGGCGATGGGCGAGGCGGCGGTCGCCGCGGCGCAAGCGGTCGGCTATGTCGGCGCCGGCACGGTCGAATTCATCGTCGAACACGGCCGCTTCTATTTCATGGAGATGAATACGCGGCTGCAGGTCGAGCACCCGGTGACCGAAGCGGTGACCGGCACCGACCTCGTCGAGTGGCAGCTGCGCGTCGCCGCCGGCGAAAAATTCACCCGCACGCAGTCCGACATCCGGCTCAACGGTCATGCCATCGAGGTGCGGCTTTATGCCGAGAACCCGGAGCGCGGGTTTTTGCCCGCGACCGGCACGCTGCACCGGCTGCGTCTGGCCACGGGGGCCGCGCGGGTCGAGACCGGCGTGCGCGAGGGCGACGCGGTGACCCCGTTCTACGACCCGATGATCGCCAAGATCATCGCCTGGGGGCCCGACCGCGATGCCGCGCGCACCCGGCTGTCGCACGCTTTGGCGGAGACCGGCGTGCTCGGCCTCACCACCAATCTCGGCTTTCTCGCGCGGGTCGTCGCCGACGAGGACTTTGCCGCCGCCAGGCTCGATACCGGCTTTATCGAGCGCCGCCGCGCCGCTTTGCTGCCGGCCGCCGCGCCGCCGCCCGGCAAAGCCATCGCCGCGGCCGCCTTGTTCGCCCTCGGCTCGCCGGCCGCTGCCGGCGCCGATCCGTGGTCCCGTCGCGACGGCTGGCGTCTCAACGCCGCGAACGCGCCGCAAAGCGTGACGCTGCGTAGCGGCGACGAGATCCTGTCCGTCGCCGCGACCGCGCGCAGCGCCGGGTGGGCGCTCGGAATCGGCGAACATGACCTGGTGGACGCCGCGATCATTGCTTCTGACGGCGCCGCGGTGCTGACCCTCGACGGCGCCCAGTCGCGCGCGGTGATTCTCGACCACGGCAGCGAGATCGCCGTGTTCATCGATGGCGCGGGCTGGCGTTTCACGCGGGTCGATCCGCTGGCCCCGCCGGCCGGGGCCGATCCCGGCGCCGGTCGTCTGTCCGCGCCGATGCCGGGCCGCGTCGTGCAGCTGCTGGTCGCCGCCGGCGATGTGGTGCGCCAGGGCCAGGCGCTGATCGTCGTCGAGGCGATGAAGATGGAGCACACCATCGCCGCCCCGCGCGACGGCAAGGTCGAGGCGGTGCGCTACGCGGTGGGCGACCTGGTCGAGGAGGGCGCCGAGCTGATCGCCCTGGCGGAGCCGGCGTAATGGCGAAAGGCGGTGATTTCCCTGCCGTCGGCCCGCTGCATCTGGTGAAGATGGCGGTCGGCGCCGCGGATGTGGAGGATTTGCGCCGCTCGCGCGCGCAGCGCCGCGTCGAACGCGGCGCCAGCTGGGTCTACACCCGCAACCATCCGCGCCGCGCCGAGGCGGTGCTCGCCGGCGGCTCGCTGTACTGGGTGGTGAAAGGCCAGATCAGGGCACGCGAACGCATCATCGGCTTCCGCGCCGAGTGTGAGGACAGCGGCCGCGCCTATTGCCTGATCGTGACCGACGGCGAATTCGTCGCGACCTTGCCGCGCGCGTTCCGGCCGTTCCAGGGCTGGCGCTATCTGCCGCCGGCCGACGCGCCGAAAGATATCCCCGCCGGACCGGGCGGGGATTTCTCGCAGATGCCCGAGCACATGCTGCTGGAGCTGCGCGAGCTCGGGCTGATCTGAGGCGGTAGGCTGCGCCGCCGGGCGGCTGCCGGCTCCCGCCCGGTCGGTCCTCTATGCGCTACCAGTTGCGGCAATACGGGTTGGTGGTCGCGACGAAGCCGCAATAGTGGTAACCCATGGCCGAGGGCGGGGTGCCGATCCCGACACCGATGCCGTTGCCGAAGTCCCAGCCGAGATACATCTGGGCCTTCGCCTGGTGCAGTGGCAGCGCCACGGCGACGAGACCGAGGGCGCCGGCCGCGAGCGCCGCAAACCCGCCGAACCGGCGATTTCTTGTCGTCCCGCGCATTTCAACCTCCTTTAAAATCAATCCTCTATGCGAGGTTTAACAATGCCTGGGGGTTTTCGGTTCCGGGGTTGGCGGGCGTCCGGCGCCGCATTGCGCCGCGGCTTAGCCGCGACCATAATCGCGCCGGACTTGCGGTGCGGGGCGCGAGATGATCGAGCACAGGATCGACGGCGCGAGCGCGTGGAAGCGCGCCGACATCGGCGACGGCGATTTCCGTGTCAGGCTCGATGAGGCTTGTCTCGACGAAATCCGCCGCGTCGTCGGCGAAATCCGCGCCCATCCGCTGCCGGCGATCCTGCGCAGCCCGGCCGATTTCGACATGACCAACTGTCACGCGGCGATGGCCGAGGTGCGCCGCATCCTCAGGCACGGCGTGCGCTTCGCGGTGGTCGACCGGTTGCCGGTCGAGGAACTGTCGAAGAGCGAGGCGGAGGCGGTCTACTGGCTGCTCGCCTCGATGGTCGCCCGCCCGGTGGCGCAAAAGCTCGACGGCACGATGATCTACGATGTGCACGATACCGGCCGGCAGGCGCTGCCCGGCTCCGGCATCCGTCCCGACAAGACCAACATCGAGATCCGCTTCCATATCGACAACGCCTACAACACGACGCCGCCGGAGATCGTCGGTCTGCTCTGCCTGCGCACCGCCAAGTCCGGCGGGGTCAGCCGCGTGCTGAGCTTCCCCACCGTCCACAACATGCTGCTGGAACGGCACCCGGAATTGCTGCCGCGGCTCTACCGGCCGTTCTGGTTCGACCGGCAAAAGGAGTTCTTCCCCGGCGAGCCGGAAACTTTTTCCGCACCGGTCTTCGAGGCGGGAGAGGCGTTGCGGGCGCGCTTCAGCCACCATCAGATCAGGGGCGGCTACGCGCTCAAGGGCGAGCCGCTCGACAACGAAGGCGCCGCCGCGGTCGCCGCGATACTGGAGATTTTCGAGGAGCCCGGCGTCGCGATCGATTTCGAATTCCAGCCCGGCGAAATCCAGTTTGTCGACAACCGCACGCTCGGCCACAGCCGCACCGAGTTCGAGGACTGGCCCGACCCCGACCGCCGCCGCCACCTCGTCCGTCTCTGGCTCCGCGACCACGGCCGGCGGGCCTATACCGGCTGAGACCTGGCGCCATGTGCCGCCGGCTTGTGCTACAACGGCGGCAGCCGGAAGGAGACAGGATGCCCGCCGCCCACGCCGCGAATATCGACATCGACGCCGCCCTCAAGGAAGCCGAGGAGGATTACCGCGCGCGCAACCCCGAGAGCCGCGCGCTCTACGACAAGGCCTGCGCCGCGCTGCCCGGCGGCAACACCCGCTCGGCGATCTATGCCGAGCCGTTCCCGCTGACCATGGTCAAGGGCGAGGGCGCGCATCTGTGGGACGCCGACGGCCACGAATACGCCGATTTCCTCTCCGAGTTCACCGCCGGGCTTTACGGCCATTCGCATCCCGCGATCCGCCGGGCGATCGACGCGGCGCTCGACGGCGGCATCAATTTCGGCGCTCACGGCCAGGCGGAAGGGAAATTCGCCGCGGCGATCCGCGACCGCTTCCCGTCGGTCGAGCTGGTGCGCTTCACCAATTCCGGCACCGAGGCCAATTTGATGGCGGTGTCGGCCGCGCTCGGCATCACCGGCCGCCACAAGGTGCTGGTGTTCCACGGCGGCTATCACGGCGGCGTGTTTTATTTCCGCGGCAAGGGCAGCCCGATCAACGCGCCTTTCGACTATCTGATGGGCGTCTACAACGATATCGCGCAGGTCCGCGCGCTGGTCGCGCCGCACAAGGACGACCTCGCCTGCATCCTGATCGAGCCGATGCTCGGCGGCAGCGGCTGCATCCCGGCGACGCGCGCGTTTCTCGCCGATCTGCGCGCGCTGGCGAGCGAGACCGGCGCCGTCCTGATCTTCGACGAGGTGATGACCTCGCGCCTCGCGCCGGGCGGCTTGCAGGAGGTGCACGGCGTCACTCCCGACATGACGACGCTGGGCAAATATGTCGGCGGCGGCATGAGCTTTGGCGCCTTTGGCGGGCGCACCGACCTGATGGCGTGGTTCGACCCGCGCAACAAGGGCGGCTTCCAGCACGCCGGCACGTTCAACAACAACGTGCTGACGATGAACGCCGGCTATGTCGGGCTGACCGAGGTCTACACCCCGGCGGCGGCGCGCCGGCTCAACAATTGGGGCGACACGCTGCGCGACCGGCTCAACGCGGCGGCGCGGGGGCTGCCGATGCAGTTCACCGGCATCGGCTCGATGATCGGCGTGCATATGCGCGGCGGCGCGATCCACAACGCCGCCGATGCCGCCCAGGGCCATGCCGGGCTGCTCGAGCTGTTCTATTTCGACCTTGTCGAGCGCGGCGTCTGGTTCGCCAAGCGCGGCATGATGGCGCTGTCGGTCGCCCTCGACGAGGGGGACGGCGACAAGCTCGTCGGCGCGGTCGAAGACTTCGCCGAGACCCGCGCGCCGCTGTTCGCGGGGCTGTCGTGATCGGCCCCGGCTCTTCCTTGCTTGCGTAGAGGATCGAGATGAGCGCCAAACCGCACGGGAACCAGCGCGTCGCCTATTTCAACGGCCGCATCGTGCCGGAGCGCGAGGTGGTGATCCCGTTCCGCGACCGCGGCTTCAAATATGGCGACGCCGCGTTCGACATGACCCGCACGTTTCACGGCCGGCCGTTCAAGCTCAAGGAGCATATCGACCGCTTCTACCGCTCGCTCAAATACCTGCGCATCGACCCCGGCCTCGGTCCGCACGAGATGGCCGGGATCAGCGAGGATGTGCTGGCGCGCAACGCCCATTTCCTCACCCCCGACAGCGATTTCTGGCTCGGTCAGCGCGTTTCGCGTGGCGTCGATGCGGTCGGCGACGAGGGCTGGGAGGAGACCGGACCGACCGTCATCGTCGAATGCATCCCGCTGCCGCTGCAGAAACGCGCCCGGCTGTTTCGCGACGGTATCGACATCGTCGTCCCGCCGACCCGCCGCACCGCACCGGACGCGCTCAGCCCGCGTGCCAAGACGCATAACTATCTCAACCTGATACAGGCCGATCTTCAAGCCAAGGCGCAGGATCCGGAGGCGTGGTCGGTACTGCTCGACCATAACGGCCATCTTTCCGAAGGCATCGGCAGCAACATCTTCCTGGTCGCCGAGGGGGAGGTGCTGACGCCGCGCAGCGAGTTCGTCCTGCCCGGCATCAGCCGCGAGACGGTGATCGAGCTCTGCGCGGGGCTCGGGATCGCCTGCCGCGAGGCCGATCTCGACCTCTACGACGCCGGGATCGCCGACGAAATCTTCATGACCTCGACCAGCCTGTGCATCTGCCCGGTGCGCAGCATCGGCGGCCGCACCCTCGCGGCGCCGCTCCCCGGCCCGGTCACCAAGCGCATCAGCGACGCCTACGCCAAGTTCGTCGACTGCGATTTCGTCGCCCAGTATTTGAAGCACCTCGCCTGACGGCGAGATTAACGGCGCCACACCGCCTTGGCGTAGAGTTCCGGGCCGAAATCGGGCGGCACGGCGCCGGTCATCCGCTGTTGGTGGTGGTCGAGATCGGCGAGGAACAGGCCGCGGCTGATCGCCGCCGTCACCGCCGGGTGACCGCGCTTCATGCTCGGCACGTCGCCGACCGGCACGCCGAAGCTGACGAACCCGGCGGGGTTGAAGCAGTGGATGTCCTTGAGGTACGGCGCGGCGCCGGGATCCCTCGCGATGAACTCGTTGCCGGGGCCGAGATAGGGATGCGCGCCCAGCACTGCGTCCTGCTCCTCGGCGGGCGGCGTATAGCGGTCGCGCCACAACGCGATATGCCGCGCGAAATCGGCCAATTCCGGCCGCAGATTGGGGTCGGCCGCATAGCCGGTGCCCGCGATCGCGAAATCGAAGCGGTAAGTCAGCGCGCCTTCCGCGAGGCAACCGGAGGGGTCGGCGACTTCGGCCGTGAGGCCGTCGGCCGCTTGCCGCGCGTCCACCCACGGCGCGGCCAGGTGCAGGTGGAAATTGTCGTGCCTCAGCACCCGGTCGATCGCGTCTTGCGGCGCGGTCGACCCGGCGCGGCGATAGCGGATCGCCTGGTGCCAGCGCACCGCATCGGGCAGGGCGCAGTAATTGTCGTAAGCGCCGGGATAGCCGCGGCTGCGGCTGATCGGCGTCGCGGCGAGGGTCGCGCGGCGGGCGAACAGGTGCACCGACCTGGCGCCGCTTTCGAGCGCGACCGCCGCCGCGTCGAAAGCCGAGGCCGCGCCGCCGATCACCGCGACATCCTTGCCGGCGAGCGCGGCGAAATCGATCGCGTCGCCGGTATGTGCCCACAGCCGGCGCGGCAGCACGCGCAGAAAATCGGGCACGGCCGGCCCGCCGCTGCCGGCGAACCCGGTGGCGATGATGATTTTCCGCGCGGTCTCGACATTTGTGCCGAGATGCAGCCGGAAACACCCTTCCGCCGGCTCGATGCGGTCGAGCCGGGTGCCGTAGCGCACCCGGATGCCGAGAAACTCGCGGTACCACGCCAGGTAGCTGACCCATGCCTGGCGCGGGATACGCTCGAAGCCGCGATACGCCGCCGCGCCGTGCCGCGCCTCGTACCAGGCCTGGAAGCCCAGTGCGGCGATGCCGTATTCGGGGCCGGGCAGCGTCTTCGGCGTCCGCAGGACATGCATCCGCGCGCCGTTTTCCCAGATGCCGGCGCGGGCCGCATCGGCTGCGGCGTCGATCACCGAAACCTTGCCGATCCCCGCCCGCCGCAGCGCAAAAGCAAACGCGCAGCCGGTCTGTCCGCCGCCGACGATCAGCACATTGTGGTCGATGGTTCTTCCGGTCGCGTCGGCTCGATCGGGCACCCAGTTCGCCGGGTCGGGGCCGAGCAGCCGCAGCGCCTCGCGCGCACCGGCATCGGGGCCGACTTCCGTCGTCATGGCCGGGCTCGACCCGTCCGTCCTTGGCTCTTGGGCCAGGCTCGACCCGGCCATCCACGTCCCCCGGGCCAGGCTCGACCCGGCCATCCACGTCCCCCGGGCCGGGCTCGATCCGGCCATCCACGTCCCCCGGGCCGGGCTCGACCCGGCCATCCACGTCCCCTGGGCCGGGCTCGACCCGGCCATCCACGTCCCCTGGGCCGGGCTCGATCCGGCCATCCACGTCCCCTGGGCCGGGCTCGACCCGGCCATCCATGTCCCCTGGGCCGGGCTCGACCCGACCATCCGGATCCTCGGGGCGAGCCCGGGGATGACGCGACCGAAAACATCACGCCGCCAGCCGGCCCTTCAGCACCTGGCCGCCGGCGCGGCCGGTGGCCTGGCCGTTCTCGATCGCCACGACGCCGTTGACGATCGTCGCGGCGATGCCGTCGGCCTTTTGCACCAGGCGCCGCGCCCCGCCGGGCAGGTCGGTCTCGACCGTCGGCAGTTGCGGCTTCACATGCGCCTCGTCGAACACCACCAGATCGGCGGCGTAGCCGGTGCGGATCAGCCCGCGGCCCGCCAGCTCCCAGGCCGAGGCGTTGTCGAAGGTCAGCATCCGCACCGCCTCTTCGAGGGTGAATTGCTGCTTGCTGCGCACCCAGTACGACAGTAGATGCGTCTGCAGCGACGACCCCATCTCCTGACAGACATGCGCCCCGGAATCCGAGAAGGTGGCCAGGGTGCGCGGATGCTTCAGCAGGTTCAGCACATCCGCCGGCCGCTCGTTGACGATCGGCTGTACGAACATGCGGTTCTCGTCGTCGAGCGCCAGGTCGATGATCACCTCGACCGGGTGCTTGTTGTGGCGCCGCGACAGCTCGCCAATACTCGGATCGTCCCAGTTCACGGTCAGCATCGGGAACAGGTTGTCGTAGTCCGGCTTGCGCGGGTCGGTGGTCGCCGCGCCGCCGCCTTGCAGGGTGCGTTCGCGCGGTTTCATCGTCGCCTCCGCCGCCACGAGACGCGCGCGCGTTGCCGGGTCGCGCAGCCGCGCTTTCTGCTCGGGCAGGGGCAGCGTGCGGATTTCGCGCCATGCCGGCAGCACGTCGAACGGCAGGTACGATTTGAGCGAGAACACCGCATTGATCGAGCGCGTCGTCGCCTGGCCGTACATGCGGCCGCCCATCGCCACGGTCTCGTCCATGAAGCGGGTCTGGAAGTCCCATGGGTTGGGGTCGATGCCCTGCCTGGTGGCGAGCATGCCGAACATGATCGGCCGGCCCGTATCGAGCGCGATCTTGCGCAGCCGTTCGAGGCACGCCCTTTGCGCCGCGCCGCCGGAGATGTCCGGGCCGATCTGGAAGATGCCGGCATCCAGCCCGCCCATCACCCCGACGAGCCGCTCGATCTCCGCCCAGTCGGCGATGCGGCTGGCGACCGGTGTTTCGTCCGGTGTGACATGGGTCGTCGCCCGCGAGGTGGAAAAGCCGAGCGCGCCGGCCTTGAGCGCCTCGGCGACCGCATGCTCCATGCGTTTCAGGTCGTCCTCGCTCGCCTTTTCGTCGAGGCCGCGCCGGGCGCCCATCGCATACATGCGCAGCGCGGAGTGCCCGATATACATCCCGTAATTGAGGCCCTTGGGCAGCCGCTCGACGGTCGCGAGGTATTCGGGGAAGGTCTCCCAGGTCCAGTCGATGCCCTCCATCATCGCCTCGGTCGGGATGTCCTCGACCGCTGTCAGGCAGCGTGCGAACCACTCGCGGTCGGCCGGTTTGCACGGCGCCAGCGCAAAGCCACAATTGCCCATCACCACGCTGGTGACGCCGTGCCAGCACGAGCAGCTGCCCAACGGGTCCCAATTGACCTGCGCGTCCATATGCGTGTGGCCGTCGATAAAGCCGGGCGCGACGATCAGGCCGTCGGCGTCGACGACCCGCTCCGCCGGCTCGCGGATGCGGCCGATCTGCACGATGCGGCCGTCCTTGACGCCGACATCGGCGCGGTAGCGGGGCAGCCCCGAGCCGTCGATCACGGTGCCGTTCTTGACGAGTAGATCGAGCGCCATCGCCGCCGTCTCCCTTGATGTGCGGCCGCCAGGATCGCGGCACCGCTCGGGCAAAGTCAACCGGCGGTACGGCATGTGAGCCGCCTCAAAAGCTCAGCCGGGTCTTGAAGACGAGCCCGGCGTAGAAATAGAGCTCGGCGTCGAGCGCGCGCTTGATGTTTTCGGCGCGGCGGAAGCCGTGCTGCTCGCCCGCGAACAGCAGATAGCCGCACGGGATGCCGCGGCAGCGGAGGGCGTCGACCATCATCTCGGTCTGGTTCGGCGGGACGATGCGGTCGTCCGCACCCTGGAAGAAGATCACCGGGCAGTCGAGCCCATCGACATGGCTGAGCGGCGAGCGCTCGGCATAGAGGTCGGCCCGCTCGGGGTAGGGGCCGATCAGCCAGTCGAGATAACGGCTCTCGAATTTATGCGTATCGCGGGCGAGGGCGGCGACGTCGCTGACCCCGTAATAGCTGGCCCCACCCTTGAACACGTCGCGCCCGGCCAGCGCCGCCAGCACCGTATAGCCGCCGGCGCTGCCGCCGGTGATCACCATGCGCTCCGCATCGGCCAGGCCCTGTGCCGCGGCATGGCGCGCGGCATTGACGCAATCGTCGACATCGACGACGCCCCACTGGCCCTTCAGCCGCTCCCGATAGGCCCGGCCGTAACCGGTGCTGCCGCCGTAATCGACATCGAGCACCGCGATGCCGCGGCTGGCCCAATACTGGATGCCCAGGCTGAGGCTCGACGAAGCGGACGAGGTCGGGCCGCCATGGCACTTGACGACGAGCGGCGGCCTTTCCTGCGGCGGTCCGGCACAATCCGAATTATGCGGCGCGTAGTAATTGGCGAAGGCGGTGCGCCCGTTTTCGGTCGGGAATTCGAGGTGTTGCGCGGCGGTGAAATAGCGCTGCAAGGCGGGGTCGGCGGCACTGGTCGAGGATTGGCGCAGGATATCGACCGAGCCCGTCTCCGGGTCGATCACCGCGATCGCGCCGGGACCGGTCGGCGAGCCGACACCGCAGACGATTTTGCCGGCGCCGGCCTGGCGGCAAACCGTCTTGAGCGAGCCGAATTCGGAAAACGCCAGATCGAGCGGCGTGAGCTTGCCGCTGTCGATCTCCAGCCGGGCGAGCCGGGTCCGGCCGCCTTCGCCGTAGGTGCAGACAAGATGGGCGACCGACAGGAAGGCATAGCTCGACTGGCCGAACACCCATTGCGCCGGACAGAAATCCGCCGGGTAGGGGCAGACCGGCCGCACCGCGCCGCCACGACCCGCATCGCAGCGGTAGAGGTTCCACCAGCCGTTGCGGTCGGAGATCAGATACAGCATGCCGTCGGGCGACCATTGCGGCTGGGCGACCGACTCGTTGTCCCCGCCGGCGAGCTTGCGAGGGGTGGACAGGCTGCCGTCGACGGCGATGTCGCCGACCCAGAGCTCGGTCCCTACCCAGGGCATGTTGGGATGGTTCCAACCGAGCCATGCCAGTTGCCGCCCGTCCGGCGACAGGCGCGGCGCGGCATAGAAATCGCTGCCCTCGACCAGCACCTGTCCGGGATTGGCGGCGGCCAGGTCGACCGCGACGATCGCATTGTCGACCCGCTCGCCGGAATGCGCTTCGCGCACGCCGATCCAGCGATTGCGGGCCGCATCGATGATGCCGTCGGCGTAGCGCCAGCGCGTGCCGTCGCCCGGTTCGGGCGTCAACGGCTGCGGTGCGCCCCCCGGCGGCTGGCGGTACAGCCGCTGGTCGCCGAAATTGCTGAAATAGACCGTGCCGCGATGCACCGTCACCGCGCCGCCGCCATATTCGTGGACGCGGGTGCGCACATTGTAGGGCGCCGGCGTCACGTCGCCGCCGTCCTTCCGCACCAGCACGTTCCGGCCGCCTTCGCTCGGCCGGCTCTCCGTCCAATAGATATCGGCGCCATCGACCGTGACGCCGCCCAGCCCCACCGTCTCGGCAACGATCAGGTCGGAGGTGATCGGCGATCTCCACGCACCGTAGGGCAGGGTTTCGGGCATGCTTAGCCTCGGTTTGTTCCGACGGAAGCCGGAGCCCGTCCGTCAACCGCTTCTGCATCGGCGGGGTGGGTACCGGCTTCCGCCGGTACGAAAGGGACGGGCTGCCTCTTCGTCCGGCAGGGGGGCTCTCCCATCCGTCAGACCGCCTGCGTCACCACGCCGGTGCGGACGGCGTCGGCGATCGCGACGAAGGTGTCGGTGACGGCGGCGATCCGCTCCGGCGGCACCGGGTAGGGGGCGCGGCCGTCGACGGCGTCGGCGAACGCCTCCAGGTTCACCCGCACGGTTTCGACCTTCGGGTAGCGCAAGCGCAGCGGCTCGGCCCCGCTCTTGCGGATGACGATGTCGTTGAGGCCGACGGCCTCGGCCGAGCCGTTGCGGCCGAAGACGTGAAGCCGCAGGAAATTCGGCGTCGAGCGCACGCAGGCGAGCGTGCCGCCCGCACCGCTCACGAATTCCAGCAGCACCGACAGGCTGTCCCACGGGTCCGGCCCGGGTTTCAGCGACAGGAGGCGCGCGTGCACGCGCTTGACCGGGCCGGCGACCTGCATCATCGCGTCGAGCAGATGGATGCCGGTGCCGGTCATGCCGCCCGCGGGCGATTCCTCGGGCTCGTCGCGCCAGGCGGCAAACCCGGCGGCGACCTCGTTGGAGAAATTGCCCTCGACATGGATGAGCGGCCCCAATTCGCCGCTCTCGGCCAGCTTGATGACCTCGGCGATCGACGAAAAATAGCGCTTGTCGGTGCCGATGCCGAGCACCACGCCGGCGTCGCGGCAGGCGTTGACGGCGCGCGCGGCGCCGTCGCGGGTCAAGGCGAGCGGCTTCTCGCAGAACACGTGCTTGCCGGCTTGGGCGGCGGCGGCGATCTCGTCGACATGCCTGGTGTGCGGCGTCGCCAGCACGACGGCCTTGACGGTCTTGTCGGCCAACGCCGCCGCGAAACCGCCGGCCAGCAGGTGCTGGGTTTCAAGAAAGCCGCGATGCTGCGCCGGGTCGCGGCTGACCGCGCGGGTGAAGCGGATCTTGTCGCTCTTGCCCTGCACCGCCTCGACCAGGGTCTTGCCCCAGCGGCCCAGGCCGACGATTGCCGCATCGATCATCTGCTGTCATCCTCGCGAAACGCCGGCCCATGCGCGGAGAGCTTACATGACTTACCGCACGATCACGGTAAACCGTATTTCCGGGGCGCTCGGCGCCGAGATTTCCGGCGTCGACCTGTCGCAAACGCTCGACGACGCGGTGATCGGCGAAATCCGCCAGGCGCTCGTCGAGAATTGCGTGATCTTTTTCCGCGACCAGCGCCTGACGCCCGCGCAGCATCTCGCCTTTGGCCGGCGGTTCGGCGAGTTGCAGGTCCACGATTTTGTCGAAGGCATGGCGGACAACGAGGAAATCCTCGAAGTCCGCAAGGAAGCGGACGAAATGCGCAATTTCGGCGGCGGCTGGCACAGCGATGTGAGCTATCTCGAAAAGCCGGCGCTCGGTTCGGTGCTTTACGCGCATGAGGTGCCGGCCTATGGCGGCGACACGATGTTCGCCAACCAGTATCTGGCCTACGAGACCCTGTCGGACGGTCTGAAGGACATGCTCGGTGAGATGCGGGCGATGCACAGCGCGCGCAAATCCTACGGGCTCTATGCGCCGCGCGCCGCCGACAAGGGCAAGCGGTCGATGAACATCCGCTTTACCGACGAGGCGCATGCCGAGGTCGACCACCCGGTGGTGCGCCGCCATGTCGAGAGCGGCCGAAAATGCCTTTACGTGCACGGCGGTTTCACCACGCGCTTCCAGGACATGACCGAGGAGGAAAGCGCGCCGCTGCTCAATTACCTTTACCGCCACGCGGTGCGGCCCGAGTTCACCTGCCGCTTTCGCTGGGAGAGGGGCTCGATCGCCTTCTGGGACAATCGCTGCGTCCAGCACAACGCGATCAACGACTACCACGGCCAGCGCCGCGTCATGCATCGCGTGACGATCGAGGGCGAACGGCCGGTTTAGCCGCGAGGCCATGGCGGAGAAGGACATGGCGGGCCGCTCTTTCCGCGCGGCGGTGCTGCACGAGCCGCGCACCCCGCTCACGATCGAGACGATCACGGCGGCGGCGTTGAAACCGGGCGACGTGCTGGTGAAGATCATGGCGGCGGGGCTGTGCCACACCGACCTCGAGGTCATCGAAGGGTCGCTGCGCTACCCGATGCCGATCGTCCTCGGCCACGAGGCGGCGGGCGTGGTCGCGGAGATCGGCCCGCAAACTGAAGGCGTCGCGGTCGGCGACCACGTGATCCTGTCGTGGAACCCGCATTGCGGGCATTGCTTCTATTGCGACCGCGATCTGCCGATCCTGTGCGAGACCTATCTCGCCCATGGGCCGCAGGCGGTGGCGTTCGACGGTGAAAGCCGTCTGGCCCGCGGTGACGGCGGCGCGCTGAAGCAGCTGATGTTTCTCGGCGCCTTCGCCGAGTACTGCGTCGTCCCGGCCGAGCAGGCGATCGCCGTGCCGCGGGAATTGCCGTTCGACCGCGCCTGTCTGATCGGCTGCGGGGTGATGACCGGGGTCGGCGGCGCGCTCAATGTCGCGTCGATCGAATATGGCGGCGTCGCGATGGTGATCGGCTGCGGTGCGGTGGGCCTGTCGGCGGTGCAGGGCGCCCGGCTCGCCGGTGCCGGGGAGGTCATCGCCGTCGATCTCGACGATGCGAAGCTGGCGCTGGCGCGGAAGCTGGGCGCGACGGTGCTGGTCAATGCCCGGCGCGAGGATGCGATCGCCGTCGCCAAGGCCAGGAGCGGCGGGCGCGGCGTCGATACCGTGCTGGAGGCGGCGGGCAGTCCGGCCGCCTTCGGGCTCAGCGTCGAGGCGGTGCGGCCCGGCGGCGAGGTGATCTGGCTCGGCAAGACCGATGTCACCGCCGAAATCGGGTTCCGCTGGGGCGCGCTGATGGGCGAGAAGCGCATCCGCCGGTCGAGCTACGGCGGGGCACGGCCGGCGCGCGACTTTCCGATGCTGGCGCGGGCCTATCTCGACGGCCGGCTGCATCTCGACGAGCTGATCACCCGCCGCATCACGCTCGACGAGATCAACGCCGGCTTCGCGGCGTTGAAAGCCGGCGAGGCGATCCGCAGCGTGGTGGTGTTTTAGGCCGCGCCCGCCGCGCCGGCTGGCGACGGCTCGCAACGACATGAGGCGATGATGATCACCGCGCTCAGTGCCGTCACCCTGGCGACAGCCGACATGGCCGCGTCGGTGCGGTTCTATCGGCTGTGCGGGTTCGAGATGCTGTATGGCGGCGAGACCGCGGGTTTCACCAGCTTTCGCGCCGGCGGCGGCTATCTCAACGTCATCGCCCAGCCGGCCGAGGTGACGTGGTGGGGCCGCGCGATCTTTTACGACGACGATGTCGACGGCCTTTACCGGCGCCTAGTCGCGGCCGGCATCCGCCCGCAGGCGCCGCCGCGCGACGCGCCCTGGGGCGAGCGCTTCTTTCATGTGACCGACCCCGACGGCCACGAGATCAGCTTTGCCTGGCCGCTCGCCGCCACTTCGTAATCGAGTTTCGCTTTCCCGTTCACATCGGCGGAGCGTTCTGGTTCCCTAGCGGGGTTCCGCGGGAGGAGACCGATGCCACTGCCGAGTTATGTTCACGGCGCGAGCGCCGTTCCGCTGATCGGCGAGACGATCGGCGGGCATTTCGACCGCATCGTCGAGCGTTTTCCCGACCGCGATGCGCTGATCGTGCGCCACCAGAACATCCGCTGGGATTACCGCGAATTGCGGCGCGCGGTGGACGCGTTTGCCGCCGGGCTCGTCGCGCTCGGCCTCAAACCGGGTGAGCGCATCGGCATCTGGTCGCCCAACAATGCCGAATGGGTGATTACCCAGTTCGCCACCGCCAAGGCCGGGCTGATCCTCGTCAACATCAACCCGGCCTACCGGCTCGCCGAGCTCGAATACGCGCTCAACAAGGCCGGGTGCACGGCGCTCATCACCGCGGCGCGCTTCAGGTCGAGCGACTATATCGGGATGCTGCGGGAACTGGCGCCCGAACTGGCGCATGCCGCGCCCGGCAATCTCCACGCCGCCAAGCTGCCCGACCTGCGCCTCGTCATCACCATCGGCGGCGAGACGCATACCGGCATGGTGCCTTTTGGCGATGTCGCAAAGCTGGGCGGCGATGCGGAGCACCGCCGTCTCGCCGCGCTCGCCGAGACCCTGCAATTCGACGAGCCGATCAACATCCAGTTCACCAGCGGCACCACGGGCTTCCCCAAGGGCGCGACGCTGACCCACCACAACATCCTCAACAACGGCTTCTTTATCGCCAAGGCGATGAGATTCACCGAGCACGACCGGCTGTGCATCCCGGTGCCGCTCTATCATTGCTTCGGCATGGTGCTGGGCAACCTCGCCTGCCTGACGCATGGCGCGGCGATGGTCTATCCGAGCGAGGCGTTCGAGCCGCTGGCGACGCTGGAGGCGGTCGAGGCCGAACGGTGCACCGCGCTGCACGGCGTGCCGACGATGTTCATCGCCGAGATGGACCACCCGGAGTTTCGCCGCTTCGACCTGCAATCGCTGCGCACCGGCATCATGGCGGGCAGCCCGTGCCCGATCGAGGTCATGAAGCGTGCGGTCGACCAGATGCACCTGTCGCAGATCACCATCGCCTACGGCATGACCGAAACCAGTCCGGTGAGCTTCCAGTCGTCGACCGACGACCCGCTCGAACGCCGCGTCTCGACCGTCGGCCGCATCTTCCCGCATACCGAGGTCAAGATCGTCGATATCGAGGGCCGGGTCGTGCCGCGCGGCACCCCGGGAGAATTATGGACGCGCGGCTATTGCGTGATGCTCGGCTATTGGAACGACCCCGAGCGCACGGCCGAAGCGATCGACCGCGCCGGCTGGATGAAGACCGGCGATCTCGCGACGCTCGACGACGAGGGTTATTGCAACATCGTCGGCCGAATCAAGGACATGGTGATCCGCGGCGGCGAGAACATCTATCCGCGCGAGATCGAGGAGTTCCTCTATCGCCACCCCAAGGTCCAGGACGTGCAGGTGGTCGGCGTGCCCGACACGCGTTACGGCGAGGAGCTTTGCGCGTGGGTCAAGCTGCGCGAGGGCGAGCGGGCGACGCCCGAGGACATCCAGGAATTCTGCAAAGGCCAGATCGCCCATTACAAGATCCCGCGCTACATCAAATTCGTCGACGGCTTCCCGATGACCGTCACGGGGAAGATCCAGAAATTCCTGATGCGCGAGGAAATGATCCGCGAACTGGGCCTGGCCGAGCAGAAGACGGCGTGATGCGGAGCGAAGCGGAGCCTCGCAGGACGCAACGTCCCGAATCCAGCTGCCAATTGGGGGAAAGCACATGACCAAAATCGCCTCCGTCGCCACCTATCCCGTCTCCGTTCCGCGGCCGCAGCCGGTGTGGACGGCGCATGAACGGTCGACGGCGTGGAACGCGATCCTCACTGAGGTGAAGAGCGACGACGGGCTGGTCGGCCACGGCATCATCCATGCCGGGCCGGCGCCGCGGGTCTGCGAGTACGTCGCCAGGTTCGGCGAGTTCGTCCACGGCATGGATGCGCTGGCGACGACGGCGGTGTGGGAGCGACTGTTCGCGCTGACCTCGCCGCGGCCGGGTGCGATAGACGGGCGGGCGGATATCCCGGCGCCGATCGCCCGGCCGGACCGGACCGTGGCAATGGCGGCGCTGGGCGGTATCGACATCGCGCTGTGGGATCTGAAGGGCAAGGCCGCGGGCCTGCCGGTCTATCGGCTGCTGGGCGGCGAGAACCGCCCGCTGCACACCTATGCGACGGGCGGCTATTACCGCGGCGTCGGCGATGCGGAATACGGTGAGGAGCTGGCCGCTTTCCTCGATCTCGGCTACCGCGCGGTGAAGCTTAAATGCGGTGCCGGCTCGGTCGAACGGGAGGCGGCGCGGACCGCCACCGTGCGCAAGGTCATCGGCGACGCGCCGGACCTCATGCTCGATATGAACGCACCCTACGATCTGCCTGATTGCATTGATTTTGCCCGCCGCGTCGAAGCGTCGAACATCTTCTGGCTCGAGGAGCCGCTGCACTGGTATCTGCAACCGGCGGATTTTGCCCGGCTCGCGGCGGCGACGACGATCCCGCTGGCGCATGGCGAGCGCGAGCTGACCCGCTTTGCGGTGCGCGACTTCGTCACCATCGGCGGCATCCGCTATGTGCAGTTCGACGCGACGCGCGCTGGCGGCTTTACCGAGGCGCTGCGCGTGGCGCAGCTTGCCGAGCAGCACGGCGCCGTCGTCGCGCCGCATACCGCGCCGGAACTGCACGGCCACCTGGTGCTGGCGATGCCGCGCTGCACCTTTGGCGTCGAGTCGCATGGCGGCCCGGATAGCGACCCTTTGCATTACGGGCTGTTTCAGGAGCATCCGCATTTGCATGACGGCAAGCTGGTGATCTCCGACAAGCCCGGTTTCGGCCTGGAGATCGATTGGGACTTTGTCAGGAAGCACGCGGCGACGGGGAGCACCGGCAGCGCATTCGGCAGCTGAGGCATGAGGCCGTGCGTCAGACTGATGTAATGCGCCGCGCATGTTCTAGCGCATGGTCATGTGATCCAAGTAATCGATGTCATCTGGTGCAATAGACACTCCTTAACCCCGGCCATACGGTCGCGGATAAGGCCCGGAAACTGGGCCCGAACCGAACAGAGGAGTGCTTCGCGATGGCGATTGCAGCCGGCGACGTGCGTGTGCCTTGGTGGAAGGAACCGACCAAGGATCAATGGTATGCCTATCTTGCGGCGTGGCTGGGCTGGACGCTCGACGCCTTCGACTTCACCGTATTCCTGCTGATCATGGTGCCGATCGCCAAGGAATTTGGCGTTCCGCTGACGGATGTCGCGATCGTCTTCACCCTGACCTTGTGGATGCGGCTGCTCGGCGCCACCGCCGCCGGCTGGATGGCCGACCGGCTGGGCCGCAAGAAGCCGTTGATGATTTCGATCGCCTGGTTCTCGGTCTGCAACTTCATCGCCGGGTTCAGCCCGAGCTTCTGGTTTCTGCTGCTGTTCCGCACCTTGCTCGGCATCGGCATGGGCGCCGAGTGGCCGTGCGGCGCCGCCTTGGCCATGGAGCAATGGCCGCAGCGGTCGCGCGGACTGATGAGCGGCGTGCTGCAAGGCTCCTGGGGACTCGGCTTCCTGTTGTCGAGCGCGTGCTATTGGCTGCTGTTCGACCGGTTCGGCTGGCGCGGCATGCTGTGGATCGGCATCGCGCCGGCGCTGGCGATCGTCTATGTGCGGTTCTTCGTCAAGGAGCCCGAGGTCTGGGTCGAAAACCAGAAGCTGCAGAAGGCGCAGAAGCGCGAGGTGAAGGTCCCGCTGGCGGCGATCTTCCGGCGCGGCATCATCGGCAATGTGCTCAATGCCTGCTGGTTCCAGTGCGCCGGGTTCGTCACCTACTATTCGATCAACGCGCTGTTCGCGACCCACCTGCAAAAGGATTTGGGTTTGTCGACGGCGCTGATCGCCACCCCGCTGATCCTCTCCAACCTCTTCGTGTTTATTGCGAGCACGTTCTGGGGGCTGGTTTCCGACCGGATCGGCCGGCGCGGGGCGATGATCATCCCGGCCTGCGTGTCGCTGATCATCACGCCGATCTATCTGCTGACCGACAACACGACGATCATCGTGCTCGGCTTCATCCTCCAGGGCTTCTTTGCCGGCGGCGCGATGTACGGGCAGATCCCGGCGTATCTGAATGAACGGTATCCCACCGAGGTGCGTGCGACCGCCTCGGCCTTCAGCTACCATATCGGAGCGATCGCCGGCGGGATGGTGCCGCCGATCCTGACGTTCTTCGCCACCGACCCGTCATGGAATATCGGTTTCGCGATCCCCATGCTGATCGGGACGATGCTCGGGCTCGTCAACTTTATCGTTTCGCTGGTCCTCGGGCCCGAAACCAAGGACCGGGAGATGGTGCCCGACCTCGTCGTCGCATAGGCCGGGCCGGCGCAAAGCGCCCTCCGTCCGGCGCGCCGGGCGGAGGGCGCCTCCGCGCGTTTTGTCGCCGGTTATTCGCAGACCTTGGTGGTCTTCATCGCGGTCTCGGCCTCGGTGCGGGTGCGATACATCCCGTCTGGGCCGATCACCGTCATTTCCTTGGTCACTGGGCGCTGGTCGACGATCTTGCAGTGCTTGTCCGGGCCCTGGACGATGTAGAAGTCAGCAAACGCCGCCGGCGCCGCGATGCCGACGAGCGTCGCAGCAAGCACCAGAGTTTTGATCTGCATCGGGTTCTCTCCTAGATCAACTGTACCGAAGAAACAGAAAACAAGAACAAACAGTTCCTCATCAATTGGAGAGCCGCGGCGGATCAATTATCGGTCGAATGGGAGAAGCATAATTTCACTTTGACAATTTTGCTGGTGATTGGCGATATGAGCAGTTTCTATTGGGCAACAACCGGCAACTTCTGGTGCTGACTCAGTTTGAAATCGTCCGTTTGGACGGCCCTCTGCTCGCCAGATACACACCGCTGGAGATCAGAGTGATGGCGATCCACCCCGGTATAGTCGGCCACTCGCCAAGCAGGGGGATTGCGAACAGAGGGATAGCGCAGGAACTAACGCCCCGAACCAAACCGAACCGACATCTCCAGGCCCCCACTGAAGGGCAGCGTCATCGTCAAAAAGCGCTGCGCCGGGTCATTGATGAAGGCGAAGTAGTCGGCATATCCCTGCCGATCTACCTCCGTGTTATCACAAACCACCACCGCCCTCGGCCGCAGATGGGGAGCGACAAGTTCGAGGGCCGGTCGCGCCATCGGTAGCCAGACATCGAACAACATGAAATCGACCGGCCCCTCGATCTGACGAAGCGTCTTCCGTAGATCGCCCTCTCGCAGATCGATGAAACTGCTCAGACCCGCTTCGTCGAAATGCGCTCGTGCGGTACGAGCCTTCTCGGGCTCGTATTCCGTTCCGATCACCACACCGCTGCCGCCGGTAGCTCGTACATTGTCGCGTACGGCAGCAGCCAAATAGAGCGTCGAGACGCCATATGAGGTGCCCATCTCGACGACCCGTCGGGCGTCAATGGTGCGGCAGAGTTGGTAGCAGAACTCCGCCTTGTCACGGTCGAGTGCATAGAGCTTATCGGCTAGGAATGTTTTGGTCAGAGCGGCTTGTTCCTCGGGCGCACGACCTGCCCGGTCCCGCTCGGCGCGATGCTCGCGGATCGCGGATGTCTGGGCCTCGCTGCGTTCGTGCAACCGATCCAGCAGACGCTCCAGCTTCGGATCATTGAGGATCGTCATTCTGGTTCCCCCGGAAAATCGTGCGTGCGATTGCCTTACTCATGTAATGCGATTGCCTTCTATCCAAGGGCTTTTTCAAAATAATATCGGCGAATACCAGAGCCGATGGTCTTATTGCTCGCCACGTCGGCGGTCTCTTCGCCCAGAAGTCTGTATCCAGCCTCCTTGTAGAGCGCGAGCGCGGCTTCCTGGACTTCCGATGTGCTGAGCACGAGGCGCGAGACTCCCTGACGGCGGCATTCATTTTCTGCCGATTGGAGCATCTGCCGAGCGATACCCTGTCGTCGAGCCGAAGGATCGACATACATGCGGCGCAACTCCATCGCGCCATCCGACGTTCCTTCCAACCCGAACATGCCAATCACCTTGTCGTCCTTGACGGCGACCCAAAAGCTTCCGGCACAGTCGCCGTAGTAGGCCGTGATGCGGTCGATCTCTTCTGCGAGGGCGCGCTCGATATAGGCGTCGAATGCGTCGCGGAGGTGCGGCGGGGCGAGGAGCCTATTGACGGTGATGAATAGCTCGTGGACCTGACCGGCGTCTCGCTCGGAGAACGGGCGGATGGTCATTTGTGTGATCATATTTCCATCCCCGAGCAGCTTCAGCAGGTAAATCGGCGTGCGCGCCGCGCGTATCAAGCTGTGCTTGAGGGCATTCCTCGCGCGCCGGGATCGGAGTCCTTGAGGCTCTTTCGCTCGCGTATGACCTCCCACCACGCGGATAACCTGGGGTAGCGGGCCAAAGCTTCCGCGCCTTCCGGCGCTGCTGTGAAATAGGCCATCATGGGTGCTAGATGAAAATCGGCGAGCGACCAGCTTTTCCCCCCGGCGATGGGGCTGTCGCCGCGAGCGATTGCTTCAAGCGCATCGAGGACGCGGAGCGAACGCTCAAGACCAGCGCGGATCAGGGCTTCGTCGGGCGTCCGCCCCCTGAAGCGCGCGAACACCCGTTCGCCTGCGACCTGCCGCACCATCGACGTATAACCATAGGAGTCGATGATCGAGATGATTTGCGCCATCCGAGCGCGGTGACGTGGTTCGGCTGGCTGCAAGACCCGGCCTGGGAAAGCCTCGTCGATATATCGCGTTATGGCCTCGGTCTCATAGAGCACGAAATCCCCGTCTACGAGGGTCGGAACACGTCCGAACGGGTGCAAGTCGAGATATTCCGGCGGCACATCCGGCAGAAACGGATCGACTTCGAGATGCGCGTAGGCCAGCCCTTTTTCGGTCAGCACGATACGAGCTACTCGGACGTAGACGCTGAACCGAAAGCCATAAAGGGCGAGTGTCATTTGCGGCTACTCCGGTAGTCTCAGAGCTACAGATACCGAAGACGTATCGTATCTGTTTTTCCAGCGATCTCCTCTAAATAGTCTCATGACGAGCAGCCGATCTGCCCTTGATTGGGGCGACCCCCACGCAATCACGATTTTCAATCCCGGAGATCGGGACCGCTACCATGATCTACTCTGGGGCACGTCCGAGGCGATCACGATGTTCAATGCGGGGGACCGAGACGATTATCGTGATCTCCTATGGGGAGGCCCACCGAAGGCTACCGCCGCCGCCTCTTCGGCTTCTGCGGGACCGGAGTTGGAGGTGCAGGAGGTAGACGAGCCTCAACCTGTGCCGACACCTGAGCGGTAAGCTCCGCCGTGATGTCGCGCACAAGCTGAGTTTTCCAGGCCATCGGATCGACGCTAATACTGAGTAGGTTGTGGCATCCGGGGCACACAAGCCCGAGTCCGGTCCAGGTCTCGATCTTGGTGGTGATCGGGATAGCCTCGCCGACGATCTCGATGATCGGCTCATCGCAATGAGGACACTTCGCCATAATTTCACCTATTCGTAGGCTGTGATTTCGGTTGGCGTGGTCCATAGGGACCGCGCTTCTTCGGTGGCTCGGCATGGGCGTCCATGAGGGCCACGATGTCCTCCATAGACCACAGACGATCCGAGATACCTGCCGCCATCGCCGGGGAGACCCGAAGCGTCTTGTGGATGCGAACGAAGTTGTAGAAGACGAAGTAGAGAGCCAGCATGTAGCAGTGGTTCTCGACCCGCTTGCTGAACCCGTTGGTCTTGCGAGTGTACCTCCGCATACTCATGCGCATCGTCAGATTATGACGCTCGGTAAGGCTCGTCGAAATGTACCGGGGGTCGGGGCTCCCGGTTATGACGATCTTCTTGATGAACGGCTCGTCATCAGCGCCCGAAGACTTGTTGGCCTCCACGGGTACTCCGCTCGGGAACGAGACAACAGCCGAACCGCCATTGGGTTGATCGGCGTCCTGGTCCTCGCCTTTGCTGCGAGGCCGGTTCTTCACCTTCTTCATCAGCATCGCGTAGTCCACGTCTGCGCCGAACGCTTCCTCGACAGCTTCCAGGTAGGGTCTATGTCCATCCGTGGTTAGCTGGACGCGCTGATTGCCGATCCGGGCGCGTGCATCGGCCATCAGCGCCCGCGCAAACGGAGCATCACGACCACCGACTACAAAGCTCACAATAAGCTTGGTGTCCGGGTCGAAGGCAGTCCACGTCCAGATGCTCCCGTAGGCGAGGTCCTGGCGCAGAGCGTCGGCCTTGTTCCGGTCTTTGGCATAGCAGAACGACCAGATTTCGTCGCACTCGATGCGCTCGCAGTTGAGGCCGCGCACTGTCTGGTCGTGGAATGTTGCGCAGACCTCCCCTGCCTCATGCAGCACGCGATAGACTGTGTTGATACTGACATCGCTGATGCGGGAGGTTGCCCGCAACGAGTTCCCCTCGCACAGCAGGGACAGGATCAGCTTACGCAGTTGTGGGGGCAACTTTCTCATAGCGCAGTCCACCGTACGGAAACTACTGCTTACCGTCAAGCAGTTTTGCAGCAACCTGTCGCACCCATCAGGACAGGTGGGCTCGCTGCACGGCGCGAATGGGCGCGTGGGCACTGGTTAGCTACCCATGCGGGTGCCGGTAAGCTGCCGCGATTTGGTTGGGGGTGGCCGCGCAGAGAGCGCAAGCAGCGGCGGCACAGGAAGCCCGCGCGGGCTTCCCAAGACCACCAGCGCACCTCTCTTGCTCCCGTCTTGCGTGCCGAAGGCGCAAAAAGTCAGACCTATCAAAGGTCTAACGAAAGCCTTGACGGCGGCTCGGAAGTACGCAGAATCAGGGCTGTCGAGACGCTGATTTCTGCGCCCTCTTGGGCTGTGGAAGACGGGGCAGCCGGGGCAACCGCTCCGGCTGTTTTCGTTTCTAGCTCATCGGGCCGGCCCTCCTGCGGGGTGCCAGGACAGGCCGTCGCCGGGGTTTCTGACCAGCCCGTCATCCCTCAGCCGCTTTAAGTAGGTGGAGATGCTCGGCGGCGGGACCGCGACGTTATACGTGTTCTTGATCCACTGCTCGATCTGGTTCCGCATCACGCCCCGAGCGCCGATGGCGCGGACAGCATCGAGAACCATTTCCTTGTGCGTCCGGTACGACGGTTCTGGCTCCGCTTCCCCTGCCTCGTCCTCGTCCGCCTCGGGTGGTTCCGGTTCGGCTTTGCGGTCATGGCCATTGAGCGTCGGTGAAGTCTGGCCGGACAACCTTTGCCAAACCCGCTTTGCAATTTCGAGTTCGGCCAGTTGAGCATCAAACTTCTTCATGTCGGCGTCGAACGCCGCCTTGTCGGCATCGAATTGCGTCTGTCGTTCGGCCTTCTGGCGCACGATGTTCTCGCGCTCGGTACGGAGAACGTCGAGGGGGAGCGGGTCTGCCGTCATGGCGCGGCCATATACCAAGGAGAAGGACCAAGTTGCAAGACTCAATTCACTACGCAGCTACAAAAACTTATCAAGAAGTCTCCGTCAGTATTATATGTTCCCTTTTGAGTTCTCGTGATATTCGTGTATAGTATATTAAAGAATGATTTTCGGATCGACCCGCCTGCACACAAGTATGGTCTGAGTTTTAACGGGAACCACTGACCAATTAAATCCCTAATCGACCCAGCGAGAACCGACGCATAGTTGGTGGCCGACAGCCGCAGCCGATACCGTTGCCCGTAGGCCAGACGGCGCGTCTCCGGCTAGCGTTAGTTCCTCGCCCCGAGCCATTCGAGTGTAGTGCCGTGCGGGTCCGTCCAGGCAACCGGCGAACCGTTCACCGACAACAGATATTGCCCCGGCATACTGGCCTCACCGGCTCGACCCGCAATCTGCGGCAGTAAGCGCGGGTTCTCATTGGAGACCCAATAGTCGCACAAGGCCATCGCGCGTTCGCCGAACGCCTCGCGCTCCGACCGCTCCGGGATATAGGCGAGAACCGCCGTGTGGAAGATCACGAGCGTCGCATCCTGCGGGGCGTCAGCGCAGAGATGAGCAAGGCCGTCACCGCGTAGATCGCCATGCTCAATTCGCGGTCGGCAGGCCGCTGCGATTTTCAATGCCTTCCGCAGATTGGCGCGTCGCTGTGTTTGCTCGGGCCAGACCAAGGTCGCCAGCCAATCGGCTTGTACAGAGTCGGACGCATCCAGTGGGTTGAGGTCGAGGCCAGCCCGCCAGACGATCTTCGGAAGCGAGGTGGGGATCGGGGTCGCCGCGTTGATCGCGCAGGCGAAGACGGGTGGGGATGATCCCACCGTGTCCGGGCGGATGATGTGGCCGGCATAATCATAGGCGTAGAAATCGGGGAGGAGACAGAGCCCGGCGGATGCACCAACCTCAATCAGCGCGAGCGGTTGCGGTAGCTGCGCGAGAACCGGCAACAGCGTCGCACATCGTGCCGGTTCGTTCGTCTGCGTCGAATGCGTCAGCACGACGGAGCGGACAGCATCAAGGTTCGCAAGCAGATTTTCACGAAAATCCGGCCAGCCAGTCGCCAGTCCGCACACATGGCGAACGGACGCCAATAGGAGATTGGGTTGCCATTTGTCGGGCGGCAATGTCGCCAAGAAGGAGAGCGTTTCCCTGTTATCCGCGACCCCATGCGAGATCGCCTCGTAGAGCGGCGACCGACCGCGAAATTCCTCATCCGCGAAGCGCCTGTAGAGCGCCGATAACCGCGAAAGCACGTCCCCGGTCATCTTGCACTCCTATGGGCCACGAGAACTGTCAAGGTCCCTCTGCCTCCACTTGCAATGTAGACACCAGCCGAAATCAGAAGCATTGCGAACCAGTCACTGGTCACTGGCCATTCGCGTAGGACAGGAATCGCCAAGATCGCGGTTATCGCGGGGGCGAGGGCTGCGAATGCTGAGCCGCTCGATGCACCACGTACACCGGCACGTAAGTGATTAGTGAGCCGATTGACCACTACAAGGCCGCAAACGCCACAAGACAATTTTAGGGCCACAAAATCTGATCCAAGTGTGATTTGAGGCCGCTATCGGGTGGCGGATCAAATCACATTGGCATCAGCTTCGGAGCCATTGCCGGATCAGCCAGTTGCCTGATTGAAGTTCAGTGCTTGCGGTTTGAGAACGACCAATCACCTGCCTTTCGACGCGCCGTCCGAGGTCCGAATGGAGTTATAGATCATGTCCGGGCCGAGTCCTTCGCCCGTGGGCCAGCAAACCGCACCAAAGTCGTTGATGGCGACCTGACCGAACATGCTGTCGTCGAGCGAGTCTATTTGGGAGCGAACGTCTATGGTCCCGGTCAATCCGTCGTCAAACTCGACGTGCAGCATGAATCCCGGCAGAGCGGAGACCCGATAGATTCGCGGCATGTTGAGACCGACCTGAACTTCTATCTCCTCGATTTTGCCGTCCGAGAGCCGGAATATTCGATCCTGTGGGATTGGCAGGGCCAGTGAGAGTGAGCGCGGCATGGCCGCGTAAAGCCCCCGTAGAACGCGAGCTACGATCCCGTGGGTGACGACAATCAGCGCCGGATGGTCGGCTATTTCAGACAACCAGCCAGCAAGGCGGCTTTCAAATGCCAAATAATTTTCGCCGTCCGGTGCGCAGAAGCACCAGTTATGTCGTCCATCCCCGTCAAAGGTGCCCGGTGTGAGCGCAACAATCTCAGCCTGACTAAGTCCCTCCCATCCACCGATTGAGACCTCGCACAGCCGCTCGTCAAGCCGAACAGGCGGAACTGTTTCATCAAAACACTCGCGGATGATCTCAGCGGTGCGGCTGGCGCGCGGCTGCGGACTTGAAACGATCTCGACCGAATGTGCTTCGAGCAACGTATTTAGCCGACGCCCAATCGATTGCGCCTGAGCAGTACCCCGTTCGGTCAGCGGTGAGTCACGCCGTCCGTGATAGCGCTGTTCGAGATTCGCAACCGTTTCACCATGACGGACGAGCATCATCGTCACATCCTCCGTCTGCTGTTCCGCTATGGTCATTAGGTCTCAGCCGAAGCCGGAAGGTCAACACGCTGCGTGGTCTCGTATCCGGTAGAAGGCGTATTGCCGATCTCCGTCAATGCCCGACCAGCGCAGGATGGCCGAGGCCAGCGTCTCGCCCCCGATTGACTTGACTGGATGCGGATAGATCGCCTTGACCCTGCCGAGATGATCCATTGCTACCCTCCCGGTTCACCGTCGTTTTTTGGTGGCCATTCGGTCGCTGGCTTGACCGAGACATCTAAACCGATCACCCGTTCGCTCGCCTCGCGGGCGGTTCGGGAGCCAACTCGCCTCGGTGGCCTGGCAGCACGCCCCCACTTGCAATGTAGACACCAGCCGAAATCAGAAGCATTGCGAACCAGTCACTCGTGGCCGGCCACTCGCCAAGAATCGGAATGGCCAAGATCGCCGTTATCGCCGGGGCCAGCGCCGCGAACGCCGAGCCGTTCGATGCACCAAGAAGACTGACCGCCCTGCCCCAAAGCACAAGCGAAATCACAGCGCACAGAATCCCATGCACAAATGCTTGCAAAATAAGGTCGGGCCAGGGTGCGTCGAACAGATGGGCTCCAGAAATGATCGCGTAGACTGGCACGTAGGTGATGAGTGACCCGACCGCCGCAATAGCAGCAGCGTGAAGCCCGTCCAACCGCGCTTTCCGCATAGCCACGGTATAGCCGGCGAACAACAGCCCCGCGCTGATGAACATGGCGTGGCCGATGTTCTGCCGCGATCCGATTGCGCCGCCCGCGCCCCAGACGATGCCGAGAACACCTGCAATGACCAAGGCGAGGCCGATCCGCCTGGCGACGGTGAACCCCTCGCCCAGCACGACAGCGGCTAGGATCGCGACATAAAGAGGTATGAGCGCGGTAAATAGAGATGCGGCGTGCGCTGCTGGTGCAAATACCAAACCACCATAGGAAACCAACACCGTCGGCGCGCCGCCCAGCAAAATTCCTGCCAGTCCTGTCCACCCGAGGCGATCAAAGGCAAGCCCCTTTTTCAGCAGATATGGCAGCAAGAGCAATCCAGCGACGCCGAAACGAATTGCCGTGATGTCCCATGGGGTGAGGCTGGTCCTTATTCCAAGCCGAACCGCCAAAACCCATGTCGCCCAAATGCTTACGGACGCAATACCGTAGAGCGCGCCATGCACGTACTCGGAGGTTGTTGGTTTCGACAAGGATGACTCCTTCGTCACGGAAGCCTCACGGTCGATGCGAGGCGCTGTCCCTGGTCGTAGGGCGCTTGGAAATCCTTGTCGCCGAACTGCAACTCATCGTTATATCTGATGAAATATTTCGTCAAGAATTGATCCGAACATCGTCGCGCACGATGCCGGCAGGAGCGCCGGTATCATCGAAGACAAGCCTGATTCCCTGGGCCTCGATGGCGCGACGCAGCGCGGCCAGGACATTCTCGGTCGGGGTCCGCTGCCCAGCCTCAAATAGATAGACGGTGTTTTTGGCCACACCTGCTCGGGCCGCAAGTTCGCCCTGAGACCAGCCCAACCAGCCTCGCGCCGCGCGACTCTGCTCGGGGGTCATTTGGCGATGGATGATTTTTTCCCATGTGGGAAAAAATCACTTGACCGACATCTCGGGAATGGGAAAAAGTCCCATGTATGATTTTTTCCCATCGACGGACCCAGGCTATGCCGATCACCAGCAGATGGCCTACCCGCCCGGCGCGGTGGCCTGCAACTCAAGCTGACACGACGAGCCTCTCGTCTCAACACAGTTGTAGACGCACCGCCGCCTTCCTGGTTGGCGGGAGCTAACCGGTGCCCTTCGTCTTCTTCGATGTCGAGACGACCGGCACGAATACCGCGTTCGATCAGGTCGTGCAGTTCGCCGCCGTCCGCACCGACGACCGGCTGAACGAGTTAGAGGTCTTCGAGGTCCGCTCTCGGCTGCTGCCGACCGTTGTGCCGTCGCCGGTAGCTATGCGGGTAAACGGAGTGACCGTCGAGCAGCTTGCCGATCCTGCCCTACCGTCGCATTACGAGATGGTCAGACGTATACGGCAAAAGTTGTTGCCCTGGTCGCCTGCTGTATTCGTAGGCTTTAACTCGCTCGATTTCGATGAGCATATGTTGCGACAGGCGTTCTACAAGACGCTGCATCCTCCTTACCTGACAAATACCAGGGGGAACAGCCGATGTGACGCCATGCGTCTCATCCAGGCATCGACGATCTTTGCGCCCGGTGCGCTCGCGGTACCGACAATCGATGGGACCCGGAAGACTTACAAACTCGACCGGCTCGCCCCGGCCAACGGCTTCGATCACGAAGACGCGCACGACGCTCTGGCAGATGTCAGGGCTACAATTCACCTCTGTCGAATGCTCCGCGAAGCTGCTCCTCAATTCTGGTCATCGGCCATTCGACTGTGCCGCAAATCGGCGGCCATCGACTTCGTGATGACCCAGCATGTGTTCGGATTGACCGAGTTCTTTTGGGGGCGGGGCTATTCGTGTGTCGTCTCGATGATCGGACACGATGACTCGAACGATAATCACCTCTACGTCGCCAATCTTGCTGTCGATCCTCGTTCTCTGGCCGGTTTGAGTGAGCCAGCGCTACGTCTCCGAGTAGGCCAACGACCGAAACCCGTACGGTGTATCAGGGCGAACGCCGCTCCGACTCTGTGGTCGATAGATACGGAAAAAGACGAAGTATTCCCGGAGGCGCTCGGGGCGGATGTTTATGAACTAGCTCGCCGCGCAGCATTTCTCGAAGATAATGCCAATCTCCGAGCGCGCTTGATTTCTGCCTTTGAGGCCGGTCGGGAGCCTCACGAACCTTCGCCACATGTCGAGAAACAGATTTACGATGGGTTCCCCACCGATGCCGACAACACCCTGATGAATTCGTTTCACGAGGCGTCCTGGCCAGATCGACTGGCAATAGTCGAGCGGTTCCAGGACGCGCGGCTGCACGAATTGGGCTGTCGGCTCATTCATTGTGAGCGGCCCGACCTGCTCGATGACGTAGCCCGTCGCCGACATGACGAACGGATCGCTCGATGCCTGTTGGGTCTCGACAACGCTGTCGGGTGGCTCACGCTGCGCGAGGCCGTCCAACAGGCCAACGACATCCTCGTAGAGACAAACCTACCACACATCCGGGCGCATCGTGACTTCCTCCAGCGCCGGCTCGCCGACGCGATGCGCTTGGCGCTCTGACCACGGCTGGGACGCGCTTGCGTCAAGCCTACCCTTTCGGCATCATCTCGGAGTTGTTGTGCGGCTTGGTCGCCGCCAGCGATGCGCGTTGTGCGCTGAACACAGGGTCTCCCGCCCCATGTCGGGTGGCCCGCGAAATACAACACCCTCACGGGAAATACGTGGGGCGCGGTTCCCTGTGTTCACGCGCGACCAACCGCCCGGCACCAGCCGAGCAGGGGAACACGGGGGCCGTCGATGAGCAAAGCCAGTGTCAAACCGTGCCCATTTTGCGGCGAGGACATCCGCGCGGTCGCGATCAAGTGCAAACACTGTGGAAGTATGCTCGACGGGAGTAGCGACCCGGAGCAAATCCTCGCCGATGTCGGCGCGAACCTCTTTCGTGGGATCGAGGGTGTTGGTGGTCGATTGAAAATCACTACGCGCCGAGTGCTGTTCGAGCCGCACAAGGTCAACCTGCAAAACAACCCGGCGGAAATATTGATGACGGATATAGCCGCCGTCACGAAGCGCAACACCGGGGGACTCATCCCGAACGGGATGTCGATCCACACCAAGGGTGGCGTCGAATACAAGTTCGTCGTTTGGGGCCGGGACAAGCTGATCGACCTGATCTCTACCCGGACGGCATCCCGATGATACCCCTCCGGATAGTCGCAATCGCTATTGCGACTTGCAGCACATGGGGGCCAGCGGTAGCAGCCTGCTCGGAGGATGCCGCGATGGCGACCTTCCTCGAACTGAACGCGAAGGTCGCGGATATGCTAACGGACGGCACGCCGCTGAGCGTCATCAACCAACTTCAATCGCGTGTCGTTGCGGCTCAAAGCCGGATGATGGCTGCGGGGATGCGAGGCGACATCCAGACCGAATGCGACGAGGTGGCCCGGCTGCAAGCAGCGTTCCGACAAGCAGGCATCAGATAGGGAGGACCTGGATGGCAAGCCCTCACCAACATACCGTTGCCTATCCGGTGGAGAAGGTGATCGACGCAACGCTGCGAGCGTTGACGCAACTCCGCTACAAGATCGACAGCGTGGATCGCGAGAACGGGATAATCAACTTCAAGACGGGGATGTCGATATGGTCTTGGGGGCAGGAACTATCTGTCTTGGTGACGAAGACAGACCCGCACAACTCCGTAATTGACATCGGAAGCCGATTGAAATTCGGAGTAGCCGATTGGGGTGAGGCGTCCCGGTTGCGTACAAAACTGATCGGGTTGATCGACCAGAACCTCTCTGTCGCCGGATAGCAGCTACTTCTTGAGCGCGGCTACCAACCCAATCACCACCCCGAGAAGCCCGGCGATGGAGGCTATGACCGGAGCAACGCTGCTGAGCCAAAGCCGAGAGACCTCAGAGCGCTCCTTGCGCTCCCGCCGGATCGCGTCTCGTAGTTCCACCATTGTCTTCGGACTGAGGTGAACCCCGGTATTCTTACCCCTGACCCACGTCGAGGTCTCCGGTGACTCGTCGTTGAATATGACAGGCGGGCGCGGGACAAGCAGTCGGTCCGCTTCGTCGAGAAGGTACCGCGTTTGGATCGCGGCGATCTCGTCCTCATGAAACTCCCGATCCGCCCGATAGTCCCATTCGAGGTCTTCGATTTCTTGTCGGTTTGCGTGTCGTCTGCGCGCCACAATGATCTTCGATTGTTGATCGGCCTCCCACTTTCGATGACGGCGGCGCGTCCGCCACAGTCCGAACCGGAACCGAGTGTTCTCGAACAATGGCGGCTCTGCCTACGAGACCGGGTTGTCGCGCCGTTTCCGCCAGCGCTGGATGGCCGCTTTCCGAGCTATCTCCTTCCGCTGTTCGGGGCTCAGCAGCGAAGCACGCGCCTTTCCGCCACGGCGACCGAGTTCCGCCGCCGCTGATGATGCCGCCGACTTCGGGTCTATATCTTCCTCGATTTCGCCCGTGGCGATCTTCGCCACCTTGACCGCCGCGCCGATCACATCGCGTGGACGCTTTTCTCCTCGTGGTCCTTTCGGCATACTCTGATCGCTCCGTCCTCGAATGGAGCAGCGCCGTCGTATGGCGGACTGCTTACCGAAAAGCATATGGGACGAAGTGGGTGGAGCACCAGCCCTTCAGGCCCCGCCGCGCCGAGGGGCGATTTCAAACTGAGTCACTACCCAACTTCTCGGCTATTTGACGGCGGCGGGAGAGCCGGCCTAGCCTTGCCTCTCCGATGCCGCCGGAGAACCGCCAATGCCGCTTCCCGCTCCGCTCGACGCCGCCGTTCTTCCCTCCGGCATCCGCTCGCGCTTTGTCGAACGGGTCAACGGGCTGACCATCCATATCCTCGAAGCGGGGTTCGAGGCGGCGGGACGGCCCTGCCTGCTGTTGCTGCACGGCTTCCCCGAGATTGCCTATTCCTGGCGCAAGATCATGGTGCCGCTCGCCGCGGCGGGTTTTCACGTCGTCGCGCCCGACCTGCGCGGCTACGGCCGCACCACCGGCTGGAGCGCCAATTACGACGACGACCTGCGGCCGTTCCGCCTGCTCAATGCGGTGCGCGACGCGCTGGGCCTCGTCGCCGCGCTCGGCTGCCGCGAGGTTGCGGCGGTGGTCGGCCATGATTTCGGCGCCTCGGTCGCGGCGTGGTGTGCGCTGGTGCGGCCCGATGTGTTCCGCTCGCTGGCGCTGATGAGCGCGCCGTTCGAGGGGCCGCCGGCGGTGCCTTTCGCGACCGACGGCAAGCCGCCCGCCGTGCCGGAAAGCCCGACGATCCACGAGGCGCTGGCGGCGCTGCCGCGCCCGCGCAAGCATTACCAATGGTGGTACTCGACCCGGCCGGCCAATGCCGCGATGTGGCATTGCAGACAGGGCGTCCACGACTTCCTGCGCGCCTATTACCACCACAAAAGCGCCGACTGGAAAGGCAACCAGCCGCACAGGCTGGCCGGTTGGAGCGCCGAAGAGCTGGCGAAGATGCCGACCTACTACATTATGGACCTCGCGGACGACATGCCGGCCGCGGTGGCGAAGGAAATGCCCTCGCCGGACGAGATCGCCGCCTGCCGATGGCTGCCGGATCGCGAGCTGGCGGTCTATGCCGGCGAATATCAGCGCAACGGCTTTCAGGGCGGGCTCAACTGGTACCGTTCGCGCACCGGCGGCGCCTTCGAGGCCGAGCTGCAGCTGTTTTCCGGGCGGACCATCGACGTGCCGTCGATCTTCATCTCGGGCAAGAGCGACTGGGGCGTCTACCAGCGTCCCGGCGCGGTCGAGAAGATGAACGGCACTGCCTGCACGTGCATGACTGGCGTGCATCTGCTCGACGGCGCCGGGCATTGGGTGCAGCAGGAACAGTCGGTAAAAGTCGCGGAGCTGCTGGTGGCGTTTCTCCGGCAGCGGCAGTAGCCACAAGCGAGAGCCGATGATGTCCGCGGTGCCGTATCTGAGGAATGACGTCAGCGAAGCCGAATGGAACGCGCGCTGCGAGCTCGCCGCGCTCTACCATGTCTGTCACCATCTCGGTTGGACCGACCTGGTCAATACCCACATGTCGGCGCGGGTGCCGGACGAGCCTGACACGTTCCTGATCAACCGGTACGGCGAGATGTTCGACGAGGTCACCGCGTCGAGCCTCATCAAGATGGATATGGAGGGCAACGTCGTCGGCGTCGCCGGCGGGTTCAACAGCGCCGGGTTTACGATCCACAGCGGCGTGTACAAGGCGCGGCCCGACGCCAATTGCGTCACCCACACGCATACGCGCGCCGGCGCCGGCGTCTCGCAGTTGCCCAGCGGCAGCATCCGGCCGATCAGCCAGGACGCGCTGCAGGTCTATGACGACCTTGCGTACCACCCTTACGGCGTGCCGGCGACGGTCGAGGAATGCGAGGCGTTGGGCCGGAGCTGCGCCGACAAGAGCTGCGTGGTGCTGATGAACCACGGCCTCCTGACGCTCGGGCGGACCGTGCACGGCGCCTTCTTCCGGCTCTACAATATGGAGCGCGCCTGCGAACTCGAGATGATTGCCCGCCAGATGGGCACCGATCCCGTCGCGATCGAGCCTTACGTCGTACAGCGCGCCGCCGAGCGCATGCAATCGCTCCGCGACAGCGAAACCTACGGCCTGATGGAGTGGGAAGGCGTCGTCCGCACCGTCGAACGCGCCGGCGCCGATTTCCGGAAATAGGCCAAGCCCGGCCTCAACGTTTGGCGGGGCATCCCGACGGGCGAGCTAGACAAGCCGGGCCGCGAAGGTGTTCGGCATGTTCATACGCCAGCTCAATTACCTTATCGCCTTGGACAAGCACCGGCATTTCGGGCGCGCGGCGGAAAGCTGTCACGTCTCGCAGCCTGCGCTGTCGAACGGGATAAGGGAGCTGGAGCGTGAACTCGGCATCACCATCATCAAGCGCAACCGGACATTCGAGGGGATCACGCCGGAAGGCGAGCGCGTCATCCTGTGGGTCCGTCAGGTCCTGGCCTCGCTGGAAGGGCTCAGGCAGGAGGCCGATCTGGTCCGCAGCGTGCCGCGGGGACATCTGGCCATCGGCGTCATCCCCACCGCGAGCTATGCCGCGACGCTGCTCAGCGCGGAATACAGGGAAATCCTGCCGCAGCTCACGCTTGAGGTCGTGTCCCTCAGCACGCCGGAAATTCTGCAGCGATTGAAGTCGCAGGATCTCCATTTGGGCATGCTTTACGACAGCTCGGCCGCCGGCGACGAGTATGACGTGCTTCCGCTGTTCGCGGAGCGCTACGTCCTGATTGCCGGCGAACAGGCGTCTCTTCCCCGCCAGTTGAGCTGGCCGGAAGTCGCCGATTTGCCCCTTTGCCTGCTTAGCCGCGATATGCGGAACCGCCAGACGCTGGACGAGGTGTTCCGGGGCGTCGGGGCGACGCCGAACGTGGTGCTGGAAACCAACTCGCTGCGGGTTCTACTGGCCGAATCGTCGAGCGGGCGCGCGTTCAGCATCCTGCCGCTCAGCGCCCTGCCGACAGGGCAGGAGGGCACCGGTCTTCGCGTTCACCCGATCACGCCGGAACATGTCCAGGATGTCTGCCTGGTCCGGCTCCGGCGCGAGACCCAACCCGCCCTGTCGCATGCGGCCTGGCAGATCGCGTCCAAACTCGACCTCGAGGCTGTTCTCAACAACCTCCTGGTGAAACCGGCGTGATAAAGGCAGGTTATCACGAGGTTCGGTCAAACGATTGGACCCGGCCGGCCCGGCGGCGCAGGCTTTCCGAGCGTGGGTCGAGCACGCCCCAAAGGCACCAGCGGACGTCGGTTCTCCGAAGGAGCAGGACATGAATAATCTTCACCGCGAACTGGCCCCCATCTCCGACAAGGCCTGGGCCGAGATAGAGGAAGAAGCCTCCCGCACCCTTAAGCGCTACCTGGCGGCGCGGCGTGTCGTCGATGTTTCCGGCCCGAAAGGGCTCGACCTGTCGGCCGTCGGCACCGGGCACCTGCACCACATCCAAGCCCCCGGCGACGGAATTCACGCCGGGCTGCGCGAGACGAAGGCGATCGTCGAACTGCGCGTTCCCTTCGAGCTTGCGCGCCAGGCGATCGACGACGTGGAACGCGGCGCGATGGATTCGGATTGGTCGGCGGTGAAGGAAGCCGCACGCAAGATCGCTTTTGCCGAAGACCGCGTCGTCTTCGACGGCTACGGCGCCGCGGGCATTCAAGGCATTCGCCAGGGCAGCAGCAATCCGCGAATTGTCCTCCCCGCCAATGTCCGCGGCTATCCGGGCGCAATTGCCGAGGCGGTGAGCCAGTTGCGGCTGGCAGGCGTCAACGGGCCGTATGCGCTGGTGCTCGGCGCTGACGCCTATACTACGGCGAGCGGAGGAACCGACGAAGGCTATCCGGTCTTTCACCATATCGAGCGCGAGGTGGATGGAGGGATCATCTGGGCGCCGGCCATCGAGGGCGGGTTTGTGCTCACGACCCGCAGCGGCGATTTCGCGCTGGATATCGGCCAGGACATCTCCATCGGGTATTCGAGCCACTCCAGCACGGCGGTCGAGCTCTATTTCCTGGAGACCTTCACGTTCCGGCTGTTGACGACAGAAGCCGTCATTGTGCTCGCCCCCGGAGCGCAGCAGGGGAGTTGAACGCCGCGGCGCGCAAGACGCGGCGCTCGTCGAATGACCCATGGGAGGCGTGAATGGCCAGCACCCGCGACAGCATCGCCGATATCTGGGGGCCGCGCACACCGCCATTGGGTACGCGCTGGCCGGTCCGGGTGGATCAGAACCTCGAAGAGGCGCCCGATCGTTGGGTGCAGGCGTGCTGCTTTCTGTGCTCGAACGGTTGCGGGATCGATATCGCCGTCAAGGACGACAAGCCGGGCGGCCGTATCGTCGGCGTACGCGGACGGGCAAGCGATGTGGTCAATCGCGGCCGTCTCGGACCCAAAGGACTCCTTAGCTGGGTCGCCAATGCCAGCCCCGACCGGCTGACCCGTCCGCTCATTCGCCGCGGCGGCCGGCTCGAACCCGCAGGCTGGGACGAGACGATGGACCTGATCGTCCGGCGCATCAAGGAGGCGAAGGCGAAGTACACGGCCGGCGCCATCGGCTTTTACACCTCGGGCCAACTCTTTGCCGAAGCGAACTATACGCTGAGCGTGATCCGGACGGCCGGCATCGGCACGCTCCATATCGACGGCAACACAAGGCTGTGCACGGCAACCGCCGGCGCGGCGTTGAAGGAGACCTTCGGCGCCGACGGCCAGCCCGGCACTTATGCGGACATCGAAGCCACCGACTGTTTCCTCTTTGTCGGCCACGACATCGCCGCGACCGCGACCGTCCTGTGGTCGCGGGTGCTCGACCGCCAGCGCGCGGACCGGCCGTCGCGAATGATCGTCATCGACCCGCGCCGCACCGCGACGGCGGCGGCGGCCGATCTCCACATAAAGCCGCGGCTCGGCACCAACGTCGCTGTGCTCAACGGCTTGATCCAGCAATTGATCGAACAGGGTCATGCCGATCGCGCCTTCATCGACGCGCACACCGTCGGCTTCGACGAGCTCGCGGCGACGGTCGCATCCTACACGCCCGAGCGGGTCGCGGAGATCGCACGGCTTCCCGCCGACCAGCTCCGCCGGGCGGCCGCCATGATCGGCGGCTCGACGATGCTGCTGAGCACTTGCCTGCAAGGCGTCTACCAGTCCAACCAGGGGACGGCGGCGGCCGTGCAGGTCAACAACGTCAATCTGGTGCTGGGCCGGATCGGCCGGCCCGGTTGCGGCATCTTGCAGATGAACGGCCAACCCACCGCCGAGAACAGCCGCGAAACCGGGTCGGGCGGCGATCTGTCGGGCTTCCGCAACTTCGACAATCCGCGCCATGTCGAGGAGATGGCGAAGCTCTGGAATGTAGACCCCGCGATCTTGCCGGACTGGGGGCCGCCGACCCATGCGCTGCAGATTTTCGACTATGTCATGGACGGCTCGATCCGGGTGCTGTGGATCGTCGGCACCAACCCCGCCGTTTCCTTTCCCGACCTGAACCGGCTGCGCGCGGACCTGTGCAGAGAGAGCGCGTTTGTGATCGTGCAGGACGCCTTCATGACCGAAACGGCGGACATGGCCGACATCGTCCTGCCCGCCGCGATCTGGGGCGAGAAGACCGGCTGTTCGACCAATGTCGACCGCGTCGTCCATCTCAACCACAAGGCCGTCGAGCCGCCGGGAGAGGCGCGGTCCGATCTCGACATCTTCCTCGATTTCGCCCGCCGCATGGATTTCCGCGACAAGGAGGGCGCCCCGCTGATCAAATGGGCGGATGCGGAAGGCGCGTTCGCCGCCTGGCGCGAATGCTCGCGCGGCCGACCCTGCGACTATTCCGGCCTTACCTACGCGAAGTTGAGCGAGGGCTCCGGCATCCCGTGGCCATGCAACGACGAGCATCCGCACGGGTCGGAACGCTATTACGCCGATCTCAACTTCGCGACCGATCCGGATTATTGCGAAAGCTACGGCCACGATCTGCTGACCGGAGCGGCGATAAGCGCGGCGGATTACCGCGCGAAGCAGCCGAACGGCCGCGCCTTTCTGCGCGCCGCCGAATACGTTCCGCCGACGGAAGAACCGGACGAGGATTACCCGTTCTTCCTGACCACGGGGCGGGTCGTCTATCACTTCCACACCCGCACCAAGACGGGACGGTCAAAAGAACTCAGGGAAGCGGCGCCCGATGCTTTCATCCAGGTGAACGATGATGATGCGCGTCGTCTCGGCATCAAAGAAGGCGAGATGCTGCGCGTCACCTCCCGCCGCGGCGCGGCGGAGGCGCCGGCGCGTATCGGCGATATCGAACCGGGCACGCTGTTCATGCCGTTCCACTACGGCTATTGGGACGCTCCCGGCCGGGCGCGCGCCGCGAACGAGCTGACGCTTTACGAATGGGACCCGGTCAGCAAGCAGCCGCATTTCAAATATGCCGCGGTCAAGCTGGAGAAGGCGCAAGGCAAGCCGCTGCCGCAGCCGGACGAAACGAGGCGGGATCATGCAATGGCCGAAAGCGGGGAGAGAGCGGCGGGCCGGCCCTATCTCGCCGACTATATCGGTCTTCTGGCGACAAACGAGGATCGGCTGATCCTGGGCTGGGAGAAGCTGCGCAACGCCCACCCGATGACGCCGGATATCGGCATGCAGAGCAGGCTGTTCATGACCTGGTCGAGCGAGAACGCAGCGGCGATCCGCCGCCATGCCGCGCGCTATGGCGAGCGGCGGGAGGGCGAACCGGAAGCGCTCGACAAGGCGCTGGCGGTCGGCCGCTCCCAGTCGGGCTTTGGCCTGCTGCGCGACCTGCAGGATCTGTGGCTGATAGTGAGCGAAAGCACGGTCTCCGTGGCCGTGCTTATCCAAGGCGCCCGCGCGCTCGGCGACCGCGCACTGGAGCAGGACCTCCGCACGGTCGAGCGCCGGAACGAGCGCCAGCGCACCTGGCTCCTGACGCGCATCCGGCAAGCCGCGCCGCAGACGCTTGCGGTCCCGTCATAACAAAAAGGAGGGGTTCGGCGGATGACCAGGAGGTTTGCAATCGGCGATCACGTAAGCTGGAACTCCGAGGCGGGCCGGGTGTCCGGGGTCGTGATCGCGATCCACACCAGCGACTTCGATTACAAGGGGCACATCCACCACGCCTCGGCGGACGATCCCCAATACGAGATCAAGAGCGACAAGACCGACCACATCGCCGCCCACAAGGGCAGCGCGCTTACACGCACGCCGAGATGAAGGCGACCGTAATCGACACGAGCATTCGTCCGGGCGCCGGGGAACGTTCGGCAGTCGCCGTTGCCGACCGCGGGCATGCGCCCGCGATCGACGGCCACAAGGCCATCAACCGCGTCGTTCGCGCCGCCGGCCGGGAACCGCCGGGCTCGAAATCGTCCGGACGCCCGATATGGTGGTCACGCGCATCCGCGCTGACGTGCTCGACGAAGGGTCACAGCACATTACGCCGCTGCACAGGCCTGCCCTGGCGCAGCATGCTGACGCCGACCAGAATTGCCGGCACGGCGCAGGCGACCCAACCGGCGCCATAGCCGCCAGTCAGCCAGAGCAGCAGCGAAAAGACCGCGGGGCATGCCAGCGCACCGATCTGACCGAATGACAGCACCCCGCCGGTCACCGCGCCCACTTGCCCCGGCGGCGCGAGACGCGCGGCTTCCGACAGCGTGATGCCGTGCCAGGACATCGCGGTGGCGCTGATCACCATCGCCACCGCGCCGGTCACCAGCAATGGCCAATGCGGCGTAACCGCGCCAAACAACCCGATGCTGACAGCCATGCCGACCGCCAACCCGCCGAGGACGATGTGTGGCGGGACATGGAAGCCGCCGACCCAGGCCCATAAGATGCGGCCCGGCAACGCCACCGCCATGACGGTCGAATACAGCGATCCAGCCGCGACCAGCGAATAGCCCTGTGCGGTCATGTACGTGACGAAATACGCGACAAACACGGCCTGCGTGCCGTTGAACGCAAAGCAGGCGAACGACAAAGAGCGCAGCTCGCGGACCGCCAGCACCGCGGTGATCGTGGTGCGCAAATCCGACAGGCGGATCGGATGCCGCGGCGACGGCTCGGTATCGAGCCGGCCGCGTAACGGCTGGAGCATCAGCGCGACGGCCCAGCACAGCGCCGCGCTCCCCAGCATCGTGCCGCGCCAGCCAAACGAATGCGCCGTCACGGGAGCAAGATAACCGGTCAGCAGGATGCCTGCCGGGATCGCACACTGGGCGATGGAGAAGGCAAAGGGCGCATAGCGCCTGACGGACCAGCGCCCCAGCAACTGGGAACTGGCCGGGGTCGCAACCGCCGCTACGCCGTTTCCAATCAAGGCCGACAGCACGAAGCCGACGGCACCGCCGAGGACCGCCGCCGCCAACCCGGCGCCGGTAAACAGCAGCGCGAGCTGGCTCATGCGAATAGCGCCGTGCCGGATGATAAAGCCGCCCGATCCCAACTGGCCTATCAGCCCGGCAACCGCGGTCAGCGAGAAATAGACGCCGACCCAAGCGGCATCGGCATGCAGCTCGGCGATGATCAACGGCGCCAGCACCGCCGGCAACGCCCGTGCGATCGAGCCGCAGGTCTGCTGCAAAAACATCGCCGCGACCGCGATCAGCATATTGGTCAAGTGAGCGCTTCCTCCGGATGAGCCGTCGGTGTGCCTACTACGAGCGATTTTCATATTCAAATATCCAAGAGGCCCTGGTTATGCACGACGCTCGCAGGTGTTCTGCGCTTCCGGGCGGCGACGCCGTTCCGCGCTCCGCACACCCGGGTTCCTTCCCGGCCGGCCCTGCGCCGGCACGGGCCGCTTACATTCTTGCCTGTTTCGTTATATCCAATAGGCTATATCGATCCCGTCACGAACGAGGCCCCTGAATGGAGCGCATCAACATCGAGTTCACCTTGTTCTCGGCTTTCTATTCCCCGCTCATCTCGGTGATGTCCGGCGGGTTCCTGAAGGCCGAAGGCCTGGAAGCCGACTGGACGGTCGCCCCTCCCGGCGTCTCCGCGGTGAAGGCGTTGGAGGAAGGCCGGGCCGACGTCATCCAATCCGCCCCGAGCCAAGCCTTCACATCTTTGGCCCAGGGCCAGACGCCCACGGCCGTGCATTTTGCCCAGATCAACGAGATGGACGGGTTCTTCATCACGGGCCGGACTGCCGATCCGGGCTTTGAGTGGAAGAAGCTCGAAGGGGCCGAGGTGATCCTCTTCGGCGGCGGCCAGCCCCTGGCAATGTTCAAGTATGCCTGCCACAAGGCGGGCATCGATTTTGGCAAGCTCAGGGTCGTCAACGTTGGGGGCGCCGAGGACATGGACAAGGCGTTCCGGGCCGGCAGAGGGCAATACGTCCAGCAGCAAGGGCCCTTCCCGCAGCAGCTCGAGGCCGACGGAGTCGGCCACATCGTCGCGCAATGCGGCCCGAAGATCGGACCTGTCGCTTTCTCGAGCCTGGCGGCGAGACGAGACTGGCTGCAATCCGACACCGCCAAGGCGTTCATGCGCGCTTACACGAAAACACGGGCCTATATGCTGGCCACACCGGCGGCCGAGATCGCGAGGGCGGAGAAATCATACTTCCCGTCGATCGACCTCGATGTCCTCACGCGGTGCGTCGCGAGCTATCAGCAGCTCGGCTGCTGGACGCCGCATGTCGAGATTACCCGCCCGGCGTTCGAGGTCGCGCTCGATGTCTTCGAGCATTTCGGCTCGCTCAAAGAGCGATACGCCTATGATCAGGTATGCGCGCCGCCTCCATCCACGGCGTGAGGCGACTCGCATTTCGCCGGTTGCCCGGGAGCCTCAGCGCCAACTAAGCGCGGGTGCAACGTGGGTCAGGATCGCTTCCATGACATGCGCATTGTAGTCCGCGCCGAGCTGGTTGGGGACGGTCGGCAGCAGTGTATCCGCCGCGGCGACAGCCTCGTCCCGCTTGAGTTGCTCGATCAACACATCCGGTTCGGCAGCATAGCTTCGACCAAAGATCGAGCGCCTTGTCGGGTCGATGAAGCCGATCGAGTCCTGATCTTCACCGCCGTTTCCCCAAAAAGCGCGGTCCTGGTCGTTGACCAGGGCGAAGATATTGCGGCTCACCGAGACCCTCGGTTCGCGTGCGTGGCCGGCTTCCTTCCAGGCATCGCGAAAAGCCTGGATCTGGATCGCCTGCTGGACGTGGAAGGATGCCCCGCTCTCATCGTTTTTGAGAGTGGACGCTTGCAGGTTCATGCCGCGTTGCGCCGCCCAGACCGCGGTCGCGTTCGAGCCAGACCCCCATCAGACTCTCTCGCGCAGCCCTTCTGAAAAGGGCTCGAGGCGCAAGAGGCCGGGTGGGTTGGGAAACATCGGTTGCGGTTCGGCTCGGCGAAGCCCTTGCCTTCCAGCAGCCGGCAGAACACTTCGGCGTGCCGGCGTCCCATGTCGGCATCGGTCTCGCCTTCCGCCGGACGGTAGCCGAAGTAGCGCCAACCGCCGATAACCTGCTTGGGCGAACCTCGGCTGATGCCGAGCTGGAGGCGACCGCCCGCGATGAGATCCGCCACGCCCACGTCTAACGAGCCGCATAGAAATCGGCACGGCGGTGATCGACATGCGCTATGAGGTCGATGGATTGCAGTAGCGCGGCCAGACCAAGTTCTGGATCATGGAGGTGTATCTCGTCGATCGCGAGCGCACCTTCGGCGGGTTCTACGAACGGCTCTTGGTGCCGGGATGACGCCTGAGGAGGAGCCTTGATCGAATGCCGATTTTAGGAGACTTGCACAATCGGGTCGCGCTGGTGACCGGCGCCTCGCGCGGTATCGGCACCGCAATCGCCGTGGCGCTCGCCGAGGCGGGCGCTGCCGTTGCGGTCAACTACCGGGAACGCGCCGAAGCAGCCGAAACCGTCGCCGCCGCGATCCGCGGCCGCAGGGGTCAGGCGCTCGCGGTGGGCGCCGATGAGACCGACATGATGCGCGCCCGCCGCGACGAGATGGCGGCGCGCATCCCCTGGGCCGCATGGGGCCAGCCCGAGGAGGTCGCGCAGGCGGTGCTGATGGTGATCGGCAATCCCTATATGACCGGGCAGACCGTGCAGCTCAACGGCGGCGCCAACTTTATCTGAGGCCGAGGTCGAACATGTCGCGCGCTGACGTCATCGATCGCCTTGCTGCTCGGATTGCCGCGTTCCGGCCGGATGAACCCGCGCGGGTCGCCATCGACGGCCGAACCGCCTCGGGAAAAACCACACTCTCCGACGAACTGGCTGCGGCGCTCGGGCGCAGCGGTCGCGAGATCATCCGCACCTCGATCGATGGTTTTCACCGGCCGAAGGCGGAGCGCTACGCGCGAGGGCGGCACTCCGCCGAGGGGTATTATTGGGACGCCCGCGATCTTACGGCGATAACGAATCTGCTTCTCGGACCGCTCGGCCCCAGCGGCAATCGACATTACAGCACGGCCTCGTTCGACCTGGAAAACGATCGGCCGATCGATCCAGAGCTGCATCAAGCGTCTCGAAATCCCATTCTCCTTGTCGACGGGACATTCCTTCAGCGGCCGGAACTCACGGATGGATGGGACCTGACGATCTTTGTCGATACCTCCGAAGAGATCGCCGCTCAACGCGGGATTACCCGGGACGCGGCGAGGCTGGGCGGGTTGGATGAGGCGCGCCGGCTTTACGAATTACGGTATCGGCCCGCTTTCGACTTGTATGAACGGCTCTGCTCGCCGGCTTCAATCGCAGACGTGCTGATCGACAACGGCGATCTGGCGAATCCCCGCGTGCAAATCCAAGACGGCGGACGGTTATCAGGACAGGGAACCGGCCCGTAATGCCGGTTCCCTGTCGCGCCCGAGCCCGCTCGGTGGTGTGCGCCCGTCAGGGATGCGGCCCCCACGGCGCCGCCTGAAGCAGCTTCACCTCCTGGGTGATGACCAGCGGCCGGAACTTGGCGGCGAAGCCGCCGACGAAATCGGAATGGCAAACACTCCCGCCCAATGCGCGCGGCGATCGGCATCGTCGTGAGCTTCAGCGTGTCAGGCGTCGACAGTCGGAGGCGCACGGCCCGTCGCTATCGGCGGGCTTTGGCCCCGGACGATGCAACACCGATTTCGTGACGGTGATTTCCGCCGCCGTCACGCCTGTCGGCCGGTGCTCGCTCGCTGCCGTGCCATTGACGATCAAGGCATAGCCGCCAGCCTCCGACGGCGGCCAGAACAACGAGACGTGAGGCTGGCGTGCTATGTTCTTGGCAGCAGACTTGCCCACGCTGCAGCCGATGCTGCCGTCGCGAAGCTCAATCGTCACATTGCTGGTGTGCGGGCCGTCTTGCGCGACCGTGAGCAGATAAGCCTCACGGCCATAGTGGGAAATGGCCTCGGCGAGCGTGCGCATTGGCATGACTGGTTATCCCTTCGGAGCACCGGAAGCACTATTTATTCATGGCAACATATCTTATCGCGAATCCGCTCGGGGTGCGGCTTGATCATGGATCGCCAGGAGGAGTGGTATCCGCCTTACGGAACACCTCCTGGACAGGCTTGACGATGCCGGCATCCTTGTCGGCGTAACCCGGCAACGCGGAAATCGCGGTGTCGAACTCGGCGCTCTGCATCACCGCGAGGATGCGTTTCATCGGCTCGGTGTCGAGCAGCGCCTTGCGGCAGACGAACACGTAGTCCTCCGTCACCAGCCGGATGAAGTCGAGGTCGAACTGACGGGCGGCCGCCTCCACGCCAAAGGTCATGTCGGCCATGCCGCTCGCGACGTAAGCGGCGACCGCGGCATGCGTGAACTCGACCTGCTCGTAGCCATTGATGCGCCCGCGCTCGATGCCGTGCTGGGCCAGGAGCTGTTCGAGCAAAAGACGGGTGCCCGAGTTGGGGTCGCGGTTGACGAAGCGGATCGACGGGTCGAGCAGACGCTCGACACCGTCGATGCCGAGCGGATTGCCGCGCTTGACCATCAGCCCCATCTCGCGGGTGACAAAGCCGATGACCCGGTGCTGAGCCGGGATCAGCCATTCTTTGAACGCCGCGATGCTGCGCTGGCGCAATTCTCCCTGCGGCAGATGCACCCCTGCGAGTTCGCAGCCGTCATACGCGAGCGACACCAGCGACATCTGGTTGCTGACATAACGCAGGTCGACGCCGATGTTGGGCTCATGGGCGAGCAGTTCGCGGAGCTTTGAGACGGCGAAGCCGTGGCTCGCATCCACACGGATCACCGAGGGGTGGTGCGGCAGGAGCTGATTGATCTCGGTTTCCAGCTCCTGAGACAGGTTTTCGAGCTGCGGCCGCAAACGGGCCCGCAGGCGCTGCCCGGCCCACACCAGCTTCTGATACCTATCTTTCCAAAAGGCACATCGCCGCGCCGGCGATGGCAGTCATGGATATGAAGTATCATGCATATATCAAAGCTGAACGACGACTTTGCGAACGCGATTCGCGGTATGATCTGGTGATCGGTGGCAAGCATGTGCCACCTGCTTCGGGACGGTATTTCACGACCGTCAACCGGCGACCGAGCAGGTCATCGCCGAGGTGGCCGAAGCCGACGCGGCTGATGTCGACGCCGCGGTGCGGTCCGCGCGCGAAGCCTTTGAGGGACCTTGGCGGCGGATGCGCGCGGCCGAGCGCGGCCGGCTGCTCCTGAAGCTGGCCGATCCGATCCAGCGCGATCAGGACGAACTTGTCGAACTGGAGAGTCTCGACGCGGGCAAGCCGATCTCCGCGATCCGGCGGCAGGATTTGCCGGCCGTGCTCGATACGCTGATCTACTACGCCGGGCTCGCCGGCAAGATCAACGGCCAGGTGATCCCCGCTCGCACCGACGCGCTGACCTACACGGTGCGCGAACCGCTTGGGGTCGTCGCCGCCATCGTGCCGTGGAATTTCCCGCTGATGATCGGGATGTGGAAAATCGCGCCGGCGCTTGCTTGCGGCTGCACCGTCGTGCTGAAGCCGGCCGAACTGACGCCGCTCACGGCGCTGCGGATCGGCGAGCTGGCACTGGAGGCGGGGTTCCCGGCCGGCGTGCTGAACGCGTCCCCGGGTTTGGCAGGATCGCCGGCTCGGCGCTGGTGGACCATCCCGACGTCGACAAGGTAACGTTTACCGGCTCGCCCGCTGTCGGCCGGCAGATCATGCGCGGCGCGGCGGACAATTTGAAGCGGGTCACGCCAGCAATACCCCACTGGCGCCGCCGCCGATGATGATGGCCCCGGTCATTGCTGTGGCGCCGCCGGCTATCGCTCGGCGTCCACCCACTCGCCGTTGATCAGCATGCGCTTGAAACCGCCATCGGCGAAAGGATGGCAATAATTCTCGATCGACTGCGGCGTAGCCATATTTCGCCCCCACGTTATATTTTTAAAATATATCTCGATGCGGCGAGTCGAATCGCCGGTGGCTATTGCGCGATCGAAAATTTTTTACCGGCGGGTCAGGAGCCGCGCAGATCGCCCGAGTGCGCCGAAGCCGGAGGCCGGAAGGCGCGAGAGAAGTCGCGCCGCCGCCTAATCACCGTCCCGGAAAGGACGCCGGCAAGGCGCGTACGGTGTTCAGGGGCGGGCTTCAATCCATGCCGCTTGCGGGACTGTGGGCCGGACCTCCGCCCGGTATCCAGCGCCCCACGAAGCCCGGCAGCAGCGGCCGCGCCTTGACGAGGAAATCCCATGCCATCAGCAGCGCCGCCAGGGCGAACACGACGTCGCCGGGCAGGCGCATCCACTGCCAGAACAAGGTCGTGTCGTAGAAGGTGAGGCTGCGCGCATAGGCGAGACCGTGCTCGTAGACGGCGGCGAGCTGCGGCCAGCCGATCGGGAAGAAGTTGAGCAGGATCCACAGCACGAGACCGCCATTGTAGAGCCAGAAGGCCCACAAGCCGATCCGCTCGCCGAACGGCACGCGGTCGGCGGTCGCGTAGCGCAGGCAGAAATAGATAAGCCCGATGGCCAGCAGCCCGAACGCGCCGAACAGCGCCGTATGCGCGTGGTTCAGCGTCAGAAACGTGCCGTGCTCATAGTAATTGATCAGCGGCGCGTTGAGCGTCCCGCCGCCGAACACGCCGGCGCCGACGAAATTCCAGAACGCCGCGCCGATGATGTAGGTGTAAGCGAGCCGATAGTTGAAGGCCTGCTGGCGGCGGATGAGCCGGTGCTGCTGGATCGCTTCGATGATGAGCAGAACCAGCGGCAGCACCTCGATAAAGGAGAACATGCTGCCGAGCGGCACCCACATGCTGGGGCCGCCGGCCCAGTAGAGATGGTGCCCGGTGCCGAGCACGCCGCCGAGGAAGATCAGGATCAGCTCGAAGTAGACTGCGCGCTCGGCGAGCTGCCGCGACACCAGGCCGACCGCCATCAAAAGGTAGGCGCTCATGCTGGCGGCAAAGAACTCGAACGACTGCTCCACCCAGAGATGGACGACCCACCAGCGCCAGAAATCGGTGATCGTGAACGACTTCTCGATGCCGGTCAGCGGGATCATGCCGAAGACGTACAGGACCGCGATGTTGAGGGTCGCTGCCCAGATCAGGTTTTCCAAGCGAATGCGGCCCGACCAGAACTGCCGGGTGGCCCGACGCAGCATCTCGCCGGTCGGCCACAGCGCCCGGAACATCAGGGCGCTCCAGATCAGCAAGCCGGCAAAGAAGCCGATCTGCCAGACCCGGCCGAGCTGGATATAGGAAAGCCCCTGGTTGCCGAACCAGAACCAGGTCTGGCCATCCATATGGCCCATGATTCCGAGCCAGTCGCCCACCAATGCGCCCACGACGATCACGACGGTCACCCAGAACAGCAGATCGACGAGGAAGCCCTGCCCGCGCGCCTCGCGGCCGCCGGCGATGGCCGGAGCCAGGAACAGCCCGGCGCCGATCCAGCCGACGCCGATCCAGACGATCGGGCACTGGATGTGCACGTCGCGCAGGAAATTGAACGGCAGGATGGTCGCCAGGTCGACGCCGTAGAAACTGCGCCGATCGTAATAGGCGTGGGCCATGATCGTGCCGGCGAGGACTTGCAGCAGCAACACCGCCGCGACAAAGAGGAAATACTTGCCGATCCGCCGCTGGCTGTCGGTGAGCGGGCGGAATATCACCAGCACCGGGTCCATCGGCGCCTGGTCGGGCTCGCTCAGGTAGCGCTCGTAGATGAACAGCACGGCGCCGAAGGCGAGGAAGGTGAAGCAGAAGCTGGCCCAGGTCCAGATGAAGGTGTTGGTGGTCGGGGTATTGCCGACTTCCGGCTCGTAAGGCCAGTTCTCGGTCCACGACCAGGTGGCGTCCGGGCGGCGCGCGACGGTGGTGAGGGCGGAGTAAATGATGAACTCGGCGGTATGCGCGGCCTCGGTCTCATCGAGGCTCAGGGCGGGGGTCCACCCGGTTGTGAGGTCGACGGTGCGCAGGTTCTTGCCCATCCGGTCGCGAAGCGTCCCGATCGCGGCGGCAAGCTCCTGGGGGACGGCTACCTCGCGCTGCGTCAGATCGAGCGTTTGCAGCTGCCGCCGCATCTCGTCACGCACGGCTGCCTGCCGCTCCGGGGGCAAGCTGTCGAACTCGCTGCCGAAGCGGGCATGGGCGAGGTTGCCCTCGGTCAGCCTGGCGAGCTCGGTGAGGGCGAAAGCGGTGTAGTCCTGCCCGAAATAGGAGCCCATGCCATAGAGGCTGCCGTAATCCATCAGGTCGGCTTTTTGGAAGCCGGCCTTGCCGGCGAGGATGTCGTCCGCCGTCATCAGCGTGCCGCCGCCGGCAGCGGCAAAACGGTCCGGCTGCGGCGCGGCACGCTCGTAGGTAAGAACCGTCGTCCAGGCAAAGAGCGCAAAGCAGCCGATGGCGACAACGAGCAAAACCCACTTGAGGGCATTGCTGACCGGGTCTTCTACAGGGTGCCCCGGGGTTTCCGCGTATGCTGCCATAGTGCGTCCTCCGCCTGTCCCGTCCAGTCGAGGTCTGCCGTTGGCCGCCGCTCCTGGAGAACCTATGTGCCCAATTTAGCCGGCGGCGTCACTCGGCCCTGATGTAGTCATACTTGCCCAACGCCTGGACGAGGAGGTATCGGCCGGTATCCCCGCCCGGATTGCTCACGTGGTGAACCGTGCCGACCGGGACCTCGCAGCTTTGTCCCGGCTGCAACAGGAACTGGCGCTCGGGTTCGCGGCTGTCGACACCGATAAGCCCTTCGAGGCAATAGATCCGGTCCGTCACCTGGGAATGGCGGTGCCAGGGATGACTGTCCCCCGGCTCAAGCGTGTATTCGACGATCCGCACGTCCGGCGTCTGAGCGATCAATTTGAGATTGCGGGCTGCTCCGGAAACGACCCGTCCGACCGGATGCTGTTGCTGCATGGTCTCCCTCCTGGGGTTGGCAACGGGCCGACACTGCCGCCAGCGCGCGCCCGCCAAAGATCCGATGCTATAAGATGTATATCATCGGTATCTTTATACCAGGTCAACCGGGCGGTTTGGTCGCGCGTGACGGCAACGATCATGCGCTCAATCTCGACGAGGCGCACGTGATGATCCTCCCCCGCCGAGACCCCGCACATCCGCACGGCGCGCGGGCCGCGACTTGCAACACGGTCGAGACTATTCGCGGCGTGGTGCCGACCCGCCCGGCCGCGGTTTCGAGGTCGTGTCGGGGAACGCCGCAGCGTTCGGCGATGCATGCGCCATTCGCGCGAATTTCCGCTACCGGCATTCCTGGCATTCGCAAGGGCTGCTTCACCGAGCCGGGATCAACCGGCGTCCGCACGCCGCGATGCGATGCCGCCCGCGACCAGCACGGCACAGGTCGACCTGGCCGAGCGATGGGCGGCGCTCGCCGTGGTCGCGGCGCCGGCGCTGCTGACCGCGGCGGGCGGCTCCTCTACCTTGCCGTCCCGCCGTGGTGCAGCACAATATCGAGGCTATTCCGCGGCCGCTGGTCGTCGGGAGCAATGTCGAGGGCCGCGGCGCACTCGATCATTCTTATACCGACCTGAGTAGGGGCTGTCTCGCGGAGCTTGTTGCGGCTGGTGGAGTTTTGTGATTCTGGGAAGAGCAGATTTTGTGGCTTCTGAGGTGGAGGACCACAATGGCTTCTCTGGCGATCCGGGATGACATTGCGGCGGACGAGTTGCGCAGGCGGGTGCGGCGCGAACATGACGGGCGGGTCAGCGCCCGGCTGATCGCGATTGCCAACGCGTTGGAAGGGACGGATCGTGCGAGCGCGGCGCGCCTGGCGGGGACGGATCGGCAGACGTTGCGCGACTGGGTCCATCGCTAAACGCGGAAGGGATCGCCGGGTCGAACCGGCCGTTGCCCGGCCGCGCGCCCAAGCTGAGCGAGGGGCAGAGGGCTTTGCTGAAAGCGCTGGTGCTGCGCGGCCCCGACCCGGCGGTGGACGGTGTCGAGCGCTGGCGGATCGTCGATCTGTGCCGAGTGGTCGAGGAGCGCTGGGGGCGTCGGCTATAGCGAGACGGGGATGCCGCGGCTGTTGTGGTCGCT